>NZ_JAODNK010000005.1 GCF_025465275.1 Nocardia sp. | reverse complement strand
TGCCCGGCTCGGTTCTTCCCTCTCACCGCACCCCTGCAGGACTGGTTCGCCCCGCCGGACCGCAATACCCCCACCACGACAAGAGGATTCCCCACCCCGGGTGCCACCGACAAGTTCACCCCGTCGGCGGCACAGGCCGTTGCCCGACTTGGTTCTTCCCTCTCACCGCACCCCTGCGGGACCGGTTCGCCCCGACGGAATTGGTTCGGCCCGCCGGACCGTAATCTCCGGCTGCGACAAGAGGATTCCCCGTCCCCGGGTGCCACCGACAGGTTTCGTCCCGTCGGTGCTACAAGCCGTTGCCCGGCTTGGCCTTTCGGGTTCTTGATCTTTTCGTTCTTTATGTCCGGGCGTCTTTCGTCTTGTTTGTTTTGTCTTTTTGCGTTGTGATGCTCTGAAACGGGACCACAGCCGGTCTTCCGGCCGGTACCGCAGCTACTTCGGTACTGCGGAAGGTAAATGGGGTACCCCTCCCGACGTCACCAGCACGGCCATCTCGAGCCCTGCTCGCACCCGCAAACCCAACACCCTCTTTCGACGCAAGAAACCCAGTGCACCGACTTCTCGCGGCCTCGAATCCCCCCGAAGCGGGCACCACACAGCCCTTCTCCTTGACCGCACAGCCCGTGTCCGCGCCGCACAGACCTGATAACCGTTGCGCCGCGCAGAGACCCGCTGTGCCGTCCCCGGTAGCCGACGGTTTCTATGCCGAAACGGTCGGTGCACCTGGGTTTCTTGCATCCCGAGCGGTTTTGCGCCCCCGGTGCGAGCAGAGCTCGAGATGGCCGTCACTGGCACGTCGGGAGAGGTACCCGATTTACAGAGAGGATGTGGTTCCGTTCTCGAGAACAAGACACGAAAAGACGAAGACTCAAAGACCAAAGATGAAGAGCGCGAATAGGGGTCGGGGTGGTCAGTTCTTGGGGCGGGCGATCAGGAGGTGGCCGGGGATTGGTTTGTGGTCGATGAGTCGGTCTTCTACGACTAGGCCGGCTGCCTCTAGTGCGGCGATTACGTCTGCGACTGGGCGGATGCGGAATCCGTACTGGGTGAAGGGCATTCGGGCCATTCCTGCTGGGTCGCCGATGCCTATTACGACCTTGCCCTGGGGGCGCAGTACTCG
Source organism: Nocardia sp. (assembly GCF_025465275.1). Taxonomy (GTDB): domain Bacteria; phylum Actinomycetota; class Actinomycetes; order Mycobacteriales; family Mycobacteriaceae; genus Nocardia. Next base: position 87,303 of record NZ_JAODNK010000005.1, on the reverse strand, counting down.
GGCGAATTCCGCGCAGATCTGGTCCAGTTCGGGGACGAAGTAGATGGTGTTGACTGTGATTGCGGCGTCCAGGCTTGCGTCGTCCAGCGGGAGCGCGGTCAGGGAGCCTTCTTCCACCCGCAGTCGTCCTGCCGCGATCTGAGTCGAGAAGCCTGACCTGGCTCGCGTCAGCATATCCGGGGAAATCTCGATCCCGACCACGTTCCCCGTCGGCCCCACCTGCTCGAGCAGCAGCGAGATTCCCACACCTCCGCCGAACCCGATGTCAGCAACGGTCTCGCCTACCCTGGCAGCCGCCGCCTGTACCGCTTCATCGATCAGAAACCGATTGACGCGATTGAGCATCACGGCGGTCCCTTTCCCGAGCAATCCGTGCGGATTACCGAGCTGACCGGCAACAGTGGACATCACGCGCGCTGCAAGGGGATTCATCTCACCGATCGTACCGGCGGCTATGCCCGAAAGCCGGGAGCAAAGACCGCCCCTGCCGGGCTTATCGGCAAGGGCGGTCTCTCGGCTTCGGTGATGCGACGAAGCGGTTCGAACTAGGCGAACAGGCGGTCTGCGAGGTCCTGGGTGAGGATTTCGTAGGTTTCGGATTCGCGGTTGTACCACCAGGTTCGGTCGCCGGGGTGGGGGCGGCCTGCGGCTTGGACGGCGCGGGTGGAGGGGCGGTAGGTGGAGCTGCGGGGGATGTCGTCTACCACGTAGATGAGGTCGGGGCGCTGGTCGGGGGCCAGGTGCAGGAGGGCCTCGGTGACATCCTTGGGGGTCAGGCGATGGCCCTCGCGAATGCTGATGGCGGCGACGGCCAGGGTGCGGTTGCCTGCGGGGAGGCCGTAGGCGACTTCCAGATCCACGGCTGTGATGTCATTGAGGGCGTCGACGATCGGCTGGGTGTAGACGGGGCCGCGCGGTGTGCGAATCACCGTGTCGCTGCGGTCCATCAACCAGTAGTCGCCGTCGCTGTCGCGGCGGAAGAGGTTCTCCGTGGGCATCCAGGCGTCGCCGGGGGTGAAGACGCCGCGCAGGCCGCCGGCCGACAGGTCGACGGTGTCGGAGACGGTGCCGATGAGCAGGCCCACCTCGTTGTCGGCGCAGCGGCGGGCGAAACCCGAGTCCTCGACGATGATTTCGTCGGCGAGCGGGTCGTAGGCGATGAGTTCGACCTTGGCGGTGCCGGGGACCGGACGGCCCTTGCTGCCGATCTTCGCGCCGGACACATTGGCCAGCACCACATCACCCTCAATGGAGGCGTAGAACTCGAGCACCCGAGCCGGGGCGAACCGGTCCTGCGCCCGCCGCCACAGCCCGGCGGGCATACCGGAGCCGATGAACAGGCGGATCGGATGCGGATGACCGTTGGGGAAGGTGTCGGCGTCGAGAATATCGCGCAGCATGGTCCAGGTGTAGGTGACCACGGTGACGCCGTAGCGGTGCACCTCGGCCGCGAACTGCTCCGGATCCAGCGAGCGGGCCAGTGCGATGCGACTGCCGCCGGCCACCGCGCCGCCCAGGCTCACCAGTAAACCGGACGAATGGTGCAGTGGCGCAAGGCAGTAGATGGTGTCCTCGCGGCCCAAATCGGCGGCGGACGCGGTGCCGAACGCGGACAGCGCCCAGCGGTGGTTGGTCACGTACTTGATATCGAAGCGGTCGCCGGTGCCGGTGACCAGAATGAAGGCCAGCTCGCGCGCCAGGCCCGGATTCGGCTGATACCACGAGGGCAGCGTCACCTTCGCCGGATCGATCTGTTCCAGATCGGTGACCACGCAGTCCTGCGGAATATCGAGGGCGCGGGCATCGCCGCCGCCCAGCACCAGGACCCGGCGGCCGGTCGCCGCCGCGGCGCCCAGGTTCTCCGGATCGGCGACAATCAGTTTGGCGCCGGTCAATTCGACGATCTTCGACAGTTCACTGCCGGGGGCGAGCAGCACCGCGACCGCGCCGAGCCGAGACAGCGCGGCAATGGCGACGAGGGCGCTGGGCCGGGTCTCCATGACCACACCGACCCGGGTGGCCGGGCGCACACCGACGGAGACGAGGCCACGCACCACATTGTCGATGCGCTGATTGACCGCGGCATGCGTATGCACCCGGTCCTCGAAGAGGAAGGCTTCCCGCGACGGACCACGGCGCGCCTGCTCGGACAACAAGCGGCCCAGCGAAACTCGGGTGTGCGGCTGGATCATGCCCAGGCGGGTGAGCCGCGGCAGCGCACGCGCCGCCTCACCGGAGAGCTCGACGGTGCCGCGCAGTGTCTGCCCGGCCACGCCCTCGATGGCCTTGCCGAGTTCGGCTCCGGCCTCGGCGAGACTGCCGACGACGTGCACCGCACGGGTGAGTCCGGTGGCCGGACCCTTGCGGGCCACCTCGTGGCTCATGGGCTGGATCTGCTCGGGCAGTTCGCTGCGACCGCTGAGCCAATTCACCCAGTCCCGCACCTGCGGCCAGGTCTGCTTGGTGGCGGTGGAGCCGGAGACGAGACCGAAATGTCCTGCCACCACACTGGATTCGTAGACGTCGGCATTGGGCGCCGCGCGCACGATACCGCGGACGGCGGCGGGCTGGCCGATATCGTCGACCTCGCCGACCACCGCCAGAATCGGGCATTTCAAATCGGCGAGCGAGATGGGCTGATCGCGAATGACGAAACCGCCCAGCATCATTCGATTGTGCTTGATGAACTGCGTCAGCAGATCGGTGAGCGCGGGGCCCGGATAACCGAGCCAGCCGTCGGCCTCCAGGAAGCGGCGCTGCCGTTCCCGGGGCAGCAGGGCCTCCCGGTCGTGCAGCTGGCGCAGGAAGTCCAGCCGGGCCTTGACCGTCTTGACCGGGTCCAGGGCCTGAAAGCCCAGGCGCACCATGGAATCGGTGATCGGCAGCCGGTTGAGCACATGATCGGCGAGGAAGTCGGCCGCACCTTGCGCGAGTCCGTAAGGAATACCGAAGGGCATGCCCGCCACCGCGTCCACGGGACTGCCGAAGGTGACGATGGACTCCACGCCTTTGCCGAGGCGATAGGCCGCGGTCTGATAGGCGAACATGCCGCCCTGCGAGTAGCCCATGAGATGCACACCGCGGCCGGTCAATTCGTTCACGGTCTCGATGGCGCTGTTGACGGCCAGCACATGGTCGGCGAGGTCGCGGTCCCAGCCGCCCTCCTCGGTGGTGGGTGAGCCGAAATCGACCACCCAGCAGTCGATTCCGCCCTCGTTCAGAATGCCGACCGCTCCGTCGGAGCCGTTCACATCCCAGATCTCGGCGGTGACCATGAGTGGGGGCACCAGCAGTGCGACCGGTCGGTCCGAAGGGGCGCTCGCCGCGGATGCCGCAGTGGCATCGGGGAAGTAGTGCCGCAGCCGGTAGGTGCGCTTGCGCTCGACGATCTCGTACGGCGACGATTCGATGTCGTGAACCAGTCCTCCGAACCGGATCACCTCGAGCCCGTTCTGTGCGGTTGCCACGAGGCGCGCCAGCGGCCCCACAACGGACTTCGTATTGAATTTCACGGCTTTGCTCCCAGACCTACCCTGCTCGTGACCTGCGTCATCCGCCCCGACGCGTTCAGATGAGCTTGCCATACGGCCACCCTACTGCGCGGCGGCTGTGACCGGTTCCATGTCGTCATTCGGCCCTGTCACGCCGGAGAAGACCGCCGCGCGCCGCAAAGCCGACGCAGCCAGCAAAAGGACAGCCCGGTCGGTTCAGCTATTTCTGTGAATATGCGAATGGGGCCATCCGCGACAGTGGTCGGCCGGTCAGCACGCTGGTCTAACGCCCGCTCGGGACGATTACGGAGGCGTTGCTGCGATGCCGCGAAGCCCGACACGACGGCGATAGCAATACGCCAGACATCATGTTTATGCATTTCGCTGCGCTCGCACGATTGCGCGATCTACCATCGGTATCGCTGGAACGCACTGTCGCGCTTATCTTTTCACTCATCATGTCTAAATCTCCGCAGGTCCGTGTTCGGACCTGCTGTATCGCCGTGGACTCCACCGCTCGCAGAACGCGGTGGCCCTTCGAAGGTGAGGACCGCAGCATGACCATCGAAATGCCCCTTCAGACTGAAAACGGCCATCGGAAAACCCTCAGTACCACCGCCGCCCACCAGCTGGCGCACACCACCAAATCCGAACCGCAGATGCAGGGCATCAGCTCCCGATGGCTGACCCGCAATCTGCCGTGGACACAGGTGAAGGGCGGTGTGTATCGAGTCAACCGGCGCCTCACCCACACCGTCGGCAATGGCGAGGTCGAATACATCATCAACGGCCCGAACGCTCGGGTCATCCCGCTCGAACTGCAGGAGCTCCCCCAGCTGCGGGGCTTCGAGGACGAGGAGGTGCTCGCCACCGTCGCCGCACGCTTCGAACAGCGCGACCTCCCGCCCGGCACCGTGGTCGCCGAATTCGGCAATCCGATGGATCAGGTGCTGCTGATCGTGCACGGCAAACTCAGCAAGATCGGCACCGGCGAATACGGCGAGGCCACCAAGGTCGGCATGCTCGCCGGCGGCGACTTCTACGGCGACGAGACGCTGGTCGACCCGGACGCCATCTGGCCGGTCACCATCAAAACCGTCACGCCCACCACCATTCTGGTGCTGGCCCGACCAGCGCTGCTGCAGCTCTGCGACAATATCCCGGCACTGCAGGAGCATCTGGCCGCGATGGCCAATGTGCCTGCCGCGCCGCAGAACAAATTCGGCGAGGCCGAGATCGTGGTCTCCTCCGGCCACCACGGTGAGCCGGTCCTCGACGGCACCTACGTCGACTACGACTCGCAGCCACGCGAATACGAACTCAGCCTCGGCCAGAGCGTGTTGCGGGTGCACACCCGCGTCGCCGATCTGTTCAACGATCCGATGGACCAGATCGAGCAGCAACTGCGCCTGACCATCGAAGCCATGTACGAGCGCCGCGAATACGACCTCGTCAACAATCCGGACTTCGGACTGCTCAACAACTGTGACCTCAAGCAGCGCATCTACACCGAGTCCGGCCCGCCTACCCCGGACGATATGGACGAACTGCTCAGCATGCGCCGCAGCACCAAACTCTTTCTGGCGCACCCGAAAGCCATCGCCGCCTTCAGCCGGGAGTGCAATAGGCGCGGCCTCTACCCAGACCCGGTGGAGGTCGACGGCCATCGGGTGCCCGCCTGGCGCGGGGTGCCGATCTATCCGTGCGGCAAGATCCCGGTCAGCGACACCTCCACGACATCCATCCTGGCCATGCGCACCGGCGAGAAGGATCAGGGCGTCATCGGCCTGCACCAGACCGGAATTCCGGACGAGTACGAGCCCAGCTTGAATGTCCGATTCAAGGGTATCGACGATCAATCGATCATCTCCTACCTCGTCAGCTGCTACTACTCGGCCGCCGTCCTGGTCCCCGACGCGCTCGGCATTCTCGACAATGTGTCGATCGCCCGTCAGTCCGACTGATCGGAGCCGGCCATGTCGGTGCTCTCACGCGCCGCGGCGCCGCCCGCCACCCACGAGGTGGCGGCGGCGGTCGCCGCGCTGCTGAATTCCTTCGATCCGAATGCGCCGTCCACCCTCCTGCTCCCGGAGGCCCCTGATTCCGGTGGCGCACTGGATGATCCACGACTGGGCGAATCGGATGCCGCCGAGGCGCATCTCTCGCCCAAACGGCTACTCGGGCCCATGGGATTGGGGTCCGCGAGCCTGCTGGTGAATCTGCCCACGCTCGAGGCGATCGCAGGGATCGCCGATCAGGCATCACATCCGAGCGCACCCGCCGGGGGCGCGGTGCCGGCGCTGCGGCCCGCACCACCGAAACCCGGTGCCGGGCAACCACTTCGCCCGATACCCCGGGCGAACAGCGCGGGATCCGTGCCCGCACCACCTGTCCCGGCGCGGACCGGGGCACCGAAAGCCACCGGACGGGTCGCAACCAGCCCGCCGACGGGAGCGGGCTCAGCGGCGCGAACCAGCGCGCCGGTGGGAAAAAACACGCCGACGGCCACAAGCTCATCGGCGGCGGCCGGCACTGCGGCGGGGCGAATCCCGCTCGGCCCCAAGGGACTCGGAGCATTATCGGCGGCCCGCCGACCGGCCGGAGCAGCACCCGCTCCGGGAGCGAAAACGCCCGGCGCGGTAGTGCCGAGCACCCCGGGAGTGGCAGCACCCAGCGCTTCGGATCTCGCCACGACTCGGCCCGGGCCGCTCGTCGCCCCCGCTGCCGCACCGGCGGCGGGGGTGGCTCCGCCGATCGAAAACGGTGCGGTGCGGACCCGCACGCGGCCGATTTCGCACGGCCCCAGCGGAATCGGCACCGCGTCCGCGCTGCGGACGCAGTCGGCGGGGTCGGCGATTCCGACGCTGTACTGCCCGCCTCCGGTACGGGACGATCCCGCGCTCGCGGCGGCGGTCAATACCGGAATCATCGCCTGGGCACAGGAGATCGGGCTGTACGAGGGCCGATTGGACGATCTGCGCAAGGCCGATTTCGGGCGTTTGATCATGCTGGCGCATCCGGACTGCAATGACGCGGACCGGCTGCTGGCAGCCGCCAAATGCGCCGTATCGGAGTGGTCGGTGGACGACTACTACTGCGAGGAGGACGCCAGCGATATCGCACCGGACGGCAGTCACTCCAGTGCGACAGCGGAACTCGGGCCCCGGCTCGAATTGGCAGCCGCCGCAATGGATCCGGTGCACCTGCCGATCCAGTATCAGGCGCAGGTCGAAAAGGCCATGCAGAGTGATCCGATTCTGCGGGCCTTCCGCACCTCCTTCGAACATCTGTCCCGGTACGCCTCCCCCACCCAGGTCGCCCGGCTGCGGACGGAGATCGCCGGCTGGTTCATCGCGCTGTGCGCGGAGGCCGGCTGGCGGGAGGCCGGGCGGATGCCGCCGGTCTGGGAGTACCTGCTCAACCGGCAGCCGCACAGCTTCCTGCCGTGTATGGCACCCATCGATGCGGTCGGCGGATACGAATTGCCGGCCGCCGAATACACCGACCCCCGAGTCCGGCGGGTGGTGACCACGGCCGCACTGGCCAGCCAGATGGTGAACGACCTGTACTCGATGGCACGCGAAGACCTTTCCGGTGGAAGGGAATTCAATCTGCCGACCGTCCTGGCGGCCGAGGAGAAGTGCTCACGCCGGGAAGCGGTACAGCGCACCGCGCAGGTGCACGATGAACTGGTGCACCGCTTCGAAGCGGAGGCGGGTGCACTCGCCGCGGGCGGTTCCGCGGAACTGCGCCGTTTCCTGGGCGGCCTGTGGGCCTGGATGGGCGGCAATCGCGCCTGGCATGCCGACAGTCGGCGCTACAACGAAAGCGTCTGATCTCCAGGGTTTTTCAGCTCCTCATCTGCACTCAGCGATCGAGAGGATGATCTGCCATGACCACGTTCCGCCCCGAATCCGAGCGCGTGCTGCACACCGACTATCAGAAGTCGGTCGCCGCGTACTGGAACAACAACCCCAATGACGATCGAGTGAACACCGTGCTCGGTGAGGTGGACGGGCTCTACCATCACCACTACGGCATCGGCGAGCCGGACCTGTCGGTCCTGGAGGGCGCCGAGGACACTCGCCAGGAGCGCCTCGTCAGGGAATTGCACCGCCTCGAAACCGCACAGGCCGACGTCCTGCTCGGTCAGCTCGGTGATGTGCGCCCCGGTGATCGGCTCATGGACGGCGGCTCCGGACGCGGCGGTACCAGCTTCATGGCCAACCAGCGTTTCGGCTGCCGGATGGACGGCGTCACCATCTCCGAATACCAGGCCGGCTTCGCGAACGATCAGGCCGCCGAACGCGGCGTCACCGACAGGGTGCAGTTCCACTTCAAGAATATGCTCGACACCGGCTTCGAGGCCGGGTCCATGCGCGGGATCTGGACCAATGAAACCACCATGTACGTGGACCTTTTCGAGCTCTTCGCCGAGTTCTCCCGGCTGCTGGAGCCCGGCGGGCGCTATGTCTGCATCACCGGTTGCTCCAATGATGTGTTCGGCGCGCGCTCGGCGTCGGTGAGCTGGATCGACGCGCACTACGGCTGCAATATCCATCCGCGCAGCGAGTACTTCAAGGCGCTCGCCGCCAATAATCTGGTGCCGGTCGCGGTCACCGACCTCACCCCGGCGACCATTCCGTACTGGGAACTGCGCACCCATTCCGAGCTGGCCACCGGCGTGGAGAAGCCCTTCCTGACCTCGTACAGGGAGGGCAGCTTCCAGTACCTGATGATTACCGCCGATAAGGTAGGCCGGTGACCGGCACTCTCGACACTTCCGACGCCACCCCGGCAGTCGACCGTGAAGCCCTGCTCGTCGAGCTCGTGGACGAGCAGGGCCGCGCGGCCGGATCGCTGGCCGTGGCAGCGGCCCACACCGCGCCGGGCCGGCTGCACCGAGCGTTCTCGGTGCTGCTGTTCGACGCGGACGGGCGGGTTCTGCTGCAGCAGCGGGCCGCGGTGAAAACCCGCTTCCCGCGGCTGTGGACCAATACCTGCTGCGGGCATCCCGCACCCGGGCAGGCGGTGGCCGCGGCCGCCGCCGTGCGGCTGGGTGAGGAGCTGGGAGTGTCGGCCGAGCTGACCGAGGTCGGCACCTTCAGCTATCAGGCGGCGGATGGGCGGACCGGGCGGGTCGAGCATGAGTTCGATCATGTGCTGATCGGGCGGCTGGTCGGGCAGGCGCCGAAGCCGAATCCGGACGAGATCGACGATATCGCCTGGGTGACCGTCGGCGAACTGCGCACCGCGGTCGCCGCCGCACCGGGCGGTTACACACCGTGGCTGGCTCAGGTCATCGAGCTCGCCGACCGGGCGTACACCTCCGGTCGCTGACTACGCGTATTCCGGCGGCCAGAGCCGGGACACCGTCTCGGTCGCCTAGTTGCCGGAGGCATTCACCTGCCGCGCAATGACTTCGACGGTGACCCGCTCCCGCTCGCCGCTTCTGACGGCGCGGATTATGTGGCTGCGGACACACTCATACGGTCATGGCGAATCGCGAACTCTTCGCCAGGCCGTAGTAGACAGCGAACGCCAGAACACAGCCGATGAACCAGCTGTACTGGGCTGCGGTGTACATACCGCTCACATCCTTGGCCAATACCGGGAAGACCGCGGCGGCCGCGCCCACCACCGTGGCGATCACGGCGACCGGGTTGAATCCCTTTCGGTACCAGTAGCTTCCGGTCTCCGACAGTGTGAACAGATCGTCCACCACGATCTTGCGCTTGCGGATCAGGTAGTAATCGGCGATCAGCACACCGAACAGCGGGCCGATGAACGCGCCCAGGGTCTCCAGCGTGTAGTGGATGACCTCGGGATTGTTGTACAGATTCCACGGGGTGATGAGCACCGAGCCGACGGCCGCGATCATGCCGCCCATGCGCCAGCTGATGCGCTGCGGGCTGACATGGGAGAAGTCGAAGGCCGGGGAGATGAAGTTGGCGACGATATTGATGCCGACGGTCGCGATGGTGAAGGTCAGCGCGCCGAGCACAATGGCGAAGGTGGAATCGATGCGCGACACCGTCTCCACCGGATCGGTGATGAGCTTGCCGTAGACCGGAATGGTCAGCGAGGCGGTGATCACCACGAGCAGTGAGAAGGCCAGGAAGTTGACCGGCAGCCCGAGCAGATTGCCGCGGCGCACCGCCGGCATGGACTTGGCGTAGCGGGAGAAGTCGCCGAAATTCAGCATGGGGCCGGAGAAGTAGGACACCACCAGGGCGATCGCGCCCAGCACCACCGGCAGCGCATCCCAGCCGTGGTACTTCACCGAACCGAGTTGCAGATTGATCGAACCCCAGCCGGCCTTGTAGATCAGGTAACCGCAGAGCGCGAACATCACGACATACACTGCGGGACCGCAGAAGTCGATGAACCGGCGAATGGACTCCATGCCCTGCCAGAACACCGCCGCCTGCACCACCCAGAGCACCAGGTAGGCGCACCAGCCCAGCAGCGACAGGCCGAGGAACCCATAATCGGAGGAGACGGCATACGGCGCCAGGCTCGGGAACAGTTTGACGGCAACCACAATCAGCGCCGCCGAGGCCAAGTAGGTCTGAATCCCGTACCAGGCCACCGCGATCAGGCCGCGAATAATGGCCGGAATATTCGCGCCTCGTACTCCGAAGGCGCTGCGGCACATGACCGGATAGGGCACACCGGTCCGCTGGCTGGGCGCGGCCACCAGATTGCACAGGAAGTAGACGATGGTGATGCCGACCAGCAGTGCGGCGAGCACCTGCCAGCCGGCCAGGCCGAGCGCGAACAGACTGCCCGCGGTGACGTAGCCGCCGACGCTGTGCACATCCGACATCCAGAAGGCGAAGATATGGTATGAGCCCCAACGCTGTTCGCGCAGTGGGGCCAGGTCCTCATTGGTGAGCGCGGGGTCGTAAACTGGGGCGGTCACCGTGGGGGGTGTGTCCGCCGTGACGGGTGTGGCGATATCGGTCATGGCGCATCCGATCCGAAGAGCAATGGTGGGCTCAAGGTAGGAACGGGCCGTTGCCCCGCCATTGCACCTCCATTGCCCCCTTATTTCGGGATCGATATATCTTCCGGGGCCATCAGTAATCCGGTGTCGGTGGGCAGTGTGGAGATCACCTGCTCCAGCCGCAGGTGATGCCGCCGGGCGATGGCGAGCAGCCGATCCACATCGCGGTCCAGGAACGCATCGAGCATGAGATTGTGATCGCCGTGCAGGCGTTCCCGGTCCGCGTGCGATACGTGCACCATGGGCTGGATCGGCTCGGTGACATTCCAGGCTGCCTCGAGCATGTGGATGAGGCGGAACAGGCGCGAGGGCCGGGTCAGGGCGAGATGGAAGACCCGAGACTGCCGATGGTAGGTGACCGGATCGTCATCGTGAATCGCCTTCTCCAGCAACTCGTTCGCCGCCACCAGCGCTGCCCGATCCGCGGCGGAGGCATGCAGCGCCGCCATGCTCAGCGCCGCCTCCTCCAAGGTCTGCCGCACGATATACATTTCGCGCAGTTCGGCGGCGGTCAACTGGGCGACGGCGTATCCGGCGTGCTGTTCGTGCGTGACCAGGCCCTCCCCGATCAAGATCTTGAGCGCCTCGCGCACCGGAATATGGCTCACACCGAACAGTTCCGCGATCTCACGCAGCGGAATCACGGTGCCCGGCGGGGCTGCGCCGTCCAGAATCACCCGGCGCAATTCACCGAGAATGATCTGCGGTCGACCCGGTTGGTCGACCACCAGGGTGGCCAGCAGGGCGGAGCGTCGGCGTGGGGGCATACCGCCACGGTAGGTTTCCAGTGTTGGTTTTCTCGGTCGGTGGTGTCACAACCAGGAAAAGTTGCGGGGAGTTTTCACCACATACTGGCGGACAACCGGCCCGGGCCGGTGGTGACGCCGAGGCCCATGCAGCCCATGACCATATCGGGCGTCATCATCTCGTATTCGGCGACCACTCGGACGCGACCGCCCTGGCCGAGACCGCCGACCACCTCCATCGGGCCGATCGTGGGTTGCATCATTCCTACCGGCCACGGGCCCCACAATTTGCTCGTCTCGCCGTCCGACCAGAGGATGTCGACGGTGAGCGGACCGTCCGCCGGATGCATGCAATCCGATACGGCCACATGAACTCCGGTGAAGGTGCCGCCGGTAATGCCCGGGACGCCGAGGCAATCCCACAGCCTGCCGACCGAGGTGAAGGTGAGCTGCCGGGGTGACATGCCGATCGCGCCGTCCACGGCGGTCCAGCGGAAATCGCCGCCGGAACAGCTGCCGATGGTCGGGACCACCGCGGCATCGGACGTCGCGATCGGGACCGTGCTCAAAGCGGTGGCAACGGCGAGTGCGGTCACGATCTTCACTGCATTCGGCACAGCTTCCCTCTCCCGGTGGTCGAGCGGAGCATCAGAGCAGGTCAGCGCGAAATCGGGCAGGAGCTCGATCGGTCAGAAGATAGCTCGGGAGGTGGTCTCGGCCCGGGATTGCGCGGCGTCGCCGGGTCCATACGCGTGGCGCGGCGCGGGCGGGCGGGGACGAGACAGGCCGGTTGACACCTGGCAGCATGGCGCCATGGACCTGATCGCACGGATCGACGCGGCGGCAAACCTCTTGGCACCGGTCATCCGCCGGACCCCGATGGTGGCATCGCGGGTAATGGCGGAGCGCACCGGGCACGAGGTCTGGCTCAAATGCGAGAACCTGCAGCGGACCGGGTCGTTCAAACCGCGCGGGGCCTACAACCGCATTGCCAACCTGCCGGAGGCCGAACGGCGGCGGGGCGTGGTGGCGGCCAGCGCGGGCAATCACGCACAGGGAGTGGCCTGGGCGGCAACGTCATTGGGCATCGAGTCGACGGTGTTCATGCCGGTCGGTGCGGCTCTGCCGAAACTGGTGGCCACCAAGGCATATGGAGCCACGGTGCATCAGGTCGGCGATACCATCGACGAATCACTCATGGCAGCACGGGAATTCGCCGAGCAGACCGGGGCGACACTGGTCCATCCGTTCGACCATCCCGATATCGTGGCCGGACAGGGGACGGTGGCGCTGGAAATCCTGGAGCAGCTCCCGGAGGTCGGCACGGTCATCGTTCCCACCGGCGGCGGCGGATTGCTCGCGGGCGTCGCTGGGGCGCTGCAGCAGCTGGCTCCGCAGGTGCGGGTGATCGGCGTGCAGGCTTCGGGTGCGGCGGCCTGGCCCGGATCGCTGGAGGCCGGGAAGCCGATTCGATTGGCGCACATGGTCACCATGGCCGACGGTATTGCCGTGGGGCAGCCCGGTGAGGTGCCGTTCGGGCACATTGTCGAATGCGCGCCGACCATCCTGACCGTCGACGAGGATGCGCTGTCCCGGGCGCTGCTGCTGTGTATGGAACGCGCCAAACTCATTGTCGAACCGGCGGGAGCCGCTGCGGTCGCCGCGCTCATGGCCTGCGATCTGGACGAGCTCGATCTGCAGGGTCCGGTGTGCGCGATTCTCTCCGGTGGCAATATCGACCCGCTGCTGCTGACCCGGGTGATCGGCCACGGGTTGAGCGCCGCGGGCCGCTATCTCGCCGCCCGCGTCACCATCTCCGACCGCCCCGGCAGTCTCGGCGGACTGCTCGCCGAGCTCGGCCGTACCGGCGCGAGCGTGCTCGATGTGGTCCATTCGCGCACCGACACCTGGCTTGCCATCGACGAGGTCGAGGTACTGCTGACCTTGGAAACCCGCGGGCCCGCCCATCGCGACGAGGTGCTCACCGCACTCGCGGATGCGGGATACACACTGCGCGTACAGGATTGAGCACGCTGGAACTCAGTGCGCATTGATCAGTGCGCATTGAAGAGACTCAGTGCGCCCCACCGAGTTCCAGCGCGAGCACCCCCACGATCACCAGCCCGATCCCGCCGACCTGCACCAGCGTCAGGCGCTCATCCAGGAACAGCGCACCGATGGTCGCCACCGCCACCACACCCACGGCCGACCAGATGCCGTACGCGACCCCGATCGCCATCCCCCGTTTGAGCGCCTGCGACAGGAAGACGAATGCCGCCGCGTAGCCGATCACCACAATGATCGACGGCACCAGTTTGCTGAATCCGTCGGAGATCTTCAGCGACACCGTGGCCGTCACCTCGAAGGCTATGGCCATTCCCAGAAACAACAAGGTCATGCCGGCAGAATATCGGGCGCGCAGGGCCCGAAATGAGAAGCCTGCCACGACGCCGTATGGTTACCGTAGACGGCATGTGGATGCCACCGCACTTCTGAGCCGCCTCAGCGCTGAACCACAGAGAGCGCACTCGTGCCGAATTGTCAGCGCTTCCGCTGAGCCTTCGCACCTTTCCGGCTCCGAACGCCGATTTCCCGCCGCTACGCGGCACTCCGATCTCGACCGGCCACCCCCGGTGAATCGGTCACACTCCCTCAGGAGGACCTCGTGTCTGACCAAACCGCAAGCCCGGAACCGCAAGCAGTCGATTCCGAGACCCCCGCCGCCGACCGGCCGATGTCGCGCCGCGAACGCCGGGGCAAGCCCGCCCGCAAGCAGTCCGACACCGGCCCGGTCCGCGCCCCGGACCGCAACGCCATCCCCGCCAACAAGCGCCTGAATTTCGTCAAAGGCTGACCCCAGCCCGCACCTCGAATCACGAATGCCCGCCGCTTCTTGCGGCGGGCATTCGTCGTTCGTACAGGATGATCAGCGACCGTCTTCGTCTGTACCGTTCATCAGCCGGTCCAATTCACGTGGGTCGAGCCGTTTGAGCTCCGCCTCGAAAGCCCGGTCGTAGTGCCGGTCGTTCGGGTCACCGCCGTAGCACCGCCGCGACACACGACCGTACTGCTTCAGGAACGGCTGGATCTCGGCCTGTAGCCGTGCTTCCCGCTTGGACACCAGCGAACCGTAGCCGTCGCATCCGGCGATGGCTACGGGTTTTCGCCGGGTTCAGCGCAGCCAGGTGCGGTGGTCGGCGGCGGTGCTGCGGACTTCCTCGAGTTGCTTGGCCACCTGGACCCCGGCGGTGCCGCCGCGGGCGTTGCGGGAGGCGATGGAGCCTTCGACGGTGAGGACGTCACGGACCCGGGGGGTCAGGTTCGGGTCGACGGCGGCGAATTCGGCATCGGTGAGTTCGTCGAGGCCGACGCCGCGAGCTTCGGCGGCGCGGACGCAGCCGCCGGCGGCCTCGTGCGCGACGCGGAACGGAACACCCTGGCGGACAAGCCATTCGGCAATATCGGTGGCGAGGGTGAAACCGGCGGGGGCCAGCTCGGCCATGCGGTCGGTGTGGAAGGTCAGGGTGGAGACCAGGCCGGCGATGGCGGGGAGCAGCAGCTCCAGCTGAGCCACCGAATCGAACAGCGGCTCCTTGTCTTCCTGCAGGTCACGGTTGTAGGCGAGGGGCTGGGCCTTCAGCGTGGCGAGCAGGCCGGTGAGGTTGCCGATGAGGCGGCCGGCCTTACCGCGGGTGAGCTCGGAGACGTCCGGGTTCTTCTTCTGCGGCATGATCGAGGAGCCGGTGGACCAGGCGTCGGCGAGCGTGATGTAGCCGAATTCCGGTGTGCTCCAGATGATTACCTCCTCCGCCATGCGGGAGAGGTCGACGGCGGTCATGGCCAGCACGAAGGCCGCCTCGGCGGCGAAATCGCGCGAGGAGGTGGCGTCGATCGAATTGGCCGCTGCCGCATCGAAATCCAGGTCGGCGGCGATCGCCTCCGGATCCAGGCCCAGCGAGGAACCGGCGAGCGCGCCCGAACCGTACGGGGAGATGGCGGCACGCTTGTCGAAGTCGCGCAGGCGATCGATATCGCGCAGCAGCGGATGCGCGTGCGCCAGCAGGTGATGCGCGAGCAAGACCGGCTGCGCGGCCTGCAGGTGCGTCTTGCCCGGCATGACGGCGTCCGGATGCGCGGCTGCCTGGGCGACCAGGGCGTCGACCACCTCGAGGACACCCTCGGCCACCCGGCGCACGGCATCGCGCAGCCACATGCGGAAGAGCGTGGCCACCTGATCGTTTCGCGAACGACCGGCACGCAGGCGGCCACCGAGTTCGGTGCCGACACGTTCGATCAGACCGCGCTCCAGGGCGCCGTGCACGTCCTCATCGGATTCGGCGGGGGCGTAGGCGCCCGAAGCCACGTCGGCGGCGAGCTGATCGAGTCCGGTCAACATCGCGGCCAGATCACCCTCGGACAGCAGCCCGGCCTTGTGCAGCACGCGCGCATGGGCTTTGGAAGCGCGGACGTCGTAGGGCGCCAGCACCCAGTCGAAGTGGGTCGACTTGCTCAGCGCGGCCATTGCCGCGGCCGGGCCGGACGCGAATCGTCCGCCCCACAGCGCGCCCTCATTGGTGCTGCCGCCCTGGGTCATAGCGTGTCGTCTCCTCGCGGTCGTATCGCGGTCATCAGGATGTGTGTACTCATATCGGGCAGCGCCGCCTCGGGGACGACACGGCCGTGGTCCGCCAGCAGGGCCGCCGGATCGCCCTCCCGCACCAGCCACTGCTGCATGGCGAACCAGCTGCGCGGGTCGGTGCGGCCCTCCCACGGGTACCAGAGCTCTTCGAGATCGACTCGAATCCCGGCCTTGGCCAAGGCTTCCCGGCGGCGTTCGCGCATTTCCTTCGACAGCGCGCGATTTCCGGTGCCGATATTCAGCGCCATCCGGCTGCCGGGTGCGCTCAGTGCGACCACGTTCTCGAGCAGCCGGTCCTGCGCCTCGCCGGGGAGGTAGCGCAGCAGGCCCTCGGCGAGCCAGGCGGTCGGCTGATCGGGATCGAAACCCTTGTCGAGCAAGGCTTTCGGCCAGTCCCGCCGCAGGTCGATGGGCACCTCACGGCGATCTACCGCAGGCACGTCGTCGGCGAGCGCCTTCGACTTGAAATCCAGCACCTTCGGCTGATCCAGTTCGAAAACCGTACTGCCGGAGGGCCATTGCACCCGATATGCGCGCGCATCCAAGCCGGAGGCCAGGATGACGAACTGCCGGATGCCGACGGTGATCGCCTTGGCGAAGTAATCGTCGAAATACAGCGTCCGGGCAACCAGGAAGTTACCCATGACGCCGTTGATAAAGCTGCTGCCGGTCTGGCCGCCACCGCCCCGCCCGGCGCCCATGATCGTGTTCCAGCCGTCCGAACCGACCGCGGCCACCAGCTTCGCCGCGTACGGATCGCTGAAGACCGCATCGTCACGCCGGGTTTCGTGGGCCCGCATGGCGGCGACACCGATGGCGGTGGCGCCCACACTCTCCGTGATGTCCCAGCTGTCGTCATCGGTTCGCATGGACGCCTCCTCAGGCCGGTGGATACCCGGTCGCAGGCTACTACTTCTTGCTGAGATCCCGACGCGCCGCAACCTTGGAGGACAGGCCGTGGATCTGCACGAAGCCCTTGGCCAGCGACTGGTCGAAGGTGTCCCCGGCGTCGTAGGTGGCCAGGTTGAAGTCGTAGAGCGACTCGTCCGAGCGACGGCCGTTCACGATGACGCTGCCGCCGTGCAGGACCATGCGGACCTCGCCGGTGACGTGCTGCTGGGTGTCCTGTACGAAGGCGTCCAGCGCACGCTTGAGCGGCGAGTACCACAGGCCGTCGTACACCAGCTCGCCCCAGCGCTGCTCGACCTGACGCTTGTAGCGGCCGAGCTCGCGCTCGACGGTGACCGCTTCCATCTCCTGGTGCGCGGTGATGAGGGCGATGGCGCCCGGTGCCTCGTAGATCTCACGGCTCTTGATGCCGACAAGACGGTCCTCGACCATGTCCAGACGGCCGACGCCCTGGCGTCCGGCGCGCTGGTTCAGCTCGGTGATGGCCTCGAGCATGGAGACCGGGCGGCCGTCGATGGCGACCGGAACACCCTTGTCGAAGGTGACGATGAGCTCGTCGGGCGCCTCGAAGTTGACGGTCGGATCGACGGTGTAGTCGTAGACGTCCTTGGTCGGGGCATTCCAGAGATCCTCGAGGAAGCCGGTTTCCACCGCGCGGCCCCACAGGTTCTGGTCGACGGAGAACGGCGACTTCTTGGAGACATTGATCGGCAGGTTGTTCTCGCCGGCGAACTCGATGGCCTTCTCGCGGGTCCAGGCGTAGTCGCGGACCGGGGCGATGACCTTCAGCTCGGGCGCGAGCGCGCCGATGCCGACCTCGAAGCGGACCTGATCGTTGCCCTTGCCGGTGCAACCGTGCGAGACGGTATCGGCGCCGTGGTATTCGGCGGCCTCGACCAGGTGCTTGACGATCAGCGGCCGGGAGATGGCCGAGACCAGCGGGTAGCGGCCCATGTACATGGCGTTCGCCTGGATGGTCGGCAGGCAGTACTCATTGGCGAACTCGTCGCGCGCATCCACCACGATGGATTCGACCGCTCCGCAGTCGAGCGCGCGCTGGCGCACATCGTTCATGTCCTCGCCGCCCTGGCCCAGGTCGATCGCGACCGCGACCACCTCGGCCCCGGTCTCCTTGGCGATCCAGCTGATCGCGACTGAAGTGTCCAGCCCGCCGGAGTAGGCGAGTACGACGCGCTTGGTCATAGTCCGTGTGCTCCTCGATTAGTACGTGTAGGTCGGTTCCCCCGGCGTCCTACAAATGATTATGCACGATGATGCAATCCCATTCATAACTGGGGGTCTTCGAACAGAAAAGACCTGGCCAGAGCCAAGCTGGCTCAGGCGAGGAGTTCGATTTTGGTGGCTAGTTCGGCGCCGGTGGTGGGTTCGCGGGCTATGACGGCGATGGTGTCGTCACCGGCTATGGTGCCGACGATCTCCGGCAGAGCCGCTCGGTCCAGGGCGCTGGCCAGGAAGTGGGCGGCGCCGGGTGGGGTGCGGAGGACTGCGATATTGCCGCTGGAGTCGGTGGAGACCAGGAGGTCGCCGAGGAGCTTCGAGAGGCGTTCGGTGCCGCCGGTTACGCCCCTGACGGGGCTGCCGTCCTCGGGGACGACATAGACGCCTGCGCCGCCGTCGGCTGCGCGGAGTTTCACTGCGCCGAGTTCGTCCAGGTCGCGGGAGAGGGTGGCCTGGGTGGTGTCGATGCCTTCGCCGGAAAGGAGGACGGCCAGCTCGGATTGGCTGCGGACCTCGTGCTGGGAGAGGATGGCGACGATGCGGGCCTGGCGGCCGGCTCGGGTGCGGGCGATTGCCGCACCCGATCTGACGGGAGCTGTTGCGGCCGAGCGACGCTCACCGCTCACTGGGCACCGCCCTGTTTGGCGAGCAGCCAGACCAGGAGGGCTTTCTGGGCGTGTAGGCGGTTTTCGGCTTCGTCCCAGACCGCGCTGTGCGGGCCGTCGAGGACATCGTCGGTGATTTCTTCGCCGCGGTGCGCCGGGAGGCAGTGCAGCACGGTCACATCGGGGGCGGCGTGGGCCAGCATGGCCGCGTTCACCTGGAAGGGGCGGAAGGGGGCGACGCGGTCGAGGCCGTCGTTCTCCTGACCCATGGACATCCAGGTGTCGGTCACGAGCGCGTCGGCGCCTTCGGCGGCCGCGATCGGGTCCGCGGTGAAGGTGATGGTGGCGCCGGTTTCGGCGGCGCGCTTCTGGGCGAGCTCCACGATCCACGGCAGCGGCTCGAAACCCGCAGGGGCGGCGATGGTTACGTTCAACCCCGCGGTGACGCCGCCGAGCAGCAGCGAGTGCGCCATATTGTTCGCGCCGTCACCGAGGTAGGTGAGCTTGCGCCCGGCGAGGTCGCCCTTGCGCTCCTGCAGCGTCTGCAGATCGGCGAGGATCTGACAGGGGTGGAACTCGTTGGAGAGCGCGTTCACGACGGGAACGGTTGCGGCGCCCGCCATTTCGTCGAGACGGGTCTGCTCGAAGGTGCGCCAGACGATGGCGTCGACATACCGCGAGAGCACACGGCCGGTGTCGGCGAGCGTCTCCTCACGACCCAGCTGGGTATCGCGACCGTCCACGACCACGGCGTGCCCGCCGAGCTGGGCAATGCCCATTTCGAAGGAGAAGCGGGTGCGGGTGGAGTTCTTCTCGAACATGACCGCGACGCCGCGAGGACCGTCGAGGGGACGCAGGGAGAGCGGAGCCTTCTTCAGTTCCGCTGCGATGGTGAGGATTTCGGCCTGTTCGGCCGGGCTCACATCATCGTCGCGCAGGAAATGGCGAATGGTCACTTCTGGTTCTCCTTCTCCGCCTGGGCCTGCGCGGCGTCGAGAATGCCGGGGAGGTCGTTCAGGAAATTGTCGGCCTGGGTTTCGGTGAGCACCAGCGGCGGAGCCAGCCGGATCACATTGGGCTTGGCGGGATTGATGAGATAGCCCGTCTCCCGGGCGGCCGTCTCCACCTGAGCCGAGACGTCGGCGGTGAGCTGGATGCCGATGAGCAGACCCGCACCGCGCACATGATCGATGAGCGGGTGGTCGAGATCGTCGATGCCGTCGAGGAGAATCTTGCCGACCTTCTCCACATGCGCGAGCAGACCCTGGTCGTCGATGGTGCGCAGCACCGCCAAAGCCGCTGCGGCACAGACCGGATTGCCACCGAAGGTAGTGCCGTGCATACCGGGCTGCAGCAGCTCGGCCGCCGGACCCTGCGCGAGCACCGCGCCGATGGGCAGGCCGCCGCCGAGGCCCTTGGCCAGGGTGATCACATCCGGCACGATGCCCGCCGCCTGATGGGCGTAGAACGCACCGGTGCGGCCGATACCGGTCTGCACCTCGTCCAGAATCAGCAGCGCGCCTTGCTGTTTGGTGATGGCGCGCGCTTTGGCCAGGTAGTCGGCAGGCGGAATGACCACGCCGCTCTCCCCCAAAATGGGTTCGAGAAACACTGCGGCAGTATCGGTGTCGACTGCGGCCGCGAGCGCCAGCGCGTCACCGTAGGGCACATGCACAACGCCGGCGGGCATGGGCTCGAACGGCGTGCGCTTGGACGCCTGCCCGGTCAGGGCCAGCGCGCCCATGGTCCGCCCGTGGAACGCCTCCTCACACGCGACGATCTTGGTCTTACCGGTCAGTCGCGCCATCTTGAACGCGGCCTCATTGGCCTCGGTGCCGGAATTGCAGAAGAACGCCTTCCCGTCCCCGTCGCCGAAGTGCGCGAGCAGCCGTTCCGCGAGCTCGATGACCGGTTCGCTGGCATACAGATTCGACACATGGCCGAGGGTGCCCAGCTGATTGGTGACCGCCTCCAGAATCGCCGGATGCGCGTGCCCGAGGCTGTTGACCGCGATACCACCGAGGAAGTCGAGGTAGCGCTTGCCGTCGGCGTCGTAGACGACCGCGCCGGCGCCGCGCACCAGCGCGATCTTCGGGGTGCCGTAGTTGTTCATCAGTGCGGAGTTCCACCGCTGCTGAATATCGGCTGTGCTCATGACTTCACTCCGTTCGAACTCTCGCCGCCCGCGGGGGTCACCATGGTGCCGATCCCCTCCCCGGTGAACAGCTCCAGCAGTACCGAATGCGGTACCCGGCCGTCGATGACGTGCGCGGTCGGGACACCACCTTCGACGGCACGCAGGCAGGCTTCCATCTTCGGCACCATGCCCGCATCGAGGCTGGGCAGCAACTTGGCCAGCTCGTCGGTATCGATGCGCGTGGTCAGCGAGGACCGGTCCGGCCAGTCGGTGTACAGGCCTTCCACATCGGTGAGGATGACCAGTTTTTCCGCGCCGATGCCCTGCGCCAGCGCGGCCGCGGCGGTATCGGCATTGATGTTGTGCACCACGCCGTCCGCATCGGGGGCGATGGTGGAGACCACCGGAATGCGGCCCGCCGCAATGAGATCCAGCACCGCGTCGGGATTCACCTCGGTGACGTCACCGACCAGGCCTATATCGGTGGGCGCGCCATCGACGTCGACGGTGCGCCGGGTGGCGGTGAACAGTCGCGCGTCCTCACCGGAGATGCCGACCGCATAGGGCCCGTGCGCATTGATGAGCCCGACGAGCTCGCGGCCCACCTGGCCGAAGAGCACCATGCGCACCACATCCATCACCTCGGGTGTGGTGACGCGGAAGCCGCCCCGGAATTCCCCTTGCAGGCCCAGCTTTTTCAGCATGGCGCTGATCTGCGGGCCACCGCCGTGGACGACTACCGGATGCACGCCGACAGTGCGCAGGAATGCCATATCGGCGGCGAAGGCCCGCTTGAGCTCGTCGTCGACCATGGCATTACCACCGTATTTGACGACCACCACCTTGTCGCGGAACTTCTGCAGCCACGGCAGCGCATCGGCGAGGACATGCGCCTTGTCCAGCGCCGAAAGCTGTTCGCGCACCGAACTCATGAGCTGTAGGCCGAATTCTCTTCGACGTATCCGTGTGAGAGGTCGGTGGTGCGGATGGTGGCCTCACCGTCGCCGAGTCCGAGGTCGACCAGCACCTGGATATCGGCGCCGGACAGATCCACCTCGCGTGCGCCGGGGGCGCCCATGCCGTTGACGCACACCGGATATCCGTTGAAGGACACCGAAATCTTGTCCGCCTCCAGCTCGATCGGTGCGATGCCGATGCTCGCCAGCACCCGGCCCCAGTTGGGGTCGGAACCGAAGAACGCCGTCTTGACCAGGCTGTCGCGGGCGAGGGCACGCGCGCCGATGAGCGCCTCGTCCTCGCTGATCGCGCCGCGCACGGTGATGTGCACCCGCTTGGTCACACCTTCGGCATCGGCCATGAGCTGTTCGGCCAGATCGTCGCAGACCGCGAACACGGCGGCATCGAGGTCGTCCTGGCTGGGCGCCACACCACTCGCGCCATTGGCGAGCAGCAGCACGGTGTCATTGGTGGAGCAGGAGCCGTCGACATCGAGGCGGTCGAAGGTCAGCCCGGCGGCCTTGCGCAGCGCCGCGTCCAGCTGTGCGGGCGTGGCGACCGCATCGGTGGTCAGCACGATGAGCATGGTCGCCAGCGACGGTGCGAGCATGCCCGCGCCCTTGCCCATACCACCCACGTTCCACTTGTCCTGATGGTGGAACGCAACCTCTTTCGGCACCGTATCGGTGGTCATGATGGCCCGTGCCGCCTCCGCGCCGCCGGAGAGCCCGCCACCCATTTCGTGCACGATCTCGGTGACTGCGGGCAGCAGCTTGTCCATGGGCAGCCGGTCGCCGATGAGACCCGTCGAGCAGACCGCGATCTCGCCCGCCCCGGTCTCGGTGCCCCAGTTGCTCAGCGCCTTCGCGAGCTCCTCGGCGGTGGTGTGCGTGTCCTGGAAGCCGCCGGGACCCGTACAGGCATTGGCCCCACCGGAATTCAGGATGACCGCCCGCAATCGCCCGGTCTTCAGCACCTGCTGCGACCACAGCACCGGCGCGGCCTTCACCTTGTTGCGGGTGAAGACGCCGGCCGCCGAATATTCCGGTCCCTCACTGAATACCAGTGCCAGATCCGGCTTTCCGCTGACCTTGATGCCCGCCGTGATACCGGCCGCGCGGAACCCCAGCGGCGCGGTGACGCCCTGGGTCCGGACCAGCTTGCCGACAGTGGATGAAGTCACGGTGCCACTCCTACGGTGGAAAGTCCTGCGGTCTCGTCGAATCCGAGAGCCAGATTCAGGGATTGGACAGCCGCGCCCGCGGTGCCCTTGGCCAGATTGTCGATAGCGCCGATCACCACCAGCAGTCCGGCGGCCTCGTCCACGGCCACCTGCAGGGTGACGGCATTGGATCCGAGAACCGAACCGGTCTGCGGCAGTACGCCTTCCGGCAGCAGGTGCACGAAGGGTTCATCGGCATAAGCTTTTTCGTAGACGGCGCGGGCCGCGGCGGCGTCCACGCGCGTCGGGGCGGTGCAGGTGGCGAGAATGCCACGCGGCAGCGGCGCCAGCACCGGGGTGAAGGACACGGCGACGTCGATTCCGCCCGCTGCCTTGAGGTTCTGAGCGATCTCAGGAGTGTGCCGGTGTGCGCCCGCAATGCTGTAGGCGCGCAGCGAACCCATCACCTCCGAACCCAGCAGGCCCACATCGAGTTTGCGGCCCGCGCCCGAGGTGCCGCTCACGGCAACCACATTCACATTCGGTTCGACAATGCCCGCGGCGATGGCCGGGGCCAGCGCGAGACTCGACACCGTGGGATAGCAGCCCGGCACCGCGATCCGGGTCGCCCCGCGCAATTGCTCACGCGCGCCCGGCAGTTCCGGCAGCCCGTACGGCCAGCTGCCCGCGTGCGGGGTGCCGTAGTACTTCTCCCAGGCCGCACCATCGGTGAGCCGGAAGTCGGCCCCGCAGTCGATGATGACGGTCGATTCCGGCAGCGCATTGGCAATGACCGCGGACTGCCCGTGCGGCAGGCCCAGGAACACGATGTCGTGCCCGGCCAGTTCCTCGACGGTGGTCGGGCCGAGCACCCGATCGGCCAGCGGCAGCAGGTGCGGTTGCAGCGTCCCGAGCAGGCTGCCCGCATTGGACCCGGCGGTCAGCGCCCCGATCTCGAGACGCCCGCTTCGATAGGCTGGGTGTCCGAGCAGCAGTCGCAGGACTTCGCCGCCCGCGTACCCGCTCGCACCAGCGACCGCGACCCGCAGCGTGGGTCCACTAGAGGTATCCGCCATGTGATGATTATGCACGATTGTGCAAGCTCATTCACAGCGGGGGGCTGGCAGACCCCGGTCACACCGGTCTCCCAACCCCCGTTCGTGCAGCTCAGGCCACGAGGGCGAAGAGCACGGCCGCCACCGCGAAGCTCACCACCGACAGCACCGTTTCGAGCACCGTCCAGGTCTGCAGCGTCTGTTTGACCGTCAGATTGAAGAACTTGGAAATGATCCAGAAACCGCCGTCATTGACATGGCTCAGCACAATCGAGCCCGCGGCAATGGACATGGCGATCAGGGCCAGCGCCATCTGGGAGTAGCCGTGGTCGACCACGAGCGGAGCGACGATGCCGCCGGTGGTGACGATGGCCACCGTGGCCGAGCCCTGAGCAATGCGCAGGCCGCAGCTGATGATGTAGGCCAGCACGATCACGGGAAGACCCGCGGCGGACATGGTTTGGGCCAGGGCCGAGCCGATTCCGGTGGCGGAGATGACCTTTCCGAAGAAGGCGCCCGCGCCGACCACCAGGAGCAGCATGCCCACCGGCCGGAGCGATTCGGCGGTGAGGGTGCTCAGTTCCTGCACGGTCTGCCCGCGCCGCAGACCCAGCACGTAGAAGGCGGTCAGTACGGCGATGAGCAGGGCCACGGCGGGCGTACCGAGGAAGGTGAGCACCTCCAGAGGTTGCGAATTCGCCTGCAGCAGTTGACTGCCGAAGGTCGCGCCGAGAATCAGCACCAGCGGGATTCCGATAATGCCGCCGATGAGCGCCACCGACGGCGGCGGGCGCACCGCCGTGGCCGTGGTGGTGCCGGGGCCGTCGCCGACCGGCTCCGCCACCAGGAACTCTTCGGGCACCTCGACCTTGATGCGATTACCGATCCAGCTGCCCCACACGATGCCGGCGGCGATGAATCCGGGTATGCCGCAGACGAATCCCATGAAAATCAGCCAGCCTAGACTGACGCCGAGCAGTCCGCCCAGCGATACCGGACCCGGATGCGGCGGCAGGAAGGCGTGCGTCATGGACAGGCCCGCGACCATGGGCATGGCATAGCGCACCAGCGAGCCGCCACCGCGCTTGGCGGCCACGTAGACCAGCGGGGCGAGCACGAAGATACCGATATCGAAGAAGAGCGGGATGCCGAAGATGAGGCCGAGCAGTCCCATGGCGACGGGCGCGCCCTTCTCCCCGAATGCCCGCAGCAGCCGGTCGGTGAGCACATCGGCGCCACCGGAGCGTTCCAGGATCGCGCCGAGCACCGTGCCCAGGCCGATAATGACGGCAATATGCCCGAGAATGCCGCCGAAGCCCGTCTCCAGCAGGGAGTCGCCGGATTTCATCGGGGTGCCGACGATCTTCGACACCGGCAGGCCCGCCGCGAGGGCCAGGCCCAGGCTGGTCAGCAGCAGCGCGATGAACGGCTCCAGCTTGATGCGAATGATCGCCAGCAGCAGGACTGCGATGGACAGACCGCAGAGCACCAGCAGTCCGGGGGTGGTGGTGCGCAGCCAGTCGACTGTGGCGCCCATGGTGTACCTCTCAGTTCAAAGATCGAACGAACAATGCTGCCCGCGTGGCGATTTCAGCCCAGCGCCCCGCCGCGACATCGGCGGGTGCGACAACATCCGTACCGGCGGTGACCGCTACCGCGCCCTGGGCGAGGAAGTCGGCGGCATTGCCGGCGTTGACCCCGCCGGACGGGATCAATTGCGCCTCGGGAAAAGGCCCCCGCAGGTCCTTGAAGTACGCGGGGCCGAAGACGCGGGCGGGGAAGATCTTCACCGCCGCCGCGCCCAGATCCATGGCCCGCATGACCTCGGTGGGGGTCAAAGCGCCCATGACAACCGGGATTCCGCGCCGGGTGGCCACCTCGGCCACCTCCGCGCACAGCCCGGGCGTCACCAGGAATCGCGCGCCGCTGTCGATGGCCGCGGCGGCCTGCTCGGCGGTGCGCACGGTGCCCGCGCCCATGACCCCGCGTCCGCCATCGGCGGCCTTGCGTAGACAGTCCAGCACGCCCGGAGTCGTGAAAGTCAGTTCCACGGCGCGGATTCCGGATCCGGCGAGCGCTTCGGCGAGCGCCGCCGGGTCGGGAATCTCCGGTGCCCGCACCACGGTCAGTACACGATCGGCTCGAATGACGTCCATGGCGGAGGTCAACGGGTCTCCTTCCGAGTGGAATCCATGCGCAGGGCGCGACCGGCCCGCACATCGGTGGGTTTGCCTGCGTCGAGAGCGAATTCGCCATTGACGAGTACATAGGGAATGCCGCGCGCCTGCTGCTTGGGATTGTCGAAGGTGGCGGTATCGGCCACCGTGTGCGGGTCGAACAGCACCAGATCGGCGGCGTAACCCGGCCGGATCAGTCCGCGCTCGCGCAGCCGGAGCCGCTGCGCGGGACGGCCGGTGAGGTGGTGGACGCATTCCTCGAGCCCGAATACGCCGAGCTCCCGCGAGTAGCGGCCCAGGTACCGGGGGAAGGTGCCCCAGGCCCGCGGATGCGGGCGCTCCCCCACCAGCAGTGCGTCACTACCGCCCATATGCCGCGCATGCCGCATGATGGCGCGCACGTTCTCCTCGTGCCCGACATGCTGAAGTATGGTGGTGGCCAACTGATCTCGGGTCAGCAGGTCGAAGAACACCTCGACCGGCGGCATATCCCGGTCGGCGGCGATCTCGCTGACGGTGCGCCCGACATAGCCATCGAGCGCCCGATTCGCGACGCCACTGATCTGAATGGTCTCCCACTCCACGGCCACGCCATGGCAGCCGTCGGAGCCGTTCACATTGACATCGGCCACGATGCGCAGCCGGGTCGGCAGGTCGGCAATGCGCTCGAGCGCCGCATCGGGTCCGCCGGACATGGCCCAGCTGGGCAGCAATGCCGAAAGCGTGGTGGAGCCGGGGAGATACGGATAGGTATCGAGGCTGATATCGCAGCCGTCCGCCAGGGCCGCGTCGACCATGGCGAGGAATTCCGGTGCGCGCCCGCGGTTTACGCCGAAGTTCATGGTGGCGTGCGTGAGATGCAGGGCGCAGCCGGTGCGCCGCGACAGCTCGATCATCTCGGCGTACGCCTCGAGCGCGCCCGCGCCGTAGGAGCGGGTGTGCGGCGCATAGAAGCCCCCCGCTGCGGCCACCACCTCACACAGGGCCGCGAGTTCCGAAGTGTCGGCATACATTCCGGGCGTATAGGTGAGTCCGCTGGACATGCCGACCGCACCCTCGGCCAGGGCCTGAGCGAGCAGTGTCCGCATCCGGTCGAGCTCGGCGGCGGTGGCGGCGCGCTTCTGGCTGCCCACCACCATGAGCCGCAGCGTGCCCTGCGGCACCAGGTAGGCGGCATTGGGCGAGATGCCCGAGGAATCCAGGCGATCCAGGTATTGCGCGACAGTGCGCCAGGAGAAGTCGAGATCGGCGGGATTGCCGTTCCAACCGGCGATCTGACGACGCACCACGGCCAGCGCCCCGTCGTCGATGGGCGCGTACGAGAGCCCGTCCTGGCCGATCACCTCCGTGGTGATGCCCTGGCTGAGTTTGGCGAAGTGCCCCGGCTCGGTGAGCAGGTGCAGGTCCGAGTGGGCGTGCATATCGATGAAACCCGGCGCCAGCACCAGGGTCTCGCCCTCGTCGATAATGCGGGCAGCCTCGGTCACCGTGCCGGGCGGAGCGATCTGCGCGATCCGCCCGCCGTTCACCACCACATCACCCCGGTACCGGTCCGCCCCGGTGCCGTCGAATATCTCGATATCACGAATCAGTAAGTCGGCCATGACATTCCGCTCAGAAGAAGGTGTGCAGGAAATCGACGATGCGCGGCCGCTCGGCATCGGAGTCGTCGATCACCGGAATGAGCCGCCACTTGTCGAAGGCCGTGCACGGATGTGAAAGCCCCAGTCGCACCACCGAACCCACCGGCACCGCGTCATCGCTGCCGTCCGGCAGTCGCAGGAAGGTGTGCTGGTCATTGAGGGCCGTCACCACGGCCCCCTCGGGCAGCGGTTTCGCTGCCGGTCCCGCACTACGCTGCGGGACCGGCAGCCCCTCATCGAACGGGAGATCACGTTTGCCCGCATCGAGCAGCGCGAGCCCCGGTTCCGGCCGGGAGACGCTGCGCGCCCAGCCGTGCATGCCCGCACGCAGCGGGCGGTCGTCGCCGGTCAGCGCCACACCGCCGGCCGTGAGCGGGGAGATATCGGAGTAGAAGCCGTCGTCGTGGATCAGGTACGCGCCCGAGCGCAGCACCACCGTGGTCGGAACACCCTGTGTGCCTTCTTCATCCGCGAGTCCAGCGAGCCGCTCCACCACCAGATCCGGGTAGGCGCTGCCACCGGCAGTGAGAATCGCGCGACCCTCGTAGCGTCCCTGCGCCGCCAGCTCCTGGTGCAGAATGCCGACCTCGTCGAGGTAATGCCGGACGGCCGCAAGCCCTTTCGGAGTGCGGTCGTGCGCCAGCGCACCCTCGTAACCACCGACACCGGCAAGCACCAGCCGCGGCGAGTGGTGGATGGCCTCGGCCACCTCGTACGCCTCGGACAGGGTGCGGGCTCCGGTACGGCCGTGCGGCCCACCGAGTTCCACGAGCACCGGCACTCGCACACCCTCTGGCGCGAACTCCAGGATCCGTTCCATCTCGTGCACGGTCGAGAGGCCATCGGCCCAGCTGTAGAATTCGAAGTCCGGATCGCCCGCCAATTCGTCTGCGACCCAGCGCAATCCGACCGGATCGACTAGTGCGTTCGCGAGCATGATGCGGTCCAGCCCGAACGAGCGGCCCACCTGCACCTGCCACACCGTGGCCAAGGTGATGCCCCATGCGCCGGCGTCGAGCTGCTCGCGCCACAGCTGCGGCGACATGGTGGTCTTGCCGTGCGGGGCGAGCCGGACCCCGGCCTGCTGCGTCCACTGCGCCATGACGGCGAGGTTCGAGTCGACGGCCGCCCGGTCCACGGTCAGCACCGGCGTCTGCAAATCGTCCAGATGCGGTGCGGTGGCCAGATATTCACGCACGCTCAGCCCCCAGGCGGCGGGCGGCAGTGCTTTGTGCTGCGGTCCCAGCCTCCGGTCGCCCAGTGCTGTGACGACGCCATTGTCGAGAGCCACGGCATTCCTTCCGATTTCGTACGTCCGATTCAGAGCCGAATAGCATTGCGTATTTTGCAACGCGTGTTGCACATAGTGTTTATGCGTGGTTATTCTGCACACGAAGACCGAAAGCCGCAACCGTTCTAAGGAGATTGGTGTGACCCAGGCGACTAAGCGCGCGGTCACCGTCGGCGAGGGATTGGCCGTACTGATCGCGCAGCCGGGCCCGCTGGAGGACTCGCACACCTTCGAACGCGGTGCGGCGGGCGCCGAGGCGAATGTGGCCACGGTGCTCGCGCAGCTCGGCATCCCGACCGCCTGGATCTCCCGCGTCGGCGACGACGGCTTCGGCCGGTATCTGGTGCGGCATCTCGGTGCGCGTGGCGTGGACACCTCCGCCGTCACCGTCGATCCCGCCCGGCCCACCGGCGTGTACGTGAAGGAGCGCGGCAGCGGCTCCTCCCGGCCGGGCGATCTGGACGCCGGGGCCAGCCGAATGCTGTACTACCGCACCGGATCTGCCGCCAGCGCCCTGTCCCCCGCCGATCTCACCGCGGCCGCGCGACTGCTCGACGGGGCCGGTGTCATCCACTTCACCGGCATCACCCCGGCGCTATCGCCCACTGCCACCGAGTTCACGCAGGCCCTGCTCGCGCAGCCGCGCGGGCAGCGCCTGATCAGCTTCGACCTGAACTATCGCCCGGCCCTCTGGGAGCGGCGCAGCGAATCCGCGCAGGAGGTCCTGGCCCGCCACATTCGCGGCAGTGATGTGGTGTTCCTCGGCGCGGACGAGGCCGAAGCGGTTTTCGGAGTCGGCGACGCCGAGCAGCTGCGCGCTCTCTTCCCGCAGCCGCGCCACCTGATCGTGAAGAACGACAAGCATTCGGTGACCGGATACATCGACCGGGTCCGGCTCGAGGTCCCCGCCCTGCAGCTCGACGTGACCGAACGCATCGGCGCGGGCGACGCCTTCGCGGGCGGATATCTGGCGGCACTGCTGCAGGACCGCCCACACGAGCAGCTGCTGCGCTTCGGACATCTGTGCGCCGCCGCCGCGCTCACCGGCACCGGGGACGTGGCCGAGCTGCCGCCGCTGGCGACCCTCGAATCCCGCTCCGCCGCGAGTACTTCCGAATGGGCGGAAATGAATTACACCCGGCCGCAGCCCATCCCCGAGAATGTCCCCTCATGAGCCAGAGCCTGCTGCGCGCCCTCACCATCCTCACCCAACTCGGTGAGGAGCCGAAGTCCCTGGAACAGTTGGCAACCCAGCTCGGCGTGCACAAGTCCACCGTGCTGCGGCTACTGCAGACCATGGAGGGTGAGCGCTTCGTCACCCACGACCTCGAGCACCGATACCGGCTGGGCTCACGGCTTTTCGAGCTCGCCAATCGCTCACTGGAGGGGCGCGACGTGCGTATCGCGGCGCGGCCGCACCTGAGCGCGCTCAATGCCGCCACCGGCCAGACCGTGCACCTGGCCACCTACGAATCCGGCCAGGCGGTCTACATCGACAAACTGGACGCCACCCACAGCGTCCGCATGTACTCGCGGATCGGGCGGCCCGCCGCACTGCACTGCACCGCGGTCGGCAAGGTGCTCGTCGCCGCGCTGCCGCGCACACAGTGGCG
This sequence comes from Nocardia sp., assembly GCF_025465275.1. Classification (GTDB taxonomy): domain Bacteria; phylum Actinomycetota; class Actinomycetes; order Mycobacteriales; family Mycobacteriaceae; genus Nocardia. Next base: position 56,630 of record NZ_JAODNK010000005.1, on the reverse strand, counting down.
CGCGATTGCCGAGGGTATCGAGTACCGGCCCTTCACCGATCGCACCATCCGCACTCCCGAGCAGTACCTAGCGGAGCTGGAACTCGTTGTGGCCCAAGGCTATGCCGAGGACCACGAGGAGCACGAGAGCTTTATCAACTGTGTGGCCGTCCCCATTCGCGACGGCACCGGCGCCGTCATCGCCGCGCTGTCGATGTCGGTGCCGGACATGCTGCTCGATCACGACCAGGTACTCGGCATGCTGCCGCAGGTGCGCGCCGCCGCCGATGCCGCCTCCACCGAGCTCGGCTGGAGTCCGAGCCCGGGCACCACAAGCCCCGACCACTGAAAGGCCCGACCATGAGCCAGAAGATCGCCATCCGCACCGACAAGGCGCCCGCGCCCGCGCACACTTTCTCGCAGGGCGTGCGCAAGGGCCCCTTCGTCCAGGTCTCCGGGCAGGGTCCGGTCGACCCCGTCACCAATGAGTACCTGTACCCGGGTGATGTCGCGGCACAGACGATCCGGACCCTCGAGAATGTGAAGGCGATCGTCGAGGCGAGCGGTGCGAGCTTCGACGATGTGGTGATGCTGCGCGTCTACCTCACCAAGCGTGAGGATTTCACCGTCATGAACGACGCGTACGGCGAATTCGTCACCGCACACACCCGCGGCGCGGTGCTGCCCAGCCGCACCACCGTCTTCACCGGCCTGCCACGGGCCGAAATGCTGGTCGAGATCGACGCCATCGCCATCGTCGAGGACTGAGCCGCACATGCGATTGTTATGCACATCTATGCAATTTCATTCACCGGAGGGTGCTTAATCCGGCATAATCAGAGGCCGATCTGACAGCGACGTCCTCCTCCGGCAGACTCGACATAGCCATGTACGACGACGACACTGAACAGCTCCCCGTTTACCGCCCCACCGGCGGTGCGCGCAAGTCAGCTGAGACGCCCCCGACCGAACCCCGGCGCACGCGCCGCGCCCGGCCGAATTCGCATCGCCGCGCCGCGGAAGCTCCGGCCTCCGCGCAATCGAAACGACTGCGCTACGCGGGCCGCGGTGTCATGTCGCTGGTCGCCGTCGGGGTGATCGGCATCACCGGTGCCGTCTGGTACGGGGAGACCAGCCTCGATCAGGGTTTCACCAGATCCGGTGGCATCGCCGCGGAGGACCAGAGCCTCGACGGCGATATCAATATCCTGCTCATCGGCCTGGATACTCGAAAAGACCTCAACGGCAACGATCTGCCCAAGGAGATCCTCGACCAGCTGCACGCCGGCGACGGGACAGAAGGCGGCTACAACGCCAATTCCCTGATCCTCGTGCATATTCCGAAGGATATGAAGAAGATCGTCGCCTTCTCCATCCCGCGCGACGACTACGTACCGGTATCCGGCATCACGGGCTACGACCACGCCAAGATCAAAGAGTCGTACGGCCTGAAGAAGTACATGGTCGAGGAGAAGCTCAAGGCACAAGGCGTCACCGACAAGGTCGACCTCGAGCGACAGGGCCGGGTAGCCGGTCGCACGTCGATCGTGCAGACGGTGAAGGCGCTCACGGGCGTACCCATCAACCGTTTCGCCGAGGTGTCACTCTCCGGCTTCTACGATCTGGCGACCGCGCTCGGTGGCGTCGATGTCTGCCTCAATCACGCGGTGGACGACAGCTACTACTCCGGGGCGCAATTCCCCGCCGGCAAGCAACATCTCGACGGCTCCGACGCGCTGGCCTTCGTGCGCCAGCGGCACGGCCTGGACAATGGCGACCTCGACCGCACGCACCGGCAGCAGGCCTTCCTCACCTCGGTGGCCAAATCGCTGAAGGACTCCGGCACGCTCACCAATCTGGGCAAGCTCAAGGCGCTCATGGATGTGGCGCACAAGGACGTGGTGCTGTCGGACGGGTGGAATCTCACCGATTTCATCACCACGGTGGGCCGCGCGGGTTCCCCGTCGGTCGAATTCAATACCCTTCCCGTCCTGCGCTACGACACCGTCGACGGACAAGACGTGAACGTCATCGATCCGGTCGCCATCAAGAAGACCGTGCGCGGCGCGTTCGGTGTCGAACAGCCGGCCGTCGCCGCCGCACCCCGCACCACACCCACCAGCACCCTCGACGTGGTGAATGCCACCGGCACCCCCGGCATGGCGGCCAAACTGCAGAAGTCCCTGGGAGCCAAGGGATTTCCCACCGGTGACGTGAGCAATGCCACCTCCTCGGACGGCACCTCCACCGTCATCTACTACGGCACCGGCGCCGACGCCGACGCCCAGCAGCTCACCGATATGCTCGGCGGCATTTCCAGCAGCCCGTCCTCGAATGTCACCGCGGGCCATATCAAGCTGGTCCTGGGCACCGATTTCGAGCTTCCGGAAACCCTCGACCCGGCGGCCTCGACCACCGGCGGCACCACGACGACCGCCAAGGCGGTCGCCGCCGCGGCCGCCACCACCACCGACGCCCCCGACAATGGCAAGGCGGTCACCACGACCATCGGCTCGGATATTCCCTGCGTGAACTGATCCGTGTAGTCCACCGCCGAAAACCGGAGCAGCGCAATGACGAAGACCGAGCTCTTCCGCAGTCTGCACCACCGTGATGCCCCGCTGGTACTGCCGAACGCATGGGACTTCGGTTCCGCCGCCCTGCTCGCCGACGCGGGTTTCACCGCCATCGGCACCACCAGCCTCGGGGTGGCCGCGGCGGCGGGGCTGCCCGACGGTGCTGCCGCCACCCGCGCCGAAACACTCACGCTCGCACAGCGACTCGGCCGTCTTCCGGTCCCGGTCACCGTCGATGTCGAGGGTGGTTTCAGCACCGATCCCGACGAGGTAGCCGAGTTCTGCGCCGAGCTCGCCGCGGCGGGCATAGCGGGCATCAATCTCGAGGACAGTCGTGACAATGACGCGCTGGCCGATCCACAGACGCACGCGGAGCTCATCGCCGCCGTAAAGTCCCGCACCCCGGATCTTTTCGTCAATGCGCGCACGGACACGTACTGGCTCGGCATCGATCCGGGCTCGACCCTGGCACGGGTGCGGGCCTACGAGAAGTCCGGGGCCGACGGCATTTTCGTCCCCGGCCTCACCGACCCCACCGAAATCCGGGCGCTGACTTCGACTCTCACCGCACCGCTCAATGTTCTGTTCTCCCCCACCGGCCCCGCCCTCGCGGATCTCGCCGCGCTGGGCGTGCGCCGCATCAGCACCGGCTCCCTGCTCTACCGAGCCGCCCTGGCCGCCGCCGTGCACACCGCGCAGGCCGTCGCCGATTCCGGGCCCCTCCCGACCGGCATCCCGTCCTACGCCACCATCCAGAAGCTGATCGCACCGTAGTCGCCGGCTACCCGACGACTCACTGGACAGTATGTAAAGTGAGCCGCGTTACACCGCGTCGAGCATTGGGATACAGATGGCACGCAAGAATTCGGGAACCGGCACCCTCACCATGAGCGGGCGGTTCAATCACTACTCGAGCGTCTACCTCGGCTGGAGCGCACGCACCTATTCGCGCGTGAACAGCTGGATCTACACGCGATCCGGCGGGACCAAGCTCGCCACACTGCAGGGCAAGCCGGTCTTCCAATTGATCGTCACGGGCCGCAAATCCGGCGAACCACGCCCGGTCATGCTCATGCTGATCCGCTCCGGTGACGACCTGCTGGTGTCCGGTTCCAACGGCGGCCACCCCGGCACCCCGAACTGGTGGCTGAACCTGACCGCCGCCCCCACCGCCCGCGTCCAGGTCGGCGCCGAGAACTGGCCCGTCGATGTGCGCGTGGTGACCGAGCCGGCCGAGTACGAAACCCATTGGCGCACACTGGTCGCCGGATACCCCGACTTCGCCACCTACCGGGCGCTGAGCACCCGGACCTTCCCGATCGCGGTGCTCAGCCGCTCGGCCGGAAACTGATCGACGGTTGTCCGGCAGGCGTTGCGGCGCCGGGCTGTAGCGAGCTATTCGGCGCTGCGCGCGGGCGTCATGGTGTACATCAACCACTCACGGCGCGGAAGTTCGCAGCGGAAGAGCTGAACGTTCATCACGGTCAACTCGCCGGTGTCGGGCGACCGCACCCGGGTCCTGCGGTGCGGAACCCCCTCGGGTGGCAGGCCCGCCGACCACAGTCGCTCCCAGTCCGGCGACTGCCGGCACACGGCGGCGATCTCCTCGCCACGGGCGGACGCGGCTGCGCCGGGCCCCATATGCCGGAAGGCGTACACCATGGTGCGCACCTCGCGCTCCCAATCACCTATAACCGCACGGGCCCGTGGGTCCAACAGCATCCACGCGAGGGCATTGACACCTGGCTCCACACCCGGGAACCATCGGCGATGCGCATCGTTGACCGCAACGATGTCGTGCTCGGGAACGGTCTGATACCAAGCCGGGTACGGCAGGGTCCGCAGAAAATTCAGCTCGGCCTGTTCCAGCTCGCCGTAGTGCAGCCCGGTCAGTTCGGGCAGCAGTGCGCTGGCGGCCCGTTCGCGGTACGGAGACTCGACCTCCAATGCCGTGAAGAGCGCGGCGAGCGCGGTCGAGGTGGGCTGGCGAATGCCCTGTTCGATCTTCTGGATCAAGGCCTCCGAGACCCCCGCCCGTCCTGCGAGCTCGGCACGCGTCAGCCCCGCCGCCTCCCGTCGCACGCGCAGAAAACTCGCGATTGTCGCATGCGCCTCGAACACTCCGACCGCTCCTTCATGCCTGATACCGATGACTCTCGTGCGTGCCACCGGCACTCGAACCTACCGTCAGGCCGGAATCGCCTGCGCGGGCACCAGGGCGTACATCCACCACGGCCGGCGCGGTAACTCGCAGCCGAAAAGCTGGATCTGCATATGCGTGAACTCACCGGTCTCGGGCGAACGCACGCGGGTGGGGCGGAGGCCGATCTCGGCGGGCGGGATGTCCGTCGACCAGAGGCGTTGCCAGTCGGGCGCATCCCGGCACAGGCCGGTGATCCGTTCGATGTGCTCGGGGGTGGTGATACCCGGGGCCATATGCCGGAAGGCCCACACCATGAGGTGCGTCTCGCGCTCCCAGTCGCCCATGACGTGGCGGGCGATCGGGTCGAGCAGCATCCACGCAATGATGTTGACACCGGGTGTCAGGCCCGGAAAAGTCTGGAGGTAGGCGTCATTGGCCGCGATGAGATCGAGTCCGGGGACCGTCTGGTAGCAGGCCGGATAGGGCAGGCTGTTCAGGAAGTCCAGTTCGTCCTGGTCCGGTATCTCACCGTCATAAGGGATATCGGTCAGTTCCGGCTGCAGCACGTTCGCGGCGTGGTCGCGGTACTGCATCGGCACATCCAGAGCTTCGAACAGTGCGGCGAGCGCGGTCGGAGTGGGTTGCCGGGTGCCCTGCTCGACCTTCTGGATCACCGCCTCCGAAACTCCCGCTCGCCGTGCGAGTTCCGCACGGGACAAACCGAGCGCCTCCCGTCGTACCCGCACGACACCCGCGATTGCCGAGTGTGCTTCGACCACCCTCGCTACTCCTGCCGATCCGATATCCGATGTCGCTGTTGCGTTCCGCCGGAGCCAAACCTACCGCGCGGTTCGCTTGACTTCGCACGCACTCCATAGACCATCCGGCCACTATCGCAACCCGTGCAAGTGGGACAAATTGGGACAGGGATCCAGATTGACGCACGGGCTCCTCACTAGCGATGCTCACCAGGGCCGTTCAACGCTGCACGGCCACCACGGGATGCCTCGGAGGGGACGGCATGAACTCGGGTCGCTGATGATGGGCGACCCGCAGAACGTGCCGCAGTGCATCGACCACCGCGGGCCGTACCGACATACGGCACGCCGTGGATACGCTGCGGTCGGTGCGCGTGCTGGGCACGCACACCGACCGCAGCGCACAAGGTAGGAATGCATGCGGCATGAATCAGGCCATATATGGTGCGGGTCATGCCTTTTCGGACCAGATCGCGAGTTCGCCGCCGGGCATGCAGACGACGAGGTAGATGCCGGGGACGGTGACGTGCCAGGCCTCGTAGTAGCGGTCGAACTCCACCACCATCTGCAGGCTCGAGTCCAGGAGGATGCGGAGCGCACCGCTGGAATCCGCTGCGGCGGAGACGATTACACCGTCCAGGGTGGCCGCGAGATCCTCGGCGAGTGGCTCACCGATGACATGGTGCAGCGCGGGGGCGTCGGGCCGATGGACCACCAGCTCACCCTCGATATGGATTTCGTAGGCGCCCGCGCCCAGCACAAGCACGAAGGGACCGGGCGACAGCACTGTGAGGCGCTCACCGGTGATCGGTAGATCCATATCGCCTCCAGCGGGGTCGGCGCCCCAGCGGCATGCCGGGGCGCCGGATTACTACTTGGTAGCCTCCGCCAGCACGCCGATGACCTGATCGGAGACGAAGAATGGCTCCAGGCGTTCGCGAACAAGCTTGGCCAGCACACCGTTTCGCTTGGCGGCCTCGACCACGGCGGGACCGTAGCGCAGGATTTCCTTGCCGATATCCTCGCCGGACAGGCCCAGCTCGGGCAGCAGCGCGGCCAGGGTGTGATCGCCGTACTTCTCGAAGAAGACCTCCACGCCCTGATCGACCAGGATGCCGAAGTACTCCTTCTCACGGGTGGTGAGGGCGATGCGGTAGATGATCAGCGCCAGATCCTGCAGATCCTGCTGCGAGAGGTACTCGCGCAGACCGCTCACCGGCTCACCGGCGTGCAGATCCCAGAATTCCATGGCGGCATCGTGCACCGGGGCGTCACGCAGCATTTCGCGAATGGCGTTATTGGTGCGCTTGAGCGCGAATTGCGCTCCCTTGCCGGCCATTTCGCCGAGGAAGGTGCCGTCGCCGGTGGCCTTCTCGGCGGCCTTGCGCGCCTGCTTGGCCGCTGAGGTGCCGAGCGATACGAGCGATCCGACACCCGGAATCTTGTTCGCCATCTGCCGATTGCTCTCCATGAAATCGGAGATCAGCTTGTCCACGAACTTGGAGGCCACGGTGGCGATGAGCGGACTCTCGGTGAGCCGCTCCAGGATTCGCTCCTGCGCCTGGTGCATGCCGAAGATCTTCTCCAGCAACTGCTCCACCGGCTCGCGCTCCACCACGTCGCCGAGGGTGTAGTCGTTATTGGCGGCGATATCGTCATACAGCGAGAGCGACAGTTGGCCGACCATCTCCTGCAGGACGGGGCTGCCGCCGATCAGATTGATAATATTGGCCACGGTCTGCTTGGCCTCATCGAGCTCCACCACATCGCGGAAGATGATGGTGTCGGCAATGCCGATCACCGCCTCCACATCGCGGCCGATCACCTCGGCGAAGCGATCGCCGGTCACCTCGGCAAGAATGAAGTCGACTTGCAGGTCGAGCAGCCGTTCGGCGATTTCGCGCGGCTCGGTCATAGGGTTCCACCCATCGTCAAGAAAAGACCGCCGAGTTCAGTCGTTATCGTTGCCGTGCATCGATTTTCGAATCTGTTCCAGGCGTTCCCGCGCGGTTTTCTGCCGCGCGTCCCACTGTTCCTCGACGCTACGACCCGCGGGTGTCTGCCGATCGAGCTCGTCCATCCCCTGTGCGGTGCCGTAGCGCTGCTCGACCTTATCGCGAACTGACTCGAAAGTAGGGACGCCCGCTGTCGTATACCCGCCGATACCGGGCGCGGTGGGTATACCGGCCGGAGGTACCGGCAGACCGGTGACCAACGGACCCCCTTCTACCTGGTCCAATGTGACAGCAACATCGAGCGGCGGCGAGCCGGGCGCCGGGTCCGTGTCCGGAGTCACATCGATGTAGTCGGGTGCATGACCGACGGTGGCCGCCACCGCCGCGGCCACCTCGTGCAGCGCACTCAAGCCGGCCCGGCCGGCAGTCACCTGCGCCACGGCTGCCGCCAGTTCGGCGTCCGGCAGCTTCGCCAATTCCGACACGAGATCCTCGGCATTGCTCATACGGACCAGGCTACGCAGCGGACGGCTTTGCCACGGCACCATTGCGCCGACAGCAAGCACCGCGTATGGTAGGCGGTGTTGTAATCCCGTGGATGTAGGTAGACGAAGTCCCTCCCACGAGTTTTCTTCCTTTCCGAGTCAGATTTCCAGCAGTAACTCTGAGCTACCCGCTGACACGCACTCGGATCACCTTGCGGCCTGCCGTCCCGGCGTCCCGCTCCCGGTCGTATGCGGCCGTTCCACATACACACTCCCGGTGCACGTCACCGGATGCCTTTCACAGGAGAAACACTCATGACCACCACCGAAACCCGGTCGGCCCGTACTCGCGCCGCCGCAGCCAAGTCCAACCCAGCCAAGACCACCGAGAAGGCCGCTGCGCCGGTCCTCGAAACCATCGAAACCCTTTCGCCCGCAACGGGAATACTCGATATCAACGGCAATACGGCAACCCTGCGCAGCAGCGGATACCTGCCCGACCCCGCCGATATCTCGGTACCCACCCGACTGGTTCGCGAATTCGGTTTGCGCCGTGGCGATCTCGTTACCGCACTGGTGCGCCCGAGCGCCCCCGCCCAGTCGAATGCCAAGGGCAGCAGGACCGCAACCCTGGTCCGTATCGACACCGTCAACGCCCGACCTGCCGGCGAAGCGATTTCCCGCCCGCACTTCAGCGAACTGACACCCATCCACCCCGACGAGCGCCTGCGCCTGGAGACCGAGCCGAACAAGCTCACCACCCGGGTCACCGACCTGATTATGCCGATCGGCAAGGGCCAGCGCGCCCTGATCGTCGCACCGCCCAAGGCGGGCAAAACCTCTGTGCTGCAAGCGATCGCGCACGGCATCGCCGCGAATCATCCCGAGGTACACCTCATGATGGTGCTGGTCGGCGAGCGTCCCGAGGAGGTCACCGACCTCTCGCGCGGCGTTCCCGCCGAAGTTGTCGCCGCCACCTTCGATCACTCGCCGGCGCAGCAGACCGCACTCGCGGAACTGGCCATCGAACGCGCCAAGCGACTCGTCGAACAGGGCCGCGATGTCGTGGTGCTGCTCGATTCGCTCACCCGACTGGCCCGCGCCTACAACACCTCCGGACCGGCCTCCGGCCGAATCCTTTCCGGCGGTGTGGATTCCGCCGCACTGCTGCCGCCCAAGAAGTTCCTCGGCGCGGCCCGCAATATCGAGCACGGCGGCTCGCTCACCATTGTCGCCACCACACTCGTGGAGACCGGTTCGCTCGGCGACACGGTGATCTTCGAGGAGTACAAGGGCACCGGCAATGCCGAGCTCAAGCTCGACCGCAATCTGGCCAGCCGGGGCGTCTTCCCCGCGGTCGACGTCACCCGCTCCAGCACCCGTCGCGATGAGCTGCTGATGGATCCCGCCGAGCACGCGGCCGTCGACAAGCTGCGCCGGACACTGTCCGACCTCGACGATCAGCGCGCCCTGGACCTGCTGCTCGACGGTCTGCGCCGGACCGGCAGCAATGCCGAGTTCCTCGCCAATATCATTCGAAAGTAAGCATTCTCCGTCAGGTCAGCCGCTTGGGCGGCAGCACCTTCGCGGCCCAAGCCGCGACCGTGCCCGACCACCCCGGAATCAACACCAGATCATTGTGCGCACCACCCGGATAGATCACCAGCTCCTTGGGCTCCGGAGCCGCTTCGTAGAGCGTGCGCCCCATCCGCACGGGCAGCATTTCATCGGCATCGCCGTGCATGATCAGCACCGGACATCGCAGGTGGCGAATCCGCCGCAGACTCGGGTACGCGTTCGGCACCACCACCTTGGGCAGATACGGATAGACGGCCCCCGCCGCATCCCGCAGCCCGGTGAAGGTCGACATGAGCACCAGCGCCGCAGGCGGATACGCGGTCGCCAGCTCCAGCATGACGCCGCCGCCGAGCGACTTCCCCAGGTACACCACCCGATTCGGATCGATGTCCGGCTGTGCGAGCAAGGCATCCCGCGCCGCGCGCGCATCCAGATAGGTGCCCTCCTCGCTGGGTCGCCCACCGCTGCGGCCGAATCCGCGATAGTCGAAGACCAGCACATCGAATCCGGCCGCCGACAATAGCGCCAGTATCGGCGACCGGTCCCCGATATTGCCGCCGTTGCCGTGCGCGAACAGTATGTGCCCCAGCGGTTTACCGGCCCCCCGCACGAACCACGCATTGACGGTCACCCCGTCCGTGGTGGTCAGTGACAGATCCTCGTAGGGGACCCCGAACTGCTCCGGCGTCATGACGATTCGCCGATCGGGGACATACGTCAGCGCATTGAGAAAGGGCCGTGCCGGATGCCGCATAACGCCCTTCCTACCCTTCGATACGACAGCGGCTCGTCGCGACACCCGAAAGTGCCTGCGACGAGCCGCTGCTCCATGCTCCGACTAGCGCAGCACCGCACCGACGGCAGCGGCCGCCGCCGCGACCGCCGAGTCGCGGGCCGCACTGGCCTCGTCCTCGGTCAGCGTGCGGTCGGTGGCACGGAAACGCAAGGCATAGGTGAGGGACTTGCGACCCTCACCGGCCTGCGCGCCCTCGTATACGTCGAACAGTGAGATCTTGTCCAGCAGCTCGCCCGCACCCGAACGCAGCGCGGCCTCCACCGAGGCAGCCGGAACCGTCTTGGCGACACTCACCGATACGTCCTGCAGCACCGCCGGGAACGGCGAAACCACCGGGGTGGGCCGGTTTTCGCGCAGCGGCAGCGCATCCAGATCGATGACCACCGCACAGGTGCGCGGCGGCAGGCCGGAGCGCTCCAGCACGGCCGGATGCAATTCACCGGCATGGCCGACCACCGCACCGTCGACCAGCAGCTCCGCGCCACGACCCGGATGCCACGGCAGGAAAGCCACGGCGCGACGCTCGATGGCCACACCCGCGGCCTCCGCGACCGCATCGACCAGCGCGAAGGCATCGGCGGCTTCGACCGCGCGACCGGGGCCCCACGGTCCGCGCGGTTCGCGCTTGCCGGTCAGCACGGCGGCAACATGTACCGGCTGATCGGGCAGTGAGCGCAGCAGCGCGCCGATCTCGTCCTCGGTGGGACGGCGATCCACCGGCAGCGGGCCGACCGGCGCGGTCTGCTCGGTCCGGCGCACCACCTGGGCGATCCCGTAGATGGCCAGATCACGCTCACCGCGAGAGATATTGCGGGCAGCCACTTCCAGCAGTCCGGGCAGCAGCGTCGAGGCCAGTTCGGGCCGATCCGCGTCGAGGGGGTTGAGCACGCGCATGGTGTTGCGGCGCGGATCGTCGGCGGGCAGGCCCCAGGTGTCGAACACCTCGCGGGACATGAACACCGGCACCGGCACCTCGACGCAGCCTTCGAACGCGAGCGCCTTGCTGACCGCGCGGCGGCGCTTTTGCTCGGCGGTCAGTCCGCGACCGGCCGGGGCGGTGGGCAGCACCGACGGAATCTTGTCCAGACCCTCCAGTCGCAGCACCTCCTCCACCAGATCGGCGGGCTGGGTCAGATCGGGCCGCCAGCTCGGCGGAGTGACGATCAGCTGGCCGTGTCCGGCCTCGCTGACGCCGACATCGACCGCGCAGCCGACCTGCTGCAGGCGGCGTGTGGAAGCGCCGGGCGCATAGTGCACGCCCGCAATGCGATCGGCCAGATCGATATCCATGGCGATGGGCTCGGTGGCCGGAACCGGCACCCGCACATCGGTGAGCACGGATTCGACTGTGCCACCGGCGATCTCGGCGAGCAGACCGGCGGCGCGGTCCAGCGCGGCCAGATTGAGCTCCGGATCGACGATGCGCTCGAACCGGCGGCTGGCCTCGGAGCCCAGCTTGTGCCGGCGTGCGGTGCGCGCCACGGCAATCGGATTCCAGGTCGCTGCCTCGAGAATGATCTCGGTGGATTCCCCGCCGACCTCGGTGCTCGCGCCGCCCATGATGCCTGCGAGGGAGATGACGCCGGAGTCATCGGCGATCACCACATCCTCGGCATCGAGGGTGCGCTCGGCCTCGTCGAGGGTGCGCAGGGTTTCGCCCTTATTGGCGCGCCGCACCACGAGTCCGCCCGATACCTTCGCGGCATCGAAAGCGTGCAGCGGCTGGCCCAGTTCGAGCATGACGTAATTGGTGACATCAACGGCCGGGGAGATCGGGCGCACACCCGACAGCAGCAGTCGCCGCTGCAACCACCACGGGCTCACGGCGTTCGGATCGATACCGGTGACCTTGCGCACCGCGAAACGCGTGCACAGCGATTCGGGCTCGAGCCGCACCGGCCACGCCTCGGCATCGGCGTCGGGCAGCGAGCGCACGGCCGGATCCTGGAACTCCAGGTCGAAACCGCAGGCCAGCTCCCGCGCCAGACCGCGCGCCGAGAAGGCGTAACCGCGGTCCGGGGTGATGGCCAATTCGATGACGGTGTCGTCCAGGCCGAGCAGCTCATTGGCGTCGGTGCCCGGCTCGGCGGTGCCGGGCTCGAGCACCAGAATGCCGTTGTGATCCTTGCCGATGGCCAGTTCCGCGACCGAGCAGATCATGCCGTTGGAGGTGTGCCCGTAGGTCTTGCGCGAGGCGATCTTGAATCCGCCCGGCAGCTCACCACCCGGCAGCACCACGACCACCAGGTCACCGACGACGAAATTCCGTGCGCCGCAGACGATCTCCTGCAGCTCGGGCTGGCCGATCTCGACCTTGCAGAATCGGATGGGCTTCTTGAACTCGGTCAGCTCGGTGATCTCGGCGACCCGGCCGACAACCAGCGGATGGTCGATCTCGCCGCCCACCCGCTGCAGCTGCTGGACCTCTTCGACCTCCAGGCCGACCCGGACGAACCCCGCGTCGAGCTCCTCCGGCGTCACCGACCACCCGGGGGTGGTGCGCTGCAGGATTTCCGTCAGCCAGGACTGCGCTACTCGCACTTGACGTTTCGCTTCCTCGATTAGTGGGATGGGCTCAGGCGGGGTGGACTCAGGATTGGATGCCGAAGGGCAGCGTGAAGCGCACGTCGCCCTCGACGATGTCGCGCATATCGGGCAGGCCGTTGCGGAACTGCAGAGTCCGCTCCAAACCCATACCGAAGGCGAAACCGCTGTACACCTCGGGATCGATCCCGCTGGCAATGAGCACCTTCGGGTTCACCATGCCGCAGCCGCCCCATTCGACCCAGCCCGGACCGCCCTTCTTGTCCTCGAACCACACGTCCACCTCGGCGGACGGTTCGGTGAAGGGGAAGAAGCTGGGCCGCATGCGCGTGGTGGTGTTCGGGCCGAAGAGCGAGCGCGCGAACGCGTCCAGGGTGCCCTTCAGATGCGCCATGGTCAGGCCCTTGTCGATGGCCAGACCCTCCACCTGCGAGAAGACCGGGGTGTGCGTGGCATCGAGCTCATCGGTGCGGAAGGTGCGACCGGGGCACACCACATAGATGGGCAGCTCACGAGAAAGCATGGAGCGCACCTGCACCGGCGAGGTGTGCGTGCGCAGCACCTGCCGCGAACCCTCGGGCGCGATGTGGAAGGTGTCCTGCATGGTGCGTGCCGGATGATCCGGCAGGAAGTTCAGGGCGTCGAAATTGAAGTGCTCGGTCTCGACCTCGGGACCTTCGGCGATCTCCCAGCCCATGGCCACGAACACATCACCGACCCGCTCGGACAGGGCATTGATGGGGTGCCGCGCGCCCACCGCACCGCGACGCGCGGGCAGGGTCACATCGATGGCCTCGGCCACCAGCACCGCGGCATCACGCTCGGCGAGCAGTTCGGTATTGCGGGCCTCGTACGCCTGGGTCACCCGCTGCCGGGCCACATTGACGCGCTTGCCCGCCTCGGACTTCTCTTCCTTGGGCAGCGTGCCCAGCGAGCGCTGCGCCAGCGCGATCGGCGACTTTCCGCCCATGTACTCGGTTTTCGCACTCGCGAGCGCGTCCAGGTCGGCGGCAGCGGCGAACGCCTTCTCAGCGGCCTCCGCGGCGGCGGCGAGGGATTCCTCGGTCAGCGCCGCAGTCTGCTCGGCACGGTCGATGTCGTCGGCCACGATGGTTCGTCACTCCCCTGGCTGGTACGGGTCGGGCGGAATTTCCTGCCCCATTCTTGCTGGTCGAATCGTAGTCGTTGTAATCAGCCCGGTTCATCCGCTTTTATCGCAGGCCGCGCGCACCCTCCCGGCGTGGTGCGCGCGGCCCGCACCCGGTCACGCGACCGGGTAGGTCTCGCGGAAAACAGTGCGCTCGACGGCCCGCCGGCCGGGGTGCCTGCGCTGCTCGGCCGAATAGCCGATCGACATGAGCAGGGCGATGGACAGATCCGGGCGATCCTCGATGCCGATCACCTTTTTCACCTTGTCTTCTTCCCAGCCGTTCATCGGCGAAGTGGCCAGCCCGAGCTCGGTGGCGGCCAGCATGATGTAGGCGGCGGCGATCATGGCGTCCTTCACCGCGTACTCGCGCAGCAGCCCGCGCTCGGCGAGGCCCTGCTGAAACTCGGTGGACGCGGCCGAGAATCCGGCGATGAACTGCTCGTTCCAGGCGCCGTTGCGGCGGGCGTGGTCGTACACATCGCCCCGATCCTCTTGCCACGCTTGCGTTTCCGCGACGAACACCAGCAGCACCGGGGCCTCCTGCGGTTGCGGCTGCCCACCGGTGGCCCAGGCCAGGCCCTCGCGACCCTCCGGTTCGGTGACCACCACGATCGAGCGGTCCTGCAGATTCCAGCTGGAGGGCGCTTCCATGGCCAGTTCCAGCAGTGCTTCCAGGGTGGCGGCCGGAACCGGATCGGGCCGGTAGTGCCGGACGGTGCGGCGGGTGCGAATGGCTTCGGCGACGGAGATCATCTTGTTCATACCACTAACTATTGGAGAGTGACTCCCCTTTGTGAAGTAGGCACTAAATAGTGCGCTACTCTCCTTCGCATGACCACGTTCGTCGAATCCTCGGGTCTGCCCGCCGACGTCTACTCCCCCAAATGCCCCACCCGTCAGGTCCTCGACCACATTGCCGGGAAGTGGACGATCCTCGTGGTGGACGCGCTGCTGCAGCAGGACACCATGCGCTACACCGAACTGTCCCGCCGCATCGGCGGTGTCTCCCAGAAGATGCTCACGCACACCCTGCGCAGCCTGGAAGGCGACGGATTCCTCACCCGCACAATGCATCCCACCATTCCACCGCGAGTGGAGTACCAGCTGACGCCACTGGGCCGCAGCCTCGCTGAACCGATCAGCGCGCTGCGGCAGTGGACCGAAACTCATATCAATGAAGTGGAACGAGCCCGGGCTCTGAATCAGGCCGAGTAGCAGTGATTTCCGCGATCCGGCCTTTGCCTCCGGGGAGGAACAGGGCGATCACCGCGCCGACCGCCACGATGACGGCGCCGACACCGATGGCGGGGGCCAGGCCGTCGACGTAGCTCTGCGGGGTCGTGTAGCCGCCGTGCGAGGCGAAGACGGACGCCAGCACCGCGACACCCATGGCCACGCCGACCTCACGGATCGTATTATTCGCGCCCGAGGCCATGCCCTGATCCTTCGGGGATGCGCTCGCCATGACGACGGTGGCGGTGGGAGCGAAGGTCAGGCCCATGCCGACGCCCCCGAGGATGAACGGCAGGACGAACGAGCCGTAGGAGACATCGACCGTGGTGATCATGGCCATCCAGCCCAGGGCTGCGGCCAGGAAGACCTGACCGGCGGCGACCAGTACACGGGGGCCGACACGGTCGACGATCAAGCCGGCCAGCGGGGCCACCACCATCGGGGCCATGGTCCACGGCATGGTGCGAATGCCCGCTTGCAGCGGTGTATAGCCCTGCACCACCTGGAAGTACTGGACCAGCAGGAAGATCGAGCCGAAGACACCGAGCGCGAAGGTGAACGCGACCGTGTTGATGACGCTGAAGCTACGGTTGCGGAACATGCGCAGGTTCAGCATGGGGTCGGTGACCCGCAACTCCCAGGCAATGAACGCCACGAGAAGTGCTGCGCCGCCGAGTATTCCGCCCAGCACGATGGCGGAGGTCCAGCCGTCGTCCGCGCCGTGAATGACGCCCCACACCACCGCGAGCACGCCACCCGCCGAGAGCAGTAGCCCGACCACGTCCAATCGCCTTGCACCACCGAAGGATTCGCTCAGCACCCGGGCCACCAGCGGCACCGCGACAATGCCGATGGGCACATTGAGCCAGAAGATCCACTGCCAGCTCAGGCCGCTCACCACCGCGCCACCGACCACCGGGCCGAGCGCCACGCCGAGCCCGGAGATGCCACCCCAGATGCCGATGGCGGCACTGCGCATCTTCTCCGGGACCGAGGCAGACAGCAGCGTGAGCGAGAGCGGCATGATGGCGGCCGCGCCGAAGCCCTGAATCGCGCGGAACAGGATCAGCATCCACGGCTCCGACGCCACGGCGCAGGCCGCCGAGGCCGCGGTGAAGACGCTGATGCCGATCATGAACAGCCGCCGGCGACCGAGCCGGTCACCGAGCGCCGAGGCGGTGAGCAGCAGCGATGCGAACGCGAGGGTGTAAGCGTTCACAAACCACTGCAGGTCGGAGAGGGAGGCGCCCAGATCGTGCTTGATCACCGGAAGCGCGTTGGCGACCACCAGATTGTCGAGTGTCGCCATGAACATGGGGATGCCCACTGCGGCCAGGACGGCGGCCAGCGGCGGCTTGCGCGACGCGCTCGCCCCCGTTGCGTCAGAGGAGGTTTCGAGTGTTCCAGTCATGTCATATCCCTAGTTGGTATCGACTGATAACTAGAGAGTATGCATCGACTGATAACATGTCAATGGTGACTATGATTCCCCAATGACGAGGAGGCCGAAGCCGTGACGAGAACCCGCATGACCGCCAGTGAGCGCGGCGAGGAAGTGCTTCAGGCTGCCGTTGTCGCTTTCGCCCAATCCGGTTATGCCGCAACAAAAACCGATGAGATCGCGCGCCTGGCGGGTGTCTCGCAGCCGTATGTCATCCGCCTCTTCGGCACCAAACAGCAGCTGTTCCTGGCGGCTGTGAACCACAGCTGCGATCGGATCGAAGAGAACTTCCGGGTCGCCGCCTCCCGCGTCCACGCAGACGCCACGCCGGAGGAGCGACTGGCCGCCATCGGCCCCAGCTACACGAACTTCCTGAATGAACGCGAACTACCTCTGATACTGCTGCACGGCTTCGCAGCAAGCGCCGATCCGACGATCGGAACCGCAGTGCGCACCCGCTTCGGCGGCATCTACCAGATAGTGCGCGAGCTGACCGGCGCGTCGGTGGAAGAGGTCCGCATGTTCATGGCCATGGGCATGCTGCTCACCGATATGACCGCCATGCAGCTGGTCGGACCAGACGCCATCGAAATGCCGTGGGCCGCCGAGCTGATCGGCGACTACGGCGAGGCCTGAGGGCAGATCTTCCCGGCTCTTCCCGGCGCGGGCCCTCAGCAGTGGTACTGCACCAGCGCACCCAGATTCGCGACCTCCGGACCGGTCTCAGCTTCCTTCAGGGTGCCCGACCCGAAGCGCGTCGTGCCACGCCGGATGGTCTCCACCACCCGCACGTCCTCCCAGGATTTGAGGTTCTCGGGTTCGGCCAGCGCGAGCGGATCGACGCTGAGCACAACAAGATCGGCCAATTTGCCGGTTTCGATGGTGCCCTTCGTCTTCTCCTCGAAGTACTGGTACGCGGCATTGCTCGTCAATGATCTGAGCGCATCCCGCACCGACACCCGCTGGCCGGCGCCGATGACAGTCCCACCACCTGCCGAAGTCGTCCGAGTCACCCGGGTGACCTGACTGGACAGAATGGCGATCGAATTCGCCAGGGCGACAGGCGCATCGTGATGGGCGGTATAGCGCAGACCGTTCTCCAGCGCCCACGCGGTCGGCGAAATATTCTCGGCGCGTTCGCCTCCCAGCACCGTGCTCCGGTACCACTCACCCCAGTAGAAGGTGTGCATGGTGAAGAACGACGGGATGATGCCGAGCCGGGCGAACGCCTCGATCTGATCCCGTCGAGCCGTTTGCGCGTGAATCGCGACGGGTCTGCGGTGCACGGCATTCGGCTCCCCCAGCCGCTGACAGGCCGACTCGACCGCCGCGATGAACTGGTCGATAGCCGCATCGCCATTGACATGCGCGATGACCTGAATATTGCGCCGGAAGGCCTGGTAGACCTTGTCGTTCGCGTCCTCGTCGCTGAGGATCGGATAGCCGCGGTAGCCCTTCGGCTTTCCGGGCACCGGCTGGAAATACGGCTGCGTGAGCCATGCTGTCCGCCCCTGCGGTGAACCGTCCAGCACCAGCTTCACTCCGGCGAGGCGCATACCCCGGAAGTAGCCGTCCTTGACCTCCAGTCGATCCCAATCCGCTTCGGTCTCCAGCTCCGAGGCCTTGAAATACACGGCGAGGTCGATCAGAAGGCCGGTGGAATTCTGCAGCCCCCGAAGATAATCCAGTATCGGGCGCTTGACCCCGCCGTCCTGCGCGGTGGTGAACCCGAATCTGCTGTACTCCTTACGCCCCGCCGCGTAGAGACCGGCGCTGTCGAGCGGGTTCAGCCCGCTCACGGCCAGATCGAAGGCCGGATCGAACACCGTCTCCTCCAGCGGCTGTGGTGTGTCGAGGTCGTAGCCGAGCAACCGCAGTCCCTCTCTATTGACCACCCCCAGATGCGCGGACTGGTGCACCGCGAGCACCGGCCGGTTCTCTCCGTCCTCGTCGGACACCTTTTCGAGATCGTCGAGAGTGGGGTGACCGCCGATGAGCGAATCGTCGTATCCCATACCGACAATCCACTTCGACCGCTTGCCGACATCCGTTTTCGCCCACGCCTTCAGCGTGCTGACCACATCGCCGACGGATGCCACTCTCCCGTCGGGTTCCGCGAGCAGATTCGCCAGCATCGCCTGCAGGCCGACACCACCCATATGACCGTGGGCATCGATGAATCCCGGCAGCAGGCACTCGCCCCGCAGATCCTGCATGCGGGTGGAGTTCCCCTTCCACTGCGCCTCGGCCTCCGCGAGATCGCCTACGAAGACGATCTTTTCGCCGCGAACGGCCACCGCCTCGGGCGGCGCGGCCTCCCCCTCGCTCATCGTCACGATCGAGCCGTTGAAGAAGATGCGATCAGCCTTGAGCAAGGCCGAGGTATCCGAATCTGACATGGCGAACCTCTTCCAACCGATCGCCGAAAGAGGTCGCCCACAGTCGCACCAGCCGCCCCCAGCAGCGATGCCGACGAAATGAGAACCCACCCATTGTCGTTCGCCCCCGCCCACATCCGGGGCCGAATGGCGGATTATCCCGCGAGCCGAAATCCCTTGAGCAAACCGGGAATTCGGTTTCGCGCCGCCCGATCGAACGCGGCTGCACCGACCCATTCAGACCACACAGCCCGTGTCCCTACCGGACACACCTTATCGGTGTCGTGCGGTGGGGACACGGGCTGTGTGGTCGGTGCGTGGAGTCAGCGGGCCGCGTACTGGACGCGCGCGCTGGCGTACAGGCAGATCGACGCCGCCGCAGCCAGATTCAGGCTTTCGGCGCGGCCGTGGATGGGAATGCGCACGCGGTGGGTGGCGCGGTCGGCGATGGCACGGTCCAGGCCGTGTGCCTCATTGCCGAACAACCAGGCGACCGGTCCGCGCAGCAGTTCATCGGCGTCGTCGAGGTCGACCTCGCCCTTCGCCGCTGTCGCCAGGATGGTGATGCCCGCCTGTTCGAGGGAGGACAGCACCTTCTCGGTGTCGCGCTCGCGAGCGAGCGGGACATGGAAGAGACTGCCCGCGGCGGCCCGCACGCATTTGCCATTGTGCGGATCGACCGAATCACCGGCCAGCACAATACCGTTCACACCCACCGCATCGGCGACACGAATGAGGGTGCCCGCATTACCGGGATCGGCGATCTCCACCGGCACGGCCAGCAGGGTCGGCGCAGCGCTGAGCACCTCGTGCAGCGGCACATCCACGGAACGGCACACGGCGAAGAGGCCGGCCGGAGTCACGGTCTCCCCCAGCATTTCCGCGGCCCGGTCGCTCACCAGTGTGGTGCGCACGCCCGAGGCGGCGGCACCGGCCACCAGCTGATGTTCCCGGCCGGCGATCTTGGCGGAGTAGAACAGCTCCTCGATACGCCCGGTATCGAAGGCCGACTCCACCGAGTTGGCGCCCTCGGCCAGGAACAGCCCACTCTTGCGGCGCACCGGAGCCCGATGCAGTTTGACAGCCGAAACGACCCGCGGATTGCGCTCGGAGAGCGCTTCTACGGGTCGTTCCGAATTCTGCTGTGTTGTCACGCAATCCGGCTTAAGCGGCCGGAGCGTTGACGTCTTCCGGCAGCGCAGCCTTCGCCAGGGCGACGAGAGCGGCGAACGCCTCGGCGTCGGAGACGGCCAGCTCGGCCAGGATCTTGCGGTCAACCTCGATCTCCGCGAGCTTGAGGCCCTGGATGAAGCGGTTGTAGGTGATGTCGTTCAGACGCGCGGCGGCGTTGATACGAGCAATCCACAGCTTGCGGAAGTCACCCTTGCGCGCCTTACGGTCCCGGTAGGCGTAAGTCAGCGAGTGGAGCTGCTGCTCCTTGGCCTTGCGGTACAGCCGCGAGCGCTGCCCGCGGTAGCCCTTGGAGGCCTCGAGTACGGAACGGCGCTTCTTATGAGCGTTGACGGCCCTTTTGACGCGTGCCACTTGTCAGTCCTTGATCGATCGGCGGGCGCTGCGGTTGCGCCCGGGAGGGGTCGGTTGCTGGCGTTCGAGAACGCGAGGTGCTGATGCAGCCTTAGAGGCCGAGCAGCTTCTTGACGCGAGGAACGTCCGCCTTCGCGACGACCTCCGTGCCTTCCAGACGGCGAGTCCGGCGCGACGACTTGTGCTCGAGGAGGTGGCGGCGGTTGGCCTGCTCACGCATGAGCTTGCCCGTGCCGGTCACCTTGAATCGCTTCGAGGCACCGCTGTGCTTCTTCATCTTCGGCATGGATTCCTCAATCTGTCTCGTGCCGGCGGCGTACCAGGGCGCGCCGCCGGATGATCGTTATTACTGCTGCGGGGTGGCCGCCTGCGCCTCAGCTGCCGGCGCGACAGCCGGAGCTGCCGGTTCGGCTGCCGGGGCAGCAATTTCGGCAGCCGGGGCTGCAGCCGGAGCCGCTGCCGCGGGCGCACTGTTGCGCTGCGGCGTCGAGCTCGCTTCGTTCTGTGCCTTCACCCGCGTCTTCGCACCCTTGTGGGGCGCGAGGACCATGGTCATGTTCCGGCCGTCCTGCTTGGCCGAGGTTTCGACGAACCCGAGGTCCGCGACGTCGGAGGCCAATCGCTGCAACAACCGGAACCCGAGCTCCGGACGCGACTGCTCACGACCACGGAACATGATCGTGACCTTGACCTTCGACCCGGCGTCCAGGAAGCGAACAACGTTGCGCTTCTTGGTCTCGTAGTCGTGATCATCGATCTTCGGGCGGAGCTTCTGCTCCTTGATCACGGTCTGGACCTGGTTCTTCCGGGACTCACGCGCCTTCTGCGCGGTCTCGTACTTGAACTTGCCGTAGTCCATGATCTTGCATACCGGCGGACGCGCGTCCGGTGCGACCTCGACCAGGTCGAGGTCGGCCTCGAGGGCGACGCGTAATGCATCTTCAACACGCACGATCCCGACCTGCTCACCACCCGGTCCGATGAGGCGGACCTCGGGTACGCGGATGCGATCGTTGATGCGAGTCTCAGTGCTGATGGGGCCTCCTAGGTCAAGCGGTTCGTCAACGACCGCAAGCAGTAACTGCAACCCCAATTTCAACACGAAAGCCCCGCGTTGGTATTTCTCCAACACGGGGCCCGAGTCGACCGATCTACGACGCAAACAACTCGCATCGCACCTGATCTGGGTTAAACCCATACAGGTACCCACCCGGTAAAGGATGGGCGACCGGACCGCCAAGCCTGGTACGAGACCGGCAGACGGTGGGAGTCGGGCTCCACTTGATGCCCCAAGCCGGTTACAGGAACCTGTCTGGGGCGGTCGTCGCGGAAAAGTCTAACATCAGTGCGCCGCAGCTCCGAATCGGCTGCCCCCTCGACCAGGGACAACCTGGTCGGTGCGATGCTCTACCCATGAGTGAGGCGACTTTGAACGAGCAGGAATCGGCTCTCATCGACGGTGAAGTCGTACGCGAGCTGGCCGAGATCCCGGCGGTCGAGGTTATCAGCCGGGCCGCCGTCATGCTGATGAGTTCGGCTGCCGAGAAGCTCGGCCTGGGCGAGCCGGATCCGTCCGCCAGCCCGCACCTGGACCTGGACGAGGCGCGGCGCGTTATTACCGCGCTCGCCGGTCTGGTCACCGCGTCCGTCGAGTACCTCGGACCGCACGCCGGTCCCATCCGTGACGGACTGCAGTCGCTGCAGCGCGCCTTCCGCGAAGCGTCCTCGCATCCGGACGCCCCCGGTACGGGCCCGGGCGAGAAGTACACCGGTCCCGTCTACTGAGCTATACGCGAATCCGATTCGGCCCGGCACGACCGATTGCGGTCGTGCCGGGCCGAATTCGTTCGCCGATGCTGTGGATCGCGGCCAAAAGCATGCCGGGATGACGGGGAGGCGCGTCAGGCGGTACCGATTCCGGTGAGCAGGGTGGTAACGACGGCGGGAACGTCGGTCGGGGTGTGCGGGGTGCCGGGGAGCAGGGCGGTCAGGGCCTGGTCGTGGCAGATGCCGACGAGTACGGCGAGGGCCGCGTCGAGGTCGACGGCAGGGGCCAGGCGGCAGAGGTCGCGTTCGGCGGAGAGGTAGCGCGCCAGTAGATTGCGCCAATTCTGGTCGTGCTCTTCGGATTCGGCGAAGCGAGTGAGGACGGCGGGGGTGGCCAGTAGGCCGGCGAAGACCGGGACGACTGCGCGGTGCAGGGCCAGGCCCGCGTGTAGATAGGACTCCAGATTTTCCGCGACGGTCGCGGTACCGGCGGGCGGCAGTGGACCCGAGAGCGCGGTGCTGCGCGTCGACGTGGGCTGGGCGGTGGCGACAAGGTGGTCGCGCAGGCCGCGATCGTCGTCGCTATCACGCAGCGCCGCTGCCTTTCTCGGTGACATAGCGGCCTACGGTAGCGGCGTGGTCGCCGTGACCAACCAGGCGGTACCGCGCAGGCGGACACCGCCCGGGGTGGCGAAGGGTTCGAGCGCCCCGGCAATGGCCGACCGCACCTGACCGTCATTGGCGAAGTCGGCGAGCATGCGATGAGAGCGGACCGGACCCCAGCCCATGACGAATTCGGCGGTATCGGCAATATCGCGTCCCCAGATGCCGTCGGCCTCGATATGACGGATGCCGATATCGGTGAATCCGGCCACGGTCAGCAGTGCGCTGATCCGGTCCGGATCAGCGAACGGACCGCTGGCGTGACCGATCTCCATACCCGCCAATTGTGTTGCGGCAGCACCGAATACACTGCCGATATCGGTGCCCGGCCGGGGCTGCACGGTGAGGACGGCCAGGCGGCCGCCGGGCCGCAGCGCCCGCGCGATAGCCCGTGGCCGCACCGGCGGACGCGCGGCGGGCCGCCAGACGGGTCAATTGCCCGTTGCCGCAACCGATATCGAGCACCCGGTCGGTCTCGCCAATCCCGGCCGCCGCCAGCAGCGGTGCGTTGAAACCACCGTTCACGGCGTCGTAGCGGTCGTAATGACCGGCCCAGTGCTCACCCTCGTAGCCGTTCCATGCCTCGGACTGTGCGGTATTGACGATCTCGGTCACAGCCCGCTCCTTTATGAACGCTCGTTCATGAACGTACGTTCATAAAGATCCGGCGGAATCGGTCAATCAAGAGACGGCCGCGCGGATCGATCACCCGCAGATCTATCGCACGAGGATTTCGGCGGTAGCACGGGCGTTGCGGAGTGCGCCGGGCTCGAGCCGCCCCGGGCGTCGATGCGGAGGGACGCTGATCAACTCGTTTCGCGAAAGCCTGTTGCCCCGCGGTTGCTTTCCCCGTAGTCACGCCATGAAAACTTCTCGAATGAAACAGCTTTCGCGAATATCCGGACGGAAAGCCTTGGCGACGCGGACGTGGTGCTGGTTGGATGCTCGAGTAGCGTCCGAGCAAGCGGGGCGTCGTGGAAGTGCTGCATACTACGACGCGGGGAGCGGCAGCTGCCCGCATACAGCGAACGAAACCTTCGGGGGTTGTACATGATTGATTCCATTTTCGAGCAGAGCCCTGCGCGTGCGCAGACCTCGCACCGCCGCCGCCGGCTCGTCCCGGCCGTGGTGGCCGCGGCGGCCCTCATGGGCGCACTGGTGACAGGTTGCTCCTCGTCCGACTCCGGTTCCACCTCGACCACATCCGCCGGCGCACCGGCCACCGGTCCACTGCCGGACGGCGCGCAACTGATCGCCGAGTCCTCACGCACCACGCAGACCCTGCAGTCGGTGCACCTGGACCTGCAGGTCACCGATATTCCGAACCTGCCGGTCGATTACGTCAAGGCCGACATCACCAACCAGCCGCAGGGGTCCGGCCAGGCCCTCGGCGAGGCCAAGGTCCGCGTCAAGGAGAACGACCCGACCTGGACCGAGACCAAGTTCCTGGTCGTCGACAAGACCCTGTACGCCGGTGACGGCACCAAGTACGCACCCGTCGGCCCGGCCGAGAAGATCTACGATCCGGGCGTCATCCTGGACAAGGACAAGGGCCTGGCCCACGTCATCGCCGAGGTGCAGAACCCGAAGGCCGAGGCCCGCGAGACCATCAACGGCGTGAACACCGTCAAGGTCACCGGCACCATCGACACCGCGGTCATCGACCCGGTCGTGCCGCGTATCGGCCAGACCGCGGGCGTCCTGCCCATCACGCTGTGGATCGCGGATGTGGCGCCGCCGACGACCTCCGCTTCGGCGCTGCCGTCCTCGGCCGCTTCGCCCGGCACCGGCCCGAATCTCGTGCGCGCGGTGGTCACCAAGGACGCCGGCAATGTGAATCTGACGCTGTCCGCCTGGGGTAAGCCCGTCACGGTCGTCAAGCCGACGGGTTAATCAGGCGCCTGCCTGGCATCCGAACACGGAACGGTCCGGGAACGCGGAACGCGGCAACTTTGCCGTCTTCCGCAGTCCCGGACCGCATTTCGTGGTGTGACTATGCGCGTGACCGTCCAGTTTGGTCGAGGGCTTAAGAAATTGATTGGTGAAATACAAGGCCCCGCACGCACGATAACGAGGCATCGCTCGAACGCTGTGGGTGCGTATGGCTTCGGGGTAGCTATGAAACCTGATCAGCGGAGCGCAGGGCTGATCAGACACGGAGGAATGAGATGACAACCGAACACGCGGACACCGAGGAGCGGGATCTCCGTCCACCCCCGCCGTCGGGTCCACCTCCGGTTTCCAACGTCTGGGTCTACAACGGCAAAGCCTACGACCTGAGCGACTGGATTTCCAAGCATCCGGGCGGCGAGTTCTTCATCGGGCGAACGAAAAACCGTGACATCACATCGATTATCGGTTCGTACCACAAGAACCCGGAGGGGATCGGGAAGCTGATCGAGCGGTACGCGCTCGACCGCGTGGCGGTGCCGGAGGATATCCATCCGAAGGCCAATGCGCCGGACTTCCTGTTCAAGGAAGGCTTCGACAGCTGGCGCGATACGCCCCAGTACCGCTTCGACAATAAGGACGATCTGCTCCATCAGGTGAAGAAGCGGCTCAAGGAGCCGGAGCTCGCCGCCCGCATCAAGCGGATGGACAAGGCGTTCAATATCGTTGTGGCACTGCTGGCCATCGCGTATTTCGCGGTGCAGGGCGTGCGCCTGTTCGAGCGCAGCTGGATGCCGTTGCCGGTCTTCGTGATCGCCATGGTGCTGCTGCGCAGTTCGCTGGCCGGCTTCGGCCACTATGCGATCCACCGTGCCCAGAAGGGCATGAACAAGATCTATACGAATGCCTTCGACTTCAATTACGTCGCACTGGCTTTCGTCACCGCGGACGGTCACGCGCTACTGCACCACCCGCACACGCAGAGTGAAGTCGACATCAAGAAGAACGTCTTCACCATGATGACGCGCATCCCCCGGCTCTACCGGGTGCCGATCCACACCATCCACAAGTTCGGGCACACGCTCACCGGCATGACCATCCGACTGCTCGACGTCTGCCGCCTCACCCGCAAGGTGGGCATCAAGGATATGTACGGGACCTGGGGTGGCGCGCTGCCGCACTTCATCGGGTCGTTCGGCGTGCGGTTCCTGCTGCTCGGCGAGTTCATCGCCTTCACCGTGATGGGCGACTTCTGGGCCTGGGCACTGCAATTCGTGATCTCGCTGTGGATCAGCACCTTCCTGGTGGTGGCCAGCCACGACTTCGAGGTGGACACCGAGGAACTGGAGAGCAATACCGAGGACTGGGGTATCAATCAGCTGGAACAGGCATACGACCTGAAGGTGGTCGGCAACCGCTACGTGGACTGCTTCCTGTCCGCCGGGCTCAGCTCGCACCGGGTGCACCACGTACTGCCGTACCAGCGCAGTGGCTTCGCCAATATCGCCACCGAGGACGTATTGCGCGAGGAGGCAGCCAAATTCGATGTCGAATGGCTGCCCGCGAAGAGCTTCTTCACCGACCGCTTCCCGAAGCAGATCCAGACGTACCTGTTGGCGCGCTCGGACGATGCGAAGGAACAGAACTGGGGTTTCTTCCGCGAGCATTTCGCGCCGTCGGCCTTGAAGACCTGTGCTGTCTACACGATTCAGGGATTCACCGGAATCGGCACGGTGTGAACCGATTCCGCTGATCGACGCGCATATTTTTACCGAAAGAAGGGGAGTAATTTCGTGACTATCACCATTGGCGAGGCGGGGGCCCAGCCCACCGTGACCGCTCTGCGCACGTCGGGGGACGAGCAAGGTTACGGATCGGGCGAGCGCATGCTGCCGCCGGCGCCGCCGACCACGGTCGGCGTAATCGAAAGCATCGCAACGGGTTCGCCACTCGGGATCCATGATCAGGCCGAGGCCGCAGCGCGAGTCGCCGAGCGGTTCTCCGATCCTGCACAGCAGGTGCGGATTCCGCGGATCTACCAGAAGACCCGGATCCAGACCCGCAGGCTCGCAATCGATCCGCTCGATCCCGAGTTCCTGCCGTTCAGCTCGCGCCCGGCCACCATCCGGGAGCGCATGAACCTGTTCTACGACCACGCGGTGCCGCTGGCCGTGGACGTGGCCGGGCGGGCCATCGCCGGGCTGGCGGATCCGGCCACCCAGATCGGGCTGCTGGTCTTCGTGACCAGCACCGGATTCATCGCGCCCGGCGTGGATGTGGCCGTGGTCAAGCAGCTCGGACTGGCCAAGTCGGTCGGCCGGGTCGTGGTGAACTTCATGGGCTGCGCGGCCGCCATGAACGGTATGCGTACCGCCGTGGATTACGTTCGGGCACACCCGGATAAGAAGGCGATGGTCATCTGCCTCGAGCTCAGCTCGGTCAACGCCGTCTTCGACGACAATATCAACGACGTCATTATCCACAGCCTGTTCGGCGACGGCTGCGGTGCGGTCGTCATCGGCGCGGGCCAGGTGCAGCAGCCGCTGGCGCCGGGCAAGATCGTCATTCGGGACAGTTTCAGCTACCTGTTCGACGATGCGGAGGACGGCATCGTGCTCGGCGTCAACGACAACGGCATCACCTGCGAGCTATCGGAGGATCTGCCGCAGTACATCCTGCGGGGCGTCGACCCCGTCGTCTCGGAGGTACTGCACCGCAATGGATTGCAGAAATCCGATATCGACCTGTGGGCCATCCACCCGGGTGGACCCAAGATCATCGAGCAGTCGGCGCAGTCACTGGGCATTCCGGTCGAGCAGGCCGCGGTGAGCTGGGATGTGCTGGCGCGCTACGGCAATATGCTCAGCGTCTCGCTGATCTTCGTGCTGGAGGAGATGATCCGGCAGGCCGGCAGCGGCAAGCCCATCTCGACCGGTGTGGCGTTCTCCTTCGCGCCCGGGGTGACCCTCGAGGGCATCGTCTTCGACATCGTTCGCCAGTAGTCCACGCGCACAGCCCTATTCAAAGAAATCAGCAGCCAATGCAACTCATCAGATTCCTCATCTCGATCTCCTGGATGCGGATCGCGGCCGTAATCGCAGCCGGCCTCGTCTGTGGTGTCGCCAATACCTACCTGGTGACCCTGATCCGCGGCGTCGTCTCGCCCGGACCGCATCCGGACGCCACGCTCGGGCACTTCGCCCTCACGGCGGTGGTCATCCTGGTCAGCGGTGTCATCTCGCAGGTGCTGCTGATCCGGCTCGCGCAGGAAGCCATCTACCGGCTGCGGGCGGACCTGAGTTCCGGAATCGTCTCGGCGCCACTGGAACACCTGGAACGACTCGGCATGCACCGCCTGATGGCGACGCTGACCGAGGATGTGCGGTCGCTGTCGCAGGCGGTGACGGCCATCCCGAGCATCTGCATCGATGTGACCACCATCCTCGGCTGCCTGGTGTACCTGTCGATTCTGTCCGGGCCGCTGTTCATGATCACCGTGGCGGGCACCCTGCTCGGAATCGCCTGTGTCGAAACGATTCTCAAGCGGGTGCGCGGGTTGTACCGCGAGGCGCGGGAGAACGACGACGCCCTGCTGCGCGCCTTCACGGCCGTGACGCTCGGCATCAAGGAGCTCAAGCTGCACCGCGGCCGGCGCCAGGACTTCATGGACCGGCACCTGCTCGGCTCGGCCGAGAAACTGCGGGCGCAGAATGTTGAAGCCGGGTCCAAATTCGCTGTGGCACAAGGCTTCGGGCAGGTGCTGCAGCTCGCCACCATGGCACTCATCCTGTTCGTGATCGCCAAGGCGCTCAAGCTGCCCGGCGATGTGATGTTCGGCTACGTCCTGGTGACGACCTTCCTGGCCATGCCCATGCAGAACTTCATGAACCGGATTCCGGACCTGCTGCGCGGTGATGTGGCGCTGGCGAAGATTCGCGGCATGAACCTGTCCATGGAGGCCGTGCACAACGAGAGTGACCTGCCTTTCACAGAGCGGCCCGCGGTGACCGAAGCCCGGCTGGAACTGACGAATGTCGGCTACACGTACCGGTTCGAAGCGCCGTCACCGTTCCCGGAGGGGCCCGGAAGTCCCACTCCGGGAAGCGGTCCGCATCCGGGGCCGGGCAAGCCGGGCGCGCGTGCGGGAAAGCCCGGCGCACAGCCGAATCGGCCTGGGGCACACCCTGAGGGTGCTTCCCCGACCGGTCCGAACGGACCACCCGAGGCACCGGGTTCGCATCCCGGACAGCCGGGCGAACACCCCGAGGGCGCTCCCCCGGCGGGTCCGAACGGGCATCCCGACGGCCCGGGATCGCATCCCGGACGGCCCGGCGCACGATCAGGCCGGCCGGGGGCGCACCCCGACGGTCCCCCACCCGGGGGTCCCGGCGGACCGGGATCGCATCCCGGAGGTGTCGGCGCACACCGCCCCGGTATGCCACCGCCGCCACGGCGGGGCGGGCATCCCACCGGTCCGGATGTGAACGGTCATCGCTGGGTCGATCATGGCGGGCACGACGGGCGGCCGGTGCCGATGGGCGCACTGCCGGACGATGCGAGCGAAGCCGCGGCCGGATTCGCGCTCGGGCCTATCGATCTCACCTTCGAGCCCGGGCAGATCACCTTCATCGTGGGCGGCAACGGCAGCGGCAAATCGACGCTGGCCAAGCTGATCACCGGACTGTATGTGCCGCGCACCGGCGCGCTGTCGCTCAATGGCGAGCGGATCGATCACGAGAATGTCGAGTGGTTCCGGCAGAACGCGTCGGCCATCTTCACTGATTTCCATCTCTTCGAGGACTATCTGGGCTTCGATCGTCCCGGCATCGACGCCGAGGTGCAGCACTACCTCGAAGAGTTGCAGATCGCGCACAAGGTGACCGTGCAGGACGGGCGACTGTCCACCATCGATCTGTCCCAGGGTCAGCGAAAGCGGCTGGCGCTCTTGACCGCTCTGCTCGAAGACCGGTCGATCTACCTGTTCGACGAATGGGCCGCGGATCAGGAACCCAAGTTCCGCGACGTGTTCTACACCGAGATCCTCGCCGACCTCAAGGCCCGCCGGAAGACGGTCATCGTCATCACCCACGACGACCGCTACTTCCACCTGGCCGACCAGCTCGTCAAACTCGACTTCGGCAAACTCACCGAAGCCACCGCGACAGCAGGGCTGGCATCGCGCACGGAATAAGCGTGAACCGACTGCTCCGGGCGTCATTGACGCCCGGAGCAGTCGGTTCGGCGTCTCCTAGCTGCGGATATGAGCGCATATCCGCTGCGGTCCTACTGTCGGTGCTACCGTTGGTGGTATGACGATGAAGCTATCCGTGAGCCTGTCCGACGACACCGGCGCGCACGTGAGGTCCCTCGGCCACGGCCGTGCCTCGAGCTATATCGACCGCGCCGTGCGAAATCAGATGCTTCGGGACGAAGTTGCTGAGATCGCCGCGACGCCGCGCACTCCGGAAGAGGTCGCATTCTTCGAGGACGCGGCGGCCGCAGCTGCGGAAATGTGGGCTGCCGGTGAGTGAAGGACCCGCGGGCCAAGGCGAAATCTGGACTGTCACAGCCAAAGTCGCCAATATCGAGCGCGAACACACCGTGGTCGTGCTCACCACGGCCGCCGTAATTCTCCAGGATGGGCCGGTGACGGTCGCGATGGTGAAACCGGGTCGAGAGATCCTGGAGAAACGGCGGCTCCTCACCGTGGCGATACCCGGTACATCAGATGTGGTGGCGGTGTACAACATGGTGGCGTTCCCGGCCGCATGGTTCACCCGCCGCCAGGGTGTCCTACCGCCGGATTCACTGGCTTCCGTACGGTCGGCGCTGAAATCGTATTTCGACCTACACGACTGACCGCCGGCGAACTGCTGTCGCGTCACCGTCCCGTCTGCCCGGTACCGCTGAGCAGGTAGCGCTCCGCGGCGGCCACCTCACCTCGGCCCGCGTGACGGCAGGACTGGTATCGGCACGGAGTAAGCGCGAACCCGTCGTTGTTGCCCGACATATGATCAGCGAACCGGCAACGAAACAGCTTCGACGGGAACAGCTCCGGGATTTTCTGCGCACGCGCCGGGCGTCACTGACGCCTGGCGCCGTCGGGGTGGTGTCGGTCGGTACACGACGCACCCCCGGATTGCGCCGGGAGGAGGTCGCGCTGCTCGCCGGCGTCGGCGTGTCCTGGTACACCTGGCTCGAACAGGGGCGGGATATCAATGTGTCCGCCGAGGTATTGGAGGCCATCGGCCGGGCACTGCAGCTCAGCGAACCGGAGCGGGCGCACCTGTTCGTGCTGGCCGGTCTCAATCCGCCACCGGCACACTCGGTTCGGGCCACGGAGGTCAGCCCGGAACTGCGCAGACTGATCGACGCGTGGGCACCCCGACCGGCGCTACTGCGGGACCGCTACTGGAATATCCTCGCCATCAATAGCGCGACGCGGGCGGCGTTCGGGTATGACGACGACGATCACAATTGCCTGGTCTCCTTCTTCACCAATACTCGATATCGCGGCTGCCATGCGCAGTGGGCACAGGTCGCGCCTTCGGTCGTGGCCGCCTTCCGCGCCGAGGCGGCACACCTGCCCGGCGACCCCGAATTCGATCGGGTCATCGCCGAACTCAGTGCGGTGAGTACGGAATTCGCGGAGCTGTGGACCCGCCACGATGTGGCCTCCCCCACTCGAGCGGTGAAGGCCGTGAACCATCCCGAGGCCGGTGCGATGTACTTCGACACCACCACGCTCGCTGTCATCGACCACCCGTGCTGGTATCTGGA
Source organism: Nocardia sp. (assembly GCF_025465275.1). Lineage (GTDB taxonomy): Bacteria > Actinomycetota > Actinomycetes > Mycobacteriales > Mycobacteriaceae > Nocardia. The sequence goes on along the minus strand of NZ_JAODNK010000005.1, from coordinate 24,969 downwards.
GCTGTACAACCCGCAGCCCGGGACCACAACGCAGGAACGACTCGAAGAACTGCTGCGGGCAGGCATTCCCTCCTAGCCTGGTGGTGACAGACCCGGGTTTACTACGCACTGTTTGCCGTCGCACACGCTCGGGATGCTGAACTCCATGACGTACAACAGTTCTCGATTCCAGGACAAGATCGCACTCATCACCGGCGGTAGCAGCGGTATGGGGCTGGCCACCGCGCACCGGCTGCTTTCCGAGAGCGCGAACGTGATCATTACCGGGCGCGACAAGACCCGGCTCGACTCCGCTGCCGCAGAACTCGGCCAGAGCCTCGGGAAAGCGGCTGCGACGGAACGTATTCTGGTGGTGTGCGGCGATGTGGCCGACCCTGCCGATCTGGAGGTTCTGACCGATACGATCCGGACCAGCTACGGGCGGCTGGACGTGGTCTTCGCCAATGCGGGCGCCGCCTCGTTCCAGCCGGTGGGCGGCGTCACCGCGGACGAGTTCGACCGGGTGGTGGACATCAACTTCAAGGGTGTGTACTTCACCATCCAGCAGGCACTTCCGCTCCTGGCCGACGGCTCCGCGATCGTGATCAATGCCTCCGTGACGCTGCATCGCGGGATACCTGGCGCCTCCGTGTACTCGGCAACCAAAGCGGCCGTGCACAATCTGGCGCACACCTTTGCTGCCGACCTGGCGCCCAGGCGGATTCGGGTCAATTCCGTGAGCCCCGGCTATATCGAGACACCCATGTTCCGCGAGAATGTCGCGGCCACAGCGCATGCCGACATCATTGCGGCTGTGGCCTCCGCCCGCATCGGCACCGCCGAGGACGTCGCCGCCGCAGTCGCCTTCCTCGCCTCCGAAGAGGCGAGCTACATCAATGGGCAGGATCTGCTCATCGACGGCGGACTGGCTGCCGTCCCACCCTCCGCCATGCTGTAGACGCAACAGCGTTCGGACAGAAGCCCGGCGTGTTTCGGCCGGAATCCACACGCGAGATGATCCCCGTTGCCGTCGATCCCGGCCAAGAGCATGCCGGGATGACAGGTTGGGCTCCTCGCCCCGGCTCGGCATTCCACTCCCGGACCGGGCATCCCTCCCCCGGACCCGGTATCCCGGCCCGGGGCGCGTGGATCAGCGGAGGGCGGCTGCCTTGCGGCGTGCTGCTGCCGCCTTCTTCGCGGCGGCATCTGCTGGGGGCTTCTTCTGGGCGGCAGTCTTTTTCGCGGGCACACCATTGCTCTGCGCGGTCGTCTTCTCGGCGGTGGCCTTGGCTGCCGCCTTCTTGGCCGGAGCCTTCTTGGCGGCGATCGCCTTGGCGGGTGTGGCGGGCTGAGCGTCCAGGACCGTCTGCAGGAACTGGCCGGTGTAGCTCTCCGGTACGGCCGCAATATCTTCCGGGGTGCCCTCGGCAATGACGGTGCCACCGCCGGAGCCGCCCTCGGGGCCCATATCGATCACCCAGTCGGAGGTCTTGATGACATCCAGGTTGTGCTCGATGACGATGACGGAGTTGCCCTTGTCGACCAGGCCGTTGATGACCTTGAGCAGTTTGCGGATGTCCTCGAAGTGCAGGCCGGTGGTCGGCTCATCGAGAATGTAGATGGTGCGGCCGGTGGAGCGCTTCTGCAGTTCCGCAGCCAGTTTCACGCGCTGCGCCTCACCGCCCGACAGGGTCGGCGCGGGCTGGCCCAACCGCACATAACCGAGGCCGACATCGACCAGGGTTGCCAGATAGCGGTGGATCGAGGAGATCGGCTCGAAGAACTCCGACGCCTCCTCGATGGGCATATCGAGGACCTCGGCAATGGTCTTGCCCTTGTAATGAACCTCGAGGGTCTCCCGGTTGTAGCGCGCGCCGTGGCAGACCTCGCACGGGACGTACACATCCGGCAGGAAGTTCATCTCGATCTTCAAAGTGCCGTCGCCCGAGCAGGCTTCGCAGCGGCCGCCCTTCACATTGAAGGAGAACCGGCCCGGCTGATAGCCGCGCACCTTGGCCTCGGTGGTCGCGGCGAACAGCGTCCGGATCTTGTCGAAAACGCCGGTGTAGGTGGCGGCATTCGAGCGCGGGGTCCGGCCGATGGGCGACTGATCCACCTGCACCAGCTTGTCCAGATGGTCGAGACCGTTGATGCGGGTGTGCCGGCCCGGCACCTGCCGCGCACCGTTCAGCTTATTGGCCAGCACCGTCGCGAGAATATCGTTGACCAGCGTCGACTTACCCGAGCCGGAAACACCGGTGACCGCGGTGAGCACGCCCAGCGGGAAGTTCACCTCGACGTTCTGCAGATTGTGCTCGGTGGCGCCGACCACCGTGAGCTGCTTCTTCTTGTCCACCGGCCGCCGCAGCAGCGGCATCTCGATATTCATCCGCCCGGAAAGGTATGCGCCGGTGAGGGATTCCTCGTTCTCCAGCAGCCCCGGATACGGCCCGGAGTACACCACGCGGCCACCGTGCTCACCGGCCAGCGGGCCGATATCGACCACCCAGTCCGAGGCGTGGATGGTGTCCTCGTCGTGCTCCACCACGATCAGGGTATTGCCGAGATTCTTGAGCCGGGTGAGGGTTTCGATCAGGCGGCGATTATCGCGCTGGTGCAGGCCGATCGACGGTTCGTCGAGCACGTACAGCACACCGACCAGACCGGAGCCGATCTGTGTCGCGAGCCGGATGCGCTGTGCCTCACCACCGGAAAGCGTTGCCGCGGCGCGCGAGAGCGACAGGTATTCCAGACCCACATCGAGCAGGAAGCCCAGTCGCGCCTGCACCTCCTTGACCACCTGCGCGGCAATGGCTGCCTGCCGGTCGTCCAAGGTCAGCGAGTTCAGGAAGTCGGCCGCGCCGCCGATGGACAGCTCGGAGATGTCCGCAATGGACAGATCCTGCTCCCCCGCCCGCAGCGTGACCGCGAGAATCTCCGGCCGCAGCCGCGCACCGTTGCACACCGGGCACGGAATATCGCGCATGTACCCGTCGTAGTGGTCCTTCATCGTTTCCGATTCGGTGTTCTCCATACGCCGCTGCAGGAACGGCATCACACCCTCGAAATCGGCGTAGTACGAACGCTTCCGGCCATACCGGTTGGTATAGGAGACGTGCACCTGCTCGGAACTGCCCTCCAGCACGGCCTTGCGGGCCTTGAGCGGCAGGTCCTCCCAGGGCGTCTTCATGGAGAAGCCCAGCGCCTCGGCCAGACCCGACAGCAGCCGGGTGAAGTATTCGGCGGTCTGCCCGCGTGACCACGGTGCGATGGCGCCGTCGCCCAGGCTCAACTCCGTATCGGGCACAACAAGATCCGGGTCGACCTCCTTGCGGATACCGAGGCCGGTGCAGTCCGGGCACGCCCCGTAGGGCGAGTTGAAGGAGAACGAGCGCGGTTCCAGATCCTCGATATCGAGGGGATGGCCGTTCGGGCAGGCCAGCTTCTCGGAGAAGCGCCGCTCCCGATCGTGCGCGTGCTCATCACGATCCACGAAATCGAGCACCACGATGCCGTCGGCCAGCCGCAGCGCCGTCTCGATCGAATCCGTCAGGCGCTGTTTGGAACTGGACTTCACGGCGAGACGGTCGACGACCACCTCGACATCGTGCTTCTCCTGCTTCTTCAGCTTCGGCGGCTCGGTGAGCGGATACACCACGCCGTCGACCCGCACGCGCGAGTAGCCCTGCCCGTGCAGCGATTCGAAAAGATCGACAAATTCACCCTTGCGAGTGCGCACCACGGGGGCGAGCACCTGGAATTTGATGCCGTCCTCCATGGCCAGCACCTGGTCCACGATCTGCTGCGGCGACTGCTTCTCGATGAGATGGCCACAGGTCGGGCAGTGCGGCGTGCCCGCGCGTGCGAAGAGCAGGCGCAGGTAGTCGTAGACCTCAGTGATCGTGCCGACTGTGGACCGCGGATTGCGGTTGGTCGACTTCTGGTCGATCGAGACCGCGGGCGACAAACCCTCGATGAAGTCCACATCCGGCTTGTCCATCTGCCCGAGGAACTGCCGGGCATACGCCGACAGCGACTCGACATAGCGGCGCTGTCCCTCGGCGAAAATGGTATCGAACGCCAGCGACGACTTACCGGACCCGGACAACCCGGTGAACACGATGAGACTGTCGCGAGGTAGGTCGATATCGACCCCTTTGAGGTTGTGCTCTCGCGCTCCGCGCACCGTCAGGCGATCCGCCACTAGATCACCCTTTCAATATTTGTGAACCCGAGGCGATCCGCCACCGGCCATCCTTCCAACGTTTCGGCATCAAGAAGTCAATCCCCCGAAGCCATGCTAAGCCTGCCCACCGACAAGTTCGGCTACGCACACTGAAACGCTGGTCACACTGGGTAAATTGCGCGCTACATCAATCCCGGACAAGTCGGTCCGAGAACGACAACGACGCGTCCCGGGCAGATTGTTCCGGTGCGTGCCGGCGCACACACGGCACCACCATGGCGCGCGGCTGCAGGCCGCGATCACGCGGGCGATCCTCGGAGCCCGCGGCGGTCACCAGGGTCAGATCGCCGTCGAAGCGGCGGTAGAGCAGTCGCCCGCGACGGGTATCGGGATCGATGAAGAACAGGTACGGCACCCCGCCCATACACAGCCGCGCCGCGGCATCGTCCTCGAGCAGCGCCGGGACGGGATCACGATGCTGGCGCAGCGGCCGCACACCGAACTGACCACTCCAGCAGGCCACCGCATCCGCACCGGTCTCGGCATCGATATAGAGATGCGCGTCGTAATCCATGGCGTCCAGGGTCCGGGCCGCGGCCCCCGCCGTGGCCACCCGCAGCCCGCAATCCTTGCGCCGCACGATCGGCCGCGGGCCGCTGACCATGGCCAGACTCGGGCGAGCCGGGTCCGGCCATGGTCGCGACACCTCCTCCGGCGAGCAGCCCAGCCGCAGGTCCAGGCGCTCGAGCGCGAAAGTGGTGGCAAAACGACCTGGCCCGGCGACCTGCACCCGGAACGCCTTCCCCAGCGTCCGGATCGAGATCTGGGCGAGGGTGGTCCCCTCATCGGAGTCGGGCCAGTGCAGGCGGGCCCGCACCGGCCCTTCCACCCCGTGGCGGCGCAGTATTCTGCCGAGGCCGCGCACCACGCGGGTCACCTCTGCCGGCGGTACCGGTCCGTGTGTGGTCACCACGAAGTCCGGATCGATCCCGCTCGTCCACACGTCGTACGTGCCCATAACCGACCCACTTCCCGTTTCCAACCCGGCAACCCGCTCCTATGTCAACACGCGAGAGAGTGCTGCGGACAGAGTCGAAAGTCCCAAGCCGGGCTATTTTTTGGAAATCTTTCCGTTAAATAGTTGGCGAATGGTTGCCTCAGGCCAAATCGGTTGTGTGACACTGGCATACGCTGCAACAACCTTTCGGCAACCAGTGCGCGCGTAACATCCCGAGTGCCGCGTCGCATCCGACGGACAGCCAGGAAAACCATGCACGATGCACCCCGCACCGGGCCCTACTCGGTGCGCGACACGCTGTCGCAGTTGCGATTACGCGAATTGCTCACCGAGGTCAAGGACCGCGTCGAGCAGATTATCGACGCCCGCGACCGGATCGACGGGCTGGTTGAGGCCATGCTCGCGGTCACCTCCGGCCTCGATCTGGACCAGACGCTGCGCACCATCGTGCGCGCCGCCGCCAGCCTGGTGGACGCCCGCTACGGGGCGCTCGGCGTGCGCGGACACGATCAGCAACTCATCCAATTCATCCACCACGGCATCGACGACCAGACCCGCGTGCTCATCGGGGCCATGCCCGAGGGGCACGGCGTCCTCGGGCTGGTGCTCGGGCAATCCGAGCCGATCCGGCTGGATGATCTTGCGCGCCATCCCGCTTCGGTCGGATTCCCGCCGCACCATCCGCCCATGCGCACCTTCCTCGGTGTGCCGGTACGCATTCGCGGTGAGCTGTTCGGAAACCTGTACCTGGCCGAGAAATCCGGCGGGCACCCCTTCACCGAGGATGACGAGGTGCTCATGCAGGCGCTCGCGGCCGCGGCCGGTATCGCCGTCGACAATGCACGCCTGTACGAATCGGCCCGCACCCGGCAGGCGTGGATCGAGGCCACCCGCGATATCGCCACCGAATTCCTGGCCGATACCGATCCGACCAAGGTGCTGGCCCATGTGGTCGAGCACGCCCGCGAGCTCACCGCCTCCCAGCGCGCACTGCTCGCGGTGGTGGCCGATCCGGATACGCCGCCCGAGGACGTCGCCGAACTGGTGGTGGCGCAGTGGTCCGGGCCAGGCGACAATCCGGAGGCCGCGACCGTGCGCGCCATCGGCACCGCCGTCGGCCAGGCCCTGACCACCCGGACCCCGCTGCGTTTCGACGATGCTCGCCAGGTCGATCTGGGCGCCGCCATCGCCGATATCGGGCCGGCGCTGGTGCTGCCGCTGCACACCCCCGATTCCACACTGGGCGTGCTGATCACGGTGCGCTCCGCCGAATCCGCGCCGTATACGGACGAATTGGTGGAGTTGATCGCCGCCTTCACCGATCAGGCCGCGCTGGCAATGCAATTGGCGGTCGCGCAGCGGCGCATGCGTGAACTGGACATCCTCACCGATCGCGATCGCATTGCCCGCGATCTGCACGACCACGTCATCCAGCGGCTCTTCGCCATCGGCCTGTCACTGCAGGGCACGGTGCCCCGCACCCGCGTTCCCGAAGTGCGGCAACGACTCAACGACACCATCAATGATCTGCAGGACGTGGTGGAGGAGATCCGCACCTCCATCTTCGATCTGCACGGCGGCGACGGGCACAGCACCCGGCTGCGGCAGCGCATCGAACGCGCCATCAAACAGCAGACCGCGACCACCGAGATCCGGGCGCTCATGCATGTCACCGGGCCGCTGTCGGTGGTCGAGCCCGCTCTCGCCGATCATGCCGAAGCCGTTGTGCGCGAAGCGGTCAGCAATGCGGTGCGGCATTCCGGAGCCGATACCATCACCATCGATATCGGGGTGGCCGACGACCTCACCATCGTGGTCGCCGACAATGGCTGCGGCATTCCGGAGGGCATCACACCCAGCGGGCTCACCAATCTCGCCCACCGCGCCGAACAATCCGGTGGCCGGCTCGCCGTCTACCCGCGCCGCGACGAGTCCGATACCGAGATCAAGGAAACCGGCACCAAACTGCACTGGTCCGTGCCCCTGCACTGAGGAGATGTGCGGATCCCGGCCAAAAGCTCGCCGGGATGACGGAGCAGCTCGGTGGGACGACGGGCGCTGTCAATTGACGGGACCGAGTACCAGTGCGGAGTTGTTGCCGCCCATGCCCAGCGCGGTCTTCACGGTGAGCCCGTCTCCGCCGGCCATCACACCGTCCACCAGGCGCGCATGCGCGGGCGCGACAATCGGCGCCGACACCACCACCCCGCGTTCGTAGCCGAGTGCGATCGATGCCACCTCGACACCGGCCGACGCCGCCTGGCAGTGCCCGGTCAGCGGTTTGGTCGCGCATACCAGCGGGCGATTGTCGAAAAGCTGGGACAGCAGCGCGGTTTCGGCATCGTCGCACTGCTGGGTGCCGGAGCCGTGCGAGTTGAGGTAGGCGATCTCCTCGGGCCGCACATCGGCGCTGGCCAGCGCGCGGCGCACGCATTCGAAAATCTGCTCGTGCGAGGGATCCACCGAGATCACGTGATAGCCGTCATTGGTCATGGCCCCGCCCAGGATCGCCGCGTACGGGCGGTCCGCCTCGCGGGTCACCACGAAGGCCGTGGAGGCCTCACCCCAGCTGAAGCCGCGGCTGCCGGTCTGGAACGGGCGGCACGCCGTCAAGGGTTCGACATCGGTGACGGCCGCGCCCAGGGCCTCGAAGTGATCGACCATATCGGGCGTTCCGGACAGATCGGTCGCGACGACCACTACATCGTCGGCAAAACCCTGTGCCAGCCACAGCTGCGCGGTGAGCAGTCCGGCATTGGCCGACGAGCACGCCGCGGTGACGTTCATCGCGGGACCGTGAAAGCCGAACTCCTGCATCAGGTTCGAAATCGGCGTGGACGGCAGTAGTCGCAGATAATCGCGGGCGCGCCGGTGGCCGTGATCCTCGACATAGAAATCGCGCCACTCGTACACATTGCCGAGCACGATGGCGTGCAGCAGACCCACGGTGTGACCGGGCCGCCAGCCGCGCGCGGTCGCATCCGCGACGGCCTCGCGCACCGATTCCTGGACAGCCCGGACATACCGGCTCGGGCCGACACTCGGATCGCCACCTTCCGGCACGCGGGCAACCCAGCCGTGTCTATCGCGTTCGGGGCCGTACCCTGAATGGAGCCGGGCTGCGGGCTTACCACTCAGCAAACCCTCCCAGAGGGTTTCTCGACCCCAGCCGTACCCGGTGACGGCACCGATTCCGGCAATAGTCATATGATCTTGGTGCTGTTCCGCAGTGTGCGGGATGGGGGTGGTGCCAGGCATTGCATCGTTCCTTCCCGGAGCCGGTGCCTGTAATGATCGCCAGTAGCAGGCCGATGCTGTGCGGAACTGTGATTGATCCAATAGCGGTTGGTGCGGTCTCCAGCAAACCTCGCCGATCACACAATAGTGCCGAGCTCCAGCGACGCGTTTCACCGACGATCAGGGGGTGCTTGAGGTGGTTGGTAACGATCGGGCAAATACCCCGACCGATGCCGAACAGCTGGCCCAGCGGTACCGCACGCTGGTGGAGCACAGCCCCGACGGGGTAGTGGTCCACGAACGCGGCACCATCGTTTACGCCAATCCGGCCATGCTGCGGCTGCTCGGCGCCACCTCCGTCGACGATGTCGTCGGAGCACCCGTCGCCGATTTTGTGGAGGCACGCGACATTCCCGGCATGCTGGAGCGCATACGGCGCCTCACGATTGCCGGAACCGCTTCCGAGCCCGCCGAATTGGCGCTGGTGCGCTGTGACGGCAGCACCTTGGACGCGGAGACCGTATCGGTGCTCACCGCGTGGCAGAACCGGCTCGCCTATCAGGTGGTGGTGCACGATCTGACCCCGCAGCGCCGCGCCGAGGCCGCGCAGGCGCGGGCCGAGCAGTTCTTCACCACCGTGGTCTCGCAATTGGAGGAGGGCGTGGTGGTCATCGACCGGGAGGGGCATATCGAATCGGCGAATCCGGCGGCGCGCCGCATATTCGGTTATGACGCCGACGATCTGATCGGCACTCGCCTCGACGATCTCCCGCTGTGCCTACTCGATGCCAATGCCCAGCCGATGCCGCCGACCTGGACGCCGGTCATCCGCACCCTCGCCACCGGAGAAACGGTCACGCGCTTCGTCTTCGGGGTGGATCGTCCCGACGGGCAGCGGCGCTGGCTCTCGGCCAGCAGCCGCCTGCTGAATCCGGAGGACCCCAACTCCCCCGCGGTGTCATCGTTCAATGACATCACCGAATTCCGGGCCAGCCGAAGGCAATTGGAGTACCAGGCCACCCATGATCCGCTGACCGGGCTGGCCAATCGGGCGCTTGTTTTGTCCCGCTTGGCAGGTGCGCTGGGCACCAGTGAGGATCTGCCGGTCTCCACGGTGCTGTTCATCGACCTGGACGGTTTCAAGATCATCAATGACACGCTCGGGCATGCCATCGGCGATACGGTCCTGCAGATCGTGGCGCAGCGGCTGCAGCGCGGCCTGCGCTCCGATGACATCGTGGGGCGCATCGGCGGTGACGAATTCCTGGTGCTGCTGTCCGGGCGCACCCTCGGTGAGGATCTGGAAGCCCTGGTCGCCCGGCTGCGCCAGACCATGGCCGAGCCGATCATCGCGCGCGGGCATCGCATACAGGTCAATGCCAGCATCGGCATCACGCCGCTGCACGCCGGCGACGCACGCACACCGGAAGCCGTCCTGCACGACGCCGATATCGCCATGTATCGGGCGAAACCGCCGGGGCACCGGGACAACACACTGACTCGCCGTAGCGACAGCACGCACGCGTCTTGAATGTACCCAGCCTGACCTGCCCAGCCTGAGCCGCTCGTCACGCTTCACCAGCCGATACGGCGAGCCGGGGAAACGCGAACTAGACTCGACAACTCTGTTCTCGATGGTTCGCGCGCCGTGCGCCCCAGCACCGCGTGGTGACAAGGAGTTCCGTTTTGCCCGACCTCACCGAGGAGCGTTCTGTGTCCGCGTCACCGTCCGAAGCCACCAAGACGGCGGCGGAGCTGGAACGCGAACAACAGCACCTGACACTGCTCTACGAGCGGCTCGACGGGATGCGCGAATACGCGCAACGCCGACTGCGCACCGTCCTGCTGGAGACCGGCGGCACGCCGCAGGCTCGTAGTGAACGGGAATCGTTCACCCAGCTCTACTCCGAAGACCTATCCAAGTACGACGCCGCCGAGCACGGGCTGTGCTTCGGACGCATCGACCTGGCCGAGAGCGACGAGCCGGCGGACGGGGCCTCGTCCAATGGCAGTGCCTCGTCCAACGGCAGCGCTTCGTCGAACGGGAACGGCGCTTCCGGCGAAGGCGAGAAGCGCTATATCGGCCGCATCGGCATCCTCGACGAGACCGACGACTACGAGACGCTGCTACTGGACTGGCGTGCGCCCATGGCGCGGCCGTTCTATCTGGCCACCACCGCCGCACCGGACGGCATCACGCGGCGGCGGCACATTCGCACCCGCAATCGCAAAGTCACCTCGGTCAATGACGAATACCTCGATCTCGGGACGGCCCGTCGCGACGGTGTGATCAGCAGCGACGGCGGCGTGGGCAGCGAGAGCGCACTGCTGGCCGCGCTCAATGCCGCACGCACCGGGCATATGAACGACATCGTCGAAACCATTCAGCACGAACAGGATGCGATCATCCGCTCCGAGCACAAGAGCGTGCTCGTGGTGCAGGGTGGTCCCGGCACCGGTAAGACCGCGGTCGCGCTGCACCGTGCCGCCTATCTGCTGTACACCTACCGCAAACAGCTGGACAAGGCCGGTGTGCTCATCATCGGCCCCAACTCCACCTTCCTCGACTACATCGGGCAGGTGCTGCCCTCGCTCGGTGAGACCGGTGTGCTGCTGTCCACCGTCGGCAATCTGTATCCCGGAGTGCAAGCCACACTGGAGGATTCGCTGCGGGCCGGACAGCTCAAGGGTTCGCTGGAGATGCTCGAGGTGCTCAAGCGAGCGGTGCGGGACTGGCAGGAGATCCCGAAGGATCCGGTGCGGCTGCACTTCGACGGGCGCGAACTAAGCCTGGACCGCCGCGTTGTCACCAAGGCGCGGGGCCGCGCCCGCTCCTCGCGGCGGCCGCACAACCTGGCCCGGCCTATTTTCGCCGCCGGGGTGGTGGACGCGCTCACCGATCAGTTGGCCGCGCTCATCGGCGCCGACCCGCTCGGTGGGCGAAACCTGTTGAGCCAGGCCGATCTCACCGAGATTCGCGACGAAATGCGCGCCGACGCCGATATCCAGCGCGCCATCGCGGCGCTGTGGCCGCTGCTCACCCCGCAGGATGTGCTGGGCGGACTGTGGGCCGATCCCAAGCGCCTGGCCGATGCCGCAAGTCAGCTCAGCCCGGCCGACCGAGCCGAGTTGCAGCGCACCGACAGTGGCGAATTCAGCGATGCCGATGCCCCACTGCTGGACGAGCTGGCCGAACTGCTCGGCATCGACGACAGCGAGGAGCGCGAACGGTCCCGCCGGCGCTGGCGCGCCCAGATCGCCGAGGCCCAGGACGCCCTCGATATCCTCACCGGCTCCGCGCCGCAGGACCTCGAGGACGACCTCGATCCCGAACTGCTCATGGCCTACGACCTCATCGACGCCGGCCAGCTCGCCGAGCGCCAGCAGGTGCGCACCAGCCAGACCACCGCCGAGCGCGCCGCCGGGGACCGCACCTGGACCTACGGGCACGTCATCGTCGATGAGGCGCAGGAGCTTTCGGAGATGGCGTGGCGAATGGTCATGCGCCGCATTCCGAATCGGTGGATCACCGCCGTCGGAGATGTCGCCCAGACCGGCGATCCGGCCGGCGCGTCCTCCTGGCAACAGGTGCTGGAACCCTATGTGGCCAAACGCTGGAAGCTCACCGAGCTGACGGTCAACTACCGCACGCCCGCCGAAATCATGGCGGTCGCCGCCGATGTGCTGGCCGAGATCGATCCGGGCGCCTCCATCCCCCGGTCGATCCGCGATTCCGGCTTCCAGCCCACCGCACACCGTGTGGCGGCCGCCGGCCTCGCCGCCGAGGTAGGCCGGCTGGTGGCTGCCGAGGCCGAGCATCCGGGCACCACCGCGGTCATCGTCCCGCACGACGCGGCCGCGAAACTGGCGCACCTGACCGATGATTCGGCCCGCGTGCTGACCGTGCACGAGGTCAAAGGCCTGGAGTTCGACGCGGTCATCCTCGTCGAACCGCAGCAGATCCTCGACGAATCGCCCCGCGGGATGAACGACCTGTACGTGGCGCTGACCCGCTCCACGCAGCGACTCTCGGTGGCGCACACCGAGGACCTGCCGGAGGTCCTGCACCGCTTGCGGTGAGAAGCGGTTCGGGGGCAAGGCCCCCGAACCCCAACCCACGCGGGTTCAGCGCACAGGACGCAAAGCGGCCGTGACCAATTGGCCACGGCCGCTTTGCTGTCGATGGGCTCGGGGGCGACGCCCTCCTATCCCCTTTCGGGGGTGTGGGGGCGAAGCCCCCACTTATCAACGCACGGTGTGCACGATGAGCACGTCGCTGCGGGACTTGCGGGCCACGTCCGACGGCACGGAGCCGAGCAGACGACCCGCGAGGGTGTTGAGGCCACGGTTACCGACCACGAGCAGGTCGGCGTCGAGCTCCTTGAGCAGGGTGAGCAGCGATTCGACGGGCTCGCCGACAACAGCCTTCTCCACCACATTGGTAGCGCCCGCGGCAATTGCCTTGTCGCGCGCCACGCGCAGGATCTCGCTGGTCGGCGCGGAGCCGCGCACCTGGTAGGCCTCGTCCTTCAGTACGTCCGCGGCGGCTGCGACGTCGCGGTCGTCGGTCGGGTAGTACGCGCAGGCGATGTACAGCGTCGCGCCCGCGGCGCCGGCCAGAGCAGCGGCCCGCTCGACGGCGACGTACGACGAGTCCGAGCCATCGGTACCGACGACGATCGTCCGGTAGGCGGTCATTCTCTCCTCCAAGTACAAAGGTTGGGGCCGCGGTGTCTACGTTCCGTAGTTACCGCCGCGGCAACTGCGCCTGACAATAGCGGCATAACCGGCGGAAATTTTCGATATCGCAACACATCACAGTTGCGTGCCGCACCGGGGCTGTCACACATTCCCCGCACGCTGCGCATACGGCACCGGCTACCAGCGAATTCCCCACCGGCAGTGTGAAACACCACAAATCGCCAACACCATTGTGCCCCTGGGACATTCGTCACAACACAGGATTTCTACGGGATACGGATCGGCCCATCCGGCGCGTTTGCACGCACTGGATGGGCCGCAAATCCGCTACCTCACAGATCGTGATAGTCGGCCCAGAACCAGCCGAGAATCACGCTCAGAACGTTCATACGTTCCTCTTCCGTTCGTGAAACATGCGAGCCTCCACACGTCTCAAGACCTGATCGATTACTCCACCAGGGTTGACCTGAAACCGCAGCCCCAGGTCTGCTCGTGGCAGTACCACCGCCTACAGAATCGCAGGTCTTACCTGGTTTCCATCGAGCTTTTCACGTCCGACGCAACTCGCCTGGACGGCTTCACAAAAGCGGCTGACTACCTGACCGACGGCTTGGTTTTCGCCCCCAGCCAGACCCGTCAAAGCCTATCTCGTGCTTCGCCTTTTGGGCACGAAACGCCGCAGCAGTACGGTTCAGAGGCTGAAAAGCGGTCCTGTCAGCGTCAATCCGAGATCGCCGCCGACGTAGGCGAAGAAGGCGAACAGCATGAGCGCCGCACCGGCCAGCGAGATGTCCTTGTTGAAGGAGATCATCTCGGTCTGCTTGGCCTGCGGATCGGTTTCCTTCCAGAAAGCATGCATCAGGAAGGCGGTCGGCAGCAGGAAAATGAGCAGCAGCAGGGCGCCCAGATCGGCCCAGACGCCGAGCAGCACGCTCAGACCGCCGAGGACCAGTAGGACACCCGAGCCGAATACCGACAGCTTGGCCGCCGGGATTCCCTTGAACTGCGCATACTGTGCCATTGCCTCGGTCTGGGTGAGGTGCCCGACGCCCGAGGCCAGAAATAGTAGTACGAAGAGGATTCGCCCGATCAGCACCAGAACATCCATGGCCCGCTCCTTATCGATTGCGTGGTTGCCGCAAGGTGATATGGCAACCAACCGTTGATGAGGCGTGCTTATTTCCGATCTTTGTCCTGATCAGGACAGTAGCGAGAGTCGGGCGTATTCCAGCGGAGCCATCCCGATCTCCTGCGCGAACTCGCGGGAGAAATGGGCCTGATCGAAGTAGCCGAGGTCCAGCGCGAGGGCGGCCAGATCGGAGGTGCGGCCCTCCGCCAGCAACTGCGCGCCGTCCTGCAGCCGGAAACGGCGCAGCACCCACTTCGGGCTGACCCCGACATAGCGGCGGAACAGCCGCTGCAGGGTACGTATCGGCGTGTCGAAACGCTCGGTGACCTGGTCGACGCGGGTGAGTTCGCGATCGGTCTCCATGGCGTCCATGATGCGCAGCACCAGGCGGTAGGCGGTGTCATCGGCGACCGCGCGGCGGGCGGCGGCCTCGACGAGGAACGTCTCGACCAGAGTGCGGCGACTCTCGTCGTCCGGATCGGCCAGAATCCGGTCGGCCAGATCTCCGGCCTCGGGAAGCACCTCGGTCAGCGGCAGCGCGGTATCGCGCAGCGAGCCGACGTCTAATCCGGTGAACGCGCCGAAGCCACCCGGGCGGAACTTCACGCCGAATGTCTCACCGACACCGGCCAATTCACGCACGTACTTGGTGGTCCAGACGCCGGTGACGAAGCCGCCGTGCTGATCGGGCGTGTGCTCGAAGGTCATATTGACCACCGGAAAACCCAGCACCTCGGCGATGTAGGGCGGCTGACCCCGCCGGTCCCAGCGCACCGACCAGTAGAACTCGACATAGCGACTGACCTGTTCGCCGGCCGGCAAACGACTGTGGTTGCTGACGGCGATCTGCTCCCGCGGGCGCAGAATTCCTTTCGCCGTCTCCGGCGGCGGCACCGGGCGCGGGGCATACGCCTCCGGGAGCAGGTCGGACGACTCCGAGTGCACCGAATCCTCACCGGCCATGCGGCTATCGCCTTCCTACAGGATCCGAACCGGCGCGCCGCGAACAGTTGTCGTCACTCATTGCAGACCGGCCGCGTCCATACCGCGCAACTCCTTCTTCAGATCGGCGATTTCGTCACGCAGGCGACCGGCCAGCTCGAACTGGAGTTCGCGCGCGGCGTTCATCATCTGCGCGGTCATCTCCTTGACCAGGTCGGCGAGCTCGGCGCGCGGCATGGACTTGATATCGCGGCCCTCGTAGACACCGGCGCTGACGGCGCGACCCGGTTCACCCTGGGCGCGGCGGCCACGACTGGAGTTGCGGCCGGATCCGCCCACCTCGACCTCGGTATCCTCGGCCTCGCGGTACACCGTGTCGAGAATGTCGGCGATCTTCTTGCGCAAGGGTTGCGGATCGAGGCCGCGCTCTTCGTTGTAGGCGACCTGTTTGGCGCGGCGGCGATCGGTCTCGTCAATGGCGTGCCGCATGGAGTCGGTGATCTTGTCCGCATACATGTGGACCTCACCGGAGACATTGCGCGCCGCACGGCCGATGGTCTGGATGAGGCTGGTGGAGCTGCGCAGGAAGCCTTCCTTATCGGCATCCAGAATCGCGACCAGCGAAACCTCCGGCAGGTCGAGGCCCTCGCGCAGCAGGTTGATGCCGACCAGAACGTCGTACTCGCCGAGTCGCAACTGCCGCAACAACTCCACGCGCCGCAGCGTGTCGATCTCCGAGTGCAGGTAGCGCACCCGCACGCCGAGCCCGAGCAGATAGTCGGTGAGATCCTCGGACATCTTCTTGGTGAGGGTGGTGACCAGCACCCGCTCGTCCCGTTCGGCCCGCAGCCGGATCTCGTGCACCAGATCGTCGATCTGCCCCTTGGTCGGCTTCACCACCACCTTCGGGTCGATCAAGCCGGTCGGACGAATGACCTGCTCGACGAATTCGCCACCGGTCTGGCCCAATTCGTACTTTCCCGGGGTGGCGGAGAGGTACACCGTCTGCCCGATGCGGTCGGCGAACTCCTCCCAGGTGAGCGGCCGGTTGTCGACTGCCGACGGCAAGCGGAAGCCGAACTCCACCAGATTCCGCTTGCGCGACATATCGCCCTCGTACATGGCGCCGATTTGTGGGACCGTCGCATGCGATTCATCGATGACGAGCAGGAAATCCTCGGGGAAATAATCGATGAGCGTTGCGGGCGCGGTACCCGCACCGCGGCCGTCGATATGGCGCGAGTAATTCTCGATGCCGGAGCAGAAGCCGACCTGACGAATCATCTCCAAGTCGTATTGGGTGCGCATCCGCAATCGTTGCGCCTCCAGAAGCTTGCCCTGCTTATCCAATTCGGCCAGACGCGTTTCGAGTTCGGCCTCGATATCTTTGACTGCCCGTTCCATCCGATCGGGACCGGCGACATAATGGGTCGCCGGGAAAATGCGAACCATATCCACCTGCCGCACCACATCACCGGTGAGCGGGTGCAGGTAATAGAGCGCCTCGATCTCGTCACCGAAGAATTCGATGCGGATCGCCAATTCCTCGTAGGAGGGAATGATTTCGACGGTATCGCCGCGCACCCGGAAACTGCCGCGGGTGAAGGACATATCGTTGCGGGTGTACTGCACATCGACCAGCAGCCGCAGCAGCTTGTCGCGATCGACCTCTTCCCCGACCTCCAGCATGACCGAGCGGTCGAGGTAGGACTGCGGCGTACCGAGGCCGTAGATGCAGGACACCGAGGCCACCACCACGACATCACGGCGCGACAACAGGCTGGAGGTGGCCGAATGGCGCAGACGCTCCACGTCGTCATTGACGGAGCTGTCCTTCTCGATATAGGTATCGGTCTGCGCGATGTACGCCTCGGGCTGGTAGTAGTCGTAGTACGAGACGAAGTACTCGACCGCATTGTTGGGCAGCATCTCGCGCAGCTCATTGGCCAGCTGGGCCGCCAGGGTCTTGTTGGGGGCCATGAGCAGGGTCGGCCGCTGCAGCTTCTCGATCAACCAGGCCGTAGTGGCCGACTTGCCGGTACCGGTCGCGCCGAGCAGCACCACATCCCGCTCGCCCGCATTGATCCGCCGCTCCAGCTCCGCAATGGCGGCGGGCTGGTCACCGGCGGGAACATGCTCGCTGACCACCTGGAACCGGCCCTCGACCCGCTCGATATCGCCGATAGGCCGGAACTCGGAATGCGCCAGCGGCAGGTCGTCCGGGATCTCGGTTGCGAAAGCCATGTTCACACCCTAGGACGACCCACCGACAGGTTCACGCCGAGCGGTACGAGTCGCAGCCGGGAGCGCCGCGACCCGGGGCCGACCCGCCCGAGCAGCCGGTGACGCTGCGCACATCTGCGGGCGATGACCGCGCCGCCGCCTGCGCCGCGCCGGCCGATCCGTCCCGATTTCCCCGCGGATGTGCGTCCCAGACCCCACATCGGGAACGAACCGAGCGCCTCGGCGCGGCGCGGTCGGGACCTGAGGATATTTCGAAGTGTTTACTTTCGCGCGGCGCCACCCGGAACAGAGCCAGCTGTACCAAATGTCCGAATTATAGTTTCCCCCAAGGAAGTTCAAAGAAATTCCAGGTGAGCGAGGGTGAAATTCCGCTCCGCTCACAGCCGTCCGATTCCCAGGGCCCAGGTGTAACCTGATCTGGCTGGTTTGCACGAGTCGGAGAAGAGGCAGGGCGATGACCGGTCTGCATATGCCACAGCGGAATTCCACCAACGGTGCTGACCCGCGCCGGATGGGAAACACCACTCCCCCAGTATCGCCGCATCGACCCAGACTCGAGTATTTCAATCTGGCGGCGCTGTCCTGGACCGATTATCACGGTTACTTACATCAGGTCGAGCGGCTGATCGCGCAACCGTGGGGTCTGTATGTGGAGCGGATCGTGGACAATCCGCGCTTCCACTACATCGAATCCTGGTTGCTGCCAGAACTTTCGCTCCGCGTGACCGTGTATCACCTACGGCCGGGCCATGATCGCGGGCAGACCTACTACCTCGACATCGGCGATTACGCCCGGATCGAGCCCAAGAAGTGGCGCGCGGAGGGACACTATCTACACGTGGTGGCCCGTCCCGGCCAGATGCCCGAACTTCTCGGCATCGACGAGCTGCTGTCGGCGCACGCCGCCGGGCACTTCGATACCGCTCGCACCCATCGAGCCATCGAACGCGCGGCGGCGGTCGTGGACGGCATTGCCGCGTGCGGTCATGATGTCGACCGCTGGCTCGCCACCAAGGGTCTCGCGCTCAGCTGGCTGTAAAGGCGCTTCGGTCGGCTAGGCACGAAAAGGCCACCCGGTCCGTCTTGTGTTCGGCCCGGGTGGCTTTCGTTTTGCTCGTACCGCTCCGATTTAGCCGGACAGGCTGGGGAACAAGCCGTTCAGGCCGCAGCCGACACTGCCGAAGGCGCTGGAGGCAGCAACCTGGACGACAGTCGACTTGCTGATGAAGTCCTGCGTCGCCTGAATGGTGTGGGCGCCGGCGGTGGTCGGGGTCCACTGGATGGTGACCGAATTGCTCAGCAGCGACGGGGTGACGGGGCTGCCGGTGATCGCGGTGCCGTTATCGGTGAAGCTCACCGACAGCAGGCGGTCGACCGCGACGGTGGCCGTGACCGTATAGGCGCAACCCACCTGTTGGTTCGAGCCGCCGACCGAGATATCACTGACCCAGGCACTGGCCTGCGGTGCTACCAGGACCATGGTCGCGGCAGCGGCACCGAAGGCGGTCAGACCCATTCCGGCGCGGCGAGCGCGGGCGCTCATTGCGTTCATACTGTGTACTTCCCTCTTGGTATGTACCACCCACGTCAGGTGTGGGTAGCCGCACCGTAACGAACACTGGTGTTTCACATTGCAATTTTCCGCAAAATAGTCCTGCAAAACACCATTTACCCAGTTCGGGCCACGACTCGGCCACACTCCTCTGGACGATGGCGGCCCGACAAGAGATGCTGTTGGCATGACTCAGGCGCCCGCGGTAGATCTGCACCGGCCCAAGGTGGAGTACTTCAACGTCGATGAGCTCACCAATATCGACCCGAAGGGCTTTGTGCGCGCGGTCGAGCGCTACCAGGTCGAGCCCTTCGGCCTCTACATGGCGCGGACCTCCGATCATCCGGAGTTCCACTACATCGAATCCTGGCTGCTGCCGAGCCTGTCCATTCGCGCCACGGTCTTCCACTTCACCCCCGCGCACCTGCGCGACCAGGACTACTACATCGATATCGGAGAATACGCACAGGTCGGACCGAAGCGCTGGAAATCGGTGGACCACTACCTGGATCTGGTGGTGCGCACCAATCGCGATGTCGAACTGCTCGATGTGGACGAGCTGCTCGCCGCCCACGCCGCCGGCTATCTGGATCTGCCCGAGTCCCAGCAGGCCATCGAGACCGCCACCACCGTCATCGACGGAATCGCCGCGCACGGCCATAGTTTCGAGGCCTGGCTACAGGCCCGCGATATCACCCTGACCTGGAAGTAGTTCCCGCGGGCTCCGGCGCGCACGCCGGAGCCGACGGTCGAGTTCACGCCTCGACGGCGACAATCACATTCGCGAGACGACCCGGGTCCGCCGTGGCATGCCGGACTTCCACCGCACCGAGCTCACGGTGCACAGCGCTGTCGACGCGCGGAAAACCTATCTCCGCCAAGCGATCCCGCAGCCCGTCGGCCACGCCCGCATCGGCGACCGTTATCCGAATGTCGAGCACATCCTCCGCAGGCTTGCCTGCCACCGCGGTCGGCCCGACATGTTCGATGCTGCGCGCATCGGCCCCGCAGGCGACCGCGAGCCGGGCGATGATCCGCCGCGCAGCCGCCGGCCACTCCGGATTCGCCTCCACCACCGGCGATTCGGCGGGCTGCGGCGCGGGCGTGCGGGTACGCAGATTGTGTTCGAAGGGGATCAGCCGCTCGTCCCACAGCCGGTGCACTGCGGCGTCGATCTCGCCGTTCGCGCCATTGTTGTCGAGCAGCACATCGGCAACGGCGCGACGCTGAGTGTCGGTGGCCTGGGCCGCGATTCGCGCGCGGGCATCGGCTTCGTCGATACCGCGGAACTCCACCAGCCGGTGCAGCCGAGTCTCCTCGGCGGCGTCGACGATCACCACCAGATTCATGAACGGCGCCAGGCCGTTCTCGACCAGTAGTGGAATGTCTTGTACGACAATGCCGTCGGCGGGTGCGGAGCCGATGAGCTCGGCGGTGCGCTTACCGACCAGCGGATGCACGATGGCATTGAGGATGCCGCGGGCCTCGTCAGTGGCGAATGCCTTGGCCGCCAATGCCGGTCGATCCAGGCTGCCGTCGGCGGCGAGAATATCGCTGCCGAAAGCATCGACCAGGGCCGTCAGCCCCGCGGTGCCGGGTGCGACCACTTCACGCGCGATGACGTCACTGTCCACCAGCACCGCGCCGCGTTCGACAAGAATGCGGGCGACGGTGGATTTACCCGCTCCCATGCCTCCGGTGAGACCGATTCGCAACATTTCCCCAGTCTCGCATTAGGCTCCCCGCCCGCGCGCACTACCCCTCACCAGCCGAAAGATTGGATTACCCACTTACGCAGGCAATTCCACCGGCGCGCCGACAGTTTTCCCATTCCGTGATATTTACGAGACCGATTTGCAACTTTTTAGCCCAATCCCGACCGTTTGTCGGCAACATTCCGACACGCCGGGGAGAAAGTCGTGCAAAATCCGGTGTCGCACACTTTTGTTCGGCTAAGGTTTCGCCGCAGGCGATCCAGGGCCGGTTACACGTAGGAGAAGGAACACCATTGGGCACCAGAAACATCCAGACGGGTCGGCACCGTCTGGGACTGCCGGGCACGATGCATTGCATCGAAATTCCCGCGGTCGCGGCAGCGCTCGCCGAGCATCGTCGCGCATGGTTCAGCGCACTGCTCAGTCCCGCACGGCACAGTTTCGCCGCCATGCGAAAACGCTCCACCTCAGCCACTGTTCAATGGGTTCCGGCCACCGCCATGTGACTGTGAATACGACTGTGGCCCAGCCCCACCAGGGACTGGGCCACACTCGTGCGTGCTCCGGACGGCTGTAGCCGAGTGCCCTCAGACGAGGCCGCTGGGCTTCCGACGAGTACCCGGTTCCTGAGTGGGCATGAAGTTCGGCGGCACCGGGTACGGGATACCTGCATTCGCGTAACCGAGCGCGACATTCGGACCACACTGCGCCAGTGCGGCATTCACCTTCCGGTCTGCGGGTCCGAAGGCGGGCTTGACCGCGTCGCGACCCGAGGCGAAATCGAATGCCGATGTCATATCGCCGGTGACGCCACGCCGCCAGGCCGTCAGGTTCGGCACGTCCACACCGAAACGACGCTCCAGCAAGCGCAACTGCGAGGTGTGGTCGAAGGTCTCCGAGGCGACCAATCCGCCCCGGCTGTACGGCGAGATCACGAAGCAGGGCACGCGATAGCCGAGCCCGATCGGGCCCGCGATGCCTTCCGACTTCGCGGCGCTCTCCAGCGGCACGGTGACGTACTCCCCCGGCGTGCCGGGTGGCGCGGTCGGCGGCGTGACGTGATCGAAGAAGCCACCGTTCTCGTCATAGCTGACAATGAGCGCGGTCTTCTCCCACACCGCCGGATTCGAGGTGAGGATATCGAGCACCTGCATAATGCCGACCGCGCCCAAAGCCGGTGGGAGCGCGGGGTGTTCGCAGTTCAGCAGCGACGGAATCACCCAGGAGACGGCGGGCAGCTGATTCGCCGCCACATCGGCGGCGAAATCGCTCGGATAAGCCGGCACCTTACCGCGTCGCGCCAGCTCCGACGCCGGATCGGCGGCCTGCTTGAAGCAACCCAGCATGCCGTCGAGAATCACAGAGGACAGCGGGCCGACATCACGATTGTTGTAGATCTTCCAGCTCACGCCGGCATCGGAGAGGTTCTCCGGCATGGTCCGCCAGCTGTACGCATTCTGCGGGATGAGCGTGGGGGTCTGGAGCAGCGGACCACCGTTGAGCCCATCGGGGTCGATGGTCCCCGACATCCAGTACAGCCGATTGGGATCGGTGGGGCCCAGCACCGAGCAGTGGTAGCTATCGCAAATGGTGAAGGCGTCCGCGAGATCGTGGTGCACCGGAATATCGGCGCGGGTGTAATACCCCATGGCCGCAGGCCCGTTCCCGGCGCCGACCGAGGCGATGGACATCGGCATCCAGGCGTCGTTCTTCCCGTTGTTCCAGGACTTGTGCATGGCTGCCCAGGAGTGGTCCGGGTCGTTGATGCACTCGCCGTCGAGGCTCGCACCGCGCTCGGTGTCCAGGCGGAACGGATTGATGAACCCGTCCGGGGTCGGGCCGACACCCGGTGCGTACCCGTACTGGTTCCATGCCGGCGAGGGATCATCGAATCCCCGCACACCCGAGAGGGTTCCGAAGTAGTGGTCGAACGAGCGGTTCTCCTGCATGAGCAGTACAACGTGCTCGATATCGCCGAGCCCGCCCATCCCCGCCGGATCTGCGGCGTACGCCCGCTCGATGATCGGACCGGCCAGCGATGCCAGACCGGCGGCACCGCCCGCAGCCATGGCCTTCGCCAGAAAATCTCGTCGATTGATACCGGCGAACAAGCCCATACTCCGACAACGCCTTCCGCTAGGTGTGAAAACTGAACGCGCCGAATCATTCCAGTTGGGCGCTTGACCTACATCCAACCTTCGGATGATGTCCGTACAGCAAACCCCCGGTATCCGACCGGTTTCCGGCGCCACGCCGCGCCGAGGCGGACATCACACTACTGAGAATTCCTGACAGCGCCTCGCAGGTACCTCGCGTGTCCGCATGGGCCGACGGCAATACCTGAAAGTGACTCTCAGGTATCCGGCGTTCAGAGGGAACGACGACACGATCCGCGACACCCACCCGACCGGATCCCACCACTCTGGCGAGCGGATCGGCGCGTCGGTCGAGCGGCCAACTTCGTGGCCAGGCTTCGCCGCACGGTGCTGAGCGTCCGACTATTGCTGATTGTGCCGAATACGCGGCCGCGTATTCGACACTGCACCAACACTTCCGCTGCAACTCGTGGCTGCCTGCTCTGCGCCGGACTCAGCCGAGCACCGCCTCCACCGCCGACAGGATCGACTCCAGCGCGGCGGTGTAAACCGATCGCATCGGTTCGGCGAAATCCGTTCCGGCCCAATGGTCCAGGACTCCCGTGGGGGCTGGGGTTGGGCAGGGCTTCTCACGCGCCGCACGAGCCCGGTTCGATGTTATCGCCAGGCTCGAGGGTTGGCCCGTGACGCTCCTCTGTGCGTAACGGGGACCGCTCGAGTGACGCGACAGCTTCATACCGAGTCCGCGTCGACCGATCGCTACGGCCGCACCGTGGTGGGTGGTGACCGTGTGACCGGAAGTTTGTGTTTGTTCCTGTAAAGGTGTGCGCCAGTATCGGTTCCGGGCTTTACTGGTGCAGGTCGGATCGACTGATACCACGACGATACCGCGTTGTCCAGCCATGCCGCGCAGGCGTTCCCGGAATTTGGCGGTGGGGATACTCGCGACGGTGCGGCGAAACCTCTTGCCGCGCCGGCCACGTCCCATCGTTTCCCGGCCTGCGCTGCGGGCGTCGCCGAAGTCGAGGTTCTCGATCACGATCGCTGCACACCCCGAGTGTTCGGCCTTGTTCACGAGTGCGGTGATCCCGGCACGCAGGTGCCCGTCTCGCCGGGACGCTGAAAAGCCTTGTCCGGCCAGGGCGCTCGTGGCGGGTTCGCCGATCGGGTTGCCGGACTTGTCCAGGACGCACGTGGCGAGATGCCCATCGTTGAGATCGACCCCCAGTACACGTCCGGTTTGGATAGCGGCGAGCGGAATGGGCGGAGCAGGCGCGAGGCCCCGGGGGGCATCCAGGTACCAGCGTCGGCAGGCCGGGTCGTACACGATGTCGTACCGAACGGCACGGTTGCTGCCAATCCGATCACGCCACTCCTGGTGCCGATGATGGAACGCCACCGGGGCATCAATGCTCAGGTGCGTTCCGAACCGATCAGCCAGGGCAGC
The DNA here is from genome assembly GCF_025465275.1 of Nocardia sp. Taxonomy (GTDB): domain Bacteria; phylum Actinomycetota; class Actinomycetes; order Mycobacteriales; family Mycobacteriaceae; genus Nocardia. Next base: position 723 of record NZ_JAODNK010000005.1, on the reverse strand, counting down.
GGGAACTTTGATCTGCAGTTGCCCCGGTTGCCGGTGTGACGCGGATGGTTTCGTTCCCCCCGGCTTTGCCGGTTTCACCATCCGCGGTCAAGAACATACGCACCGCATCCCATTCCTGACGCCACTCGGCACACAAGCTCACCCCACCCGCCATGCTAGTCACCGCGTCCGGATCGACCAGCACCGAACGCTGATTCATCCGCATCGCCGCGACCGGCACAGTTGCCCCACAGACCAGCAGTAAGCGGTCCGGGATTGCATCCCCCTGCGACCCGGCCCATTCCGTGAGATTCATGTAACCACTGTACGAAATCGAACGTATGTTCGCTGAGTATTCGGCGGACAGAAAACCCCCGGGTCCATAACGGACCCGGGGGCTCTTCTAGCTATCGCTTATCGCGAGAGCAGCGAATCAGGCGTTGCCCGACAGCTTCTCACGCAGTGCGGCCAGCTGCGCATCGCTCGCCAGCGAGCCACCGGCGGGCTCGGCAGAGGACGAAGAGGACGACGAAGACGTGGCGGTCGCGACCTGCGCACCGGTCTCCGAGGAGTAGTTCGACGAACCACCGTTGGCAGCCTCAGCTGCGGCATCGGCGGCCATCTTCTCCATCTGAGCGGTGTGCATCTTGTGGCGACGCTCGGCCTCGGCGTACCGGCCTTCCCACTCTTCCCGGACCTTGTCCGAACCCTCGAGCCATTCGTTGGTCTCGGGATCGAAGCCCT
>NZ_JAODNK010000236.1 GCF_025465275.1 Nocardia sp. | reverse complement strand
CCTCGCCGCGCTCGCCTTCGAGGGCGAAGCCGTGGTTCTGGGCGGTGATCGAGATGCGGCCCGTGTGGTGTTCGATGACCGGGACATTGATGCCGCGGTGGCCGAACTTCATCTTGTAGGTATTGCGCCCGAGCGCGCGGCCCAGGATCTGGTTGCCGAAGCAGATGCCGAACAGTGGCAGATTCTCCTGCAGCACAGCCTGAGTCAGCGCGACCGCGCCGTCGGCGGTGGCCGGGTCGCCGGGACCGTTCGACAGGAACACCCCGTCCGGGTTCAGTTCCTTGATCTGGTCCAGCGTCACGTTGGAGGGCACCACGTGCACCCGCATGCCGCGCTGGGCGAACATGCGCGGGGTGTTGGACTTGATGCCGAGATCGACTGCCACCACGGTGAATCGGTGGTCGCCGTCGGGCTCGATGGTGTACATCTCGTCGGTCGAGACCTCACCGGCGAGGTCGGCGCCCAGCATGGAGGGCTGGCCATTGACCCGCGCGACGAGCTCCTCGTAGTCGGCGAGCGCCGCGCCGGAGAAGACGCCGGCCTTCATGGAACCGCGAGTGCGCAAGTGCCGCACCAGGGCTCGGGTGTCGATGCCCGCGATGCCGACGACGTTCTGGTTCTCCAGCTCCTGCTGCAGGGTGCGCTTGGAACGCCAGTTGGAGGCGAGGCGGGAAGGGTCCCGCACGGCGTAACCGGCGACCCAGATCCTGCCGGACTCGTCGTCCTCGTCGTTCCAGCCGGTATTGCCGATCTGCGGGGCCGTGGCCACCACGATCTGACGGTCGTAGCTGGGGTCGGTGAGGGTCTCCTGGTACCCGGTCATCGCGGTGCAGAACACCGCCTCACCCAAAGTCTGTCCGACGGCGCCGAAGGTTGTCCCGCGGAATACGCGGCCGTCCTCGAGCACCATCACTGCGGTATCGCCGCTGCTCATGCCTCGTCTCCCGTCTTCGTCGTCTCTGTCTTCGTCAGTGCCGTCCCGGTCCACGCCGGGTACACCGTCTTGTCGTCTCCCCGGAATCCGGTATCCACCTCGGTTCCGGTCGGCAACTTCCAGCGAATCACCAGCACACCGCCTTCCGTCATGACCTTGCCCGCATGCCCGCGCTCGGTGCGCACCGCGGTCACGGACTCCTCCGGAATCCAGATCGTGCCCGCGCCGTCCCGCTCGAGCAGGATGCCGCGTTCGAACCGAGTCAGCTCCGCCGTGGCCCGGAAGCCCAGGTCGCCCACCGTGATTCGCTGAATCCAGCTGGGTGACAGCGTGCTGCCGAGATACATACCCGTGGTCGGCTCCAGCAGTTGTGCGCCACAGTCGGCGGGCACGGCCGGCAGGTCACCGATCGACGTCGCCTGCTTCTCGGCTCGCCCGGTCCAGGCGCGGTACATGCCCCAGACGCACAGCGCGAAAAGTGCGAGCAGCACGACAATCGTCAGCGTTCGCTCCATTACGGTCCTCCTCGGTTCCCCACCCGCCGGTCTCCGCCGGCGAAGACCTCATCGGCGCCACGTGCGGCGCTCGCCACCCCGTCGCGGGAGGTGATCCGGCCGCGCAGGAAGGTGGCGGTCACCTTCGCGGGCAGGGTCATCTCCTCGAACGGAGTGTTCTTGGCGATGCTGGCGAGTTCCTTCGCCCGCACCGTCCATTCGGTATCCGGATCGATCAGCGCCAGGTTGGCCGGTTCGCCGACCGCGAGCGGGCGGCCCTGATCGTCCAGACCCACAATGCGCGCGGGGTTTTCGCTCATCACCCGCGCGACGCCGCGCCAATCCAGCAGACCCGGGCGGACCATGGTCTGCACGATGATCGACAGCGCGGTTTCCAGGCCCAGCATGCCGGGACGCGCGGCGGCGAATTCGCAGCACTTGTCCTGCTCGGCGTGCGGGGCGTGATCGGTGGCGACACAGTCGATGACACCGTCCGCGAGCGCCTGCCGCAGCGCGGCCACATCGGAGGATTCGCGCAGCGGCGGGTTCACCCGGTTCACCGCGTCGTAGGTCTCCAGCCGCGAATCGTCCAGCAGCAGATGATGCGGGGTGACCTCGGCGGTGATCGAAATGCCCTGGCTCTTCGCCCATTTCAGCAGTTCGACGGTGCCGGCGGTGGAGGCGTGGCAGATGTGCACGCGCGCACCGGCATCGCGGGCCAGCAGCGCATCGCGAGCCACGATGGACTCCTCGGCGGCGCGCGGCCAACCGGCCAGGCCCAGGCGGGCGGCATTCGGGCCCTCGTGTGCGACCGCACCCTTGGTCAGGCGCGGCTCCTCCGCGTGCTGGGCGATGAGCACGCCCAGGGAGTTCGAGTATTCGAGCGCGCGGCGCATGATCAGCGGGTCGTAGACGCAGTGGCCGTCATCGGAGAACATGCGCACCGAGGCGAGACCGGCTGCCATGGTGCCCATTTCGGCGAGCTGCTTACCTTCGAGCCCGACGGTGACCGCACCCACCGGGTGCACATCCACCAGGCCGACCTCCTGGCCGCGCCGCCACACATGGTCGGTGATGACCGAGGTGTCGGCGACCGGGCTGGTGTTCGCCATGGCGAAGACCGCCGTGTAGCCACCGAGAGCCGCAGCGGCGGAACCGGTTTCGATGGTCTCGGTGTCCTCGCGACCCGGTTCACGCAGATGCGTGTGCAGGTCGATGAAGCCCGGCAGCAGGAATTGACCGGCGCCGTCGATGATTTCGGCATCGCCGCCGTCCAGGCTCGCACCGATTTCGCGAATCTCGCCGTCGCCCAGCAGGACGTCGACCGGGTCGCCTTCGCCGTAAAGAAGAACGTTCTTGATCAGGATGCTCATGCTGTCTCCTCTCGGCGTGAACGGGGGCCCTGCGTGGTTACGCAGGCAAGCGCTGGACGATGGAGCGGCTCCTCCGGGCCCTGACCGTTCACGCCACCACCTCGTCGGTTCCGACCAGCAGGCGGAAGAGCACCGCCATGCGCATATGGACTCCGTTGTTGACCTGTTGCAGCACAGCCGCTTTGGGGGAATCGGCGACGGCCGACGCGATTTCCATGCCACGCAGCATGGGCCCGGGGTGCAGTACCACCGCATGCTCGGCGAGCATGCCCAGGCGGCGCTCGTTCAAGCCGTAGTTGATCGAGTACTCGCGCGCCGACGGGAAGAAGCCGCCGTTCATGCGCTCGGCCTGCACGCGCAGCATCATGACCGCGTCCGCGCCGGGCAGCTCCGCATCGAGCGAGTTGGCCACCCGGACCGGCCAGGCTTCGACACCGACCGGCAGCAGCGTCTGCGGGGCGACCAGCACCACTTCCGCGCCGAGAATGCTGAGCAGGAAGGCATTCGAGCGGGCGACCCGGCTGTGCAGGATGTCGCCGACGAGCACAATCCGCTTACCTTCCAGATCGCCGAGGCGCTGACGCAGCGTCAGCGCATCCAGCAGTGCCTGGGTGGGGTGCTCGTGCGTGCCGTCACCGGCATTGATGATGGCCGGACCCGGACCGACGAAACCGCCGCTGGATTCCTGCATCTGCGAGAACCAGCGCGCGATCTGATGCGCCGCACCCGAGGCCGGATGCCGCACGATGAGCGCGTCCGCGCCCGCCGCGTGCAGGGTCAGCGCGGTATCGCGCAGCGATTCGCCCTTGGAGGCGGAGGAGCTGGAGGAGCTGACATTGATGACGTCGGCGCTCATCCACTTGCCCGCGACCTCGAAGGAAACCCTGGTGCGCGTGGAATTCTCGAAGAACACCGTCATCACGGTGCGGCCGCGCAGCGTCGGCAGCTTCTTCACCTCACGGCCGAGCAGCGCCTGTTCGAACCGCTCGGCATCGTCGAGCAGTGCGGTGGCATTGGCGCGATCCAGATCGGTGACCGAAAGCAGATGCTTCACTTCTCCCTCTCCTGACGCAGGTGCACACCGTCGCGACCGTCGTGCTCACGCAGCAGCACCGAGATGTCCTCGGTGCGGGAGGTGGGCACGTTCTTGCCGACATAGTCGGCGCGAATGGGCAGTTCCCGGTGGCCGCGGTCGATGAGCACGGCCAGCTGCACCGCGCGGGGGCGGCCCAGGTCGCGCAGGCCGTCGAGGGCGGAGCGCACGGTGCGGCCGGAGAAGAGCACATCGTCGACGAGGACCACCAGCACGTCTTCGATCCCACCCTCGGGCACCGAGGTGCGCTCGAGCGGGCGATGCGGCTTGCTGCGCAGGTCGTCGCGGTAGAGGGTGATGTCGAGGGAGCCGACGGCAGGACGCACGCCGGAGAACTCTTCGATGCGGCTTGCCAGTCGAGTGGCGAGAGTCGTTCCGCGCGTGGGGATTCCAATGAGCACCACGCGGGGTGCGGTCGGGTCGCCGGAGTCGAGAGCGGTCTTCTCGATGATCTGGTGCGCCATGCGTGCGATGGTCCGGCCGACGTCCGAATCCGAGAGCAATTCGCGTCCGGCTTCCACCTGCGCGGGATCGTGCCGCTGCGAGTATTCGCCAGCGCTCGACTTGGCAGCCCGATCTTCGGGCACAGCCATGCCGACCTCCTTCCCCGCCTCACCGGACGGTCCGTTAAAGGATGTCTTTTCGGGTACGGAGCCTAGCAGCGGCGCGGGGTCGGGCTGTCACCGCACCCCTGTGGCAACCGAGTGTTCGCGGCCGGTTCGCGCTGGGTCCGCGACTCACCGTTCACAGACTGGCCGGTTCGGTGCGATGACCCCGCATATGCCTCACACCAGCGGGTTTTCCTGCCTGAATCCTTGCAGCCGGAACACACCGATAGCAATCACGTAGCTAAGATTCATGCCGATTGGTCTGCATCGCGGCGGCCAACATCGCGGGATGCTGGGAGGAATCTCACATGCATCTGCGGCGGTCACAAAACCTGGGACAGGAACTGCCGTAATCGCGGGGTTTCCGCATGGTCGAAAAGCTGATCCGGCGCACCCGATTCCACGACCTGCCCCCGATCCATGAATACCAGGCGGTCGGAAACCGAACGGGCGAAGCCCATCTCGTGAGTCACCACGATCATCGTCATCCCACCGGAAGCCAGCTCGGCCATCAACGACAGCACACCCTTGACCAGCTCCGGATCCAGCGCGGAGGTGACTTCGTCGAACAGCATCAGCGTCGGCTTCATTGCCAGCGCACGCGCTATCGCGACGCGTTGCTGCTGACCGCCGGACAGATTGGCCGGACGCGCGTCGGCCCGGCCCGCCAGGCCCACGATCTCCAACTGCTCCGCGGCCACCGCGCGGGCCGCGTCCTTCGACAGTCCCCGCAGTTTCCGCGGCCCCAGGGCCACATTGTCGGCGATGGTCATGTGCGGGAACAGGTTGAACTGCTGGAACACCATGCCGATGCGCTGCCGCAATCGATCCGGATCCTCGCGCAGCACCGACTGCCCGTCGATCAGCACATCACCGGAGTCCGGCTCGTACAACCGATTCAGCACACGCAACAAGGTCGATTTACCCGAACCGGAAGGGCCGATCACGGTGGTGGTCTTGCCGGCGTCGACGTGAATGTCGATACCTCGCAGTACGTGGTTGTGACCGAGCGTCAGGTTCAGTGCGGTCCCGGTGAGGGACGCGCTGTGCGGCCGGTCCGGGGTGTCCCCCGTGTCCTTGGTCGGCTCGCTCATGCGCCGCGACCTTCCGTGATGGCGGCCTGTTCGACCGGTTCGGCGGGGGCTTCGGCGCGCCCGGTCCGAAGCCGCTGGTCGATGTAGTTCACCAGATGTGTGAGCGGCACGGTCAAGAGGAGATAGACCAGACCGGCGGCGACCAGTGGAGACAGGTTTCCGGTCTCCGCGTTGAGATCTCGGCCGACTGCGAACAATTCGCGCTGCGTCGAGAGCAGGCCGAGGAAGTAGATCAGGGAAGAGTCCTTGATGAGCGCGATGAACTGATTCATCAATGCGGGCAGCACCCTGCGCACACCCTGCGGAATCACCACCAGCGTCATCGCCTGCCGATAGCCGAAGCCGATCGCCCGCGCGGCTTCCAGCTGACCCGATTCCACCGACTGGATACCCGACCGGAAGATCTCACCGATATATGCCGAGGCCAGCAGCGCGAGCGCGACCGCGCCCAGCCAGTAGGGGTTGTTCCCGGTGATGCTCTTGAATACGGGACCGAAACCGAGACCGATGATCAAAATCGTCACCACGGCAGGCAGACCGCGGAAAATGTCAGTGTAAACCCTTGCGGGCCAGCGTAACCAGCGCGTCCGGGAGATTCCCGCCACCGCGAGCAGCATCCCGAGGATGGTGCCGAGTACGCCCGAGACGAGCGCCAGGATGAGGGTGTTCGGCAGACCGGTCTTGAACAGCGTCGGAAACGCCTGACGATAGAGCGACCAGTCGAGGAAGGTGTCCTTCAACTGTGCCAGCGTCGATTTCGGCGCAGCCTGCTGGGATTTGGCGCTCTGATGTTCGGCAGCGATCTTGGCGAAGTCCGGCAGCGCCGGCATGGGTGCGGCCTTCGAACCCGGCTTCCAGCCCGGCGGGAACTGCCGCGGCTCCCATTCGGAGTAGATGCGGGCGTAGGTGCCGTCGGCGATGATCGCGTCCAGTCCGGCATCGAGTGCGTCGGTCAAGGGCTGGTCGCCTTTGCGCACCGCGAAGCCGACATAGTTCTGCAGGCTGAAGGTGTTCTGCACCACCGACGCCGGGTCGCCGGGCTTGATCGCACCGGCGGCCTGGCCGGACGGCGCCACCCAGGCATCGAGCTGTCCGGACTTCAGATTCGCGTAAGCGGTGGTGAAGTCGGGGAATGTCACCGGGTCCAGGTGCAGCGTATTGACCACGTACTCGTTCTGCACGGTGCCCTGCACGACACCGATTCGAAGCCCTTTCCGGAGATCCGGGAACCCTTTGAGGGCACTGCCGGTGGGAACGACGAGCGAGAAATAGCCGAAGTCGTAGCCGTTGGTGAAGTCGACGAGTTGTCTGCGCGCGTTCGTGGCGGTGATGCTCGCGGCGCCGACGTCGAAGCGCCGGTTGGCCACCTGCGCCAGCAAGCCCGCGAACTCGGTCCCCGAAAATTGCACTCGCAGCCCGAGTTTCGCCGCGATCGCCTTCAGCAGCTCGTTGTCGATACCGGTGAAGGTGCCGTGGGAATTCACGCAGACACTGGGTGGCGCATCGGAGATCGTGCCGACGCTCAGGGTGCCGGGGGTGATCAGCCCGAGCTTGCTCACATCGATCTGATCGAGCGGAACCGTGGTCGCGGTCGTGAAAAGGTCGACACCCGCCGTCGGACCTGCCGCGAGGTTCGGCGGTGCGGCAGATGCGAAGTTCACTCCGGGCGGGGAACACAGATCGCGTTGCGCGGCGGATTTACCGCCCGTCGAACAGGCGGTCGCACACAGGATCAAGACGATCGACAATATTGCGAACACCGCACGCGATCGTGATCCGGCCAATCGAGCCATACTCGAAAACCATAGCGGCACTGCGCCCTTGCCGATGCCGATCTGCGCACCTCACTTCCGGAACCCGAATGGCCCGACCGCGTGAACGGTGCGGATCTCTCGACTCGTCGGCAGGTCTTCATACACCGTAAACCGCCGTGTGCGATGCTCGGTGTGTGAGCAATGAAGCCGACTTCACCGAACCTGCCCGCGTCACCTTCCGCGGCCAGGGCGGTATCGCACTCGCCGCGGACAGCTGGGGACCCCAGGACGGACCGCTCGTGGTGTTCCTGCACGGGGGCGGCCAGACCCGCCACTCCTGGAAGGATTCCGGGCTGGCGCTGGCCAAGGCGGGCATGCACGCGGTGCTTCTGGACGCACGCGGGCACGGCGACAGCGACTGGGCGCCGGACGGCAACTACACGCGCAACGCCATGGTCGAAGACCTCATCGGCGTCCTCGAACAACTCGGCAAGCCCGGGATCGTGGTCGGCGCCAGCATGGGCGGACTCACCGGCCTCATTGCCAGCGCGCACCCGCAGCACGATCGCATGACCGGGCTCGTCCTGGTAGATGTGGTGCCGCGGCCCGAACGCGCCGGCGTGGAGCGCGTCATCAGTTTCCTGGACAGCAATCGGGAAGGCTTCGCGAGCCTCGAGGAAGCCGCCGATGTGGTGGCCGCCTACCTCCCGCACCGCCCCAAGCCGCGCAATCCCGAAGGGCTGCAGCGCAATCTGCGGCAGCGCGCCGACGGCCGCTGGTATTGGCACTGGGATCCGGCCATGCTGTCCGGCCGCGGTGAGGAGATCGATTTCCACACCGACCCACTGGAGGACGCGGCACGTCAGCTGACCATGCCGGTGCTGCTGGTGCGCGGCGCGCTCTCCGATGTGGTGAGCGAGGAGGGCGTGCGTGCCTTCCGTGAGCTGGTTCCGCACGCCGATTACGCCGAGATCGGCGCCGCCGCGCACACCGCCGCCAGTGACGCGAATGACGAATTCACCGATGCGGTAGTCGATTTCGTGCGCGCACACGTGCCCACCGAATGACCTTTCTAGGGCAACATCACCCGATCGAGTGATCCTCGACCGGGTCAACCACCATTCGAGCGATATCGCCGCAGCCAAGCGGGTGCGACCGCAGGCCATCGCGGCGACGCGCTCATGGGCTGAGTGAACCGCCCCGGGTCACCGCAGATGGTCGACCAATCTCCCCTGTTCACCGAACAATTCGACGCTCCAGCGTTCGAGCAGGGCGGTGTTGTCGACGTCGTCGGGATGAAAGCCCGGACGGAGGTACGCGCGGAGGCGGTCAAGGGCGGGGCGGGCCAGGAACGGGGAGTGCCGCAATGCCGCCAGGCTCCGCACCAGTGCCCTGGGGCGAGCGGCGGAGTCGAGAGCCAACGACACGGCGGTGTGCGTGATAATGCCCCCGCCCAGGGTGAGCATGACGAGGAGCATCACGGCAATGCGGCGGCGTTCGGTCCCGCCGACCGCTCGATAGACGTCGAAGGCGACCGACCTGTGCTCGGATTCCTCGAATGCGTGCCACAGCAGCAACGAGCGGACCTCGCTGTGCCCGAGCAAGTCCTGCGCGCGCTCGTCGCTGAGGAGGGTCTCGGCGAACACCGCCGTGAAGTGCTCGAGCGCGGCCGTTGTCGCCAGGCAGGTGAGCGGCGACAGTAGCAGCTCGTCGAGCTCGAAGTTTCGACGTGTCGTCCAGTTGCCGAGCCGTGTGGGATAACCCATCTGCTGCAGACGTTCGTTCAGTACCTGATGCTCGCGGCCGTGCGTGACCTCCTGGCCGACGAATCCGCGGATGCGCGACAGCAGTTCCGGGTCGGTCACCTGGTCGGAAAACCGTTGCACCGAGCGGACGAACGAACTTTCCCCCTCGGGAAATGTCGAGGACAAATAGGAGATGACGTGGCTCATGATCAGGTCGCCGTCGACATAGTGCTGCCGAAGCGACCCGATGGGATAGCTGAATCGAATGCGGCGGACCCGAATGGACTTCTTGGTGATTGCGGAGGACTGCGTCATGACTTACTCGATCTATTTTGTGGGATGAGGGACGCCGTTGTCCTCGGGCTGGGAGCGGATCAGGGCTTTGGCGGCCGCCAGAATGGCGTCCGTGGGGTAAGGCTCATAGCCGGGGATCGACCGCGACAGCGCCAGGCCGTCGAACAGAGCGAACACCAGGTGCAGCCGGATGCCGACGGTGCGCGGTTCGCCGGTGTCACGGTTTGCGGGGAACAACTCGGCATAGACCCGTTCGATCGTCGCCATGAGTCGGCGGTCGATATCGATGACGGCGGTGGCCAACTCCGGATCGGTGCGGGCCGCGGTCCACAGCTCATGCCAGGCGATGTACGTGGGGCGCGAATACATCGACCAGAGCAGGTCGATTGCCGCGTCGCTCAGGTCTGCCGCGGGATCGAGCCGGCCTATCGCCTCGCGGTACTCCTCGACGCTCCGGTCGAATGCGTGTGCCACCGCGGCGGAGAGCAGATCGGACTTCGTCGGAAAGTGGTGCTGCACAGCGCCGAGTGAGACACCGGCGCGGTGCGCGATGCCGGGTGTGGTGACCGCGCTGAAACCGACGTCGACCAGCGCGTCGAAGGTGGCGTCGAGTATCGCGCGGCGTGTCTGTGCGGTCCGATCTGCCTGGGTCCGCCGGGCGCGCATGCTGGTCACGAATTCGAGTGTGACACAGGAAACAATAACGCGATATGGTTTCTTGCCATTGAGGCGCACCACGCCGCGCCGGCTTGATCATCCACCGGATAGAACGTATGTTCGATCTCATGTCGACGCCATTGCAGGGATCGCTGCTCGATGGATTCGGGGAGCTCGAGGTCGGTGCGCTGGACGGAATCCAGCGCAGGGTCTTGAGCAATGGCGCATGGGTGGATGTTCTGCCCGGCTGGTTGAGCGGGGCGGACCTGCTGTTCGAACGACTCGCGGCGGAGGTGCCATGGCGAGCGGATCGGCGGCCCATGTACGACCGGGTGGTCGATGTGCCTCGCCTGCAATGCTTCTACGACGAGGGGCAAGCGCTACCGGATCCGGTACTGAACGATGCGCGCGATGCCCTGAGCAGGTACTACCACCGGGAACTCGGCGAGCCGTTCGCCTCGGCGGGCCTGTGCTACTACCGGGACGGCATGGACAGCGTTGCCTGGCACGGGGACACGTCCGGCCGGGGAGCCACGCACGACACCATGGTCGCCATTGTGTCGGTCGGCGCCGCACGGGCACTCATGCTGCGGCCCCGAGGGGGCGGCGAGAGTCTCCGCTATCCGCTCGGCCACGGCGATCTCATCGTCATGGGTGGTTCGTGCCAGCGCACCTGGGAACATGCGATTCCGAAGACGCGGCGACCGGTGGGTCCGCGCATCAGCATTCAGTTCCGGACCCGCGGCGTGCGCTAGCGGTCGACCGGCGGCGGGCGGTGCGCAGAGATGAACTGTGTCACTGATGCGGCGGGCGACGCGCGAAATCTGGTGCATGCTCGGGCAATACGCCACGGCTGACAAAAATTGGGGGCAGATCGCGCAGCAGCGGGATGCGCCGGAACAGCCGCAATGGGAGGGGTGCGGTTCGGAAATTCGACAGATTCCGCTTGCCGGCGACCGCCGGTCCGACGACGAGTGCGTGCACGATGCGCTGCATTGTTTGTGTGACTACCGTGGGGAGGGTGCGACGGCGCTGGACGCGGGCCAGATCCGCTGCCTCCACCGTGCGCGAGAGCAGTTTGGGCGCAAGGATTCTCGCGGCCGCGACCGCATCCTGCACCGCCAGATTGATGCCGACGCCGCCGACCGGTGACATGGCGTGGGCCGCGTCGCCGAGGCACAGCAGGCCTTCGGCGTACCAGCGGTCGAGACGGTCGAGCTGTACATCGAGCAGCTGCACCTGATCCCAGCCGCGCAGGACGTGGACACGGTCCGCGAGCCACGGGACGGTGGCCGCCAGGCTCCGCATGATCACCTCGACCGGCTGCTGCTGCCGCAGCCCCGGATCGCTGCCCTTCGCAATGAGAGTCGCGCACTGCCAGTAGTCGCCGCGATCGAGCATGATGGCGACACGATTCTGCGTCAGCACGGGAACCGCACCGGCCGGGTCGGTGTCCTTGCGGGGGATGCGGAACCACCACACATCGAACGGGGTGGCCCACCGGTGCGAGCCGAGACCCGCCGCGGCGCACAGGATCGAGGTGCGGCCATCGCACGCGACCGTGAGATCGGCGCGAATCGTGCCGGTGGCACCGTCTTTGGTGCGATAGCGCACGCCGACGACCCGGCCCGCTTCGCGCACCAGCTCCGTCACCTCGGTATTCATCCGCAGCCGGAAGGTGGGTTCGGTGTCGGCGGCACGCGCCAGCAGATTCAGCAGATCCCACTGCGGAACCATGGCGATGTATTTGTGCCGACCCGGAATGTTCGCGAAGCTCGCCACGGTCACCATGTGGCCGCCGATCGGCAATTGCACCGAATTCATCCGCCGCTGCGGCAATTTCGCGAATTCCTCGCCCAGCCCGAGCTCGTCGAGCAGGTCCAGAGTGGTGGGATGCACGGTGTCGCCGCGGAAATCGCGCAGGAAATCACCGTGCTTCTCCAGCACCATCACCTCGACTCCGGCGCGCGCCAGCAGCAATCCCAGAATCATGCCCGCCGGCCCACCGCCGGCAACAAGACAGGTCGTGCGTTCCATCGCGGGTACCCCTCCTGAGCGATAACCATCGACACTCTCGATGGTAGGCCGGAAGCGCTCGCCGGCCGCGCGCTTACCTCGAACGGCTACCGGTTCCGGAAGAGCACAAAGAAGTACGGATCTCGCATACCGCGCATATCCATGACGCCCAGCAGGGTGTCGTCGTCGACCTTGCGGAAGACGTCGATGATCGGCAGGTGGTCGTAGATCATTGCGGCACTGGACTTTCCGCGGAATTCCAGATTGCGCAGCCGGGCGCGCGGGCTGCGGGTGCTCAGCACCGGCCGGAGTAGGGCGAGCGAACGCCGGACCGGACGCAGGGCTGCGATCGGCACTTTCCCGGCCAGGAAGAGCGGCACCCGGCGGGGGTCGACGGGGAACACGTCACCATCGGGTCCGGCGAACAGCAGCGGTTGCACGGAATCGGCGTTGTCGAACTGCTTTCCACACCAACCGGATTCGACCAGCACACCCTGCCACGGATGCCCGGTGTCGAGTTCGTCCCCACCCCAGCGGCCGGTGGTGATCTCCTCCACCCGTACTGTCGGCAGCGCGTCGAACAGCGCCCACGCCTGCTCTGAGCTGCAACCATCGGTCCGCAGCGCAGCCAATCGCGCCGCGGCGTCCGATACCGATTCACCGACGACCATCCAAGCCTCCTCGCCCGAGTGGATGAAAGATTCTGTCTCACATTATCTCAGCGCGGGAAATCGGTTCGCGCGCATAGGCTCGGACAATGCCGATCGAACTGTCGCCACACGTCTCCGCAGCCAATCGACTCACCGCGCGATGGTGCGCGGTCGCAGGTGAGGACGACTTCGTGCTGTCCGGGTGCGGGGTGTGGCCGCTGCTGGCACTGCTCGCGGCCACGGCGGACGAACCGGCGCGGTCGGAGTTGGCGGCGGCGGCCGGCGTCTCGCCCGAGAGCGCACATGCCGACGCACTGCACATGCTGGCCACGCTCGGTACGGCGGAATCGGTCTCGGCGGCACTGGGCGTGTGGGTGAACCGGAACGTGAAGCTGCGCGGCGAGTGGTTGCGCAGCCTCCCCGTCGGGACGGCCGATCTGCTCGGCGACCAAGCCGAGCTCGACGCCTGGGCCGACCGGCACACCGGCGGACTCATCGACCGGTTCCCACTGGAGATCTCGCCCGACACCCTGCTGGTGCTGGCCACGGCGCTGGTGGCGAAGACGCAGTGGCAGGACACCTTCCGGGAAAGCTCGATGTCGGTATCGGCGGGACCGTGGCGCGGTCATACCGGACCAGCGCTGGCCCGGTACACGCGCGGCCGGGAGGACGCGGGCATTCTGGACGGCCCCTCGCCCGTGACGCGAGTGGTCGTACGCGGAACCGCGGACCTGGATGTGCACCTGCTGCTCGGCGACGGCAGCGCCGCCGATGTTCTCGGCGCAGGCCTGATCGCACTGAACGGCGGGGTGACGGTGCGGTCCGAGCTGCCCGCCGGCACGGAGGGACCAGGCCTGACGGTGCAGGCGATCACGAGCACAGTGCGGGGCGACTCGCTGCAGGTTTCCTTGCCTCCGTTCAATATCCAGTCCTCGCACGACTTGTGCGAGCAGCCCGCACTGTTCGGATTGACTGCGGCGATGGACAGTGAGCACGGCCATTTCCCCGGCATCTCCGATACCGAGCTGGCCATTGGGCAGGCCGGCGAGAATGTCCGCGCCAAGTTCACCGCGACCGGATTCGAAGCGGCGGCGGTTACTGCCTTCGGCCTGATTGCCGGCTCCATGCCGCCGCGCGACCTCTTCACCACCGCCCAGACGACGGTGACCTTCGATCGGCCGTTCGGATTCCTCGCCGTCCATCGGACCACCGGCGCGGCCGTGGTCGCGGGGTGGGTGGCGCAGCCGGTGCGGGACAACTGAAACGGTGCGGCGGGCACGCCCGCCGCACCGTTCTAGTCTTCTCGACAATAAGTTTCCGAAATCACTGGCGCCTCATGTTTTAGTCGCATAGCCTAAAACGCATGACGACGGTACGAGACACGGTGCAGGCCATCGAGGCGGCCAGACGGCCCGAGGATCTCTTCGGTAGCGCCACAACCGATTCCGCCGCCCGCAAGGACCGGCAGCGGCGGTATCACCGCCTGGCCGCCGCGGTTCACCCCGACCGGGTGGCAGCCGACGAATCGGATATGGCCAGGGCGGCATTCGTGCGGCTGGGCGAGCTGTACAGGCAGTGGCTGGAACTCGACGACTCGAGCCTCCACGTGACCGGGGCGCGCGGAACCTATCCGGTCGGCAAGCTGCTGGCGCGGGGATCGATTACCGACCTGTATCGCAGCGGCAGGGATCGGGTCGTGAAGATTCCACGGCGCTCCGCCGCCAACAAGCTGCTCGCCGGTGAGCAGAATGCGCTGCGCGACATCGCGATTGCGGCCGAGGAGCACGACTGGCTGCAGCCGTATTTTCCCGAGCTTGTCGATACCGTCGATCATTTGGACGCCGGCGAACACCGGACCGTGAACGTACTGAATGCGCTCACCGAGGGGTTCGTGACGCTGGAGGAGGTCCGCGCCGCGTACCCGAACGGGCTCGATGCGCGCGACTACGCCTGGATGCACCGGCGGCTGCTGCGCTGCCTGTCCGGGGCGGCGCTGGCCGGGTGGGTGCATACGGCCCTCAGCCCGGCGAATGTGCTCATTCATCCACGGCTGCACGGCGTTGTGCTGGTGGGCTGGTCGTTCGCCACCAGGCCGGGTTTGCCCGCCGCCGCGACGCTCGGCTCGCTCGACTATCCGCCGGAGATCCACGAGGCGGTCTCCCCCGCCACCGATGTGTACCTCGCGCACCAGCTGATGCTCACCATGCTCGGCAATCGCGCACCCGCCGCCATGCGCACCTTCGCGGCGGGTTGCATGCAGCCCGATGCGCGGCTGCGCCCCGACGCCGCCGATCTGCTCGGCGAATTCGACGACCTGCTCGACCGGCTTTACGGACAGCGCCGCTTCCGGCCCTTCGAGCTCACGAAAGGACAGTGATAGCAATGGGTTACGGAAACTGGGACGACAGCGCCTACGACGCCGCCCGCACCTTCCGCGCCGCCCGCGGCCTCGACGATTTCGGCTACACCGCCGATATGCGGTCGGTGCCGTGGGACAAGTGGAAGGCGCACAAGTCGCTCGATCCGAAGAATGCGGGGATGCGGGAGTCCCGCGATTCCGATGATCACGGGAACTCGCTGCCCATCGCGGTGCTGTTCGATGTGACCGGGTCCATGGGGGCGGTGCCGCGGATCATGCAGGAGAAGCTCGGGAAACTGCACGGGCTGTTGCAGCGCAAGGGCTATGCGGACGATCCGCAGATCATGTTCGGCGGTATCGGCGATGCCGATACCGATCGGGTTCCGCTGCAGGTCGGGCAGTTCGAGTCCGACAATCGGATGGACGAGCAGTTGCGGCTCATCCTGCTGGAGGGCGGCGGTGGCGGGCAGAAGTCCGAAAGCTATGAACTGGCCGCCTATTTCATGGCCCGGCACACCGCCACCGACGCCTGGGACAAGCGCGGGCAGAAGGGTTACCTGTTCATCGTCGGCGATGAGCTGAACAAGGCACGGCTGGCGTCCCGGCACATTCGAAATGTCATCGGGGACAAGGTGTCCGCGGATGTATCGGTCGAGTCGATCTATCGCGAGCTCGCCGATCGCTGGCACGTGCACTACATCCTGCCCAATCAGTCCAGCTACTACGGGGATCCGGAGATTGCCGAGCACTGGCGGGGATTGCTCGGCGAACGATTCCTGCGCCTGGACGATCCGGCTGCGGTATGCGAGCTCATCGCGCTGACCATCGGCATCGGCGAGGACCGCATCGATCTCGGTGCGGGACTGGCGGATCTGCGGGAGATCGGCTCGCTCGACGAGGCGGATGCGGTCGGCAAGGCGCTCGCACCCATCGGAGCGGCGCGTCGCACCCGCAGCGTCGGCGCACTGCCCGCCGCCACCGGCGACGACGACGTCGATTTCGGAAACTAGAAGGGAGACGGCAATGTTCGGCGATCGCCACCTGATCGTGGTGGACCTCGGGTTCGGCGACGCCGGCAAGGGGGCCACCGTGGACTGGCTCTGCGCACCGGAGACGGGCCTGGAGGTGTCCGCGGTGGTGCGATTCAACGGCGGTGCGCAGGCGGCCCACAATGTGGTCGCCGGTGGACGCCACCACACCTTCCGGCAGTTCGGGTCCGGCACCTTTTCCCGGGTGCCGACCCTGCTGTCGCGGCACATGCTGGTGGAACCCATCGCGCTGGCCGCCGAGGCCCGCGCGCTGGCACTGCTCGGCATCGCCGATCCGCTGTCGCTGGTGTCGGTGGACGAACGGGCGCTGCTCACCACTCCGATCCACGGGGCCGCCAACCGTTGCCGGGAGGATGCGCGGGGTGCGTCCCGGCACGGTTCGTGCGGTATCGGGATCGGGGAGACGGCGAGCTACGCGCTCGAGCACGATGCGCCGCGAGTGGGCGATTGCCGGCGTCCGGATGCGCTGCGGCGCAAGCTGATCACCCTGGAGGAGCACTATCGGCCGCTCCTGGCGGGTAGTGGGCACCGGTACGACTCGATCGATGATCTCGTCGACCTGTACACCGAATTCGCTCGGGCCGTGGCGATTCTGCCGGGTGATCAACTGGCCACCTTCGCCGAGAGCGGGCGACTGGTGTTCGAGGGCGCGCAGGGGGCGCTGCTCGACGAATGGCGGGGGCTGCACCCGTACACCACCTGGTCCACGGTGGAACCTCGGAATGCGCAGGCCATGCTCGCCCGTATCGATGCGCCGGGGTATGTCCTGGGCATCACCCGCAGTTACTTCACCCGGCACGGGGCGGGACCGTTCCCGACCGAGGATCCTGAGTTGCGGATTCCCGAGCGGCACAATGGAACCGGCACCTATCAGGGCGAATTCCGCACCGGGCACCTCGATCCGATCCTGCTGCGCTATGCCGTCGATGTCTGCGGGGGTATCGACGGGCTGGTTGTCAACCACCTGGACGCGGTCGGCGAAATCCGCACCGCCACCGGATATCTCACCACCGAGGGCTATGTCGACCGGCTCGACTGCGGGCGGTGGCAGGACCTCGACCACCAGCAGCGGCTCACCGACCTGCTCGACGCCGCCACCCCGGTGCTCGCGGACCTCCCCGGCGATGTGCCCGGCTACCTCGAAGCCGAACTCGGAGTACCCGTGGTGCTCACCGGCCACGGCCCCGGCCGCGCGGACCGCCGCGCCCGATCCGGGCAGGTCACACGGCCCGAGCCGGGCCGATCACACGATTCATCCACCGACTACGGCATGATTGACCACTTGTGGAGCAACAATCCGCAGTATCCATCGATGTGATCGCCCTGCGCTACGGCCGCGACGACGCGACCGTCACCGTGGGCATCGCACCCCGGGAGTGGGAGCCGTTCGCCGGAGCGCTCGCCCTGCCCGGCGTCCTGCTCCATCGTGGTGAACGGCTCGAGGCCGCCGCCCGCCGCGCCGTGCACACCAAACTCGGTGTCCCCGAACAGGCCATCCTGGCCGTGGGCCAGCTCGCCACCTTCGACGAGCCCAACCGCGATCCGCGCGGGCCGACGCTGTCGATCGCCATGTGGTCCGTCATCGCCGATCACGACACCGACAGCGCCGAATGGCTTCCGTTCGAACACATTCCGGCACTGGCCTTCGATCACAATCGGATTGTCGACACCGCGCGCGGGATCTTCGCCGAAATGCTGTGGAAGCACCTCGAATTCACGCGTCCGCTCATCGGCGAACAGTTCCCCGCCACCCGCGCGGTCGAACTCACCGCCGCCCTCGAGGGCACCCGCCCGGACCCCGGCAATCTCAACCGAACCCTCGCTACGCTCCCCGGCTTGACTCGCACCGGCGAACGCGTTCGAGTGAAGGCAACCGGCCGGCCCGCCGCCGTCTGGGCATTCACCCCGGAGTAGCGAGCGGCCAACCGATTGCGCAGCCGCTCAATTCGAGCGGGGCCTGAGCAGATCCTCGACGAGGGTATCCACCAGATCGCGCGGGATGCTCGACCCCGTCAGGGCGCGATAGACGATCGGGCCGACCAGAGCATCCATTGTGGCGTCGGGACCGAGCCTGGGCGAGATCTCGCCGGCTTCGATTGCGCGCGCGAGCATGTCGCGTTCCTGCTCACGACGTGGACCCAGATAGCGCTCGTGAAAACTCTCGGCCGTGCCGGGATTGTGCTGCGCCTCGGCGATGAGCGTCAGGAGAACCTTGCCTGCGGGGTCGCGGGTGAGGAATCGCGCGAAGCCGCGCAGGTAGCCGCGGATGCTCTCGGCCGTGGGCTGCGCCGTCGGGAAAGGCAGGCGCTTGTCGGTGTCTTCGATGAGCGTGTCGAGGAGTATCTCGACCTTCGAGGGCCACCAGCGGTAGATCGTCTGCTTGGCGACGCCTGCCCGACGTGCGATCGACTCGATGGTCAGACCGCCGAAGCCGTTCTCGACAAGCAGATCGTCCGCGGCATGCAGCACAGCCATACGTGCGGCCTCGTCGCGTCGGCTGCCGGAGTGCGGCCGGTGGGGCGGAGAGCTCGTGACGGGCATGCGAGCACAATACCTGTCCACTGTGCCGTGATATTGTCTAGACGCAACGTCTCGTCTAGACAAATTATCGCCACTTAGGAGTGTCCGTGTCCACCACGTCCGACCGTCGAGCACTCATCATCGGAGCCTCCCGAGGACTGGGGCTCGTACTCGCCATCGAGCTCACCCGACGCGGCTGGCAAGTCGTCGCCACGGCACGCCAGGGCGGCGGCGAGCTGCAAGCGAATGCCGATGCCTCGAACGGGCAGCTGACGGTCGAGCTGTTGGAGATGACAAGCACCGAACAGCTTGCCGCCCTGCGCAATCACCTCGAAGAACGTCAACTCGATCTGCTTTTCGTCAACGCCGCCATCGACCGCGGCAATCTGCCGATCGGCGAGGTCCCGACCGACATCTTCACCGAGGTGATGATCACCAACGCGCTGAGCCCGCTGCGCGCCCTCGAAGCCCTTCGCGGACTCGTCGCGCCCGGCGGAACCGTCGCGATCATGTCCTCCGAGCAGGGCAGCATCTCGCAGAACACCGAGGACGGCTATGAGCTCTACAAGGCCAGCAAAGCCGCCCTCAACCAGCTGATGCGCAGCTACGCCACCCGCCACGCCAATGATGGACACACCAAACTGCTCATCGACCCCGGCCACAACCAAACCCAGCTCGGCGGCCCCGACGCGCCCCTCACCCCAAACGAGAGCATCCCCGCCGTCGTCGACGTCCTCGAAGCGCAGGCAGGCGCCCCTGGCCTGCAATTCCTGGACCGGCACGGCGAAACCGTCCCCTGGTAGACGCGACACCACACACCAGGCTTCAGCTGCGGCGCCGCTCGGCGCGGTGGGCGAGCGCATCGAGGATGCGTTGCCATGCCGGTGAGGCCTCGGAGATCCGCGAAGAGATCAGCTGGGTCCCCGGCCCGCCGCCGTCTCGTTGGTATTTGATCTCCCAGGCGTCCAGATCATCGATGAGCCGATCCAGGCGGGGATCCTGCGGATCCCAGTCGACTGATTCATCGCAGGCGAGGTACAGGCGCAGCGTCTCGGGGTCGTCGAAGCCGGCGTTCTTGTCCCGTATTCGCTGCGGTATGGAGCCAGGGTCCAACGCCTGCAACAGGATCCACGAGTCACGCTCGAGTCGTACCCGCTGTTCGCTGACCCCGAGACCGCGCATCCGGTCCAAGATGGCGACCACTTGGGAGGGCAGGACTAGCCTTTCGCCACTTGCCAATTCGGTGATCCGGTTGCGGTATTCGTTGAGCTGGTCGATCTTTCGCTGCAATTCAGCGTCGATATCGGTGATGGCAGAGGCGAATTCGGCCGGCTGCGCATGCAGCAGCGCATCGATGCGGGCCAGCGGCACACCGGCATCGGCGAGGGTCCTGATCCGGATGAGATCCACCGCCGCCTGCGCGCCGTAGCGGCGGTAGCCGGAGACATCACGCTCGGGCTCGGGCAATAGGCCGACGTGGTGGTAGTGGCGAACGGTGCGCACGGTCACGCCGGCGGTCGCCGCCAGCCGGCCGATCGTGAGCACCGTCCTCCTCAGGTCTTCGTGATGCGTGATGGTGCCGAGTCTAGGTGCGAGTCACCAGGTCGACGACGTCGCGGATCGCCCGGACCACCACATCGGGGCGGGCGAAGCAGAGCCGGTGATGGAAGGTATCGGAGAGGATGCGCTGCTCCCCGTGCGAAACAGCGTTCACCAGCGCCGCGTCCATTCTCGTCCTGCCGTCGTGCAGTTCGTTCAACGTCCGCTCCGGCTGGGTGGGGTCGGCGCCCAATACGGAAAGCGCGATCACCGGAACGTCGGGAATGTTCGGCCCGGCCCGCAGTTCGGTCGCGAGTGCGGTCAACCCGCGGCGCTCGGCGATGCCGGCTCGCATCGATTCGTCACTCACACGCGCATCGATCAGTGACTGCCGCACATACTCCGGATAGTCCGCGTACAACTCTGCGTGCATCTCCCGCAGGGCCGGGCGCATCTGCTCGAGCTGCTCCAGATCCGGTCCCATCCGCTCGGTCGCAGCCAGACTCGCCGCAGGCGGCATGAAGTCGTCCCAATCGCGATGGAGAGCGTCCAGCCAAACCAGCCCCGCCACATCCTGCGGGTACAGCTGCGCAAACCGATGCGCATAGAAGCCGCCGAGCGAGTGCGCCGCGAGAACGTATGGGGCAGCGATGTTCTGAGCACGCAGCACCTCGCGCAGTTCCGTGGCGACCGCAGCAGCGGTACGCGGCAGCCGTAGCGAATCGCTGTAACCCGTCCCCCCGCGGTCGTACACCACAGCGGTGGTAAACCGCGAAACCCGCTGCTGGACACCGAAATAATCGAGCCCCACCGCACTCGCACCCGGCAGAAACACCACAGCCGGTCCCCCGCTACCCGACCGATACACAAAAACCCGACGCCCGTCGATCTCCTGAAACTCTCCGATCGGCGGCGCAAGCCGCTCCGAGGAAGTCCTGTTCTTCATCATGCGACAACCCTCCAACCCTGACGCAGGGTCAAGGTCAACCCGTCTTCGCCGGACGGGTCGAGTCGGCCAGCGCGTTGTACAACCAGCTGTGAGCGTGCCCGACGGTGGCGGGCGCCCCGAAGAGCTGCGCTGTCAGGGCCCAATAGCGGTGGATGCGGTGGTCGGTATCGGTTGCGTCGACCAGCAGTCGCTCGCGAAACTGCGGCGAATCCTGTTCTCCTCGTGCGGCTGCATGTGCGTCGACGAACCGGTCGAGGCCAGCGCCGGCGTGCGGTTGCACCCCCTTCGATACGAGGGCCATCACATCAATACATGCGTCTTTCAGATCTGTGAACAATCCGCGGCGGTCACGGATCAGATCTGGCTGTGTGCGCCAGATCTGCTGCCACACAGCGGTATACAGTTCCGGATGCGTGACGAGATCGGCCAGCTCTGCATAGGCCACGACCTGAGAGACAGACGGATCGACGGGTGGCTCCGGGATGCTCATAGCCACATACCCATCGAATTGGGGTGGTGTCATCGCGGCGAAGATTCGCCGCCAGAACCCCGCGATGGCGTCGTGCACCGCGGGACCGTCTTGTGCGGCCGCCAGCAGCGCCAGTCGATGCGGGCGCTCGGTCGGGTCAGCTGCCTCGACGGCTCGCAGTGAGGCCCGACGCCACGTCAAGGATCTGAATTCGATGTCGAGCTGTGCACTTTCGGCGGCAATCACCTCGGAGATCGATCGTTGGTCATGCAGCACCTCGACGATTGATCGTAAGCCGAGACCGAGGGACCGTAGTTGCCGAACCAGCAGCAACCGCTGGGTCGCGCTGTCCGCGTCGAACATTCGGTGCCCGCCCGCGCTGCGGTGGGATTCCAGAATGCCCGCGTCGCAATAGAACCGGATCGTGCGGACCGGAAGTCCGGTGGTACGCGCCAACTTTCCGATGCTCACCAATGCGCCGCATTGTGTGCCGTCCGTCACAGACTGTTGAACCTCCACCCCGCTGGAGCTCTTAGCGTACTGATGCCGCGTTGAATTCTGAGAGGAAAGTCGTTGGGAAGAGATCTGACTCAGCACGAGCTGCTCATCGAGCTCGAGCCTGTCGCCGAGGAGAACGTGCACCGGCATCTGTCGATGGCGAAGCCGTGGCATCCGCACGACTACGTGCCCTGGGACGAAGGCCGCAACTTCGCCGCGATGGGTGGCATCGACTGGGATCCCGGGCAGTCGCGGCTGTCGGACCTCGCCAAGGCCGCGATGATCACCAATCTGCTCACCGAGGACAACCTCCCGTCCTATCACCGGGTGATCGCCGAGAACTTCTCGCTCGACGGTGCGTGGGGCACCTGGGTCGGCCGGTGGACCGCGGAGGAGAACCGGCACGGCATCGTAATGCGGGACTACCTGGTCGTCACCCGCGGCGTGGACCCGGTCGAACTCGAACAGGCCCGCATGGCGGCGATGATCACCGGCTTCGATCCATTGGCGACCATCGACTACTCGAACCTCGATCCGAGTCAGATTTCCGAGACCGGTTTTCTGTACGGCATGGCGTACGTGACGTTCCAGGAACTCGCGACCCGGATCAGTCACCGCAATACCGGCAAGGTATGCGACGACCCCCTCGCCGACAGGATGTTGCAACGCATCGCCGCCGACGAGAACCTGCACATGATCTTCTACCGCAACGTCTTCGGCGCGGCGCTCGACCTCGCACCCGACCAAGCCCTCGAAGCGATCACCACCATGCTGATGAACTTCCAGATGCCGGGCGTGGCCAACCCCAATTTTCGTCGCTATGGCGCGCTCATGGCCAAGCACGGCATCTACGACATGCGTCAACACCTCGACGAGGTAATGCTGCCGGTGTTGCGTCTCTGGAAGGTGTTCGAGCGCAACGACTTCACCGCTCGTGGCGAACAGACTCGCGAACGACTCGGCAAGTTCCTTGCCACGTACGAGCAAGACACACG
The DNA here is from genome assembly GCF_025465275.1 of Nocardia sp. GTDB lineage: Bacteria > Actinomycetota > Actinomycetes > Mycobacteriales > Mycobacteriaceae > Nocardia. Next base: position 25,705 of record NZ_JAODNK010000236.1, on the reverse strand, counting down.
CACATTCGAGGAACGGCGCGATCGGATCGCGGCGCGCAAAGCCAGCAGCCTCGCGGGGGCTCAGACCGATCGATGACCGGATTCCCCTCTCGTGCAAGTGAAACAACGCTGGGGCTATTCGGGTTGGCGGAGAACGGATTCCACGAGGGATCGGATCGCGGCGCGGAGGCGGGGGGTTTCACGGGCTCGGGCCATCATGCGGGCGGTGTCGGAACCTACCGCGCTGAAGAGAAGGCGGCCGGCTGCTTCGGCGTCGAGGTCGGGGCGAGCCTCGTGGAGGAGCGTGGTGATGTGGTGGTCCCAGGTGCCGTGGAATTCGGCGGTGCGGGGGTGGGGGGGCATGGAGGCGCCGGTGTAGGCGGCCATCAGCTCTACGTTGTCGGCCATCATGACGGTCATTGCGTCGAAGAAGGCTAGGAGGCGGTCGCCGGCAGGGGCTCCTGGACCGAGCGGGGGCGGGCCTTCGGAGATGTCGGCCATCAGGGCTTCGGCGGGCTCGGCTACCAGGGCGTAGAGGAGGCCGGAGCGGCTGCCGAAGCGGTGGAAGATGGTGCCTTTGCCGACGCCGGCCGCGGCGGCGACCTTGTCCATGGTGATGGCGTCGGCGCCGTGGTCGGCCAGCAGTGTACGGGTGGCGGCCAGGATCGCACGGCGATTGCGGGCGGCGTCGGCGCGTTCCCGGGGCTGCTCAGCAGGCATTTCCTACACTTTCATTGACAAGTTGACCGGCGGTCCATATTGTCGTCAAGCATAAGTGGACCGTGAGTCAAGTTATGAGGTATTTCAATGCAGGCAATCCTATTGACCGCGACCGGTGGACCCGACGTCCTGGTGCCGAGTGAGGTGCCCGCGCCGCGTCCGCAGGCGGGCGAGGTGCTCATTCGCAGCGAGGCGATTCCGGTGCTGTACCCGGAGACCATGCTGCGTTCGGGGGCGTTCCCGATCCCACTGGAGAAGCCGTTCGTTTTCGGCACCCAGGTGGTCGGTGTGGTCGTCGAGGTCGGCACGGGGGCGGATGCGGGACTGATCGGGCAGCGGGTCACGGTGTCCAGCAACGCCTTCGGCACATACGCCGAATTCGTCTGCGCACCTGCGGAATCCGCGGTCCGGATTCCGGACGCCGTATCGTCCGTCGATGCCGCCGCGCTCTCCATGAGCGGGTCGGTGGCCATTCCGCTCCTGGAGACCGCCAAGCTGACCGGCACCGAGACAGTGCTGATCGAGGCGGCCGCAACAGGAATCGGCGGATATCTCACGCAGCTGGCCAAGGAATACGGTGCGGCCCGGGTCATCGCCACGGCGGGCGGCCCGGAGAAAGCTGAGCAGGCAAGGAAATTCGGCGCCGACGTGGTGATCGATCACCTCGATCCGGAGTGGCCGCAGCGCCTGCGCGAAACCCTCGGCGGCACAACGATCGACGTCGTCTTCGACTCCATCGGTGGCGAATCCGCGCTCGCCCTACTGGATCTCATGACCCCACTGCGCGGCCGGATGCTCAGCTACGGCTTTCTCTCCGGCGCACCCGCACAGGTGACGTCCATGGATTTGATCATGCGCGGACTCACCCTGGTCGGTTGCTCCGGACCGGATTGGCTGGCCTGGGTCGCGGGGTCTCGTGCCGCCGCACTGGACCGCGCAGCCGACGGCTCACTCACCCCGCTGGTCGATCGGATACTCCCGCTCGAGCAGGCCGCGTACGCCCACCAACTCCTGGACGACCGGGCAGCCAAGGGCACCATCGTTTTGCGCCCCGGACGCTAGCGCCGAGCGGCGAGCCGCGGCATCCACCGCGCGCTCGCCGCTCTCCGAACCGACCTGGACAGCGCAAAACGGGAGAATCCAGGCAGGAAACGGCCGGGCGGATAGAGTCGGTAATCGACAGCGATGTGGTGAATGACAAGCCCGGAAGCGAGGCTCCATGAGCTCCTCGAACACCGTTCTGATCACCGGCACCTCCTCCGGCATCGGCCTGGCCACCGCGGTGGCGTCGGCGCGGGCGGGCTGGCAGACCATTGCCACCATGCGGGACGTCGGCAGAGCGGGCGCACTGCTCGACGCCGCGAACGAGGCGGGCGTCGCGGGGCTCGTGCGCGTGGAGGCCTTGGACGTCACCGATCCCGGCTCCGTCGCGAACTGCGTGCAGCAGGTCGTCGCCGACTACGGGCGACTCGATGCCGTGATCAACAATGCCGGTGCAGGATTCGTCGGCACCATCGAGCAGACCGGCCTGGATCCGGTGCGAAATGTCATGGAGGTCAATTACTTCGGCGTTGTCTCGGTCACGCATGCCGCCATGCCGCACCTGCGCGCATCTGGCGGGCGGCTCATTACCGTCACCAGCGTCGGCGGCGTGATCGGCCAGCCGTTCAATGAGGCGTACTGCGCCGCCAAGTTCGCGGTCGAAGGCTTCATGGAGTCGCTCGCACCGGTCGCCGCCACCGTCGGCGTGCAGGTCACCGTGGTCGAACCCGGTGCGGTGGCAAGCGAATTCGTGGCCAGCCAGCAGATCGATATCCCCGGATTGCTCAAAGCTGCCGGCCCCTACGCCCCGGCCTTGAAGTCCTATATCGAACGCACCCAGGGCGCGTTCCGCAATGCCCAGACCTCCGAGGGCGCGGCGGACTCGATCATCGCAGCCCTTACTGCCGAAGAGCCGCCCTTCCGGGTCCAGACCTCGTCCTGGGCCCGCGGATTCAGCTCCACCAAGCTCGCCGACCTGGATGGCTCCGCCGTGCAGATGGTCACCGCGAGCTGGGTAGCCCAGCCCGTCCACTGACCGCACCGGCCGCATGGGCCGGTCCGAGCACGAACTGCTCGCGACCGGCCGGTGCGAAAGGTGTTCAGCCCTGGGGCTTACCGAGGCAGAAGGTGGTCTGCGGATCGGACAGGGTGATCACATTGTCCGCATCCGCGGTGCACAGGTTCTCGTCCGCCTGCCCGTCGATTCGCTGCAACACCCGGAAGCTGGCGTCGGTCGACGCGCAATCGGCGTACTGATAGCCGGTCATCGGGGCATCGTGATAGCAGCTGTCCTGCTTGAAGTTCGGCGCCAGGCAGAGGAATGCGGTGGTGGTGGCGTTGAGCGTCTCCTCGTACGAGGTGTAGTCGGCGGCGCAGTCGGCCTTGGCGTCGAATACCTTGGCCACCTTGTAGACCGCCTTGACCGAGGAGCAGTCCACCGGTTCGGTCTTCGAATCGATCATCGAACCCTTGATCACATTGATGCAGTCACCCACCTTGGCGCGCGCGGTATCGGACTTGCTCGAATCCTTGACCGCCTGAGTGCCCTTCTCCACCACGGAGCAGCCGGCCAGCGCCAGCGCGAATACCGCCACCACAACCGGCACGAGACGCCACAGCCGCCGCGTTCTCGTCGGAGTCACCTGCATCGATGTCACATCCCTTTCAACACTTTTGTCCGGATTGGCCTCGCCCACCCAACCCTGCCGGCGCCGCGCGAGCATCCGGGAAACCACGGGATCAGCCCGGACCCGTGACTCGACTCCACACAAGTTAGGCTGCCGAGGGACCGTCCGAGCGGGAGGAGCGCGCCATCAAGGCATTTGTCGGACGCGTCCACGAGCTCACCAGCTTGGACGCGGTCTACAGCGCACCGGACGGGCCCTGGGTGTTCCTGGTCGAAGGACCGGCGGGCATCGGAAAATCCCGGCTGCTCGGCGAACTATCGCGGCAGGTCGGCGCGCGCGAGGTCCGCGTGGTGTCGGTGCCCGCCACCGAATTCGAGGAATCGACACCACTGCAACTGATTCGCGACATCCTCGAACAATTCTCCGACGCCGATACCGCGGCGCTCGACCGCGATCCGACCGGCACCGACGCCCGTGAGCTGGCTCGAATGCTGCGCCGAAGACTCGGCGCCGCACCGACCATGCTGATTATCGACGACGCCCACTGGGCCGACGCCGCCTCACTCCGGGTGCTGGCCTTACTGATTCGGAGCCGCCCGGCCGAGGCCACCCGTGTGGTGCTGGCCTATCGCGAGGGGCAGTTTCCGGCGCTGCTCGGACATACCCTGCGTGCCATCGGCACCGCGACCTTCCATCTGCCCATCCCACCGCTGTCCCCCGCCGACGCCGCTGCCCTGCTGCCCGGCATTGCGTCCGGGCGACGCGACCGGCTCCTGACCGCCTCGCACGGCAACCCGCTGTATCTGCTGCTGCTCGCCCGGCTCTCCCCCGCCGAATTCGACGCTGCCGTCCGCGAGGACGATCCCGCCGCTCCGACGGCCGACCATTCCGCGCTGGACCGGACCATCCGCGCGGAACTCGCACACCTGCCGCCGCGCGAACAGTTGGTCGCGCAGGCCGCAGCGGTATGCGGTCCGACCGCCGATGCCGAACTGCTCCGCGCTACAGCCGAACTGAGCCGCTCCGAATTGACCGCCGGAATCGACGAACTCGCGCGCCGCGGCTGGCTCACGGTCACCGGCGGCACCGTGACCTTCCGGCATCCGCTCATCCGCACCGCCGCCTTCCGATTGGCGGGCCACGGCTGGCGAGCCGAGGCACACGCGCGCGCGGCCCGCACGCTGCGTGCCGCCGACGCGCCCTTGCTCACGCGCGCACGGCATCTCGAACACGCGCTGTGCGGAGGTGACGAGCTGGCCGCCGCCGACCTGCTGCGCGCCGCCGAACAGGCCCTGGCCACCGCGCCTGCCACCAGCGCCCGCTGGATCGAGGCTGCCCTGCAAGCCGCACCCAACCAGCCCGACAGCGCCGGACTACCCGTGCGACTGTTGCTCGGCCGCGCACTGCTGCTGTCGGGAGCCGCGGAATCAGCGCGCGGCGTTCTCGAACCTCTTGCGGCGCAACCGGGACCGCAACGGACCGACGCGCTGCTGCTGTACGCCCGCTGCGAACGCATTCTCGGCAATGTCGATACGGCCCGAATCCTGTTGGCGACGGCCGCCGATCGGCCCGGTGCCACCGGAAACGGGCCCGTGCAACTGGAATTGGCGATCCTCGAACTCCAGGACAACCGGGATGCCGAGGGCGCGGCACGAGTACGGGCGCTGTTCGAATCCGAGGCGGTGCGGGAGCCTGCCATCCGGGCAGCCGCGCTGACCCTGCGCAGCATGGGGCAACTCACCGGCCTGGACATGACGGCGGCGACCACGAGTTACCGTGCCGCCGAACGAGAATTCGCCCAGCTGACCGACAGCCAGGTACTCGACGGTGTGCACGCGGTATCCGCACTAGGCTGGATGGCGTACTTCCTCGACGACCATCGCACCGGAATCGCCCACATCGAGCGGGCGATTCGCATCAGCCGCCGCTTCGGGCAGAGCTTCATCCTGCCCGAACTGCATACGGTGCAGGCCTATTCGCTGGCCAAGCTCGGACGGTTCGAGGAATCGCTCGCCGCCGCCGAGGATGCCGCCGAATCAGCGGAACTGTTCGGCTACTCCGATGTCCCGCCGCTGGCAGGCACTATCAAACTGCGTGTCCTGGAGGCGACCTCACCGCGCGCGGAGGTGCTGCGCTGGTGGCGCATCGTCGACGCCATGCCGCGCCCGGTCATGCGCTGGTGGCGGGCCGTCGTCGACGCCGCACTGAGTGAGACCGCCGCACGCCTGGGCACGGGTGCCGCGAACACCGCAGTCCCGCAACCCGATCGAGCGCATCCCACCCGGCCGACGGAACTCGCCGCCCAGGCACAGACGGCAATCGCGCAGGGCGCCCTCGATATCGCAGGCACGCTGGTGGCGCAGGCCGAGGAGGCTGCTCGCAGACTGGGACTACCCGGACAGTTGGCCGCTGCCGCGCAGGCCCGCTCCGAATACGCCTCCGCACGTGGCGATCTGGACGAGGCGGCGACCGTCGTGCAGGTCGCGATCGACGAGTTCGGCCGGGCGGCCATGCCGGTACAACGCGGGCAGGCGCTGCTGCTCGCGGCGCAGTTGGCCGGTCGCCGCGGCGACTTCACCCGCGCCACCGCCGCAATCGCTGCCGCGCGTGCGGATTTCACCGCAGCGGGCGCGTTCGAATTGCTCGTCGAAGCGACCGCGGTGCAACGCCGGCTGGCCGGGCATCAGACCGTCAGCGGGGCAAGGGAACTGACCGAGCGGGAACGTGAAGTCGCCGATCTCGCGGCCTGCGGTCGTACCAACAAGGAGATCGCCGCACAGCTGTATCTGAGTCCCCGCACCGTCGAGGACCATCTCAGTCGCATCCTGCGCAAACTGGGGCTGACCAGCCGGGCGGGCATTGCCCACCGGCTGGTCGAGTTGGATGCCGCGTCGGCGCGCTAGCCGAAAAGCTCGAATTCCGGCACTCAGCCGGTGATTTCCCACTCGTACACGGTGAGTTCCGATGCGCCACTGGTGTGAATGGGATCGGTGAACACCAGATCCCGGGCGGCATCGAAGTTTTCGGCGAGGACGACATAGGCGCCACCGCTGTTATCGGTGAACTTGCCGGTCTCGACCAATTGCCCGCGCGAGCGGACGCCGTCGAGCCACTCCCGATGCGGCTGTGCGACAGCCGGATCGAAGCGCGGGGTGCGCATTGCCAGCACCAAGTACTTGCGCACCCTGCGCTACTCCCTACTTAATTCTGTTCGTCGTCGGTGCGGGGCGTGGCGCGAGTAGCGGCCGCCGCGGCACGAACCTGCGGTGCTACCTGCACCACCTGACCGAGCACACCATTGATGAACGAGGGCGAATCGTCGGTGGAGAGTTCCTTGGCCAGCTCCACCGCTTCATCGACCGCCACCACGGGCGGAACATCATTGGCGTGGAACAACTCCCACACCGCGACCCGCAGAATGGCACGGTCCACGGCGGGCAGCCGGGACAGGGCCCAATCCTGCAGGTAGGACTCGATGGTGCCGTCCACCCGGTCCAGATCGTCGGCAACGCCTTCGACCAGAACGCGGGTGTAGGGGTTCACCGGGGCCACCGAATCGTCCCGCACGGAGAGCGAGACGCGTTCGGACAGCAGTTCCGCAGGGTCGATGTCACGGGCTTCTGCTTCGAAGAGCAGATCGACCGCACGTCGGCGCGCCTTGTGTCGCGCACCCAGCTTCTTGAAACTCGCGGACTTCTTGTCCTGGGGCTGATTGGCCACGGTCACCATTATCCGCGCGTCAGGAGTTGACGCGGCTGATGTAGGAGCCGTCACGGGTATCGACGCGCAGCTTGTCACCCTGATTGATGAAAAGCGGCACCTGGATCTCCGCGCCGGTCTCCACGGTGGCGGGCTTGGTGCCCGCGCTGGAGCGGTCGCCCTGCAGGCCCGGCTCGGTGTGGGTGACGACAACATCGATGGCGACGGGAAGCTCGACGAAGAGCGCCTCACCCTCGTGCATGGCGATCTGGACCTGCATGTTCTCCAGCAGGAAGCCCGCGTTCTTGCCGATGGTCGACTCCTGCAGGTGAATCTGGTCGTACGTCTCGCCATCCATGAAGATGAAGTCCGAGCCGTCGTGGTACAGGTAGGTCATATCGCGACGGTCGACGGTCGCGGTCTCCACCTTGACACCGGCGTTGAAGGTCTTGTCGACCACCTTGCCCGAGATCACGTTCTTCAGCTTGGTACGCACGAAGGCAGGACCCTTACCCGGCTTGACATGCTGGAACTCGACAATCTGCTGCAGATTGTTGTCGATCTTCAGCACGAGGCCGTTCTTGAAGTCGCTGGTATCCGCCACTGTCCTCGGATCTCCTGTTCTAGTTCCATTCGCGGCTGGCCGCGCTGGCAGACCGGCGTCATTCGACGACGGTCAGGTCTTTGCTGGTGCGGGTGAGCAGCTCCGGGCCCCCTTGGCGAACCACGAGCGTATCCTCGATCCGGACTCCGCCGCGGCCGGGGAAATACACACCTGGCTCGACGGTCACCGCCACGCCATCGAGAAGTGTACCCGTGCCCGTTTTGGCGATTCCGGGCGCTTCATGGATCTGCAGGCCGACCCCGTGTCCGAGGCCGTGCACGAAGAGCTCGCCATAGCCCGCCGCCTCGATGACCGAGCGGGCCGCGCCGTCCACCGCCCGGGTCGAGACACCGGGAGCCAGCGCCTCACGTCCCGCCTGCTGTGCCGCGTAAACCAAGTCGTAGATCTCGCGCTGCCAGTCCGAGGGCTGGCCCAGGACGAAGGTGCGGGTCATATCCGAGTGGTAGCCGCCGAGCATCGCGCCGAAGTCGAGCTTCACGAAATCACCCGTGGCCAGCATCGCCTCGGTCGGACGATGGTGCGGGACGGCCGAATTCGCGCCGGCGGCGACAATCGTCTCGAAGGCGATGGCGTCCGCGCCGTGCTCGAACATCAGCCACTCCAGCTCGCGGGCGACCTGCCGTTCGGTGCGACCGGGACGCAGGCCACCGCGCTCCAGCAGCGTGGCGAGGGCCACGTCGGCGGCGGCGCAGGCGGCGGTGAGCAAAGCGACCTCGTGCGCGTCCTTCACCATGCGCAGCTGCTCCACCAGGCCCGATACCCCTACCAGGTCGAGTCCGGTGACCAAACCCTCGAAGCCGCGGTGCTGTTCGACGGTGAGCACGTGGCTCTCGAAACCGACTCGGCCGGTCTGCCACTCCCCCGCGATCTCCACCACGCGGCGCGCGCTCGCCCGATTGATCTCGGCCCGCAGATCGGGGACCTGCTCACCGACCTGCGTGATGTAGCGGCCGTCGGTGCAGATGACAGTGCGATCCTCGGAGCTGTCCCAGGAATCCACCAGCAGTGCGGCATTCGATCCGGTGAAACCGGTCAGATAGCGAATATTGATCAGGTCCGTGACCAATAGGGCATCGACGCGGTTCTCGACCAGCAGGTTCCGCAGGTTGGCCCGGCGCGCCGCGTAATTGGGGCGCCCGCCCGGATCGTGGTCAGCAGACATGCGTCCAAGCTACCGCCGACACGCCGCAACACCGACACCCAACACGTATCTGCCCGAATTAGGCGAAAGCCCGGTTGTTCACATGCCAAGCGGTTCTCCACAATTCGTGGATGCGCCGCCCACAGCGGCCGCCGGGGCGGCAGGCTCGAGGTATGCGATTGCTGCCACTGCTGGTCCTCACCGCCTGGTGCACGGCGCTCAGTTGTTTCGATCTGCGACTGCGGCGACTGCCCAATTCCCTGACGCTGCCGGGCGCGGTCGTGGCGCTCTGCTACGGCTCGGCTATCGGCCGTCCGGCTGCCGCGGCCCTCGGTGCCCTGTTGCTCGCAGTGCCCTATCTATTCGTACATCTGTGTGCCCCGGCCGCACTCGGAGCCGGTGACGTGAAACTCGCACTCGGGCTCGGGGCCGCGACCGCACTGGGCGGGGCGCACGCCTGGGTGTGGGCGGCTCTGGCCGCACCCGCGATTACCGCGCTGGCCGGGGTCGGCACGCTGCTCGCACATGCGGCACGACCCCAGGATTCGGCGGGTCCGGAGCCGCCGATCGGTACCGTCGCGCACGGTCCCGCCATGTGCGCCGCCAGTGTGCTTGCGCTCCTTGCCACGCCGTGACTGTGCTGCTTGCCGCACCATGACCCGGGTCACGGCGGACCGCGTGTCCGGGTAACCGTATTCACGTGGAAAGATATAACCCGTGTTGCGCTGGATAACTGCCGGAGAATCCCATGGCCCTGCTCTCGTCACCATCCTCGAGGGGATGGTGGCCGGTGTCGAGGTGAGCTCTGCCGATGTCGGCACACAGCTGGCGCGCCGGCGGCTGGGCTACGGCCGCGGCGCCCGGATGAAGTTCGAGGCCGATGTGGTCACCCTGGTCGGCGGCGTACGCCACGGCCGCACCATGGGCGGACCGGTCGCCATCGAGGTCGCCAATTCCGAATGGCCCAAGTGGACCCAGGTCATGTCCGCCGATCCGGTGGACGAGGCCGAGCTCGCCGAACTGGCCCGCAATGCGCCGCTCACCCGGCCGCGGCCCGGGCATGCCGATTACTCGGGCATGCTCAAGTACGGCTTCGACGACGCCCGTAATGTGCTCGAGCGCGCCAGCGCCCGCGAGACCGCCGCGCGCGTCGCGGCCGGGACCGTGGCCAAGAACTTCCTGCGGCAGGCGCTCGGGGTCGAGGTGATCTCGCACGTGGTGTCCATCGGCACTGCGGCCGACACCACCGGTTTCGTGCCCACCGCCGCGGATCTGGATGCCATTGACGAGAGCCCGGTGCGGGCCTTCAACAAGGACGCCGAAGCCGCCATGATCGTCGAGATCGAGGCCGCCAAGAAAGACGGCGACACCCTCGGAGGTGTGGTCGAGGTCGTGATCGAGGGGCTGCCCGTCGGTCTGGGTTCGTTCACCAGCGGTGAGGCGCGGCTGGATTCGCGACTCGCGGGCGCGCTCATGGGGATTCAGGCCATCAAGGGTGTCGAGGTGGGTGACGGTTTCGAGACCGCGCGCCGGCGCGGCAGCCAGGCGCACGACGAGATGAAGCCCGGCCCCGACGGGGTGCTGCGCTCCACCAACCGCGCGGGCGGGCTCGAAGGCGGCATGACCAATGGCGAGCCGCTGCGGGTTCGCGCCGCCATGAAGCCGATCTCCACCGTGCCGCGCGCACTGTCGACCGTCGATATGTCCACCGGTGACGAGGCCGTCGCCATTCACCAGCGCTCCGATGTGTGCGCGGTGCCGGCGGCCGGTGTGGTCGCCGAGGCCATGGTCGCCCTGGTCGTGGCGCAGGCGGTGCTGGAGAAGTTCGGGGGCGACTCGCTGCCGGAGACCGTCGACAATATCAACGGCTACCTGAAGCGAATCAACGCGCGCCCGCACGTTCCCTCGGGCAACGCGCCACAGTGACCGGCGAAACCGATCAGCAGCCGCCGAGTGTGGTGCTGGTCGGTCCGCCCGGTGCGGGTAAGTCGACGATCGGCCGCAAACTCGCACGCGAACTCGGCGTGGACCTCTACGACACCGATGCCGGGATCGAGGAGCAGACCGGGCGCACCATTCCCGAAATCTTCGCCGAGGACGGGGAACCGGAGTTCCGGCGTATCGAGGAACAGGTGGTGCGCGACGCCGTCCTCGCCGGACACGGCATCATCTCCCTCGGCGGTGGCTCGGTGCTCTCGGCGACCACCCGGGAACTGCTACGCGGGCGCACCGTGGTGTACCTGGAAATCAGTGTGGGCGAAGGGCTTCGGCGCACCGGGGCCAGCACCAACCGGCCGCTGCTCAACGGCGCCGATCCGGCGGCCAAATACCGCGAGCTGATGAAGATCCGCCGCCCGCTCTACCGCGAGGTGGCGAGCGTGCGCGTGCGCACCGACGGCCGCAGCCCGGGCCGCGTGGTCAAAATGATCCTGGGCAAGCTCGGCCTGGAGTCGACACTGCCGCAAGAGGATACGACGCCCGAATTGCCGGTCGTGCCCCTGGAACCGAACGACTCCAGTCGCTCCCGTTCCCGCCGCCGCCGGCGCCGCGGACGTAGCCGCGCCGACAACACAGCCCCCACCCAGCCGAATGCCGCAGCACCCGAGGCAGTTCCGGCCGCCTCCGCACAGCCGAACCCCGCCGACCCGGACTCAGAGACCGGTCCCGACGACGCCACGACCAAACCCGCCCGCCGCGGCCGCCGTTCCCGTCGCCGCAGCCGCCGCCCCGCCGGACCCGCCACCGGCGCCACAACAATCGATGCCACGGACGGCAGCGGCACCGATGCAGTCAACTCGACCGCAACAGGAGCAGGCCGCACGGCGTCGAGCGGCACCGCGCGCGCAGCCGGGGGCGCCTCGGTAGCGGGCGAACCGCGGCCGGATTCCGGCTCCGCCACAACAGGTTCCGCAGGCTCGGATGCCAACCCCGCCACAGCAGCGACCCTGCGAACCGAGGGCGACGCCGCCCCACGGGCCTCGACGCGTGGCGGGCGTCGCAGGGCTGCCGCCAATCGTCGATCCGCAGCCCGAAGCGCAACAGCGGAAGGCACGCAAGGCACGGCTGGGAGCGCAACGGCAGCAGCGGGAACTCCACCCGCCGGTGGCACGGCAGTGGAAGCCACGCGATCCGCAGCGGCGGATTCCACACAGGCCGGGGGCGTTGCTGCGAACCCCACTGCTGAACAACAGGATTCGGCCACACAGAGCGCACCGGGCGCCGGGCGGTCGCGGCGGGCGCGGGCCCGTCGTGCCCGGGCGCGCGCTCGGACCGGGGCCGAACACGGACCAGAACAATCCGCACGAGAAGAATCGGAGCAGCCCCTATGAGCGAGCCGACCCGCATCGAGGTCCGCACCGCCGACCCGTACCCGGTGATTATCGGACGTGGCCTGCTGGGCGATCTGGTCAACGAGGTGACCCGCAGTTCCGCCGTGCGCACCGTCGCGATCTTCCATCAGCCGCCGCTGGCCGAGACCGCCGAGGTGGTGCGGAAGGCGCTGGCGGACAAGGGGATCGACGCGCACCGCATCGAGATCCCGGATGCCGAGGACGGTAAGGATCTGGCCGTCGCGGGCTACTGCTGGGAGGTGCTCGGCCGCATCGGTCTCACCCGCAAGGATGTGATCATCAGCCTCGGCGGTGGCGCGGCCACCGACCTGTCCGGCTTTGTCGCCGCCACCTGGATGCGCGGTGTGAATATCGTGCACGTGCCGACCACCCTGCTGGCCATGGTGGATGCGGCGGTCGGCGGTAAGACCGGCATCAATACCGAGGCGGGCAAGAACCTGGTCGGCTCCTTCCACGAGCCTGCCGCGGTGCTGGTCGACCTCGCCACGCTGGAAACGGTGCCGCGCAATGAGATCGTGGCGGGCATGGCCGAGATCATCAAGGCCGGTTTCATCGCCGACCCGGTCATTCTGGAGCTGATCGAGCGCGATCCGCAGGCCGCCATCGACCCGACCGGCGAGGTACTGCCCGAGCTCATCCGCCGTGCCGTGCAGGTCAAGGCCGATGTGGTCGCCGCCGACCTCAAGGAATCGGATCTGCGCGAGATCCTCAACTACGGCCACACCCTCGGCCATGCCATCGAGCGCCGCGAGCGCTACCGCTGGCGTCACGGTGCGGCCGTCTCGGTCGGCCTGGTCTTCGCCGCCGAACTCGGCCGCCTCGCAGGTCGTCTCGACGATGCCACCGCCGAACGCCACCGCAGCGTGCTGGCCAGCGTCGGCCTGCCCACCACCTACGATGCCGACGCGCTCCCCCAGTTGCTCGACACCATGCAGACCGATAAGAAGACCCGCTCCGGCGTGCTGCGCTTCGTGGTCCTGGACGGTCTGGCCAAGCCGGGCCGTCTCGAAGGCCCGGACCCGTCGCTGCTGGCCGCGGCCTACTCGGCGGTCGCCCGCGAGGGCAACACCGGCGGCGCGATCCTGCTGTAGTCGCAACCGTCATCCCGGCATGCTTTGGCCGGGATCCACACTGACGACGCCCCAACGGGTTTCGGTGGATTCCGGCCAAAAGCATGCCGGAATGACGGGGCCCGAATGACGACGCGCTGCTGCGGAATTCCGCAGCAGCGCGCATTGTGTCCGGGTCCGGGCGTGTCAGACGCTCGCGTGCTCCTTGTTCAAGGAGACGGAATCGTCCGCCGGGGTGCCCGAGTTCTTCCGGTGCCCACGGCTGACCAGGTAGCGGCCGACGGCCACACCGATCATGGCCGGGATGAAGATCAGCAGGATGATGAAGGACGCACCCGAGGTCATCTCGAAGAGCAGACCGTTGGAGCCGAGATCGAACTTGGGCACGAAGCCCAGGATCCAGGCGACAAGACCGGCGCCGAGCCCACCGGCCAGGCCCGCCTTCAGCCAGCGCATGGTGAGATCCGCGCCGTCCTCCGGTTCGACATTCTTCCGCCGGTCGGCGCGACCGTCGAGAACGCCCCAGGCGACCACCGCGACTACCATGACCACCAGGCACAACATTCGCATCCATGCACCATTGGTCGGCCAGTACACCATCGCGAAGCCGAGCAGGGTACGCAGCACAACGGTCAGCGCTCCCAATGCAACGGCGCGCAACACCCACGCATTCATGATGATCACCTTAACCTGCGAACCGGCTCGTCCGAACTGAAACTCGTTCTAGAACTGTATCCCGTTCGCACCGACACGGCCCGGACGGGCACCCGCGCCCCCCGCGACACCTTCCGACACGCTGCTACAAATGCACTGTGAGCACTGAAGAAAGCTCCGCGAGTATCGAGGCCGTCGCCCTGCTGCAGGATCCCATCCGCAGGCGGCTCTACGAGCATGTCGCCGCCGCGGACCACGATGTGAGCCGGGACGAGGCCGCGGAGGCGGCCGAGATCAAGCGGCCACTCGCCGCTTTCCACCTCGACAAGCTCGCCGAGGCCGGCTTGCTCGACACGGTGTTCCGGCGGCCCGAGGGCAAGACCGGCCCAGGTTCGGGACGTCCGGCGAAGTTCTACCGCCGCGCGGAGGCCGAGTTCGCGATCAGCCTGCCGGCGCGCGACTACCGGACCCTCGCAACGGTTCTCGCCGAGGTGACCGAACATGCCGGGCTCGAGGATGCCGTTGCGGCGGCTGCTGCCCAGCACGGTCCGTCGGTGGCGGGGCGCGATGTGATGGACGCGCTGCGCGAGCGCGGCTACGAGCCGTACCTCGACGGTGCGGTAATTCGCCTGCGCAACTGCCCTTTTCACCGACTGGCCGTCGACTTCCCGCCACTGGTCTGCGGAATGAACCTCGCGCTACTCGAGGGCCCGGCCGCCGAGGCCGGATGGACGGCCCGTATGGATCCGGCGCCCGGCAGATGTTGCGTAAGCCTTTCTAAAACAAACACTGATTAGTTATAGTCCAGATATGCATCTCGCACAGCTCAATACCGGGCGCCTCGTCGCACCCGAAGGCGACCCGCAGGTCGCGGAGTTCTACGCCGAACTCGACCGGATCAATGCCGTCGCCGACGCCTCCCCCGGCTTCGTCTGGCGCCTGGTGGACGGCGAGTCGAACAATGCGACCTCGCTGCGCCCCTACGAGACCGACCCGGACATGCTCATCAATATCAGTACGTGGGAGTCGCGTGAGGCGCTCTTCAACTACGTGTACCGCAGTGCGCACATGGAATTCCTGCGCCGCCGCCGCGAATGGTTCGTTCCGCTTCGCAAGACCGTCACCGTGCTGTGGTGGATTCCGATCGGCCACACCCCGACCGTCGAAGAGTCCATGGCACGCCTCGAGCACCTCGAGGCGAACGGGCCCACGCCACACGCCTTCACGTTTCGCAATGCGTTCGAGCCGCAGCCGGCCGGCTAGCTTTCGGTGTGGATCCCGGCCAAAACATGCCGAGATGACGGGGGTGGTCAGTCCTGCAGTGCCGCAGCCATTTCGGCGCGCGGGGCGGGTTTGCCCGTGAACTGTTCGACCTGGTTGTAAGCCTGATTCAGCAGCATGTCGAGGCCGCTGATCACGGTGTGCCCCGCACGGATGACCGCCTCCGCCAGCGGGGTGGGCCACGGGTTGTAGATGGCGTCGAGGACAACCGGGGCCTGGGCCACCGCGTCCGCGACGTCGGCGGCAGCGGACGCCGGGACGGTGCTCACCACGACATCGACATCCGAGCACACGAAACCCAGGCTGTCAGGGTCGAATCCGATCACTTCGGCCGACATGCCCAGTCGCTCAGCGAGTTCCAGGGTATCGGCGGCGCGACCCGCAGCACGGGCGACGATGGTGACGGTGTGCGCGCCGAGTTCGGCCAGGGCCAGCAGCGCCGGACGCGCGGTGCCGCCCGCACCGAGCACCACGGCCTTCGAAATCTCTTCGACGCCGGCACCTTCCAGCGCACCGCGCACCCCGTCCACATCGGTGCAGTCGGCACGCCAGCCGGTATCGGTGCGCACAAGCGTATTCGCCGACCCGACCAGTTCGGCCCGATCGGTGCGCTCATCGGCGTAGGCCAGGGCGGCGACCTTGCCGGGCATGGTCACCGATAGCCCGACCCATTCCGGGCCGAGGCCGTCGACGAAGCCGGGCAGCTGCTCGGCGGTGCACTCGACCCGCTCATAGGTCCAGTCCAGGCCCAGCGCGCGATAGGCCGCCAGATGCAGCTGCGGCGAGCGCGAATGCGAGATCGGGCTGCCCAGCACGGCGGCCCGGCGGTTACCGTCCACTGTCGAGAATTCCACTCTGCCTGGCCTTTTCGATATTGCGCAGATGCTCGTTGTAGTTGTCGGTGAACAGGGTGGTGCCCTGCTTGTCGACGGTCACGAAGTACAGCCAGGTGCCCGGGGCCGGATTCTCCATGGCGCGCAGCGCATCCAGCGACGGCGCGGAGATGGGGCTGACCGGCAGGCCCGACATGGCGTACGTGTTCCACGGCGTCTTGCGGTTGCGGTCGGCGTCGGTGGTGGCGACCTCGGTGCTGGGCAGCGTGTAGTTGACGGTGGAGTCGAACTGCAGCGGCTGATCCACCTTGAGCCGGTTCACGATGACACGCGCGACCTTGGACATGTCCTGCGGCAAGGCTTCCCGCTCCACCAGCGACGCGCCGATCAGCGTGTCGTAGGGCGAGAGACCGTTGGAGGCATTGGACTGCAGCAGACCGGTCGATTCATAGCTGGCGGCACTCGCGCTCACCAGCTGCTTGAGAATCTGGTCGGGCGCGGCGCTCGGATCGAAATCCCAGGTGCCCGCGGCGATCAAGCCCTCCAGCTGGCGCGCACGGTCGGGCACCGCGCGCACCCGGTCCAGCGCCCACGCCGGAACACCCAGCGCGGCCGGATCGGTATTGGTGCCCGCGGCCTCGAGCTGGTCGTAGGTCACGCATTTGGCGGTGGTGCCGTCGCCGACACAGCTGGCATCGGCGATCTTGCGGTAGATGCCGTCCTTGCGCGCATTGGTGGTCACATCGGTGGAGTCGTGCAGCTGACGACCCTCGGAGATCACCACATTGCCGACCCGCGAGCTCTTGGTCACCAGGGCGACCACGGCGTCGGAGCCCTTGCTGTGGCTGGGGATGGCGTAGTAGCCGGGCTGCACCGCATTCATATTGTCATTGCGCACGGCGGCCTCGTAGAAGGCCGCACTACTGGCGACAACACCCTTGGTGTGCATGGTTTCGGCGATCTGGGTGGCGGTATCGCCGGGCTTCACCTGCACCACCGCCAGCGGCCCCGGTGCGCCGGAGGCGTAGTCCTCGGCCGGGCTGAAGCGGTTCATGAATTTCCACGACGCGAAACCGGCTGCGCCGACGAACAATACGGCGAGCACCGCGCCGATGACCCACATATTGCGACGGCGGCGCTTGCGTTCGGCGGCCTTGCGGGAGGCGACACGAGAGCGCTTGGGGCGCTGGCGCTGGCCACCGCCGCGCCCGCCCGATGCGCGGGAGCCGCGTGGTTTCGCGGGGCGGCCACGATCGGCCCGCTGCGGCGCCGGGCGGCGCGGCGGCTCGGGCTCGAGCAGGGGCTCCTCGTCCTCATCCTCGTAGCGCGGGATGACGGTGGTGTCGTCCTCGTAATCGTCGGCTTCCGACCATTCCAGATCGTCACGACGGTAGCGGTGTTCAGCGCTCTGCCGATAGCGTTCCTCGGCGCGCGTCCAGCGGTCGGTCATGCAAGATCACCATCACCGCGCGGCTTCAATGCTGCACTCCGTTCGTCCAACCAACCTTGCAGGATCGACACGGCGGCCGCCTGATCGATGACCTGCCGCTGCCCGCGCGCGCGAACTCCACTGTCCCGCAACGCCCGTGCAGCAGACACCGTAGTCAAACGTTCGTCGGAAAGTCGCACCGGGATCGGAGCGACCAGGGTCCGCAAACGCCCCGCGAAGGTGGCCGCCAGCTTAGCCGAAGAGCCGCTCTCGCCGCGCAAGGTGCGCGGCAGGCCGACGATCACCTCGACGGCCTCGTACTCCCGCACAATCTCGGCAATTCGCGCGAGATCGGGTGAGAGGGTGCCGGGCGCGACCTTTTTCGCCTTGGGCACCGTCTCCACCGGGGTGGCGAGAATACCGTCCGGGTCACTGGAGGCGACACCGATGCGGACGGTGCCGACATCGAGGCTGATCCGCCGGCCACGACCCGGATCGCCCGCGGGGGTGGGCCGGTCCACGGGATACCCCGCGTTTTCGGCAGGGGTCCGGGCGTCGCCGCCGACGCCCGGGCTGTCCGAGTGTTCGGAATGGGACATCAGCCGGCGAGCTCGGCCACCTGCGCCCGCACGGCCGCCAGTCCGGCCTCGATACCGGACGGATCCGAGCCCGCGCCCTGCGCCATCTCCGCCTTACCGCCACCACGGCCATTGATGCTGGGCCCGAAGGCGGCGACCAGGTCACCGGCCTTGACGCCGAGATCCTGCGCGGCCCTGGTCACCGCGACCACAAACGGCACCTTGCCCTCGTCATTGCCGAGCAGCACCACAATGGCGGGCTCGGAACCGAAGCGGCCCTTGATATCCACGACCAGGGTGCGCAGATCGCCCGCACCGACGCCCTTCGGCGCGGCAGCCGCGACCAGCAGCACCTTGCCCAGGCGCTGCGCCTGGTCCACGAACGTGCCCGCCTGAGACAGCACGGCCGCGACCTTGGTGCGCTCGAGTTCCTTCTCGGCAACCTTGAGGCGCTCCACCAGCTGCTCGACCCGCCCCGGCACCTCTTCCGACGGCACCTTCAGCGAGGACGCCACACCGGCGAGCAGCGCGCGCTCCTTCGCCAGGTACTTGTAGGAGTCCAGGCCCACAAAGGCTTCCACGCGGCGCACACCCGAGCCGACCGACGATTCACCCAGCAGGGTGATCGGGCCGATCTGCGAGGAATGCTGCACATGCGTACCACCGCAGAGCTCCATGGAGAACGGTCCGCCGATCTCCACCACGCGCACCTCGTCGCCGTAGTTCTCACCGAACAGCGCCATGGCGCCCATCTTCTTCGCCGACGGCAGATCGGTGACGAAGGTGTTCACCGTGAAGTCGTCCGCCACAGCATCATTGGAGATGGCCTCGATATCGGCCTTCTGCCCCTCCGAAAGCGCGCCCTGCCAATTGAAATCGAAACGCAGGTAGCCCGGCTTGTTGAGCGAACCGGCCTGAACGGCGTTGGGGCCCAGCACCTGTCGCAACGCGGCATGCACCATATGCGTGCCGGAGTGCCCCTGGGTCGCGCCGCGCCGCCACGACGGATCGACGGCGGCGAGCACGGTATCGCCCTCGGCGAGCTGACCGGCCTCGATCGTGGTCTTGTGCACCCACACCTTCTTGGCGATCTTCTGCACATCGTTGATACGCGCCTTCATCGCATGCGAGGAGGTGAGGCTGCCGCGATCAGCGATCTGGCCACCGGATTCGGCGTAGAGCGGCGAGCGGTTCAGAATGACCTCGACGTCCTGCCCGATCTCGGCGACCGGTACCCGCACACCACCGGAGATGATCGCGAGAACCGTTGCCTCGGTGGACAGTTCATCGAAACCGGTGAACTCGGTGGCGCCGCGATCGACGAACTCCTTGTAGATCGTCAGATCCGCGTGCGCGTGCTTACGGGACTGCGCGTCCTCCTTGGCGAGCTTGCGCTGCTCGGCCATGAGCGAGCGGAAACCCTCTTCGTCCACCGAAAGCCCGGCCTCGGAAGCCATTTCCAGGGTCAGGTCGATCGGGAAGCCGAAGGTGTCGTGCAGCAGGAACGCCTCGGTGCCGCTGATCGTCTTGCCGCCCTGGGCCTGTACCTCGGTGACGGCATCGTCGAACAGCTTGGAGCCGGTGGTGAGCGTGCGGAGGAACGCGCTCTCCTCGCCGACGGCCACGGTTTCGATGCGCTTGAAGTCGGTGGCCAGCTCCGGATACGACGGAGCCATGAGCTCGCTGACGACCTTCATGAACTCGCCCATGACCGGCTGGTCCGCGCCGAGCAGGCGGGCCGAGCGGACGATGCGCCGCAGCAGCCGGCGCAGCACGTAGCCGCGGCCGTCATTGCCCGGGTTCACGCCGTCGGCAATCAGCATGGCGCCGGTGCGGGCGTGATCGGCGATGACCCGGAAGCGCACATCGTCGGCGTGCTCGACACCGTAGTTGCGGCCGGTCAGTTCCTCGGCCTTGGTGATGATCGGGCGCAGCAGATCGGTCTCGTAGACATTGTCGACACCCTGCAGCAGGAACGCGACACGCTCAATGCCCATGCCGGTGTCGATGTTCTGCTTGGGCAGCGGGCCCAGGATCTCGAAGTCGTCCTTGCTCCGGCCCTCGCCACGCTCGTTCTGCATGAACACGAGGTTCCAGATTTCGAGGTAGCGATCCTCGTCGGCCTCCGGGCCGCCCTCGATACCGAACTCGGGGCCACGGTCGAAGTAGATCTCCGAGCACGGGCCACACGGGCCGGGGATGCCCATGGACCAGTAGTTGTCGGCCATGCCGCGCCGCTGGATGCGCTCGGACGGCATACCGAGCTCGAGCCAGATCTGCTCGGCCTCGTCGTCATCGAGGTAGACGGTGGCCCACAGCTTTTCGGGGTCGAAGCCGTAGCCGCCGTCCTCGACGCTATCGGTCAGCAGCGACCAGGCGAAGGCGATGGCCTCCCGCTTGAAGTAGTCGCCGAAGCTGAAATTGCCGGCCATCTGGAAGAAGGTGTTGTGGCGAGTGGTGACGCCGACATTCTCGATATCGCCGGTGCGCACGCACTTCTGCACGCTGGTAGCTCGCGCCCAGGGCGGAGTCTGCTGACCGAGGAAATACGGGACGAACTGGACCATGCCTGCGTTGACGAACAGCAGGTTGGGGTCGGCCAGGATCAGCGAGGCACTGGGAACCTCGGTGTGTCCGGCACGGACGAAATGCTCCAGGAAGCGTCGGCGAATCTCGTGGGTCTGCACAGATATCAAGCCTACCGGTCCCGGTCCAGCGGGTTTCCGCCGACCACCGGGCGATAGATACCATCACGATGGTGATAGTGATCCCGGACCCATCGACCCCGTTCCCGCTGCCGCACACAGACCGGACCGTCTATCTGAAACCGCACATCACCTCGGCCGGCATCGAGGTCGGCGACTACAGCTATTTCGACGATCCCGTCGCGGCGACGGAATTCGAGGCCAATAACGTCCTCTACGCCTTCGGCCCCGAAAAGCTGATCATCGGCAAGTTCTGCGCCCTCGCCACCGGCACCCGCTTCATCATGGCCGGCGCCAATCACGCCACCGCGGGCGTTTCCACCTTCCCCTTCACCATCTTCGGCGGCACCTGGGCCGAGCAGACCATGGACATCATCACGTCGATCCCGAGCAAGGGCGACACCGTGGTCGGCAATGACGTGTGGTTCGGCTACAACTCGCTGATCATGCCCGGCGTGCGCATCGGCGACGGCGCGATCATCGCCACCGGCTCGGTTGTCACCGCCGATGTCCCGCCGTACACGATCTTCGGCGGCAATCCGGCCAAGCCGGTCAAGCAGCGCTTCAGCGATACCGAGGTGGACCTGCTGTTGCGCGCGGCCTGGTGGAACTGGCCCATCGAACTCGTCACCGAACACGTCCGCGTCATCATGGCGGGCACCCCGAAGGAGATCGGACAGATCGCCCGCGAAAACGGCCTCCTCACAGACTGAATCGAGACCGCCCGGTCACACGACGAGTTCGGTCGATAACCGGACAAGGTCGGTGGCGAGTTCTAGGCTCGCGGTGTCGGCTCAGTGGGCCGCGAGCCGGCACCTTCCGCCCCGAGAGGAGTCGGCCATGCCGCACATGAGCTCGTACGAACCGGGAGTACCCAATTGGGTGGACCTCGCCACCCCCGATATCGACGCCGCCAAGAACTTTTACACCGATATCTTCGGCTGGCACGCCGACGTCTCCCCCGATCCGCAGTACGGCGGGTACACCATGTTCAGCCTTCCCGGTGATGCCGGTGGCGAGGTGGCCGCCGCCATGACGATCATGAATCCGGGCCAGCCGCCCGCCTGGACCACCTACGTCAATGTGCTCGACGCCGATGCCACCGCCAAGGCCGTACAAGCCGCGGGCGGCACGCTGTTCATGGAACCCATGGATGTGCCCGAGCAGGGCCGGATGGTCGTCTTCGCCGATACGCAGGGCGCGGTCATCGCCGGGTGGCAACCGTACGGCTTCAAGGGCGCGGGAGTCGCCAATGAGCCGAACAGCTGGTGCTGGAGTGAACTCAACTGCCGGAATATCGACCCCGCCAAGGCTTTCTACGCCGAGGTCTTCGGCTGGGAGAGCTCGACCGCCGAGTTCGGCAGCACCACCTACACCGAGTTCAAGGTCGGCGGAAACTCCATCGCGGGCATGATGCAGATGGACGACAACTGGCCGGCCGACGTACCCGCCCACTGGATGAACTACTTCGCGGTGAGCGACGCCGACGCCATCGCGGCGAAGACCGCCGAACTCGGTGGCACCGTCGCCGTACCTCCGACCGATATGACCATCGGCCGCTTCGCCATCCTCAGCGATCCGCAAGGCGCCCGCTTCGCCATCATCCGCCTCGCCGGCTGAGCACTCGCAGTCAGCGAACCCACTCCTTCAACGGCTCGGTATCCAACGTGAAATCGACGGGAGCCGGCAAAACGACCTGCTCACCGAACGGCAGCCGGCTGATCGAGGAGTACACACCGTGCACTGGGCGGCTGTAGACGAAGACCTCGCAGGCATCCCTGTCGATCAAAAGATAGACAGGGATGCCGGTTTCGGCGTACGCACGAGGCTTCTCCACCCGATCGCGTCGATCCGTATCGGAATCGAAGGATGTCACCTCGACCACCATCAGTACCGGGTCGGGGTTCTTCCACACCGGCTGACCGGTGAAGGAGCGGATGGGCGCGAGAATCCCGTCGGGAATCGCACGACCACCTCGATATGCCTCCACCTTCAGCTCGGTGCCCGGGTACATGGACAGATCCGGTCTGCTCAGAATGAAGTGCCTGATCAACCACTGGATGATCTCGACGTGATCGCCGTCCGGCACCGGCTTCGCCCCCAACTTGCCGTAGATGAATTCGAGCTTGATCCCCTCGCCGGCGCGACGCGCTAGACGCGCGAGTTCTTCGAAATCCTCGACAAGCATCTGTGGTCGATCCGCCATAGCTGTCACCGAATCCCTCCGTTCTACTGGGGGCCGTGGATTCACCGACACGGACTACCCTATTTCCCCAGTGTGGCGTGTAGCCATCGTTTCAGATCGACTCGCACCGCGACACGCAGGAACTCTGCTACTGACTGCGGATTATGCGGCGGAGTTTGGTGACGCGGGGGCCTATTTCACGTTCATAGCCGTGGTCGGTGGGGTTGTAGTAGTCCGTGCCGACGAGTTCGTCGGGTGGATACTGTTGTGCGAGAACACCATCCGGGTGATCATGCGGGTACTTGTAGCCCTGGGCGCTGCCCAGGGCGGCGGCGCCCGGGTAGTGGCCGTCACGCAGATGCGGCGGCACCGCACCGGCTTTGCCTGCGCGGATATCGGCCATGGCTGCGCCGATCCCCTTCACGACCGCACCGGATTTGGGGGCGGTGGCGATGTGGATGGTGGCGTGGGCGAGGGCCAGCTGGGCCTCGGGCATACCCACAAGTTGCACGACCTGGGCTGCCGCCACGGCGGTTTGCAGGGCGGTGGGGTCGGCCATGCCGACCTCTTCGCTGGCCTGAATCATCAAGCGGCGGGCGATGAATCGCGGATCCTCGCCCGCGCTGATCATGCGGGCGAGGTAGTGCAGGGCGGCGTCCACATCGGAACCGCGCAGGGATTTGATGAAAGCGCTGATGACGTCGTAGTGCTGGTCACCGGCGCGGTCGTAGCGGACCGCCGCCTTGTCGACACTGGCCTCGACGAGCTCCACGCCCACGGTGCCGTCGAGCGAGGATTCGGCGGACGCCTCCAAGGCCGTGAGCGCGCGCCGGGCATCGCCGCCCGCAATGCGCACGATGTGGTCGAGCGCGGCACCGGTCACCTCGTATTCGCCCGCGAGACCGCGCGGATCTTCGATGGCGCGGGTGAGCACGGTGCGAATATCGTCCTCGGACAAGGACGTCAGCTGCAGTACGAGCGAGCGGGACAGCAGCGGGGATACCACCGAGAAGGACGGGTTCTCGGTGGTCGCGCCGACCAGCAGCACAATGCGGTTCTCGACCGCGGCCAGCAGTGCGTCCTGCTGGGTCTTCGAAAAGCGGTGCACCTCATCGATGAAGAGCACGGTCTGCTCACCCACGGTGAGCCGGCGGCGGGCAAGATCGATGACCCCGCGCACCTCCTTCACTCCGGCGGACAACGCCGAGAGCGCTTCGAAGCGGCGACCGGTGGACTGCGAGATGAGCGAGGCGAGGGTCGTCTTACCGGTTCCCGGCGGCCCGTAGAGCAGCACGGAAGCCGCACCGGAACCCTCGATGAGCCGGCGCAGTGGCGAGCCGGGACCGAGCAGATGCTCTTGGCCCACCACCTCGTCCAGATTTCTCGGGCGCATACGCACGGCCAGCGGCGCGAATCCCTCGCGGCCCGCCGGCGGCAGCGCCTCGAACTCGTCGGACACGTCCTCCATCCCTGGCGCTTCGAACAACCCGTCACTCACCACGCGACCGTACCGCCCGCCCACGACAGGAACGAGCAAGGCCGGGATCCGCGCGGATCCCGGCCTTGCTCGTCGAATCGAATCTATTCTTCCCAGTGCTCTTCGAGAGTCGCCGAGACGTGCTCGGCGAAGTCGCCGAGCGAATCGTCACCCGTGCAGCGGGCGTCCTCGGCGAGAGCGGCCCAGCGGTTGATCAGCGCCGCCGACCGCGGAATCGACAGTCCGTGCTCGCGAGCCGCCGCAATGCGGGTGTGGTCCGCGGGCAGGAACCAGTAGGTGGAGAGCCAGACCCAGATCAGCCGCGCCTCGAGAATGCGCTCGTTGAGCACATTGTCATCGGCGAGCGCGGGCCAGACCGCGACCACTTCCGAGCGCCACGCCTCGACCATCTGCCGGGCACGTTCCCGGGAGAGCTCGAAGTCGCAGAGACAGCCGGGGAAAGAGACCAGCGCGTAGGCGATGTCGAGAGTGGCATCACGGAAGCCACCCCACTCGTAGTCCAGGAAACGAGCGCCCTCGTCATTGAGGATGACATTGTCCGGGCACAGATCGGACGGGCTGAAGGCCCGATAACGCCCGGCGGAGAACAAGCGGTTACCACGAACGATGCGTTCGGCGATCTCGCCGGGAACCTCTATGCCGAGCTCGTGCTGCAGCATGACGGGGACATCGGAGACCGAGGATTCGGCCTGCTGGGCAATGCCGTCCACCCGATGCACCACGTCGACGCGGCGTAGCAGGGCGACAAAATCGGCCTCGCGACCGACGGTGGCAGCGTGCATGCGACCCAGTGCCTGCGCGAATGCCATGAGCGAATTACGCCCGGCCGGCTCGGCCCCGGCCTGCAATACGGCCGTGAGCGAGGTGTTCTCCCCGAGGTCGCTGAGGATGAGCAACCGATCGGGCAGGCTGTAGCCGAGTAGGTAGGCCCCGGGTCTGTGGTCGCGCCCGAGCGCCGTGGTGAATTGGTAGGAAACCGCCTCACGCAAGAATGCGGAGTCGATGCTGGCCACACCGGGCGCCATACCCCCGGTGCGTCGTTCCTGCGCGCTGCCGCGTACCTGCTTCACTATGAGAGTGCGCGGAAGTGAGAAAGCGTTCTCCGCTACACGCACGCGTAGCACCGTCGTTCTACCACTGCCGCTGAGTTCAATTGGATCGCTCAGCTTTACCGCAGCACCCATTCGCTTTGTGAGCAACTGTTGTGCCGCGTACACGACTTCGGCGGCGCGTTCGGCCAATAGTGCGGTCATCGGTTCCCAAGTTACTCGCACCAGGTCACTTTCAGC
>NZ_JAODNK010000217.1 GCF_025465275.1 Nocardia sp. | reverse complement strand
GGGAGATGTGCAGGACTGCTTGCAGGTACAGGGCGGGGCTGGCGGAACCGTTACGGGCGGGCAGGGACCGGGCGCAGGCTTGCACGATCAGGTCCTGGGTCACCGACGCCAACCGGCGGGTACTGGTCTCGATCTGCTGCATCAACTCCACGATGTCGGTGTCCGACACCGGAATCAACGACACAGCAGCGAGGGTGTCGACCGCAGCGACGAGTGCGGCTGCACTCGTCGCGATTGCGGTTTCTCCCCGTGATTCCATGCCTTTATTCTACTCCCGGTAAACCGACCCGGAAAGGCGAATTGTGTTGTGATATAACGCTATTCAGAATCTTCGGGATTTATCTTTTGTTCTTGTTCCGCTTCTTCTTATCCAGGCGTCTTTTGTCTGCTCTTGCTCGTCTAGAGCTTCGGGCCGAAGACGAGCAGGTTCCACAGCTCATCGGGGGAGTAGGTGCCGGTGACCGATATGCCTGCGGCGGTGAAAGAGGCTAGGGCTCTGGGCATGTGGTAGGCCGAGGTGATCAGGACGGCGTCTCGGGTGCCGATCGCTTCCATGACCTGGGCTGAGAATTCGGCGTTCTCGATGGTGGAGCGGGCGGCCGGCTCGAGGTGGATGCGCTGGGCGGGAAGGCCGTTGGCGATAAGCCAATCGGCCATGGCTCGGGCTTCGGTGACACCGGCCTGGGGGTTGCCGCCGGTGACGATGACCGGGGAGGCGGCGGATACGAAGGCTTCGACATAGCCGGCGCGCAGTCGGTCGATGAGTTCTGGGCGCATGCTGCCGTCGGGCAGTAGACCGAAACCGAGGATGACGATCGCGGTTTCGGGGCCGTGTGGGATCGGTGGGTCGGCGAGGGCGGCTGGTGCGCCGCCCAGGATGACGCCGAGTGCGAGTACAGCGGTCACGGCGGCTTTTCGGAAACGGGGGATAAGACGAGGAAATGGAAAGTCGCGCACGGGAACTCCAGAAGTTTCACGCGGAATGAGGCCGGAAGGAGAACCGGTGTGGTCGATGATTCGTCAGCGAAAAGCGCGCGTGCGGAATTCGTTCCCATATCCAGAAATATCACTGTGACGGCGGTGCGGATTTGTGACGCCGTTCCGGGCGAATCGCTTTGTCGCACTTCATGGATTGTGCGTATCGGTTTGGTGAGATCTCCGAAGCCCGGCGCAGTGCCTTCTAACCGCCTGTCGCCGTGCTTAGCGTAAGCGCGGATTCGGTGCCGAAACTCCCACACGGCAGCGGAACTCGAACGTACGTCGGGCTGCAGGAAGGCACGAAATGAAACGAAGTACCTGCCCAAGGGCAATACGAGCAGCGGTCATGACGGGGGTCTCGCTGCTGGCAGTCGGATTCGGCGGAACGAGCGCCGATGCCGCACCCGATGCGGCGCCGACCGAACAGCAGCTGGGTGACTACATCGCGGCAGGACTGAAACAACCGGGACCGGTCGCCGGCGTCGGCACCGGGTCGGCATGCACCTCCGGTAGTGGCGCGGGATCGGGCAACGGGTCCGGCGACTGCTTCGGCGGGTCCGGCTCCAGCTCCGGGCTGTCGGGCGGATACTCCTCCGACACACAGGGTTACGGGCCAACCATGACGTCATGGACGGCGGCGTTCGGGTACGGCCTGGCCAATCCCGATGCCTCACCGCCGGAAACCAACGACTGGAATTGCAAACCCAGCGCCGAACATCCGCGTCCGGTGGTGCTGGTGCACGGCACCTGGATGAACGCCTACAACGGTTTCGCGTATATGAGCAAGCCGATCACCGACGCCGGATTCTGCACCTTCACCTTCAATTACGGCCGATCCAATATCGCCCAGGGTGGCGGACTCGGGTCGGTGCTGCCGGGCATTATGGGCACCGGGTACATCCAGGATTCGGCAAAGCAGTTGGCCACCTTCGTGGATCGGGTGCTGGCGGCCACCGGTGCGCCGAAGGTCGATATCGTGGCGCACTCCCAGGGCGGCCCGATGGCCGGCTGGTACACCAAGTTCGAGGGCGGCGGCCCGAAGGTGCAGCACATGATCACCTACGGCGCCACCAATCACGGCACTTCGCTCGACGGCATCGGCGCATTGGGCCGGGCGGTCAACAACTTCGGGATCGATGTGCTCGGTTTCGTCGAGCTGTTCGTGGGCCATGCGGGGATTCAGCAGACCATCGGCTCGGATTTCGTGAACCAGCTCAATGCCAATGGTGACACCGTGCCCGGCATCGATTACACCGTCGTCGGTACCCGCTACGACGAGGTCACCAACCCTTACGATCTGACCTTCCTCAAGGCCGGTCCGGGTGCGCACGTCGATAACATCCTGCTGCAGGACGGCTGCGAACAAGACGTGTCCGATCACCTGACGATCATGTATTCACCACGCGCGCTGTCGATCGCGCTGCGGGCACTGGACCCGGCGCAACACCCGGATCTGCAGTGCACCTTCAACCCCTGGGTCATCGGGGGCGCCGGCTCGCTCTAGCCGATCACAAGCTGTACCGGCGCCGACGTCGTCCGACTCCCGATGTCGCCCGGTACTACCCCGCAGGTGCGCACCTGCTCAAGTGCGTCAGGACCCCGTTTCGGTGACACGTATCGGGGTCCACAGCCTGCGGGCGCGCCCACCGGGATCTGCCCTGAACCCGGTGGGCATGCGCCTGTCCGCCCTAACGCCGGCCGGTCTCGGACTCGATCCAGGTGCCCATCATCTGCGCGGTCATGGCGACAATCTCCTGGCGTTCGCGACTGCCGACCTCCAGCGCCGATGCGCGTAGTACCCCCGCGAAGCCGGTATTGACCAGAACGAATGTCATCACGTCGTATTGGTGATCGTTACCCGGACCGAGGATCTGAATCAACAGCACCTTCATCAGCAGATGCAGGCGTGTCTCGAACTCCGGGAGACCACTGTTGTAGAACTGCACTCCCGCAACCAGCGCGCGTACCAATTTCGCGTTGACGACCAGTTCTTCGGCGAATACCTCCAAGACCTCGGTGATCACCCGTGTTGTCGAAAGCGGCTGTTGCGGATTCGATTGCTGTGAAAGACCGGACAACCATTGTGTGAAGCGCCGCTCGAGCTGGTCGAGCAGTCGCGCGAGCAGTTCGTCCACCATCACGCTGCGATCGGAGAAATACCGATAGACCGTGCCGATGCTCACGTCGGCTTCCGCCGCGATCCGGTTCGTCGAGGTATCGGCGATTCCGCGCTCACCGAACAACCGCGCCGCGGTGTCCAGAATGTGTTCTCTGGTGGCCCTCGAACGCTCCTGGGTCGGACGACGACGCTGTCGTGCTTTCGGCGGCATCCCGGACTCCCTGTCGTATCGTGAGAATTGAGCTTTGCTCATCTTAGGCTGTCGAAGATCGCTAATAGGATGTAAGTTATTGCGCCACAGCAATTTATGGCCGACGTGGCACGGCACGGGCGCTGATCGCGGCGTGCGGCCGATGCGCGTGGGCCTGCGGAGGTGCGCAGATGGCCGATCGGGTGCCCAAGGGCCGACTGACACGCGGAAGTCAGCTGGGCCGGCTGGCCGCAGGGCAGGCCGTGCGCGGGGTCGGGACCCGATTGTCGATGATCGGAAAGCCCGAGGAAGCCCGCCGGATTCTCGCCGAACGATCGTCCCTGCAGGCCGCACAGCAATTGGTCACCGTGCTGGGCGGTATGAAGGGCGCCGCGATGAAACTGGGGCAGATGCTGTCGGTGCTCGACGTCGACCTGGTTCCGGAATCGCATCGGGAATTGTTCCGCAGCAAGCTCGCCGAACTACGCGATCGTGCACCCGTGGTTTCCTTCACCGCAATGCGGAAGGTCATCGAGGACGATCTCGGGCCCTTGTCGCGAGTCTTCGCCGAATTCGACGAGACGCCGATCGCTGCCGCCTCGATCGGCCAGGTCTATCGGGCGAGATTGCACGACGGGCGGGCGGTCGCGGTGAAGGTGAAGTACCCCCGGGTGGACGAGGCCGTGCAGGCGGACCTGCGCAATCTGGAATTCTTCAGCAAGCTCTGGAAGTCCGCGCTGCCCAGCGCGGCCGATGCCGGCGTACTGGACGAGATCGCCCGCAATATCAGTGGCGAACTCGATTACCCGTGCGAGGCTCGGACCCAGCATCGAGTGGCGTTGCGCTACCGCGGTCATCCCTTCATCGTCGTACCCGACAGCATCGAAGAGTATTGTGCGCCACACGTTCTCGTGACGGAATTTCTCGAGGCGGCGTCCTTCGACCGGATCCAGGCCCTGCCCGACGCCGATCGTGATCGGATCGGCGAGCTGATCTACCGCTTCTACATCTGCTCGCTGTTCACCGACTACGAGTTCTGTGGTGATCCGCATCCCGGTAATATTCTGCTGGATGCGAGCGGCCGCATCGGATTCGTGGATTTCGGGCTCTACAGCCGAATGGATCGGGAGCACGTTGATTTCGAGCGCACGGCATTGCGGGCGGCGGGTGAACACCGGGCTGTCGACCTGTACGAACAGTGGGTGGGGCGCCGCATCATCGATCCGGCCGCGGGCGTCACGCCACAGGAATGCCTCGAATACGTCTGGGCCGCAGCAGGTTGGCATCTGCTCGACGAGGAGATCACCATCACCCCCGAACTCGCCACCGGCGCGGTGATCCTCGCTGTCAACCCCAGATCCGTCGAATTCCGGGGTATGCGTAAGCAACTGCTGCCGCCCGAGCACGTCTTCTCGCGGCGGGCGGATCTGTTCACCTTCGCTGCGCTCGGTCAGTTGAGGACGACCGGCAATTGGCATCGGATCGCACGCGAGTGGCTCTACGACGAGCCTCCAACGACCGAAATCGGGCTGGCGACGGCAGAATGGCGGGCCGCGCACCACGCATGACGCGATGGTCCCGGATCACGTTCGAGCGCAGTCGATTATGTGAAGTATCCGAAGATTCTGGTCTAATCCGGAATTCGACGCCGCCGGCTCCTAGCCTGATCCCGTCATTGCCGGCTGAATTCGGATCACCGAGGAGCACGAATTGACCACTGCACCGACCGACGGCGACCTACTGCGCGAATTGAGTCCGGTCGCCGAACGACTCCTCGATGACCACCTGCAGACGGCAAAGGCCTGGAACCCGCACGACTATGTGCCCTGGGACGACGGGCGCAACTTTGCCGAACTCGGCGGAATCGACTGGGAGCCAGGACAATCGAACCTGTCCGAGCTCGCTCGAGTCGCCATGGTGACCAATCTGCTGACCGAGGACAATCTGCCCTCCTATCACCGCGAGATTGCCGAGAATCTCGGTGTGGACGGCGCCTGGGGTACCTGGGTGGGCCGTTGGACCGCCGAGGAGAACCGCCACGCTATCGTGCTGCGCGACTACCTGGTCGTCACTCGCGCGGTCGACCCGGTCGCCCTCGAACAAGCGCGCATGGCCCACATGACCGCGGGCATCGCCAGCCCGCAGCAGGGCCCGAAATTCCTGCACAGCCTCGCCTACGTGACACTGCAGGAACTCGCGACCCGAATCAGCCACCGCAATACCGGAACAGCCTGCGGCGAACCGATAGCCGAACGCATGCTCACCCGCATCGCCGCCGACGAGAACCTGCACATGATCTTCTACCGCGGAATCAGCTCCGCGGCACTGGATCTCACGCCCGACCGGATGCTTCGCGCCATCACCGACGTGGTGACCCAATTCCAAATGCCAGGTCTGACCCAGCCGAATTTCCGCCGCAATGCGGTCCTGCTGGCCAAACACGGCATCTACGACCTTCCCCAGCACCTAGATGCCGTCCTCCACCCAGTACTGCGCTCCTGGAACGTCTTCGACCGCACCGACCTTTCCGGCGAAGGCGAACGCGCCCGCGACGAACTCCACGCCTACCTCGAGCACCTGCAAACCAAGGCCGCCCGTTTCACCGAACAGCGCGATCGTGCCCTTGCCCGCGAATCCGCCCGAAGGCTCTCGCCCGCCGAATAGTCTCGCCCTCCTGCGCCATGGGCAAATAGCGGACGTCCAGCTGTATGGAGAAGGGCGGTTGAACCGAACGGGATGCGCAAAGTGCCGCCTGCTAGAGTCGCGAATGCCGGGCTCCCCGGCGCACCGCACATAGAGAACACCCTGTCAGTGATAAGTATCCTGAAAGAGGTTGATCATGGCGAAGGCGTATCTGGTAGGAAGCGGAATCGCATCACTTTCGGCGGCGGCATTCTTGATTCGTGACGGCGGATTCGCCGGTTCCGACATCGTCATTCTGGAAGAACAGGGTCGTGAGGGCGGCAGCCTGGACGCGGCGGGTTCTCCGGAGACCGGTTACACCATGCGTGGTGGCCGCATGTTCGAGATCCATTTCGACTGCACCTACAACCTGCTGCGCTCGATTCCCTCGCTGGACAACCCCGCCGTGTCGGTCACCGACGACACCTTCGCCTTCCACAAGGACTTCGCGTGGGACGATCACGCCCGGCTCATCGATGCCGCCGGCGAGCCGATCGACGCGCACTCGATGGGCTTCAGCGAGCGTGACCGGCTGGAGCTGGTCAAATGTGTCGCCACCCCCGAGCAGATGCTCGACGGCAAACGCATCACCGACTGTTTCAGCCCGGAATTCTTCACCACCAATTTCTGGTGGATGTGGTGCACGACCTTCGCATTCGAGCCCTGGCATTCGGCGATCGAATTCCGCCGCTACCTCAATCGTTTTGTGCACCTGTTCAAGACCTTCGACTCCATGTCCGGTATCTACCGGACCAAGTACAACCAGTTCGATTCGATCGTGCGGCCGATGCTGAAATGGCTCACCGACCAGGGTGTCACCATTCGCCTCGGCACCAGCGTCACCGATGTGCGCCTGGCCGGCGGTAAAGCACTCACCGCCGAGGCGCTCACCGTGACCAGCGGCGGAAAGACCGAGGAGATTCCGGTCGGCGCGCGCGACCTGGTCATGATCACCAACGGATCCATGACCGCGGACTCCACGCTGGGCTCCACCGACACCGCCGCGGTCTTGGACACCTCAGGTTCGTCCGGCGCCTGGAAGCTGTGGCGGACGCTGGCCGCGAAACGCCCCGGTCTCGGAAAGCCCGAGGTATTCGATACCTCGATCAAGGATTCCACCTGGGAATCGTTCACCGTGACCACCAAGGACCCGACCTTCTTCACCGAGATGCAGAAGTTCAGCGGCAGTGAAGCGGGCAAGGGCGGCCTGATCACGTTCAAGGACTCCAACTGGCTGATGACGGTCGTCCTGAACCACCAGCCGCACTTCCGGGAGCAGCCCTCGGACACCTTCGTCTGGTGGGGTTACGCCCTGTTCCCGGACAAGCCCGGTAACCACGTGAAAAAGCCCATGTCCGCCTGTACCGGCAGCGAGATCCTGCAGGAAGCCCTGTCACACTTGAAGATCGACAACCGTGACCAGATCCTGAAGAACTCGATCGTGATCCCGGCACTCATGCCGTACATCACCAGCCAGTTCCTGGTCCGCTCCCATGGTGACCGACCCGACGTGGTCCCGGCGGGTTCGACCAACCTCGCCTTCATCGGCCAGTACGCCGAAGTCCCCGACGACGTCGTCTTCACCGTCGAATACTCCGTGCGCACCGCCCAGGTCGCCGTAGCCACCCTGCTGGGCCTCGACACCGCCCCCCAGCCGGTCTACAAGGGCAGCCACAACCCGAAGGTCCTGATCGAAGCACTGGAAACCCTGCACCGCAGCGGCAACAAAGCCCCCGCCTCGGCCACCAGCTGAACCCATGCAGGGTGATGTGAAGTAACGCCGACCGGGCTCTGGTGGTGCGCTTTTCCGGCGTGTTGCCACCACCAGAGCCCGGTCGCTGCCGTTTCACCTGTAGGAGAACGGAATTCGGACGCCGGGCTTCCTGAGTTGTGTGCACCTGGGTGTCAGGCCGGGAGGAATCGGCGCGAGAAGGTGGTGGCGAGCCAGGGCTTGCGGCCCCAGGCGAGGACCTGGCCGGTGAGTGTGGGCTTCCATTGCCTGATGCGGCCGTAGTTGAGGAGCAGCGCTGTGACTGGGTCGGCGCTGATGTGGACGTCGATACGAGTGGCGATGTCCGGGTCGACTGTCAGCTGTCCGTCTTGGAACCGATAGACGTAGCGGGTGAACCCGCGGAGTCGGTATTCGTACGTGGCGGTGTGGTTGTCGGCTGGATTCGGGTCGACCCAGCCGGGGGTGACCTGGTTCAGGCCGTCCATGATCAAAGGAACGTGGGCCGGTTCGATCGGCCATGGGCGGCCGAGCGCGCGGGCGATATCGAAGCCGTGGACGACGAATTCGCCGAGCAGGGTGCCACGCGCGCGGTCGGCGCGAACGGTTTGGCCGCCGTCGAACATCATGGTTCTGGGTTCGCCGTTGAAGCTATCGATCGTGGTGATGAGCGATTCGGTGTCCGCGAGCAGTTTCGCCGACAACTCGTCAGGGTTACGGGTCGGCAGGGTGGCGATTTGTTCGGCGTTGAATGCCGGTAGGTCCGCGGCAAGGGCGGGCCAGGTTCCGCCGCCGAGGGCGAGTTCTCGATAGCGGGACGGCTCCGATGCGACATGACCGAGTACGTCGGTGATCGACCAGCCGGGTGTCGCGGGCACCCGCAGATTCGGATCGGGTGCGGTCGAAGCCAACTCCGCGAAGCGATGCGCCATCGTGTGCAGCGCGACGCCGAGTGTGTCGCCCATGATGATCCCCTGCTGAGAAGTGGTGTCGCACTGAACGATACAGCGTCAACCGAATGTGGCAGGTCAGAGTGTTCGATCGGAGCCGAGGTCAGCGATCGCAGTAGGGTGAATTGTTCACCTGCGGGGACGGGTGTCCGGCCGGACGAGAGAGCTGACTGCATATGAGCGACGGGCGACAAATTCTCACCCCGGGCGAGACCTGCTGGCAGATCGCACAGGCCGATCGGCTGGCGTGCATTGTCGATGCGGCCGACTATTTTCGCCATGCCAAGTCCGCGATGTTGCAGGCGCGCAAGCGCATCGTGCTGATCGGGTGGGACTTCGATACCCGGATCAAGTTCGAACCGCAGGACAAGACGCTCGAAGGGCCCGATCGGCTGGGCAAATTCCTGTCTTGGCTGCCGAAGGAGCGACCGGATCTCGAGATCTACCTGCTGAAGTGGAATATCGGCGCATTCGCGGCGATCGGCCGGGGCATGACACCGATCTTCGTCGTCAACTGGATGACCGATCGGCGGTTGCACTTCGAAATGGATGCCGCGCACCCGATCGGCTCGGCACATCATCAGAAGATCGTGGTGATCGACGACGCGCTCGCGTTCTGCGGCGGCATCGACATGACCGTCGACCGCTGGGACACCAGCGACCACCGGGACGACAATCACTACCGAACCGAGCCGACCGGCAACCGATACGGACCGTGGCACGATGCGACCACCGCCGTCGACGGCGAGGCGGCGAAGGCGATCGGCGAATTGGCCCGGGCCAGATGGAAAGCGGCCACGGGAGAGCAATTGCACGCGGTCGACGAGATCGCCGGGGACATACCGTGGCCCGAAGGCCTCACGCCGACAATGCGTTCCGTAGCTGTGGGCATCGCGCGGACCTCGCCCGAGCTTGCCGACCGCGCCGAAGTCCGGGAGATCGAGGCGCTGTATCTGGCGGCGATCGCGGGCGCCACCCGATCGCTGTACATCGAGAGCCAATACCTGGCCTCGCGCAACCTCGCCGAGGCGATCGCCGCACGGCTGCGCGAGCCGAACGGTCCGGAGATCGTGCTGGTGCTGCCGCGTCACGCCGACGGCTGGCTCGAGCAACAGGCGATGGACGGGGCCCGTCGCCGCCTACTGCATCTGTTGTGGAAGGCCGACACCGAAAACCGGCTCGGCGTCTACTATCCCGTCACCGCGGCCGGTGCGCCGATCTACGTGCACGCCAAGGTGCTGGTGATGGACGATCGGCTACTGCGGGTGGGATCGTCGAATCTGAACAACCGTTCCATGGGATTCGACACCGAATGTGATCTGGCCGTGGAGGTCACCCCCGCCACCGCGAACGGTGACCTGCTGCGGGAAACCATCCTAGGTATCCGGCGTCAGCTGATCTGCGAACATCTCGGCGCCGAACCCGCGAAGTTCGACGCCACCCTCGCCGAGACGTCGTCGCTCCTGCGCACCGTCGAGGCGCTGCGCGGCAGTGGCCGGACCCTGGTGCGTTTCGAGCCCGAGACCGTCGAGGACGAGGACAGCCCGCTGGCAGAGAACGACCTGATGGATCCCGAGCGCACCCCACCGAGCCTGTGGGACAGCACATTACTGAGCTGGGGTCTCCGTCGGCTGAAAGCCACGGGGGTATCGCGCTGACGACCGGTTTGCGGCCGCGCGCGGTTTCTCCTCACCCAGCGGTTGGACCGTGAACATGGACGGCGTGGCCGTAGCCGCCTTCGGGTTGCCGAGCCAGAAGTGGACCGACCTCGCGAGTCGCCGCGACGACCGGCTCGGAACGGGTCGTCGCGTCGTGTGCATCCTTATCGATCCACAGCTGTGTCAGCCAAATCGTGTCCGGGTCGTCGAAGGCTGCGTTGATGCTGTAGCCGAGCAGCCCGCTGTCCTCGCCACCGGCGCGTAATCCCTTCAGGAGCAAGGCAATCAGCTCATCCCGCCGACCAGGCAGCGCAGTCATCCGTCCGAAGACACTGAACATATTGTCGCTGGACACGTTTCGTCCTTTCGCGTGATCCATCCGCGTCCGAGGCTACTCCGCGGTGCCATGCTCGCGGTCCTGTGCTGAAGGGGAGCGACTCCCTGTCAGTTGCCGCGGGGTGGACGGTGACTGGACCTGTGCCGCGGCACGCTCGATGAATGTGTCGAGGAGGACCTTGGCCTGATCGCCCCGTTCCTCCCGTTGTTCCCGATCGTCCGCACGCGAGATCGACCGAGTCATCTCGATGATTTCGCGGCCGAGATCCCGCAATCGGACGTCATCTGTCAGCAGGGTGATGCGAAGCAGCGCGCTTCGGGCCACCGTCCGCTTGGAGTGCGCTGCCGCCAGTATCGCCGCGCGCGCAGCGGCGTCGATGTTCTCCCGGAGCTGGAACCACCGGTCGTACTCCGTACCGCGGTACTCGATCGCGGCATCCGCAAATGCGTTGTACGCGTTGAGTCGATCCTGCCTGAGTCGTTCGGCAAACGCTTGTGAGGTCGCCCTTTCGGCGGTCGATCGCTGAAAGAAGAAGGTCACCCAAGCGCCGAGAAGCGTTCCAGCGACGGCGATCAGGGCAGGAAGGAGAGTGCTCACATCGAGATCCTAGGGAACTCGTTGCCGGTCGGCAGCGCCGTCGACATCGTCGCTGTAGGCCGCGGCCGGGCGGCAGGTCAGTGGCTCGCGGGCTCGGGAATGACTGAGGCTTTGTGGTTGTTTTCCCCGGAATTCGAAGTTTGGTTGTCGAACCGGAAGGAAATGTGCCTCATGTCACAAGGAGCGGTCGGGGACCCTTCGATCCATCTCGATGAGTTGTTCACCGAGTTTCATGCGGGATCGTTGCGGCTGCGGAACAGGTTCGCGATGGCTCCGATGACGAGAATGCAGTCGCCGGGCGGTATTCCGAATGCGGAGAATGTCGAGTATTACCGTGCTCATGCCGCCGGTGGTGCGGGCCTGATCATTACCGAGGGCACCTATGTCCGGGGTCCGGCGGCCGGTCCGGCTGCGGCGGTGCCGCGGTTCTACGACGACGACAGTGCTGCCGGGTGGCGGGCGGTGGTCGAGGCGGTGCATGCCGAAGGCGCCGCGATCGTGCCGCAGCTCTGGCATACCGGTGTAACGCGGGGGGAGAGCTCCGAGTTCGAGCCGGAGGTTCCCTCGGTGAGTCCGTCCGGTGTGGATCACACCGGGCAGCCGGTGGGACAGGCGTTGACCTCCGGTGATCTGGATACGCTCGTCGGCTCGTATGTGGAGTCGGCTGTCCTGGCGAAGCAGCTGGGTTTCGACGGCATCGAACTGCACGGGGCGCATGGGTACCTGCTCGATGAGTTCTTTTGGGCCGCAACCAATCATCGCCAGGACGAATACGGTGGAACGTTGCGCCGGCGCGCCGCTTTCCCCGCTCGCCTGGTAGCGGCAGTCCGGGAGGCCGTCGGTCCCGATTTCACGATCATCTTCCGCTATTCGCAGTGGAAGGGCACCGATTACAACGCCCGGATCGCCGAAACTCCCGGCGAACTCGAAGAGTTGCTGACACCGCTGGTCGAAGCCGGTGTCGATATCTTCCACACCTCGCAGCGGCGGCATTGGCTGCCCGAGTTCACCGAGCACGCAGACGATCTGAGCCTGGCGGGCTGGACCAAGAAGATCACCGGACTGCCGGTGATCACCGTCGGTTCTGTCGGGGTGGACAGCGTCTTCCGTGGCGATCGAATCGACGAGACCCAGGCCCAGCGCTTCCGTGTGCTGCACGAGCAATTCGAACGTGGCGAGTTCGACATCGTCGCAGTGGGGCGAGCATTGCTGGCCGACCCGGAATGGGTGAACAAGGTGCACGACGGCCGACTTTCAGACATCACGCCTTTCAGATAAGTCTGGCATCGAGCGCCGGGAAGTCGTGTGCGAACACTCTTTCCCTCGCCGGGGAGGCATGCGAAGCTCACTTCGTGAATCCCGATAAGCCCCCGCTCGTCCTGCTGCACGGCATCACCATGTCCGCGAAGGCGTGGCAGGACGTAGCCCCTTTGCTCGCAGCTCACCACAATGTGGTCGCGCTGACGGCACTCGGGCATCGCGGCGGCGTACCGGCGACCCGGCGCCCGGCCACGGTCAGCGATCTGATCGATGACGCGGAACGGACGCTCGACGACCTCGGATTCGAGCGAGCTCACCTCGCGGGGAACTCGCTGGGCGGCTGGATGGCTGTCGAACTCGCCCGGCGAGGCCGCGCACAGAGTGTGTGCGCGCTCTCGCCGGCGGGTTTCTGGGAGGCGGGCGCGGCCGGCCAGACCGCGGGTGTGAAAAAACTGCGCCGGATGATCACCCTCACCCGGCTGACACCCCGCCTGCAACCTCTCGCAATGCGCTCACCGATCGTCCGGCGGCTGGCGCTGCGCGATATTGCCGTCCGAGGCGAGCGTCTCTTGCCGGCACAGGCACTCGAGGCCGCACGGGACCTGCTCGGGTGTGTGGTCGCCGATGACCTGCTCGGCACCCACGAGCAGATAGCGCCGATGGACCCGCTGCCCTGCCCGATAACGCTCGCCTGGTCGGCCCTGGACGCCATCCTCCCCGTGGACGTCAACGGCCGGATCGCCCGCGAACGAATACCGCAGGCCCGCTTCGAGATCCTGCCCGGCGTCGGGCATGTGCCGATGATCGACAATCCGGCGCTTGTCGCCCAGACGATTCTCGCGAGCACAGGAGCGATTCCGCTGCGGTGATACGGTAGCCAACCGGAATGTCCGCTGATCGACAGGCAGTGAGTAGGTTGGTGTCCGAATCCGTTGCGGCCGAGCGCGAGCCCGGCAGAGTCGCGCCGCGGACCCGGCGGGGAGAGCGGACACGCACCGCGCTGATTGCGGCGGCCCGGGAAGTGTTCGAACGCGACGGATACCTGGACGCGCGCATCGCGGACATTTCGAAGACCGCGGGTATGGCGTCCGGGTCGTTCTATACCTATTTCGACAATAAGGAAGAAGTCTTCGCCGCACTCGTCGAGCAGGTGCAGGAGGAGATGCTGCATCCGCATGTGCGTGCGCGCAGCGGGATCACCGATGTGCGGGCGCTCATCGAGGCCGCAAATCGCGATTATCTGCTGTCCTACAAGCGCAATGCCCGCTTGATGGCTCTCTTCGAGCAGGTCGCGCACGTCGATGACAACTTCCGGCGCATGCGTGTCGAGCGCGGCCGGGCCTTCGTGCAACGCAATGCGCGTCTGATCCGTGAGCTTCAGGAATCCGGTCAGGCCGCCGCCGACCTCGACCCCATGATCACCGCGCACGCGCTGTCGTCGATGGTGAGCCGCATGGCCTACACGGTTTTCGTGCAGAACCAGCGCATCTCGTTCGAGAAGCTGGTGACCACACTGACCCAGCTGTGGATCAACGGGCTGCAACTGAAACCCGAGTTATCCTCGATCTCGGAAGCCGACCCGGAAATCGGGCTCGGCTGACCGGTGGCAATGGTGCCGCCGGCGAGGAGAGGTCGTTCATGGTCGCGTTTCTGCCAGCGTTTACCCAGGTGCTCGAACTGCCCCGTGGGTTCGGCAGGGTCATCCCGCCGGAATTCGAGGACGGGAACGGGCATATGAACGTGATGCACTACTACGGGCTGCACGGTGAAGGCCTGTGGCAGACACACCGTGACCTCGGATACCGCTCGCACACGGGCAAGTTCGGGTCGTTCGCGAAGGAACAGCACGTCAAGTTTCTGCGTGAAGTGCTTGTCGGGCACGAGGTTTCGGTGCACATCGGTCACATCGGGCGGACCGCCAAGGTGCTGCACGGAGTGTCGTACCTGCTCAACCTGACAACGAGTGAGGTCGCGAACTCGTTCGAATTC
The DNA here is from genome assembly GCF_025465275.1 of Nocardia sp. GTDB lineage: Bacteria > Actinomycetota > Actinomycetes > Mycobacteriales > Mycobacteriaceae > Nocardia. The sequence goes on along the minus strand of NZ_JAODNK010000217.1, from coordinate 9,135 downwards.
CTGGCCGTGAACATCGATTTGGCAACGCGTCGCCCGGCGCCGTTCCCGGAGGACGTCGCCGAACTGCTCGACGGGCGCATCGCGGCGGCCGCGGCATGCGGGATCGGCCCGGAATACGGTGTGCTGGAATTGCGAACGGCTCCGGCGGTCTGATCAGCCGATCTCGCGGGCGAAGTCGATGAGGGCGGCATTGACCGCTGTCGGCCGCTGCTGCTGAATCCAATGGCCCGCGCCCTCGAGGATGACGGAGCCACGCAGATCCGTCAGCACCGCAGGCATTTTCGCGAGGGGAGTGAAGCGGATGACGGGGTCGGTGGAACCGGCGATGAACAGCGACGGTTGCGAGATCTTCACATCGGCGAGGTGGGCGGTCCGCTCCCAGCTACGGTCGAGATTGCGATAGTAGTTGAGGCCGCCGGTGAATCCGGTCGCGGTGAAAGTCTGGACGTAGTAGTCGAATTCGGCGGGGGTGAGCCATTCGGGCAGCGGTGGCTCGGGCTTTTCGGTGTCGAGGAAGGTGTGCGAGCTGAGCACCTCGTCCTGGAGCAGGGTGCGGCGGACGTTCGACGCGAGGACGGGGTCGGCGACTCCCGGCTCCTGGAACCAGCACATGTAGAAGTCGTCGCCGAGGCGGGAACGCAGGATGGGGACCGGCGGCGCGGCGGAGCGCGGAGTGGCCGGAACGCTCAGACCGGCGACCGCGCGTACCCGGTCCGGATAGGCGCGGGCCAGCTGCCAGACCACCGATGCGCCCCAGTCGTGCCCGACGAAGATCGCATCCTCGAGCCCGTTGGCGTCCAGCAGTCCGATGAGATCCGCGCACACCGTCAGCAGGTCGTAGTCCTCGACGCGCTCGGGCCGGGAGCTGCCGCCGTAGCCGCGCATATCCGGGGTCAGGGTGCGAAAACCCGCGTCGGCGAGCGCGAAAACCTGATGCCGCCAGGAGAATCCGAGTTCGGGAAACCCGTGGCAGAACACTACCGGAGGGCCGTCACCGTGCTCGACGACCCGCAGTTCGATGCCATTGGTCGCCACCTGACGGCTGCCCAGCCGCTGCCAGTCCTCGAGCAGATCTCGTGCGGTCACGTTGTCCTCCACCTCGCATGCTGCCCTGCCGGTCCCGGGGTGGGACACACGGTATGCAAAAGTGACGCCCAGTTCAACTATGGGACGAAAAGATATGTGCTGCAATGTGTTCAGTGTTGCTATGCGTGAAGGTCCAAGATCCGGGCCTTGAAATGCAGTCATAGGGGCGAGTAGACAGGCGAGATTATCGACTCGAATCCGGCGTTGGACTCGAGTCTCCGACTCGGAAGGAGATGCTGTGCAGGTCGCGGGAAAGATTGCGGTGGTCACCGGTGGCGGTGGGGGAATAGGCGGTGCGCTCGCGGCACGGCTGGTGCGCGACGGGGCGAGGGTCGTGGTCGCCGACCTGGATGCCGAAGCCGCCGCGGGAGTTGTTGCGGCGATCGGCGAGGACCATCCCGGTGCGGCAGTCGCGATGGGAGCCGACGTATCGGACGCCGCGCAGATCGAGGCGCTGATCGCTCGCGCCGAGTCGGAATTCGGCCCGGTCGACCTGTATTTCGCCAATGCCGGCGTCGCCGGGCCCGTCGGGCTCGGTGACGACGACAAGGACTGGGTGACCACCATTGATGTCAACCTCCAGGCGCATGTCCGCGCGGCGCGCCTGCTCGTCCCGGGCTGGCTCGACCGCGGCGAAGGCTATTTCATCAGCACCGCGTCCGCGGCCGGGCTGCTCACGCAGATCGGTTCGGCCGCATACTCCGTCACCAAGCACGCGGCCGTCGGATTCGCGGAGTGGCTGTCGGTGACCTACGGCGACCGCGGCATCCGGGTCAGCTGCCTGTGCCCCATGGGCGTCGAGACCAAGCTGCTGCGCGCGGGCGAGAACTCCGGCGATGCGATCGGCGAGGCCGCGACCCGCGCGGTGACCTCGGCGGGCGCGGTGCTGACCCCGGAGGCGGTTGCCGAGGTGGTCATGGCCGCACTCGACGACGAGCGGTTCCTCATCCTGCCGCACCCGGAGGTTCTCGACATGTACCGGCACAAGGGCGCCGACTACGACCGCTGGCTGTCCGGGATGCGGCGGTATCAGCGTCAGCTGCTGAATGACGTCGCCGAGTCCTGAGAATCTGAATCCGGATTCGGTATTCCGGCTGTCATGCCTGGTGGGGCCGTCGCATCAACGCTAATGTGTTGCGAGTCACAGTAGAGTTGGAAACAGGTTCTCTTGACCTGCGCGGCCCGCGTCACGCATGGTGGCCATGGGTTAATAAGCGCTTAGTAAGTTGCCACCGAGCGGGTCGGCTCGACGATGCGCGACGGGTGCGGGGCGGCCCGGCCCGGATCGCCCGAACTCCGAAAGGACCACTCTGTGAACAGATTCGAAGGAAAGACGGCGATCGTCACCGGCGCCAGCCGGGGCATCGGGCTGGGTATCGCCCAGCGCCTGGTGGACGAGGGCGCGAAGGTCGTGATCACCGCGCGCAAGAAGGAGGCGCTCGACGAAGCGGTCGCGACCCTCGGCGGTCCCACCCGCGCGCTGGCCGTCGCCGGTCGGGCCGATGACACCGCGCATCAGGCGGAGACCATCGAGCGTGCGATCGCGACCTTCGGCAGTGCTGATCTGCTGGTCAACAACACCGGCATCAACCCGGTCTTCGGCCCGATGGTCGAACTGGACCTGGACGCGGCCCGCAAGATCGTCGAAGTGAACTGCCTGGCCGCGCTGTCCTGGGTGCAGCAGATCTACAAGGCGTGGATGAACGAGCACGGCGGTGCGGTCGTGAACATCTCGTCGGTCGCGGGCACCAAACCGGCTCCCGGCATCGGGTTCTACGGTTCCAGCAAGGCGATGCTGATCCACATCACCCAGGAGCTCGCGGTCGAACTCGGACCGAGCATTCGGGTCAATGCCGTCGCGCCGGCCGTGGTCAAGACCAAGTTCGCCTCCGCGCTCTACGAGGGGCACGAAGACGAGGTCGCCGCGAACTATCCGCTCAAGCGGCTGGGCGTACCCGAGGACATCGGCGGCGTGGTGGCATTCCTGCTCTCCGACGACGCGAGCTGGATGACCGGGCAGCTGGTGATCGTCGACGGTGGCGTCACGCTCACCGGCGGCGTCTGACCTGACCCGAATACCGGCCCCCTGACCACCATTCCGAGGAGTAGACGCATATGAGCAATCAGCCACAGCGAATCGCGATCATCACCGGCGCGGCACGCGGCATCGGTGCGGCCGTCGCACGCCGGCTGTCCACCGACGGGATGGCCGTCGCCGTACTCGATCTCGACGAAACCGCTTGCGGCGCAGTAGTCGACGAGATCGAGAAGGCCGGCGGCCGGGCGCTCGCCGTCGGTGCGGACGTATCCGATGAGGCGGCCGTCGACCGGGCTGTGGATCGGGTGGCCGCCGAACTGGGCGCACCGACCGTTCTGGTCAATAACGCGGGCGTGCTGCGCGACAATCTGCTTTTCAAGATGTCCGTCGACGACTGGGACACCGTCATGAACGTGCACCTGCGGGGTTCGTTCCTGATGTCGCGCGCGGTGCAGCGGCACATGATCGAGCAGAAGTGGGGACGGATCGTCAGTCTCTCCAGCACTTCCGCGCTCGGTAATCGAGGCCAGGTCAATTACTCCGCGGCCAAGGCCGGTCTGCAGGGTTTCACCAAGACCCTGGCGCTGGAGCTGGGCAAGTTCGGCGTCACCGCGAACTCCGTCGCTCCGGGTTTCATCGAGACCGAGATGACCGCGGGCACCGCCGCCCGGATGGGCGTTCCGTTCGACGACTTCAAAAAGGCTGTGATAACGACGATTCCGGTCGCACGCGCCGGGCAGCCCGAGGATATCGCGCACACCATTTCGTTCCTCGTCAGCGAGGGCGCCGGGTTCGTCTCCGGCCAAGTGATCTACGTGGCCGGCGGCCCGAAGAACTGAATAGGGAAGGACCCGAAACGATGAAGACATTCGATGGCCTGGGCGAGTTGGAGAAGGCAGTCGGCACCCATCTCGGCTACAGCGGGTGGCACACCATCACCCAGGAGCAGATCGATCGTTTCGCGGAAGCGACCGGGGATCGGCAGTGGATCCACGTCGATCCGGTGCGGGCCGCGACCGGACCGTTCGGCACGACGGTGGCCCACGGGTTCCTCACCCTGTCCCTGCTGCCGATGCTGGCCGGTGAAATCTACACGGTCGAGGGGTTGTCGATGGGAATCAACTACGGCGCCAACAAGGTTCGGTTTCCCTCGCCGGTTCCGGTCGGATCCCGGCTGCGCGCGGGCATCGAGTTGATCGCGCTCACCCCGGCGACCATGGGATACCAGGCGGTCAGCAAGGTCACCGTCGAGATCGAGGGCGTGAGCAAACCGGCCTGCGTGGCCGAGAGCGTTGCGGTCCTGGTGCCCTGATGAGTGACACACAAGATCCCGGCGAGCTGCCGGGCCTCGATCTGGATCGGCTCGTCGAGTGGTTGGCCGTCCATCGGCCGGACCTCGCGAAGGGGCAGTTGAGCGGCCACCTGATCGCCGGTGGCAAATCCAATCTGACCTATGAAATCACCGATGGTGCAACATCGTTCGTGCTACGTCGGCCGCCGCTCGGTCACGTGCTGGCCACCGCGCACGACATGTCCCGGGAACACCGGGTGATCAGCGCCCTCACCGGCACCGACGTTCCGGTGCCAGACACCTACGCGCTGTGCACGGACGCGGAAATCATCGGTGCGCCTTTCTATTTGATGGAACTTGTCGTCGGGACGCCGTACCGCACAGCGGCCGAGCTCGAGGCGCTGGGTCCGGTGCGGACAGCTACGGTGTCAGCCGATCTGATCGACACGCTCGCCGCCCTGCACTCCGTCGACCCGATTGCGGTCGGGCTCGGGGACTTCGGGCGACCGGAGGGCTTCCTGGAACGCCAGGTGCGGCGCTGGAAGAAACAACTCGACGCCTCCTACTCCCGGGACCTGCCCGCCGCCATCGAACTGCACGGATTGCTCGCCGAACAGCAACCGCCGCAGTCGGCGACACGGATCGTCCACGGCGACTACCGCCTCGACAATATTCTCGTCGATGCGCGGGATCAGGTTGCGGCCGTGCTCGATTGGGAGATGGCCACCCTCGGTGACCCGCTCACCGATATCGGTCTGCTGCTCGTCTACCAGCGGATGGGCGCGCGCCGGATACCCGGCGTGACCGATGTGGCCGCGGCGCCGGGATTCCTGACCGAATCCGAGATGCTCGACCGGTATGCCCGGGTCGCCGGGCTCGACCTGACGCACATCGGGTTCTATGTCGCGCTGGCATCGTTCAAGCTCGCGGTGATCGCCGAGGGCATCTATTACCGCTACATCCACGGCCAGACCGTGGGTTCCGGTTTCGACAATGTGGGGGACATGGTGGACCCGCTGCTGCGTGCCGGAATTGCCGCCCTCGAGGAGAACGACAGATGACGAATCCCGAAGCGGTACGGGAGGATCTGCGCCGCCGCGTGGCCGCCCTGCTCGCCGAGAACGATCCGGCCACCACCGATCCGGTGACTTTCCACCGCGCCCGCTTCGATGCGGGCCTGGCCTGGGTGTACTACCCGGAGGGAGTCGGCGGGCTGGGGGTCGACCGGGAACTGCAACCCTTTGTCGACGCCCTGTTCGAGCAGGCCGGGGCGCCGGGCAATAATCCCGAGCTCAATGGCATCGGGCTCGGCATGGCCGCGCCGACCATCCTCGCCTATGGCACACCCGAACAACGGTTGCGCTATCTGCGGCCGCTGTGGGCGGGGGAGGAGATCTGGTGCCAGCTGTTCAGCGAACCAGGCGCCGGATCCGATCTGGCCGCGGTGAGCACCCGCGCGGTGCGCGACGGCGACGAGTGGATTGTCAACGGGCAGAAGGTCTGGACCTCGGTCGCGCACAAGGCGCAGCGGGCGATTCTGGTGGCCCGCACCGATCCGAATCGCTCGAAGCATGCGGGGCTGTCCTACTTCGTCTGCGATATGACCGATCCGGGCGTGGATGTCCGGCCCCTGCGCCAGATCACCGGTGAAGCCGAATTCAACGAGGTCTTCCTCACCGATGTGCGCATCCCCGATGCGAACCGCCTCGGTCAGGAGGGCGAAGGCTGGCGGGTGGCCAATACGACCCTCAACAATGAGCGCGTATCCATCGGCGGGCGTCCGGTACCCCGCGAGAGCGGGTTGCTGGGTGCGGTGACCCGGACCTGGCGCAATAACGCCGACAAGCACACCCCGGAACTGCACGACCGGCTGCTGCGGCTGTGGGTGGATGCCGAGGCCGCGCGGCTGGCAGGCACGCGGCTGCGCCAGCGGGTCGCGGGCGGTCAGCCGGGGCCGGAGACCTCGGCACTGAAGCTCTCGTTCGCGCGAATCAATCAGCAGCTCAGCGGATTCGAAGTGGAGCTGCTCGGCGAGGACGGGCTGCGCTACGACGACTGGACCATGGTGCGTCCCGATCGCGTCGACTTCGCGGGCCGGGAAGCGGGCTACCGCTACCTGCGCGCGAAAGGCAATTCGATCGAGGGAGGAACCTCCGAGATCATGCGCAATATCGTCGCCGAACGGGTGCTGGGGCTGCCGTCCGAGGCACGCGGGGACAAGGACATCGCCTGGAAGGACCTCATCCGATGAGCGAGGACATCCTACTGCTCGACACCGATGTCGAGACGGCGCTGCGCGCGGCGGTGCGGAGCCTGCTGAACGAACGGTGCGAGCCCGCGGCCGTACTGGCGGCCTACGCGGGGGACCGGTCGCTGACGCGCGCGCTGTGGAAACCGATCACCATCGAGCTAGGTCTGGCAGGGTTGCTGATCCCCGAAAACCGTGGCGGCGCAGGCGGTTCTGCCCGCGAGGCCGCGGTGGTACTGGAGGAACTGGGTCGGTTCGCCGCTCCGGTGCCATTCCTGACCAGCAGCGTGATCGCCGCGACCATACTGCTGGCGGGCGACTCCGAACTTGTCGGCCAACTCGCCACCGGTGAATGCACTGCGGCTCTACTCGCGCCGTTCTCAGCGGCAACGGTCGAACAGATCCCGACTCTGACAAAGGATGCGGATGGCCGGTTGTCCGGCCGGGTCACCAGCGTGGCGGGGGCGCTCGAAGCGGATGTGCTGCTCGCGGCGGTGCAGACGCCGACGGGCACCGAAGTACATGCCCTCGCGACTTCCGCTGTCACCGCCGCTCCGGTGGTCTCCCTCGATATGACTCGGCCTCTCGCCGATATCACCGTCGATTCCGTTCCCGGCCGGGTGGTCGTGGGGGCGGGAGCCGGATTGCCCGCACTGCGCGGGGGTTTGGCGATAGGTGCGGCCCTGCTGGCTTCCGAACAGGCCGGAGTCGCGGCCTGGTGCCTGGACACGACCGTGGCGTACGTGAAGGTGCGGCGGCAGTTCGGGCGTGTGGTCGGCGGGTTCCAGGCGCTCAAGCATCGGCTCGCCGATCTGTATGTCGAGCTCGAATCCGCCCGTGCGACAGCTCGATACGCCGCGGGTGCGATCGCGGCGGGTGATCCGGATGCGGCGATCGCCACCGCCGTCGCCGCGGCGTACTGCGGGGACATCGCGGTGCATGCCGCCGAGGAAGCCGTTCAGCTGCACGGCGGAATCGGCATGACCTGGGAGTATCCGGTGCACCTGTACCTGAAGCGGGCCAAGGCCGATCAGATCGGGCTGGGCAGTCCCGCCTACCACCGGTCCGTGCTGGCCGGGTTGATCGATCTGCCGCTCGGCCGGCGGAGTGACGACCAATGACGCCATATCGCATGTGCCGCACCACAAACGACGATCAGGAGTAGAGATGTTCGAGCTCTCGGACAAGGCCCTCCGATACCGGGACGATCTGCTCGCCTTCATGGACGAGCACGTCTATCCCGCGGAATCGATCTACGAAGCGCAGATGGTGGAGTCCGGCGACCCGCACTTCCAGCCGCCGATCGTCGAGGAACTCAAGACCGAGGCCAGGAAGCGCGGGCTGTGGAATCTGTTCCACCCGCATCCGGAGTGGGGTCCGGGCCTGACCAATTCCGAATACGCTCCGCTGGCCGAAATCATGGGCCGCAGTGCGCATCTGGCGCCGGAAGTCACCAACTGCAGCGCTCCCGACACCGGGAATATGGAGGTGCTGACGCTGTTCGGTACCGAGGAGCACAAGCGGGAGTGGCTGGCGCCGCTGCTCGCCGGCGATATTCGGTCCGCCTTCGCGATGACCGAACCCGCGGTCGCGAGTTCCGATGCCACCAATATCCAGTTGCGCATGGACCGCGACGGGGACGACTACGTGCTCAACGGCCGTAAATGGTGGACTTCCAATGCGCTGCATCGCAATTGCAAGGTGCTCATCGTGATGGGCAAGACCGACCTCGACGCGCCGGTGTATCGGCAGCAGAGCATGATGGTGGTCCCGCTGGACGCGCCCGGCGTCACCGTCGTGCGCGGCCTGCCGGTCTTCGGCTACCAGGATCGAGAAGGTCACGCGGAGGTCGTGTTCGAGAATGTCCGGGTGCCGCGCACCGCGCTGCTGGCCGCCGAGGGCGACGGATTCATGATCAGCCAGGCACGGCTGGGCCCCGGCCGTATCCATCACTGCATGCGGATCGTCGGCATGGCCGAGCGGGCGCTGGACCTGATGATCGATCGGGCGCAGTCGCGCACCACCTTCGGTGAGCCGGTGGCCAACCGGGCCAATATTCAAGACTGGATCGCGGAGTCCCGCATCGAGATCGAGATGGTCCGGCTGCTGACCTTGAAGGCCGCGTATCTCATGGACACCGTCGGAAACAAGAACGCGCGCACCGAGATCGCCGCCATCAAGGTCGCGGCGCCGGAGATGGCGCTGAAGGTGATCGACCGGGCCATCCAGGTGCACGGTGGCGGCGGTGTGTCCGACGACTTCCCGCTGGCCAGCATGTACGCGCACGCACGGACGCTGCGACTGGCCGACGGACCGGACGAGGTGCACAAGCGGACCATCGCGCATAGGGAACTGCGCCGCCGGGATCCCTCCTGGGGCCGGAAAGCCTGAGGCACGGACATGAATTCGACCCGTTCGAGAAGGAGTGGCGAATGACGAAGACCCAGCAGGTACGCCTGGCCGAACGGCCGA
>NZ_JAODNK010000201.1 GCF_025465275.1 Nocardia sp. | reverse complement strand
GTCCGTCGACCTCGTTGCCGGCATGTACGCCGTGCTGACGGCGGGCGGCGCGTACGTCCCGCTGGATCCGGATCACCCGGCCGAGCGGATCGGCTATGTGCTGGGCTTGGCGCAGCCGGTATGTGTATTGACCACGGCGCGTGACGGTTTCGTGGTGCCGGGTGAGGTTCCCGCCATCGAGATCGACACGGTCGATGTGTCTGCCTACGGCGCAGAGCCGGTCACCGAGGCCGAACGCGGGGTGCCGCTGCGCCCGCACAACACCGCATACGTGATCTTCACCTCCGGTTCGACCGGCCGCCCGAAGGGTGTGGCGGTCACCCATGCCGCCATCGTCAACCGCCTGGTCTGGATGCAGACCGAATACGGCTTGTTCGACGACGATGTGATCCTGCAGAAGACTCCGGCGACCTTCGACGTCTCGGTCTGGGAGTTCTTCTGGCCCCTACAGGTCGGCGCACAGCTCGTGGTCGCCAAGCCGGACGGCCATCGCGATCCGGCCTACCTGGCCGATCTGATTGCCGAATACGACGTCACCACGGCGCACTTCGTGCCGTCGATGATGTCGGTGTTCGTCGCCGAGCCCAAGGCCGCCGACTGTGTGTCGCTGCGACAGGTTTTCGCCTCGGGTGAGGCACTGCCCGCACCGACCGCGCACAAGTTGCTCGAGCTGACCGGCGCGCAACTGCACAATCTGTACGGCCCGACCGAAGCCGCCGTCGACGTCACCTATCACGAGGTGACGGCGGCCGACACCGTCTCGGTGCCGATCGGCCGTCCGGTCTTCAATACCCGGGTCTACGTGCTGGATGCGCGCCTGCACCCGGTCGCACCGGGTGTCGCGGGTGAGCTGTACCTCGCCGGCGTCCAGCTGGCACGCGGTTATGTCGCGCGTCCGGAGCTGACCGCGGACCGCTTCGTCGCCGATCCGTTCCATCGCGCCGAGCGCATGTACCGCACCGGCGACCTGGTGAAGTGGACCGGCGCGGGCGAGCTGGAATACCTGGGCCGCACCGACTTCCAGGTGAAGCTGCGCGGTCTGCGCATCGAGCTCGGTGAGATCGAAGCCGCGCTCACGGCCGTCGATTCCATTGCCCAGTCGGTGGTCGTGGTGCGCTCGGACGATCGTCTCGGCGATCAGCTCGTCGCCTACGTCATCCCGGCTGCGGGTCTCGTCGTGGACGTGGAGGGCGTGCGCGCCGAACTGCAGGACGCGCTGCCCGGCTATATGGTGCCGAACGCCTTCGTGGTGCTGGATGCCTTCCCGCTCAATGCCTCCGGCAAGCTGGATCGTAAGAAGCTGCCCGCACCGGTCTTCGAGGCCAAGGTCTTCCGCGCCCCGTCCACTCCGATCGAAGAGATCGTGGCCGGCACCTTCTCGGACGTGCTCGGCGTCGGCCGGGTCGGTGTCGACGACGACTTCTTCGAGCTCGGCGGCAACTCGCTCATCGCCACCCAGGTGACCGCGCGCCTCGGCGCGGCCCTGGATATCCAGCTGGCCGTGCGCGACCTGTTCGAAGCCTCCACGGTGTCGGCGCTGGCCGCCCGGGTGGAGCGGGCCGCCGGTTCCGGCCGGGCCCGCCCACGCCTGGTCGCCGGTGAGCGTCCGGACAATCTGCCGCTCTCCCCGGCGCAGCAGCGCTACTGGTTCCTGAACCAGTTCGACACCAGTACCTCCGCGGTGGACAACATTCCGCTGGCGGTGCGGCTCATCGGTGCGCTCGATCTCACCGCGATGAAACTGGCCATCGGCGATGTGATCAACCGGCACGAGGTGCTGCGCACCGTCTACCCGCGCTCGGCCGACGGCCCGCACCAGGTCATTCTGCCCTCGACACAGACCGATCTGTCGCTGGTTCCCGAGGCGGTCGCCGAGGGCGATCTGCTGGGCAAGGTCATCGAATTCGCCATGACCACCTTCGACGTCACCGTCGAGGTGCCGCTCGCGGTGAAGCTGTTCCGCATAAGTGACAGCGATACCGAAGAGCACGTACTGGCCTTCACCATCCATCACGTCTCCGCCGACGGCTCCTCCATGGGCCCGATGGCGCGCGATGTCATGGCCGCCTATGTGGCGCGCGCCAATGGCGAAGCCCCGCAGTGGACTGCGCTGCCCGTGCAGTACGGCGATTACGCGCTGTGGCAGCGTTCGGTCCTGGGCTCCGAAGAGGATCCGGAATCGCTTGCCGCACAGCAGGTCGGCTACTGGACTCAGGCGCTCGCCGAACTGCCGGATCAGCTGGAACTGCCCACCGACCGGCCGCGCCCGCCCGCGCAGTCGTTCCACGGCAAGGCGCTTCGTTTCGATATCGATGCGGGACGGCACGCCAGGCTGCACGAGCTGGCCCGCGCCAATAACGCATCGCTGTTCATGGTTGTGCACGCCGCACTGGCCGTACTGCTCTCCCGCCTGTCCGGGAGCGACGATATTGCCGTCGGCACCCCGATCGCGGGCCGTGGTGAGCGCGAACTCGACGATCTCATCGGCATGTTCGTGAACACCCTGGTGTTCCGCACCCGCATCGATCGCGCGGTGACCTTCGCCGATGTGCTCGCCGAGGTGCGCGAACGCGACCTGGAAGCCTTCGCCAATGGTGAGGTGCCGTTCGAGCGCCTGGTCGAGGTGCTCAACCCGGTGCGCTCCAATGCGCGCAATCCGCTGTTCCAGGTGGGTCTCTCGTTCCAGAACCTGGCCGAGACCGCCTTCGAACTGCCGGGTCTGCACGTGAGCGCGGTCCAGTTCGAATCGCAGCTGGCCAAGACCGATCTGCACGTGACGCTCTACGACCGGTACACCGACGACG
>NZ_JAODNK010000186.1 GCF_025465275.1 Nocardia sp. | reverse complement strand
GACTAACGACGCGTTGTAGTAGGGCCGGTGATCGGCCCGAATACGCTCCCGCTACCATCGACGCGTGCTATCTCGCGCATTCCAGCGACTCGTCGACCTGCTCCCGATGCCCTCGCTCCGGGTGCAGCGCATCATCGCTTTCGCGGTGATCCTGTCCCAGGCCGGAATCTCGGTGACCGGGGCCATTGTTCGGGTCACCTCCTCCGGGCTCGGTTGCCCCACTTGGCCGCAATGCTTCCCGGGCAGCTTCACGCCGTCGACGGTGTCGGAAGTGCCGGTGATACACCAGGCGGTCGAATTCGGCAATCGCATGCTGACTTTCGCGGTGACGCTGTGCGCGGCCCTGGTGGTCATCGCGGTGGTGCGCGCGCGGCGGCGGTACGAGGTGAAGGTGTACGCGTGGCTGATGCCCGGCGGCACCGTGCTGCAGGCCATCCTCGGCGGCATCACTGTGCGCACCGGACTGCTGTGGTGGACGGTGTCGGTGCACCTGCTGGTGTCCATGCTGATGGTGTGGCTGTCGGTGCTGCTCTACGCCAAGATCGGCGAACCCGATGACGGCATCGAAACCGTTCGGGTGCCCAGGCCGCTGCAGTGGCTGACCGGATTCAGTGCGATTGCACTGTCCGCGACCCTGATTGCGGGCACGCTGGTCACGGGTGCGGGACCGCATGCCGGTGACAAGAGCATCGAGAAGCCGGTCGCGCGGCTGCAGGTCGAGATCGTCACGCTGGTGCATCTGCATGCTGAGATGGTCGTCGCGTATCTGGCGCTGCTGATCGGCCTGGCGTGTGGTCTCGCCGCGATCGGGATGAACAAGGCCATCCGCACGCGCTTGATCGTGGTCATCGTCCTGGTGTGCAGTCAGGGGCTGGTCGGCCTGGTCCAGTACTTCACCAATGTTCCGGCCGCGCTGGTGGCTGTGCACGTCGGTGGCGCCGCCGCCTGCACCGCGGCCACCGCCGCCCTGTGGGCAGCGATGCGCACGCGGGAATCGGTGACCTCGGTGGTCGCCCAGCCTGTTACCCAGAACGCCTGACCATTACCGGCCGGGGAAACCCCTTGCCGTGAGCGATGTTTCGGTCAGGCCGGAAAACGGTACCGGGTCTGGCTGAAGGGCTCACCCTTGCCGAAGGCCAGCACCTTCTCCGGGGCGATGCCGTAGACGGTGGCCGTCCCGTCCCGGCCATCGTCGAATCCGCCGTCGCTGACGGTGAAGTCCCAGTCCAGCTGCACCTTCCACAGTTTGGCCAACTCATGCAGGGTCGGCACATCGGTAATGCGCTCGGCGGTCCCTTCGACCACCACATCGACCCCGGTATTCAGCCGATCGGTACCGGTGGTGAGCACGCAGCGCGGTTCGCGCGCGAGGTTCACCGCCTTCTGCTCGTTATCGCCGGTGCAGATGTGCAGACGGCCCTCATGCCAGATCGCGGGCAGCGGCGTCACATGCGGCCGGCCATCTCCCCGCACCGTGGACAGCCAGAAGATTTCCGCCTGGTTCAGCACATCAGTCACTTCGGCCCAGGAGGGCGCAGTGGCTCCGGGGCTGCTGAAACGCGTATCCAGTTCGACAACGGGCTCGATCACGGACATCACTGATCTCCTGTTCGCAGATGGGTCGTTATCAGTACAGACCGGGCGCGTGGCCGGAATTCATCGCAGTCTCGTAGGAGATCACTTTCGATCGGCGACGGCGACTCTGCCGCGGGTCAGGAAGCGATCCCGCTCGACCTTCAGATCCAGTTCGCGCGCCACGCTGAGCTGGTCAACGTCCGTGGTGACGTCGAATCCGCGCGCGCCCAGCAGTTTTCGCATCCGCTCCGGCGGCCAGGCCGACTGGTTCGGTTCCCCCGCCATGGGATTGTGCCGCCCGGCCAGGTTCAGCAGCACCTGCACTGTTTTGCGGCCGATCGAATACACCCGTGAGGGCACGGGATAGGTGAGGATCAACCGGCTGCCGGGCGCGCTGTGCTTGCCGACCATATCGACGGTGGCCTCGACCTGCTCCGGAGTCAGGTAGGGCACCACACCCTCCCAGATCCAGGTGGTCGGCCGGGTCTCGTCGTGGCCGCCTTCGGCGAGTGCCGCACCGAGGGAATCGCGCGCGAAGTCCACCGGAACGAATCGGACCGAAGCGGCCAGTGCCGTCCGCTCCCCCAATCGTTCACGCTTCTCCTGCTGGGAGGCAGGCTGATCGACCTCGAATACGTCCACCTCGGCGAGTTCGGCCATGCGCCAGGCGCGCGCGTCCAATCCGGCGCCGAGAATCACCAGCTGCGGATTGCCCCGTTCACGCACCGCATCGTCAATCGCGACCGTGCGTACCGCCAGCACTTCCGTAGTGCCGGTGAGTAATTCGTACTCCATCCGCTCCCCGAAGGCCTTCGGCCGGATACCGGAACGAACCCGTTGCACCAGCTCTTGCTCGGAGGGGGTGAGTAGGTCTATCGCCACCGGGTCGGCGAACCGCCCGACCGCCAACCGTCCATCCGCCACGGCGCGGCCCTGACACACCAGAACCGCCGTCCGACTCGCCTTGCGCTCGGCCATGCCGACCATTATTCAGTGACAGCTCGCATCAAGCCCGCGTGACGTGCTGCCGACCCCTCCGAATCCCCGGTACTCCACCGGGAAAGCGAGGTCAGTGGCGACGACTGTCCGGGCAACCCTCCGGGTCGATGGCGTCGCCGATGCGCTGGCCGATCCGGGTCAGCTGCTGGACCTGAGCCTTGGTGATCGGGTCGAAGACGTAGCGCCGCACCGCTTCCACGTGCCCGGGCGCGGATTCCTCGACCTTGCCGAAGCCCGCATCGGTGAGCGTGGCCAGGGTGTAGCGGCCGTCGGTCGGGTCGGGCGCGCGGCGCACCCAGCCGCGTTTCTCGAGTCGGCCCACCACCTGCGACAGTCGCGCCAGCGAGCCGCCGCACAGCGCCGCGAGCACACTCATCCGCAGCGTCCGCTCCTGCGACATGGAAAGCCCGGACAGCACCTGATACTCGAAATGATTAATCCCCGCATCCTGCTGCAGCTGCGCGTCCAGCGCGGCCGGAAGCCGAATCAGCGTGCCCACCAGCGATAGCCATGCCTGCTGTTCCTCGTCGTCGAGCCAGCGCGGCTGTTCATCGGTGCCCATAGCTCCAGGATAACTTAAATCGTGAAGTGAAATCGACATGAGCTGACTTGCATGTTTAAGTGACACAACCTAGCATTCACTCAACGGTTTAAGTGATCAGGAAGGGTTGACCACCATGAATGTGGCGCTGTGGATTGTGGCAAGCGTGCTTGCTGTGGCGTTCGCGCTGGCGGGGGTAATGAAAAGCACCCAGCCGAAGGAGAAGCTCGCGGAGAAGATGCCGTGGGTGCAGGACGTATCCACCGGCACGCTGCGACTGATCGGCATCACCGAGCTCCTCGGTGGACTGGGCCTGGTACTGCCCGCATGGACCGGCATCGCACCGGTGCTCACGCCGATCGCGGCGAGCGGCATCGCGCTCATCATGGTGCTGGCGGCCGGAGTGCACGTGCGCCGCAAGGAGTTCAACGCGCTGCCGGTGAATGCGGTAATGCTCGCACTCGCCGTGTTCGTCGCCTGGGGCCGCTTCGGACCGTACTCCTACTGAGACCCGAGACGAAGCGGGCGGTGCACCGAGTCTCGGTGCACCGCCTGCTCTTTCGTGAAATCCGTGATCAGAAGCTTTGCCAGGCGGGCTTGTTCTCGACGGCGAAGCGGTAGTAGTCGACTGCCTTCAGGTCGGCGGCTGCATCAGGGTCGACGATGACGGTTACGTGGGGGTGCATCTGCAGGATCGATGCCGGGCAGAACGCCGAGACCGGGCCTTCGACGGCGGCCGCGACGGCATCGGCCTTGCCTGCGCCGGTGGCGATCATGACGAGATGGTCTGCGTCGCTGATGGTTCCGAGGCCCTGGGTCAGGACGTGGGTGGGGACCTGGGTCAGGTCATCCTCGAAGAAGCGGGCATTGTCTTCCCGGGTCGTCGGGGTCAGGGTCTTCACCCGGGTGCGTGAGCGCAGGGATGAACCGGGTTCGTTGAAGCCGAGGTGCCCATTGGCGCCGATACCGAGGATCTGCACCGAGATGCGACCGGTCTGGGCGATCGAGCGCTCGTAATCGGCTGCGGCGGCGGGGATGTCGGCGGCATTGCCGTCGGGGCTGTGCACATCGGAATCGGCGAAGTCCACGTGCGAGGTGAATTCGTCGCGGATGAACTGCGCGTAGGACTGCGGATGCCCGGGCGGGAGGCCGATGTACTCATCGAGTAGAAAGGCCTGCACACCACGGAAACTCAGGTCCGCCTCGCGGTACTGGCGAATGAGTTCCTGGTACGCGCCGAGCGGGGAGGAGCCGGTGGCCAGGCCGATTGCGCGGGCCCCGCGGCGTACATGGTCGGCCATGATGCGGCCCGCCAGCACACCGGCTTCGGCCGCGTTATCGGTGATCACGAGTTCCATGGGTTCCCATCCTTGTACACGGTCAGTGGGTTCAAGTGGTGGTCGGTGACAAGCACGTCGGCGCGCATCCCGGAGCGGAGTGCGCCGACCTGATCTGCAAGGCCGAGCAGTCGAGCAGGGGTGGCGCAGGCGGCTGTGGCAGCGGCGGTGAGTTCCACGCCCGCATGGAAGACGGTACGGCGCAGCACATCCGATGCCGTCGCCGTCCCTCCCGCGATGGCGCCCTCGCCGTTCGGGTCGTAGAGGCGCGAAACCCCTTCCTTCACCACCACATCCAGACTGCCCAGGTGGTAGCGCCCGTCGGGTTGACCGGCGGCCGCCATGGCGTCGGTGATCAGGGCGAGGTTGTCCGGACCGATGGTGTCGAAGACCATGCGGACGGTGCCGTCGGCCAAATGGACGCCGTCACCGATGACCTCGGCCACCACATCCCCACGTCCGGCGGCGGCCATGGCGGCGGTGAGGAAATTGGCATCGCGGTGTGCGAGTTCCTCCATGGCATTGAACAGATGGGTGATGGACACCCGCCAGCCGCGCCGCATGGCGTGCACCGAATGCTCGTAGTCGGCGACCGTATGCCCCAGGGACAGCACTACATTGGCATCGGCGAGCACATCGGCCAGAGCGTCGAAGTTCTCGACCTCCGGGGCGATGGTGACCGAGACGATGCGCCCACCGGCGTAGCCGATCAGACGCTCCAGCATGGCCGGGTCACCGGCGATGATCCGGTCGGGATTGTGCGCGCCCCGGCGATGCTCGCTGATGAACGGACCTTCGAGGTGAATGCCTGCGAGCAGTCCGGAATCGACGGCCTTGCCGAGCACGTCGATGCGTTCGCGCAGTTCGGCTTCGGTCGCGGAGACCAGCGAGGCCACCAGCGTGGTGGTGCCACGGCTGCGATGGAAGTCCGCCGCCACGGCGACGCCCTCAGAATCGGCTTCGGGGAAACCGAATCCACCGCCGCCATGGCAGTGCACGTCGATGAGCCCGGGCAGGATCACCGGCGGGCACGCTGCCACTGCGGGCAACTCACCGTCGAATCCCTGTGCCGGGCCGACGAAGTCGAGCAGCGGTCCGTCGAACGACACCACACCGTCGGCGATATCGCCCGCCTCGGTGAGGGTGACGACCCGGCCGCGCAGTGTCGTCCTCACTTACCTCGCCCCAGCGCGGTACGGGCCGCCTGTAATGCCTCGTCGGCGGTTCGCGCCGCAAGTACGGCGGCGGCCGCAGCCCGGCACTGTTCCACGGTGACTTCCGCGAGCATTGCCCGCACCCCGGCCAATGACCGCGGCACCATGGACAGTGTCTCGACACCGAGACCCACCAGGACACAGGCGAATTCGGGGTTGGACGCCGATTCGCCGCACACCCCGACCTTGACATCGTGCTTACTCGCACCGGCGACCACCATGGCAATAGTGGCCGACAGTGCGGGCTGCCACGGATTGTGCAGCGCAGCCAGCGACGAGGACATGCGGTCCGCGCCGAAGAGATACTGCGACAGATCATTCGTGCCGATGGAGAAGAAATCCACCTCCGCACCGAGATGCTCGGCGCGCAGTGCGGCGGCCGGAATCTCGACCATAACGCCGGGCGATTGCACCCCGGCCGCGCGCGCACGGGTGGCGAAGTAGTTCGCCTCCTCTACCGTGCCAACCATGGGCGCCATCACCTGCACGGCAGCCCCGGTGGCCTGTCGTGCGGCCTCGATGGCTGTGAGCTGGTCGAGCAGCGCCCCCTCATCGACGCTGCTCAACCGCAGCCCGCGCACACCCAGCGCAGGGTTCTCTTCTTCCGGCAGATTCAGGAACGGCAGCGGCTTATCGGATCCGGCGTCCAGGGTCCGCACCGTGATCGGGCGCTCCCCCAGGACGCGGAAGATCTCCGCGTACTGCTCCGTCTGCTCGGCCACC
Source organism: Nocardia sp. (assembly GCF_025465275.1). GTDB lineage: Bacteria > Actinomycetota > Actinomycetes > Mycobacteriales > Mycobacteriaceae > Nocardia. Next base: position 44,938 of record NZ_JAODNK010000186.1, on the reverse strand, counting down.
GTCGGCGCGGATTGCCTGCCCAGGAACAGGAATTCGGTCCGGAACAGTCCGACACCCTCGGCGCCGAGTTCGACCGCGAGCCGCGCATCGGCGGCGCTGCCCACATTGGCGAGCAGCGGCACCGCATGTCCGTCAGCCGTGCGGCCCGGACCGGTGGGAGCGTCTGTGTGCCGCGCGCGCACGGCAAGCACTTCCTCACGACGCTGCTCCCCCGGCTCGACTTCGACTGTGCCACTGGTGCCGTCGAGCACCACCACGGTGTTCTCCGCGATCTCGACCGCCTCCGGGCAGGCCACCACGGCCGGAATACCCAGGGCCTTGGCCAGAATCGCGGTATGCGAGGTGGGTCCGCCTGCGACGGTGAGCAATCCGACCACGATCTGCGGATCGAGCGTCGCCGTATCGGCGGGCGCGAGATCCTGCGCGGCGAGAACGAAAGGCGTAGCGCTGTCCGGGATTCCGGGCGGATCCACCCCCAGCAGTTCGGCGACCACCCGCTGCCCCACATCCCGCAGGTCGGAGGCGCGTTCGGCCATCATGCCGCCCAGCGCCGCCAATTGCTCGGCAAAGTGGGCAACGGCCTCGGTGACCGAGTGCGCGGTGGGGCCACCGGCACGGATACCCGTGCGCACCTGGTCGAGCAGAGCCGGATCGGCCGCCAGCGCCGAAGTCATGAACAAGATGTCGGCGGCCGGACCTTTCGCCGCATCGGCCTGTGCGGCGTAGCGGCCCGCGACGGTCTCGAAAGCGGTTTCGGCACGGGAGATTTCGGCCTCGATATCGCTCCCGGGAGCATCGGACGAGCTGGTGACCGGCGCGGACGCCAGCCACTTCACCGGTCCTAGCGCCACTCCGGGAGCGGCGGCGACACCATGGATCTCACGCGTCAAGATCGGTCTCCAGCAGCGTGACGAGCTGGTCGAGGACCTCGTCACCGCCGTCCTCGGTGTAGAGGGTGACGGTGTCGCCCTGCTTCACGCCGAGGGTCATCACCTGCAGCAGACTGCCGGCGGCGACAGGCGGCTTGCCATCGATCGAAATCGTCACGGGCGTGGCCGATTTGGCGGCGGCCTGGGCGAAGAGGGCGGCCGGGCGGGCATGCAGGCCGGTCTTCGACGCAACAACAGCGGTGCGATTGATCATTACGCGACGTTCTCCTTCTCGATCTCTTCTTCTTCGGGTTCACGACCCGGTGTCGGCAGATTCCAGCGTCGGATGATGAAGCTGAAGGTGACGTAGTACAGGACGGCGTAGCCGAGTCCGATGGGAATCAGCCAGAGCGGATGCGTCGCCTTACCGAAGTTCAGCAGATAGTCGATGGCGCCCGCGGAGAAGGTGAAACCGTCATGGATACCCAGCGCATTGGTCAGCGCCAGCGCGGTGCCGGTGAAGAGCGCGTGGATGAGCAGCAGCGGCCAGGCGACGAAGATGAACGCGAATTCCAGCGGCTCGGTGATACCGGTGACGAAGGCGGTCAGACCGGTGGAGAGCATGATGCCGCCGATCATCTTGCGGTTCTCCGGCTTGGCATTGCGCCAGATGGCGAGCGCGGCTGCGGGCAGGCCGAACATCATGATCGGGAAGAAACCGGTCATAAAGGTACCGGCGGACGGGTCACCGGCCAGGAAGCGCGGGATATCGCCGTGCGTCCCGTTGTAGTCGCCGATCACGAACCACAGCACCGAGTTCAGGATGTGGTGCAGTCCCAGTGGCAGCAGCATGCGATTGGCGAAACCGAAGATGCCGCCACCGACGACCGAATGGTCGGCCACGGTATTGCCGAGCCAGGTCAGACCGGAGTTGAAGGCCGGGTAGATGAACGACATGACCACGCCGAGAATCACTGCCGCACAGGCGGTCAGGATCGGGACCAGGCGGCGGCCGGAGAAGAAGCCGAGGTAGTCCGGGAGCTGGGTGCGGTGGTAGCGCTGCCAGAGAATCGCTGCCGTCAAGCCGATGACGATGCCGCCGAGGACACCGAAGTTCACCAGTGCCTGAGCACCTTTGGTGTCGGTCTTACCTTCGAGGACCACCGGGGACATGGCTTTGAGGACGCCGCCGAAGGCGAGGTAGCCGACCACCGCGGCGAGCGCAGTGGAACCGTCGGCCTTCTTGGCCCAGCCGATGGCGATACCGACCGCGAACAGCAGCGGGAGGGCGTCGATGAGTGCACCGCCGGCCCCTGCGAGCACGCTGGCGACGGTTTTGGTGGCCGTCCAGCGGCCGATCATGTCGTCCTGGCCTAGTCGTAGCAGCAACCCGGCGGCAGGTAGCGTGGCAATCGGCAGCATCAAGCTACGGCCGAGCTTCTGCAGTCCGGACAGGTCGATTTTCTTGCGCGCGCCCTGGGCGGTATCGGCCATAGCGGTGTTCCTCGGTCTGTGAATAGGGTCACCCAGCGGTATGGTGACTGGTTATAACCACATATAACTGGTTATAACCAGTTTTGTCCACTCGACACGCAGGAGGAATCATGTCGAAAGTCGATCAAATCGTCGCCGGACTCGGTGGCACCGACAACATCGTCGAAGTGGAGGGCTGCATCACCCGACTCCGCGTCGAGGTCAAGGACGCCACGAAGGTGAACGAGAAGGATCTCAAGGCCGCGGGCGCGCACGGCGTGGTCAAGATGGGTGACGCGGTTCAGGTCGTGGTCGGGCCGACCGCCGATGCCCTGGCCGAAGACATCAACGATCTCCTCTGAGCGCCGTGAGCACGCAGATTCTGGCGCCCCTGCAAGGCCGCGCCATCCCTCTCTCCGAGGTGCCCGACCCGGTGTTCGCGGCGGAGATGGTCGGCGCGGGCGTCGCCATCGAACCGCCCGATACCGATGAGCCGATCACGGTTGTCGCGCCGATTTCCGGCGCCATCGCGAAGCTGCATCCCCATGCCGCCGTCATCCTCAGCGATGCGGGCATCGGCGTGCTGCTGCATGTCGGCATCGACACCGTCGGCAAGACGGATCTGTTCCAGATGCAGGCCGCCGAAGGCGACCGCATCGAGGTTGGACAACCTCTGGTTACCTTCTCGCCGAATGCCATTCGCCGCCTGGGGCTCAGCGCCGCCGTGCCGGTCGTGGTGATGGACACCGCGCCGGGTTCGGCGCAGAACGCGGCATCCGGAGCGGTGACCGCGGGCGAGGTCCTCTTCTCCATCTGAGCGGACAACGAACTGAACCCCGGCCTGAATCAGGCTGGGGCTCAATCATGTTCGGTACAGCACTGAGTTCGGTTGCGGCTCAGTCGTTCTGACTGCCGTCGCCCGCCGAAACAGTCATGTAGACCTGGTATCGGTCTGCGCGGTACCAGGATTGGGCATGTTCGACACACCGGTCCCGCGAGTACGACATGCGATCGAACGCCAGCAGCGGCGAACCGACATCGGTGCCGAGCCAGCCCGCATTCCGCTCGTCCGAGGCCACCGCGCGCACCGTTTGATCGGCACGGTCGACGGGGCAGTCGTACTCACGATTCAGCAGCGAGTACAGCGATTGCGTCAGATCATGATCGAGCAGTCCCGGCAGCAGATCGGCCCGGTACCAGCCGTCGTCGATGGAGATGGGCAGCCCGTCCGCGAGCCGTAGCCGCACCAGGTGGAATGCCTTGTCCTCGGTCCCGATCCCGAGCGCGGCGATCGAAGCCGGCGGCGGCACACCGACATCGGTGTGCAGCACCACGGTGCTCGGTGTGCGGCCCAGCCGTCGCATGTCCTCGCTGAAGGAGGCCATATGCAGTCGTGAGCGCGCGACGCGTTCCGCGACGAAGGTGCCTTTACCCGGGATGCGGGTGATGACGCCCTCGGATTCGAGCTGGCCCAGCACCTCTCGCACCGTCATCCGGCTGACCCGGTAGTCGTCGCAGAGTTGCCGTTCACTGGGCAGCATTTCGCCGGGGCGCAGCGTTGCGCACAGGGTCGTCAGCGCGGAACGCAGCTGTGCCTGTTTTGTCACTCGACCGGACACGATGTCCTCTGTGAGCGCGCGCCCCCCGCGTGTTGCGGGTTCATTCGACCTACTTCTCGTTGCGTGCCTTGGGGAATCGCTTCTGCTTGGCTACCCAGCCTGCCATCTTGGCCCAGTGGCCCTTGGCGGGGGTGACGGTGGAGATGAGTTCGCGGTTCCACTCGTCGGCCTCGGTGAGTCCGTCGACGGCGGCGACGAGCGCCTTGGCGGTCTCCAGATCGCCGACGACCCGATCGCCGAGAACGCCGTCGGAGCCGACGAGGGTGACCCGGACGCCGATGCGGCCGACGGGCTGCAGCACCGCGGTGGCGGACCCACCGTGCTCGGCGAGGAATCCCTTCACCGAATCGATGACGGACGGCGACAGCTTGGCAGGTGCCGGTGCGGCGGTAGCGCTCATATCGGCCAGTTTACCCACGGGTAAAGCAGACTCCATGAAGCGCCGGTGTTCCCTGCGTCGCGCACGACCCGGCGGCAGGGCGGGTGTAGAACAGAGACATGCGCGCCATCGAGGTTTCCGAGCACGGCGGTCCCGAGGTTCTCCGGTCGGCCGAGGTAGCGGACCCGCAGGTCGGGCCCGGGCAACTGCTGGTCGACACCGAGGCGATCGGCGTCAATTTCATCGACACCTATATTCGCACCGGGCGCTATCCGACGCCTGTGCCGTACATTCCGGGCGCCGAGGGCACCGGCGTGGTGGCGGCCGTCGGGCCGGACGTCACGGAGTTCCAGGTCGGGGATCGGGTGGCATGGGCGACCGCGCCCGCCAGTTATGCCGAGAAGGTGCTGGTTCCTGCCGAGTTCGCGATTCCGGTACCGGCCGGGGTGCCCGCGCCGGTCGCGGCTTCCGCACTGCTGCAAGGCATGACGGCGCACTACCTGATCGAGTCGATCTACAAGCCCGAGATGGGTGAGACCGTGCTCGTGCACGCCGGGGCGGGTGGTGTCGGGCTGATCCTGACGCAGCTGCTGGCCGCGCGCGGGGTGCAGGTGATCACCACCGTGTCCACCGATGATAAAGAGAAGCTCTCCCGTGACGCGGGCGCCGCCGAGGTGCTGCGCTACGAGGACGACATTGCCGCGCGGGTAAGGGAACTCACCGATGGGGTGGGCGTGGCGGCCGCTTACGACGGGGTCGGCGCGAACACCTTCGAGGCCAGTCTGGCTTCGCTGCGGGTGCGCGGCATGCTGGCACTGTACGGCGGGGCCAGCGGTCCGGTGCCGCCCTTCGATCTGCAGCGGCTCAATCCGGCCGGATCGCTGTTCGTGACGCGGCCGACACTGGCGGACTATGTGCGCGATCGCGCCGAATTGCTCTGGCGCGCAGGCGACATCATGAATGCCATTGCCGACGGAACCTTGAAGATCCGGGTCGGCGCGAGCTATGCGCTTGCCGACGCCGAGCAGGCGCATCGGGATCTGGAGGGGCGCAAGACAACCGGATCGGTTGTGCTGCTGCCCTGATCAGGTGATGTCGCGGCCTGTCAGGCCGCGGTAGATGAAGCGGGTGAGCGCCTCGACGGCCTGTTCGTCGGTCAGTTCGAGCGTGCCGTCCTCGACGGCCTGCAGTAGCGCGCTCGTCGCCAGGAACATGATGGCGAGGCTGACGTCCGGGCTACCGGGAAGTTCCAACCCGGCGGCGGGAAAGCCGTCGAGATGGTCGCGGATGCCCATGCGCTGCTGTGCGCCGAAATCGCTGACGATGCGGGCGAAATCCGCACTGACCAGTGCGGCTTGGGAGGTGGCGCGCAATACCGCCCAGTTGTGGCGAGTGAAGCTCCAGTAGTTGTCGACGTGGTAGCGCACCGCCTCCGGATCGGTGAAATCCGGTTTGTGGTCCGGCGATTCGGCGGAGACATCACCTTCGGCCTCGAGGTCGTTCAGCAGCGACTGGAGCAGCTCCTCCTTGCTGGAGAAGTGGTTGTAGAACGAGCCTGCCGCCCGGCCGGCCGCGGCGGTGATATCGGTGATCTTGGTATTCAGGTAGCCGCGTTCGGCGAAGAGCCGGCGCGCGGCACTCTTGAGCGCCTGCTCGGTCTCTGTCGATCGCTCCTGACGTCGCCCAGTCATTCGAACCACCTCCTTGACAGCGGAAACTACCATCCACAATACTGAATCCACATTCAGTGAATTGCTATTCAGTTATTGGAGTTGCCATGTCGCCGCAGGTACTCATCGCAGGCGCCGGTCCCACCGGCCTCACCCTCGCCATCGATCTGGCACGTCGCGGTATCGCGGTGCGCATCGTGGATCGGGCCGAGAAGTTCTTCGACGGCTCGCGGGGGGACGGTATCCAGCCGCGCACGCTCGAGGTGTTCGACGATCTGGGCGTCCTCGACGCGGTGCTGGCCGCGGGGATCCCGCAGCCACTCATGAAGGTGTTCCTGGGTGGGGAGTTCGCCATGGAGCGGCGGATGACCGAACCGAAGGAGCCCACTCCCGATGTGCCGCACCCGAATCCGTGGGTGCTCGGGCAGTCCGATACCGAGGGGATACTGCGGGAGCGGCTGGCGGAATTCGGTGTGAAGGTCGAACTGGCCACGGAGCTGGCGGATTTCGCCGCCGACGAGGACGGGGTGACGGTCACGCTGACGCACGGCGGGGCGAGCGAGACCGTGCGGGTGGACTACCTCGTGGGCGCGGACGGCGGGCGCAGCACGGTGCGCAAGGCGCTCGGAATCGCGTTCGAGGGCACCACCGACGAGTCGATTCGCATGCTGCTCGGCGATATGCGCGCCGATGCGCTCGATCACGAGTACGGGTACTGGTTCGCCAACCCGGAGGATCCGATGGAGGGAATCGCCATGTCCCCCTTGCCGGGTGGGCGCAAGTTCCAGTTCGCGGCGCCGATCAGCGACGAATCCGATGCCGATCTGGCGGTGCTGCAGGAGTATCTGGAGCGGCGGTCGGGCCGCACCGACGTCACACTGAGCGAATTGAGCTGGTCGACGGTGTGGCGGCCGAATATCCGGCTGGCGGAACGCTTCCGGGTCGGGCGGGTGTTCCTCGCCGGTGATGCCGCGCATGTGCATCCGCCGACCGGCGGGCAGGGGCTCAATACCGGTGTGCAGGACGGCTACAACCTGGGGTGGAAACTCGAAGCGGCGCTGCGGAATCCGGGGGCGGAGAGTGAGCCGCTGCTCGATTCCTATCAGGCCGAGCGGCGCGCGGTCGCGGCGCAGGTACTCGGGCTGAGCTCGGCGCTGCTGGACAAAACGGTCAAGGGGGATCCGAACGCCATGGATCGCGAGGGCACCCAGCAGTTGGATCTGAGCTATCGGCAGCTGTATGCGACCGATGCGGCCGATGCCGAGGGGTTGCTCACCGGCGATCGCGCCCCCGATGCGCCGCTGGCCGACTCGGCCGGGCAGGCGGTCAGCCTCTTCGACATGTTCCGCGGGCCGCACGCGACGCTGCTCGTTTTCGGACCGTTGCACGCCGTGGAGCCGGGTGAGGGCGAGAGCACCTCGTTCGGACAGCCGACCAGGGTGGTGCGGGTGGTGCGACCGGGGGCCGTGACCGGCACGCACGACCTGACCGATCCCGAGGGGCACGCCTACCGCGCCTACGGCGCCGCCGATGGAACACGCGTGCTCATCCGTCCCGACGGCTATGTCGGGGCGCTGCTGCGGTAGCAATCGGACATTCCGGCCGGTTGCCCAGGCCTCGACCGCAACCGGCCGGTAGGGGCTCCCCCTGCGCGGCGACCGGCCGAACCATGCAGAATGATCTTGCTGCCGCGCAAAACAATTCGCCGCGACCGCGCAGCGCGACACGTAAGGTGGTCGCGGCGACCGTTCGGGCGGCCGAAGGGTAAAAGCATCGGTCAGAGGTGGTCTGGGATGTTGGTGAAGGTCCGGAACGATGACCCGTCGCGGTTGTCGGCCACCGAGCGCACCGTGGTGAACTGGCTCAAGTCGTGGAGCGGGCCGCACGCCGTGCCCGGTATCGCCATAGTGCAGTGCCAGGACGCCGACATCGTGGTGTGGACGCCGCAGACCAGTGTGGTGGTGGGAGTGCACGGTTTCACCGAGCGCGTCACCGGCACCCTCTCCTGCGCCGAGAACGAGCCGTGGACGGTCGACGGCAAGCCCGCGCCGATCGACGGCGACGCCAACCCGCTCGAGCGGGTGCTGCAGCAGACCGTGGGCCTGGCCGGCCAATTGCGCTCCGCGCCCGGCCGGGAGCATGTGCCCGTCAGCGGACTGGTGCTGCTCTGCCCCCAGCTCGGCAGCCGCGTGAAGCTCGAAAAGGGCGCCCTCCCACCCGGTATCGACGTCCTGATCGGCGACGGCCCGTCCTCCCTGCGCAACTACTTCACCAGCCTCGCCGAGGGCGCCGACCCGTCCTGGGACGCCGCACAGGTCGGCCAAGCGCTGGGCGCGCTCGGATTCGCCGCCGCCGCAACCTATTCCGACCTCGTCTCGGAAGGTTTCCCGCCGCCCGATTCGGCCCGGACCTCCGCTCCCCCGCTGTCCGCCGCCCCCACGGTCGTGGTCCCCTCGGTTCCCGTCCCTTCCCCCGAGCCCCCAACTCCCCCGGCGGTTCCTGCCGGCCCGCCCTCCGGCGCCCCGGCAGGCCCGCTCCCGGGCGCTCGAGCGGGTCGGCCTTCCGGGGCCCAGCCCGGTCCAGGAGCCGGCCGCGCCATACCCGGCGGCGCACCCGCCGGTTCCGCTGGCGGCGCTCCCACCGGCCCCGGCCGCGATGCCCCACCCGCACAACAATTCTCACAGCCCGCAGGCCGCCGTCCGGCAGCAGGCGCCGAAATCGCCAGCGCCGCAGCAGCAGCCGCCGCCTACCGCGCAGTCACCGGCGGCGCCCCCGCCCCCCAGCAGCAATACGCCCAAGGCGGCTCCCCGCAAGGCCCCTCCGGCCCTCCCCCCGGCGCCCAGCGCCCCCGCCAGTTCCAGCCCCAGTCCCCACAGCCCGGATGGCAAGGCGGCCAACAATCTCGCCCCCAACAGGGCGGCCCGTCCCCCGAAAACGGCCCCCAGACAAGCTATTCCGGCCAGTCCCAAAACCCCGCCCCCGGCTTCCCCCTGTGGTCCGACCCTCAGCACCCTCCCAAGGCAGCCCGCCCCCGCCGCCGCCGCGACCTCCCCATAGTCGGCGCCCTGGTCCTACTGGTCCTCATCCTCGCAGTAGCCGCCATGTGCACCGGCCGCACCACAACCACCAACAACAAACCTCGCCCCGCCCAAGAATCCACCCTCACCCACCAGTCCACCACCCCCACCACCACAGACCCCACCATCCCCCAAACCACCATCGCCCCAGCCTGCTTCCCCCTCCAACCAGGCTGCTGAGGCCAGCGCAGCTGCCGCAGTTCAGGGGCCGCGCCGATCACGCAGCTTCAGTTGAGTGCGACTCCGTCGATCAGGACGGCGAAGATCGCTGCGTCCCATGGATCGGCCTCGGCACCATCGAGTATGGCGTCTAAAAGCGGTGCACTGGAGAGACTTCCGGTGCCGTGATGACCGGCTGCGCGGGCACTGACGATGACGGCATGGATGACCGCTGCGTAGATCTGGGACCGGGGCTGGACGACGGACCTCCCTGATGCCTCGACTACTCGCAGGCGGGCTTCAACTGCGTCGATAACCTCGCGCAGGACATCGATTTCAATTTTGCGCAGGCTGTCCATGTCAGAACCCCGGCAACGTGTGAGGTCCGAACGGACCGGAGCGCTCGGCCGCGAGGCACACCTGTATTTCGGCGACGGCCAATCCGCTGCGAGGTCGGAGAGCTCGGCTCGTGGCGGGGGCAGCGAGCGTCAACGCGGCGATTACCGCCGTGGCAAGCGTGATAGCAAGGACGGCATTCATTTCCATACCTCCGGCCCTCGATGGTTGTGTGCGCCCGGGTTGCTTCTCGAATCGAAGAGGCCGTACCGGACGCATCTCATGCAACCCGGAGCGCAGAGTGCCGTGACACCGATTCGGAGTCTCCGAACCGGATTCGCCGAAATGCCTGAACAGTCACCGATTCCAGTGGGACCCTTGCACCGAAGCGAATGAACAGAGCTGCCCGAAGCGGGGATATGTCACGCCCCGAAACGGAGGTTGCGACCATGCATGATGCCGATGTGGGTTCTACGGTTCCGTTGCGCCAGCTCGGACGGTTGATGCTGGAGTGGCGCAACCGAGCAGGCCTCAGCCAGGCGAGAGCGGCAGTGCTACTGGAGATGGGCGCGACCAGTCTTGCACGTATCGAGAAGGCCGAAAACTCGCGCATCAGAACCTCCGTCATCAAGGAAGCCTGCGGGATCTATGGGGTTCCTGCGGACGTCGCCGAGGGAATGATCGGGCTCGCTCAACAAGCCAAAGTGAAAAGCTGGTGGCATTCGTACAGCGATCTGATGCCGAAGAATCTTGATGTGTATGTGGGGTTGGAGGCCGCGGCTGTCGGGATCGCCTCGTACCAGCCCGATCTGATCCCAGGCCTGCTCCAAACGGAGCAGTACGACCGTGCCTTGTTGCGCCAGCGGTGGCCGGACGATTCGGAGGAAGAACGCGATCGACGGGCACAGATCAAGCGGCATCGCCAAACAACGATCCTGCGGCGAACCCGTCCGATGGATCTGGACATCGTGATCGGACAGGCCGCCCTGCAGCGCATCGTCGGCGAACCGAAGACCATGGCGAACCAATTGCGCTATCTCGCCGATACCTCTACGCGAGAGAACATCTCGGTCCGAATCCTGCCGTTCGAGGCAGGATTTCCGGGAGGTCTCTCGATGCTGCCGTTCGTGATACTCGACTTCGGGACTCCACCGCGTGGAGAACCAACAGAGCCGCCTGTCGTGTATCTGGAAGGCGCCGTCGGCAGTATGTACCTTGAGGACGGTAATGACGTGCGGTTCTACCATCACGCGCACGAAGACATCCACCAGGCAGCTTTGGACGAAGTAGCCAGCCGAAACTTGTTGAGACGGCTAGCAAGGGAGTTGGCACCGTGAACACGAACCCATGCGGCACAAGGTGGTTCAAGAGCAGTTACAGCCAAGCCGGTGGCGAATGTGTTGAGATCGCGTTCCTCGGCCACGGCGAGGTCGGTGTTCGTGACTCGAAGAATCCGCAATGTGCGGCACTGGTATTCGGTGGAGCGGAGTGGGATCGGTTTGCCGGGGCCGTTCGCTCCGGCAAGTTCGACCGCTAGGACTGTCGATACTGCACTGCCGGGCGGCGAGTGGCGCTGGCTTGCCCATATTCTTTGGGGCACAGGAAGTTTGGGGGTCACGGCGCGAACTCCCGGTTAACACGGAGTCGGGTCGGTCCGATATTCAGGTTGTCCTTCCGGAGGTGCGGGAGTCGGGAATCGGGTGCCGGTGAGCAGGTCGTACCTTCGGCGAGGACACCGTTTATCCGGATGTGCCGGAACGACTTTCGAGGGGATTTCATGAAAGCCATGACGGCTGTTCTTGTCGCGGGTGTTGCGCTGGCCGTGAGTGCTTGCGGGACTACGACTTCGCAGTCCGCCGGTACCACGACGACGTCGCGTGTGGTTGCGACCCCGGCATCGTCACAGGCCACGCAACCGGGGACCCAGCCGGGTCGGACCACCGATGCTCCGAACAGTGGCGGCTCCGCGCCTACCACCGGGGATCCGGGCCCGGTGTCGACCATCACGGGGGATCAGCAGCCCGCGCCGGGCACCGCCGTTGACCAGCAGCCCGCGCCCGGTACACCGGTGGCGAGCACCGTCGCTGCTCCGATCGGGAGCGGCCACAACCTGTGCTTCGACCTGAATTCCGAACTCGCCCACAACGCCGTTGCCCGTTTGGCCGCAACATCGGCCGGCCCCTGGCAAATCGAGAGTGCGAGCAACGATCCGATCGCCGACGGGTGTGACGGCGTGCTGTCGTGGCTGACCGTCACTTCCGGCAATATCCACCCGTACACCCACGTCATGTTCTTCACCAACGGCACGTATTTGGGCACCGCCACCTCCCAGCCGTACGGCTACACCGAGGTGCTCGGCAAGTCGCGCACTGTCGTATCGGTGCGCTACCGCTGGGCGAAAGCCGATGACGCGCTCTGCTGCCCGCAGGGCGGACCGAGCATCGTGACCTTCACTCTGAACGGCACGACCGTCCAGGCCAACGGCCAGTTCCCACCCAGCAACTGACAGTTGAGTAATCCCGAGGGGCGGTCGGCGGCGGCCGCCCCTCGGAACGATTGGGGCGCTTCGCCTCAGGGCGAGGGGATCGTGAAGGAATCGTCTGTTATCGGGGTGGGGCTGATGTGGGGTGCGGCGATCGATAGTGACTGGGGGTTGTAGGTGGCGAGGGGGCGGCCGTCGGCGGTGACGCCGGTGAAGGTGACGGAGGTGAAGCCGGGGACGTTGTACGGGATGCCCTCGACCACCGCGAGGGCTGCGGTCGGGATTACCGGGCTTTGGAAGGTTGCTCCGTAATGCCAGCCCTGGGTGGTGTCGGCGACTGCCAGGTGGTAATTGGTTCGGCCGTCCCAGGTGATGGTTGCCGCTACCTCGTCGCCCGGGATGGTCGGCGGCGTATTCCAGCGATTGTCCGGGGTGTCGGCATCCGGGGTCGGCATTCCCTCCTGGTTACTGAAGGAGGGGGTCTCGAAGAATCCGAAATAATGCGGCACTCCGGCGTCGCACTCGCCGATGGTTCCGGTCTGGATGAGCGTGCGGTCCCCGCCCGGACCCATCCCGACCAGCCCGATCCATGGGCCGAAATGCGGAATCATCAGGGTTCCGAGCGCGGCACCGGGATGGGCGAGCAGGCCGGGCACGCGGAAGACGGACCCACCGGTCAGGACCGAATTGACCACACCGTTCACCGCGCCACCGAGGTCGCCGAAGGGCGGGCACGTGAGCGTCGGCATCTTCCACTGCGCGGAGAGAACCTTGAATGACGGAGCAACGGCGGCATATCCGCTGTAGTTGTCGCCGCCGGGACTGATAGGGCTGATCAATGGTGCGGGAGGAGGCGCCGGCTCAGCGGCCGCCGATGGCGTCATAGCCATCATCGGGACAATTCCCACAGCCAGTAGCCATCCCCGCCGACGTATTCCCGAATCGCTCCGACTCATCATTGAATCCTCCCCCGGTGAGAATCGAATCCGCTGCAGCAGCGCGGCGAACGGCTCGAATCTACCTCGGCGAATCACCAACCTGCGGAATGGATTACGTCACACGCCGCGCAGCTCAGAGGCTGGCGCGTCAGCGCGGTCCTGGGCTTCCATTACCTCGTCGCCGTGGTCGTGGGCCCATTGGGCGATGAGTTCTATCGGGCCGAGCAGCGAATGGCCGAGGGGTGTCAGGGCGTATTTCCCGGCGGTCCGGGTGAGGAGACCGTTGTACTCGAGGCGGCGCAGGGTCTCGGTGAGAACTTTCGCACTGATGCTGCCGACTCGGGTGCGAAGTTCGCTGTGGCGCAACGGGCCGTGGCGCAGCGCCCACAGTGCGACGCCGTTCCAGGTATTGGACAGCAGATCCAGACCCAGCCGGGCGCGGCAGTCGGCCAGCACCTGGTTGCCGGGAACCATATGGTAATCACCGTGCTGCCTAACGTCTTCCACGTATCCATCGAACCATGTGAGGAGACAGGCAAATGCGGATCGGCATTCTCGGAACGGGCAATATGGCGGAAGCGCTCGGCGGGCAGTGGGCCCGGGCCGGGCATGAGGTGCGAGTCGGCGGGCGCAGCGCCGAGCACGCGGCGGAACTCGCGCAGCGGATCGGCGCGGTGGCTGGTTCACTCGCCGAGGTTGCTGCTTTCGGCGAGGCATTGCTGCTGGCCGTGCCGTACGACGCCGCGCCGGAGGTGCTGGCCGACGCCGGGCCACTGAATGGACGAATCGTGATCGATTGCACCAATCCGCTTGTCCCCGGATCGTTCACATTGAAGACCGATGGCCGTTCGGCAGCCGAGAATTTCGCCGAGCAGTCGGGGGCGCGTGTGGTGAAGGCGTTCAACCTCTGCCACGTGGACGTGTGGCGAATGACGCCGCCCGTATTCGCCGGCCGTCCGGTGGCAGTCCCCCTGTGCGGCGAGCCCGCCGCGGTAGCCGACGCGATCCCGCTGGTCGAGGCCCTCGGCTGCCATCCCATCAATGCCGGCGGCCTCGATCGCGCGGGCCTGTTGGAGGCAACAGCCGCATTCGTGATCGGCATGTGGTTCGCCGGAGAAGACGCGCAGGCGGTTCTGCCACCCCTCGAAGTCGCACACGGCACGGCATAACCGACAGGACCGTCGTTCGCGTACTGGGCGACTGTCCGCATATATGTTGTTCGTCGGGGCCGGGTGATGAGAGAGCGGGTGCTATGCACTGGGATCAGATGTCCGATACGCCGGACGACCTACGTCGGCGGGCTACGCGACTGCGGCGCGGGGTCGGTCAACTGGGGGTGCTGGAGTCGATTATCGATGCGGCGGAAGGGCCTTGGCTCGGCGCAATGGACGCTGACGGGCGCGGCGCGGCGGAATTGCGCATGCATCTGGCCGGGCATTACCGACTGCATGTGGTCGTGACCAGTGCGGGCAAGCTGAGCCTGGTACACGTCAATACGCTCGCGCAGGGGACCACCGGGGAGCGGATCTTCTCCAACAAAATGGCGTTGCGGCGCGGCTGGGACGAAAAAGAGACGATGCCGAAGCAGCCGCAGTGGCTCCACTACGTGGTGACGTGGGTCAAGGCTGTGAGCAGTGAGGTGGATCGCCCCGCGGTGCTGGGGTGGATGCTGGCGGGGGCCGACCGAAACTTGGCCGCTGTCGAAGACGTCATCGACAATCTGCGTGCCAGCCTCGCCGAGCAGGAGCAATTGCGCGACGAACGGGCCGCCGAGGTCGCTGAACTACAGGCTGAGCTGGAAGCCCTCACCACAGATCAGAATAATTCACCACAGCTCCATGCAACCCAGATCGATGCACCTCCGATCGAGACACCCCAGATCGATGCACCTCCGATCGAGGAGCCACAGATCATTGCACCTCAGGTGCACAGCACCTCAGTTCAATAGCAAACTGCCGCCGAGCCTTTGGGCCCGGCGGCAGTTTCGTTTTGTCGATGGTCACCCGAAGGCGATGTGCCCCAGCGTGTGCCACCCCATGACCGAGTCCACGGCCAGACCGCAGAACACCACCGCGAGATAGTTGTTCGACTGCAGGAACAGACGCAGCGGCTTCACCGGCTCACCGCGACGCACGCCCGAGTACAGCTGGTGCGCCATCAGCAGGAACCAGGCGCCCGCGACAATCGCCACGGCGGCGTAGATGGCGCCGGCGGCCGGAGCCAAAGCCAGCGTGGCCAATACGGTCAGCCAGGTGTAGATGACGATCTGCTTGGTGACGACCTCTTCGGTGGCCACAACCGGGAGCATCGGAACGCCCGCGGCCTTGTAGTCCTCCTTGTAGCGCATGGCCAGCGCCCAGGTGTGCGGCGGCGTCCAGAAGAAGATGACCAGGAACAGCACGATCGCGGGCCAGCCGATCGTCCCGGTCACCGCGGACCAGCCGACCAGGGCGGGCATGCAACCGGCCGCGCCGCCCCACACCACATTCTGTGAGGTACGGCGCTTGAGGCCGAGGGTGTAGACGAAGACGTAGAACAGAATCG
This sequence comes from Nocardia sp., assembly GCF_025465275.1. Classification (GTDB taxonomy): domain Bacteria; phylum Actinomycetota; class Actinomycetes; order Mycobacteriales; family Mycobacteriaceae; genus Nocardia. The sequence continues at coordinate 29,392 of NZ_JAODNK010000186.1, read as the reverse complement.
TCGCGACGACCAGCACACCGCTGAGCAGATTGGCCTGCCACCACAGCCAGGCGAAGGAACCCAGGCCGAGCACGATGCCGAAGATCGCGGCATTGCGCGTGGGCACCGCCTCACGAGCGAGCGGACGCTTGGAGGTCCGCTTCATCACCTTGTCGATATCGGCGTCCGCGACACAGTTCAGCGTGTTCGCGCTGGCCGCACCCATCCAGCCACCGAACAGCGTGACGAGGATCAGCCGCAGATCCGCATGCCCGCGATCAGCCAGCAGCATGGTGGGAATCGTTGCTACCAGCAGCAGCTCGATCACGCGGGGCTTGGTGAGCGCGATGTAAGCGAGTACTCGCCTGGTCGTCGATGCCAGCGGCCCACTGCCTGTGACGCGGTCGGTCAGCACCGTTCCGGAGGAGCCGTGAGCGCCACCCGGCTGTTGCCCAATCCGCACTGTTTCTCCTCGCACGCCGTGCATCTTGATCCGGTCTGGAACAGCAGCGCGCTCGGCCGTTCCCTAGAAAGGAGTCAGTGGCGGCGCGGCTACTACTACAGAGCATGGTAGACCCACGCCGACCGTGCTCTCGTCCAGGTCCGGCGCGGGCGCACCGAGATATGTCCGCGACGGGACCGCAGCCGGGTCACAAACTGGTCCGCACGAGGCTACGAACCACGACACGACGGCCGGTGAACGCGGGTTCCCGCGTGGCGCGGAAACGGCCACCTTTAGGGTGGTGGGTAGTCCGGTGCGCTGTCGGATGATTGAGTCGGCGCATCGCGCATCACCCCGCCAGCGAGCCCGCCGACAACCTCAGTGTTCACGAGAAGGTCAGGAGAACCTCGGTCGTGTCAGTCACAGACGACATCCGCGCCCTCACTCAGCCGCATCACCCCACCGACTGGTCCGAAGTGGACACCAGAGCCGTGGATACGGCCCGGGTCCTCGCCGCGGACGCGGTACAGAAGGTAGGCAATGGCCATCCGGGCACCGCAATGAGCCTGGCGCCGTTGGCGTACACCCTTTTTCAGCGCATCATGCGGATCGATCCCAGCGATCCGGAGTGGGTGGGCCGCGATCGTTTCGTGCTGTCCTGCGGCCACTCCAGCCTCACCCAGTACGTGCAGCTCTACCTGGCGGGCTTCGGACTGGAGCTCAGCGACCTCGAGAGCCTGCGCACCTGGGGCTCGCTGACCCCGGGCCACCCGGAGTACCGGCACACCAAGGGCGTGGAGATCACCACCGGCCCGCTGGGCCAGGGTCTGGCCTCGGCAATCGGCATGTCGATGGCGTCGCGGCGTGAGCGCGGTCTGTTCGATCCCGAAGCGGCGCAGGGCGAAAGCGCCTTCGACCACTTCATCTACGTCATCGCCTCCGATGGCGATATGGAGGAGGGCGTCACCTCCGAGGCGTCCTCGCTGGCCGGTACCCAGCAGCTGGGCAACCTGATCCTGTTCTACGACGACAACCGCATCTCCATCGAAGACGACACCACCATCGCCTTCACCGAGGATGTCGCCGCGCGCTACCGCGCCTACGACTGGCATGTGCAGATCGTCGAGGGTGGCGAGAATGTCACCGGTATCGAAGAGGCCGTCGCCGCGGCGCAGGCCGTGACCGACAAGCCGTCGATCATCGTGCTGCGCACCATCATCGGCTACCCGGCCCCGACCAAGATGAACACCGGCGGCGCGCACGGCGCGGCGCTGGGCAAGGACGAGGTCGCCGCCACCAAGAAGATCCTGGGCTTCGATCCGGAGCAGAGCTTCGAGGTCGACGAAGCGGTCATCGCGCACACCCGCAGCCAGGTCGCCGATCGCGCGAAGGCCGCCAAGGCCGTGTGGCAGGACCAGTTCGACGCGTGGGCCGCTGCCAACCCGGCGAACAAGGCGCTCTTCGATCGCCTGCAGACTCGCAGCCTCCCCGCCGGCTGGTCCGCCCAGCTGCCGACCTGGCCCGCCGACCAGAAGGGCATGGCCACCCGTAAGGCGTCCGGCGCGGTGCTCGCGGCGCTCGCCCCGGTGCTGCCGGAGCTGTGGGGCGGCTCGGCCGACCTCGCCGAGTCCAACAACACCACCATGCCGAACAGCCCGAGCTTCGGCCCGGAGTCGATCTCGACCGGTATGTGGAAGGCCAACCCCTACGGCCGCACCCTGCACTTCGGTGTGCGTGAGCACGCCATGGGTTCCATCCTGAACGGCATTGCGCTGCACGGTCCCACGCGTCCGTACGGTGGCACCTTCCTGGTGTTCTCCGATTACATGCGTCCCGCCGTGCGCCTGGGCGCGCTTATGCGCACCCCGGTCACCTACGTGTGGACGCACGACTCCATCGGTCTGGGCGAGGACGGCCCGACCCACCAGCCGATCGAGCACCTCGCCGCACTGCGCGCCATCCCGGGCCTGAATGTCGTCCGCCCGGGAGACGCCAATGAGACCAGCTATGCCTGGCGCACCATTCTGGAACGTGACTCCGCGGAACGGCATTCGCACTTCGTGCCGTCGGACGCCCCGCACCAGGACGGCCCGTCCGCGCTGGCGCTGACCCGCCAGGATCTGCCGATCCAGGAGGGCACCAGCTACGACGGCGTCCGCAAGGGCGGTTACGTGCTGGCCGAATCCTCCACTGCCACACCGCAGGTGATCCTGATCGCCACCGGTTCGGAACTGCAGCTGGCGGTCGACGCGCGCACCGCGCTCGAGGCGGAGGGTATCGGCACGCGCGTAGTGTCGATGCCGTGTGTCGAGTGGTTCGACGCGCAGGATCAGTCCTACCGCGATCAGGTGCTGCCGCCTTCGGTCAAGGCGCGTGTCTCGGTGGAAGCCGGGATCGCAATGCCCTGGTACCGATTCGTCGGTGATGCCGGTGAGATCGTGTCGATCGAGCATTTCGGCGCCTCGGCCGATTACAAGACGCTGTTCCGCGAGTTCGGTATCACTACCGAAGCCACCGTCGCTGCCGCGCAGCGCTCGCTCGCCAAGGTGAAGGGATAGTCCACATGACCCAGAACCCGAATCTCGCGGCCCTGTCGGCCGCCGGGGTTTCCGTATGGCTCGATGATCTCTCGCGTGGTCGCATCAAGTCCGGCAATCTGCAGGACCTGATCAATACGTGGAGCATTGTCGGCGTCACCACCAACCCGACCATCTTCCAGGGTGCGCTCTCCAAGGGCCACGACTACGACGCCCAGGTCGGCGAGCTCGCTGCCCGTGGCGCCGATGTCGATTCCGCCATTCGCACCATCACCACCGATGACGTGCGCTCGGCCTGCGATGTGTTCGCCGAGGTCTTCAAGGCTTCCGGCGGCACCGACGGCCGTGTCTCCATCGAGGTCGATCCGCGTCTGGCCTTCGACGAGGACGGCACGGTCGCCCAGGCCATCGAGCTGTGGAAGATCGTGGACCGGCCCAACCTGTTCATCAAGATTCCCGCCACCGAGGCCGGTATTCCGGCCATCACGCGGGTGATCGCGGAGGGCATCAGCGTGAATGTGACGCTGATCTTCTCGGTCGAGCGCTACCTCTCGGTCATGGGCGCGTACCTCGACGGCCTGACCAATGCGCACACCGCGGGCCACGATCTCGCCAAGATCCATTCCGTCGCTTCGTTCTTCGTCTCCCGCGTGGACTCGGAGATCGACAAGCGGCTCGAGGCCATCGGCACCCCCGAGGCCCTCGCACTGCGCGGTAAGGCCGGAATCGCCAACGCGCGCTTGGCCTACGCCGCCTACCAGGACGTATTCGACGGCGGCAAGCACACTTCGGTGTTCGCGCGGCTGTCGGCGGCGGGCGGGGCCAATCGGCAGCGCGCGCTGTGGGCCTCGACCGGTGTGAAGAACCCGGATTACCCGGACACCATGTACATCTCCGAGCTGGTGGCGCCGAACACGGTGAACACCGTCCCGGAGAAGACCCTGGCGGCCTTCGCCGATCATGGCGAGGTCGCCGGCGACACCATGTCCGGCACCGGTCCGGCCGCGCAGGAGATCTTCGACAAGATCGCCGCCGCCGGCGTGAATCTGGACGAGGTATTCGGTGTGCTCGAGGTCGAGGGCGTCGACAAGTTCGTGACCTCGTGGGAGGAATTGCTCGGCGCCACCACCGAACAGCTCCAGGCAGCCGGGAGTAACTGACGGTGGCAAACGGCGCAGCGACAACGGCCGCGACGGTGAACCCGCTCCGCGATGGACGCGACAGCCGGGTTCCCCGCATCGCCGGGCCGTGCAGCATGGTGATTTTCGGGGTGACCGGTGACCTGTCGCGGCGCAAGTTGCTGCCGGCCATCTATGACTTGGCGAACCGGGGGCTGCTGCCCCCCGGTTTCTCCCTGGTCGGGTTCGCCCGGCGCGATATGTCCGATGCGGAATTCGCTGCCGTAGTGAAGGATTCGGTGAGTTCTTCGGCGCGCACCCCGTTCCGCGAGGAAGTGTGGGACCAGCTGAAGGACGGATTGCGGTTCGTCCAAGGAACTTTCGAGGACGACGCCGCCTTCCACCGGCTGGCCACCACCCTCAAGGATCTTGACCGGGATCGCGGTACAGGCGGCAATCACGCCTTCTACCTGGCGATCCCACCCACCGAGTTCCCGGTGGTGCTCGATCAGCTGTCGAAGAACGGTCTCGCACAGGCGAAACCGGAGCACGGCAATACTCCGACGTGGCGGCGGGTAGTCATCGAGAAGCCCTTCGGGCACGATCTCGACAGTGCCCGTGAGCTCAATGCCCTGGTGAACTCGGTCTTCCCCGAGCAGTCGGTGTTCCGCATCGACCACTACCTCGGCAAGGAGACGGTGCAGAACATTCTGGCGCTGCGCTTCGCGAACCAGCTGTTCGATCCGATCTGGAATGCCAATTACGTCGATCATGTGCAGATCACCATGGCCGAGGACATCGGCTTGGGCGGTCGCGCAGGCTATTACGACGGTATCGGCGCCGCACGTGATGTGATCCAGAACCATCTGCTGCAGCTGCTGGCGCTGACGGCGATGGAGGAGCCGGTGAGCTTCCAGCCGCGACAGTTGCAGATCGAGAAGATCAAGGTGCTCTCGGCGACCAAGCTCGCCGAGCCGCTGGACGAGACCACCGCGCGCGGGCAGTACACCGCCGGATGGCAGGGTAGTGAGCCTGTTGTCGGCCTGATGCAGGAGGAGGGTTTCGACCCGAATTCGCGCACCGAGACCTACGCCGCCATCACCCTGCACGTGGAGACACGGCGCTGGGCGGGGGTGCCGTTCTATCTGCGCACCGGAAAGCGTCTGGGCCGCCGCGTCACCGAGATCGCGGTGGTGTTCAAGCGGGCCCCGCATCTGCCGTTCGACCAGACGATGACCGAGGAGCTGGGGCAGAACGCCCTGGTGATCCGGGTGCAGCCGGACGAGGGCATCACCATGCGATTCGGGTCGAAGGTGCCCGGCTCCAGTATGGAGGTCCGCGATGTGAATATGGACTTCAGCTACGGCGAAGCCTTCACCGAGGACTCCCCCGAGGCCTACGAGCGGCTCATCCTGGATGTGCTGCTCGGCGTGCCGTCGCTCTTCCCGGTCAACGAGGAGGTCGAATTGGCTTGGCGCATACTCGATCCCGTTCTCGAGCACTGGGCCCAGACCGGTAAGCCCGATCCGTACGAGGCCGGTATGTGGGGTCCGGAATCCGCCGACGAAATGCTCGCGCGCAGCGGGCGGGAATGGCGGCGACCGTGATCATCGATATGCCGGACACCGATACCCGTGAGGTATCCAAGCGGCTGATCCAGCTGCGTGAGGCCAATGGCGTGGTCACCATGGGCCGGGTGCTGACCCTGGTGGTCTGCACCCTGGACAGCTCCGAGGCCGAAGACGCCATCGACGCCGCCAATGACGCCAGTCGCGAACACCCGTGCCGCGTCATAGTTCTCGCACGTGGTGACCGGAATGCGACAACGCGGCTCGACGCCCAGATCCGTGTGGGCGGCGACGCCGGCGCGGCCGAGGTGATAGTGCTGCGGTTGCAGGGCGATCTGGTCAGTCACGAAAGCAGTGTGGTGGTGCCGTTCCTGCTGCCCGACACCCCCGTGGTGGCGTGGTGGCCTCGTGGCGCCCCGGATTTCCCGTCCAAGGATTCGGTGGGCCGCCTGGCGACCCGGCGAATTACCGACGCGACCTTCGCGCCCGATCCGCAGGACACCATCAAGAAGCGCCGCGATTCGTACGCGGCGGGCGATACCGATCTGGCGTGGAGCCGGGTCACCTACTGGCGGGCCCTGCTGGCCGCGGCCCTGGACGAGGCGCCGTTCGAAGACGTTGAGTCCGTGACGGTTTCGGGCCTGCAGGACGAACCCGCACTGGACATGCTGGCCGGGTGGCTCGCCGCCCGACTGTCCTGCCCGGTGATTCGCGAGACCGGCGAGCTGAAGGTGGAGATGCACCGCTCGTCGGTATCGATCTCCATTGCCCGCCCGCAGCACGGCCGCACCGCGACCCTGACCCGCACGGGCGAGCCTGATCAGCGCTTCGCCCTGGCCCGCCGGGAGACCCGCGACTGCCTGGCCGAAGAGCTGCGCCATCTCGACGCCGACGAGGTCTACGCCGAGGCGCTGGTCGGAATCGAAAAGGTGATCTATGAGTAAGCCCGCCGTCGAAACCTTCGCTACCACAGCGGAACTCGTGCAGGCGGCGGCTGCCCGCTTCGTCACCCAGGTGGTGGAGGCGCAGCGGCTGCGCGGCTGCGCGTCAGTGGTCTTGACCGGCGGCGGCACGGGTATCGGCCTGCTCGAATGGGTGCGCAAGGCGCCGGGTGATATCGACTGGTCCAAGGTCGACATCTTCTGGGGCGATGAGCGTTTCGTGCCCACCGGGGATCCGGAGCGCAACGACCTGCAGGCACGGCAGGCGCTGCTCGACCATGTTCCGGTCGATCCGGCCCGGGTGCACCCGACGGAAACCTCCAGCGGCGACTATCCCGATCCGCTGGAGGCCGCAGGCGAGTACTCGGCCACCGTCCACGCGTATCTAGCCGAGCACGGTGCGTTCGATCTGCACCTGCTCGGTATGGGCGGTGAAGGCCACATCAACTCGCTGTTCCCGCATACGGACGCCACCCGTGAGGAACGCGAACTCGTTGTCGCCGAGACGCATTCGCCCAAGCCGCCGGCCGTCCGCATCACGCTGACGCTGCCCGCCATCCGCAAGTCCCGTCACGTGATTCTGATTGTCGGCGGCGAGGCCAAGGCCGCTGCGGTGGTGGCCGCACTCAATGGCGCCTCGCCCCTGGATGTGCCCGCTGCGGGTGCGATCGGCAGCGAGTCCACCACCTGGCTGCTCGACGAGGCCGCTGCCGCCGATCTCCCGAGCTGATTGTTCGCCCAGGTCGGGGGCGTCAAGGCCCCCGACCTGCGGTAGATCGCCACAATGCGCTGTCGCGCAACCAGTTCGGCCATTTCGGTGAGCGAGTCGGCCAGGCTGGGCCGCAGTTGTGCACGGGCCGCCTCCAGTGCCGCGTCGACAGCGGTGGGCGCCACTCCAGGAAACTCCATCCGCAGACGCAGCGCGGAGATTCGGTAGGGTGTCATCGGATTGTCCAGTGCCGCAATTGCTCATGCGAACGCTGTTGGAATACCTCGAGCGTGCTCATATAGACCTAGTCCCTTTGCCGGAAAGCTGCGGTCGGATTCGAGCTGATCCACCGGGGTCCGGGGTGGGAGGCAAGAAGAGCGTGCCGGAGTTGTCGAGCTACTCCGAACGGGTGTGTCGGGCGAAAGATTACGACACTCTGCGCTATCTGAACACCCATTCCGGCGAGTCCTCGGCACCACGCCGAGCTGGTACAACAGTAGTCATCCGACCAGTCCGCGTACCGTGTGACCAGTGCAAACACGGACATAGCCGACAGGCAGAAAATCACTCCGGCTCGCTACGAGGCCATCGGCGCAGACAGTGGGGAGCCTGAATGGGATTGGCGGACAAGGGTCTCCGAGCGCTGCGGTGGACGGTCACCGTGGCCGTCGCGGTGCTCGCCGTCGCGGTGCTGCCCCGGCTGACCGTCGACCGGCCGCCGTTCGACCCGAATACCGTTCCCGGGATGCAGGTTGTCTGGGTCACGGCACCGGCCGGCGCCGATCGCGGGACGCTGGAGCTGTGGCAGCGGAACCGGCTGCGGGACTGGAAGCGCACCTTCGCGGTACCGGCCCGGGTTGGCGCGGAAGGGATTTCGAGTGCGGCAGGCGAGGGCCGGGACTACACACCGGAAGGCACCTTCGCCTTGACCGAGGGCTTCGGCCGCCTCCCCGATCCGGCCGCGCTACTCCCCTACCTCACCGTCGACCCGTCGAATACCTGGTGGTGGGTATCCGACTCCGAAAGCCCCCTCTACAACCGGAAGTATCGGTGCGCCGAGGATGCCTGCCCATTCGACACCGCTATCAGCGAGAATCTCGGCCGGACCGACCCGCAGTACAACCATGCGCTCGTCATCGACTACAACCGCTTCCCCGCGGTTCCGGCCCAGGGCTCGGCATTCTTCGTGCACGGCGATACCGGGGCAGCGACGGCAGGGTGCGTCGCCGTCTCCGAGGACGTCGTCCGCACCCTGCTCGCCACCCTCCAGCCGTCGAAGCGGCCGGTCATCGCGATTCACAGCAGCTGAATCACGCTCCGGCCCAGCAACTCCGGATCAGACGCACACGCCGTTCAGGTTCATGGCGGTGATCATCGTCTGCCCGGAGGCGGGATGCAGGTCGGATGCATCGTCGAAGTAGATCGCGCTGATGATGTGCTGCCCCGCGACGCCGGGAACCCACGGAATGCTGGCGGTGCCGTTGGTGACCGGTACCGTTCCCACCACATTGCCGGAGATGCCGGGCAGGTGGCTGGTGAACTCCACCGAGCCGTGCGATACCGGGGTGCCGTCGGCCATCTTCACCGTCGCCACCGCGGTCTGCCCGCAGCCGACGGAGGCGAGCTTGGCCGGGCCGATCGGTGAGCCGGTCATGCTGACCGTCAGGGTCGGCGTCCCCGCCGCGGCCGCTTGCGGCGCTGCCGCCATCGGTACTGCAATACAAGCCGCTGCGACCGCGATCCCGGCCATGCCGCGCGCTGCCATGCCTCGTGAGAGGTCGAATCCGCTCATCGTGCCCCGTCTTTCGGTGTATCCGGACCAATCGTGGACAGATCTTCGAACCGGTCGCAGGGTATCCGACGTTGGCCCGGCTGCCATGGAGGCGGCGCGGCGAGTATTCGGGTCAGGCGAGGAATTCCAGGGCCGAGTGCTCGCCCCGCTGCAGTGCCTGGGCGTGTGCGGAGATGCCGAGGCAGTCGCTGAGCGTGGCTCCCGCATCCAGCTTCGCGATGACGCGGGCCTCGGCTTGTTTGATGGCGGTGGCGGCAGCCAGCAGTTCTTCCGCTCGCGCCGGGTCGAGTACAACAATGCCTTCATCGTCGGCGAAGATCAGATCACCCGGATTCACCGGCACACCACCGCAGGTCACGCGGACCTGCAGTTCACCGAGCTCGGTGGTGGATCCGGCCATAGGTGTGATGAAACGGCTGTAGATCGGCAGCTCGCAATCGCGGACATAGCCGATATCGCGGTACCCGCCGTCGACAATGATCCCGCCCAGCTCGCGCACCAGCGCCCCGCGCGCGAAAAGCTCTCCGGCCAAGGCGATTTCACTGCTTCCGCCATCAACGATGACAATATCCCCCGGCGCGGCCGACTCGATGGCCCGCAATACCGCGAAGAAATCCCCATAGCACCGGACGGTGAACGCCGGGCCCAGAATTCTGATCCCCGCCGACCGCGGCCGAATCGCACTGTCCATCACCCGCAACGACTTATCAGCATCACACAGCGCAGTCGTATCAACCGAGCGAAACCCAGCGGCAAGTCGTTCCACGAGCACAGGCAATGCCTTTCGGAGTTCGAACCCACATGACTCTCCGACCCTACGTCCCCCGCACCGCTCGAACCCGCCGTTTCACCCGACCTTTCGCCGCCCGGCCAATGCCTCCCGAACCATCAACCGCGCAGCAACACCAATAGCCGGCTGCTCCGTCAGCACCTGAAATGTCTTCTCGCACAGCCGATCAGTAGCCCTCGGTCGCCCGAGAAATGTTAGAGATCGGAGGTCCGGTCCAATGCCGGGTGTGGTGATGATCTACCGCCTGAACGTGCGGCTATCGAGGCGGGCGGAGGATCTTCAGGGCGGCCTTCATGATCGGGCCCGGAACCCGATCCCGCATGTTCAGCGCTGCGGCTGCGGCTTTGGTTCGTATCTCGGTGCCGCGGCCGAACATTTTGTTCAGCGGGCCTCCGGACGGTTCGAGGTCGACGTGGAGGGGTGGTCTGCCTTCGGCAGCGCCCAGGGCGTGGGAGATGACTATGCGCTGGATTTCGCTGGTGCCTTCGAAGATGGTGTACAGCTTGGCATCTCGGTACCATTTCTCCACCGGGTGGTCGGTGATGTAGCCCCATCCGCCCAGTGTCTGTATCGCGCGTTCGGTGGCTTTCACCGCGATTTCGCTGGCCGCCAGCTTCGCCATCGAACCTTCGCCGCGTTCGAAGGGCACACCCTTGGCGGCCATCCAGGACGCCCGCCAAGTCAATAGTCGCGCGGCGTCGATCTGGGTGGCGAGGTCCGCGATCGGGAAGGCGATGCCTTGATTGTCGATGATCGGCGCACCGAAGGCCTCGCGGCGGGTCGCGTAGAAGGTCATGTATTCCAGAGCGGCTCTTGCGATTCCGAGCGCCTGGGCGGCGACCATCGGGCGAGTCTGCTCGAAGGTTCCCAGCGTCACCGAAGCGGATCGGCCGCCGGTGCGGGCCGCCTCGCGGCGCTTGGCCAGCGAATGCTCGAGCTTCTCGACTCCGCCGAGCAGGTTGTCCATCGGCACGCGCACGCTGTCGAATTTCAACTCCGCGGTATGCGAGGCGCGGCATCCCAGCTTGTCGAGCTTTCGTACCAATTCCAGACCGGGTGTGCCGCCGGGTACTACGAAGAGGGCCTGGCCGCGGTGGCCCAATTGCTCATCCACCACCGCGTTCACGACGTGCACATTGGCAATGCCGCCATTGCCGATCCACATCTTGTGACCGTCGATGATCCAGTCGTCACCGTCGCGGACGGCCCGCGTGCGCAGATTGCGCACGTCGCTGCCGCCCTCAGGTTCCGATATCGCGAGCGCCGCGAGCTTCAAATCCCCTGGTGTGCCGAAACATTCGGGCGCCCACCGCAGCATCTGCTCGGGAGTGGCGGCCTGGCCGATCGCCGACAAGGCCAGTGCGGGCATGACAATCGCCAATCCGATGCCGGCGCAGCCCCAGAACAGCTCCTCCATAAACATCGGCAGCGACAATCCGGTCGGGTCGCCGATGAGGTCGCGGTAGAACAGCGGGCTGTAGAAGCCGCGTTTCGCTGCCTCTTCGAGGACCGGCCAGGGGAACTCCTGGGCCTGGTCGTAGTGGGACGCCACCGGCCTGATGCAGTCCCGGGCGAACTCGTGCGCACGCTTGGCCAGGTCGTGCTGTGCTGCCGTGGGTGTCAGGTCGAAGGTCACGACTTGTCGATACCCGGTCAGGGGCCGTCAACACGTCCCGTCACGGATTACCTGCGGCGTCACTTCAGGGTTGCGTGCATGAGGTACACGTTGTAGCTGTTCCACGCCGACACGGTGAAGTACAGGTCCTTGCCCGTGGACCACGGGTGCATGAACCCGCCGTACGCGGTCGGATAGTCCTCGGTACTGAGCAACGGCACCGGATCGGTCCACGCACCCTGCGGTTGCGCGGCGGTGCGCATCACGATCTGCCCACGCGTCACGTCCAGATACACCATCTGCCACTGCTGCGAATCCTGATCGAAACGCACCGACAACTCACTCGCGGTACCGGAAACGATAGGCGTGGCCAGCAATTCGTTCGCCCCGTCCGCGGCCACCCAGGTCCCGTCGATCCAGTACTGGTACGCCGATTTGTTGAGCACCTGATCAGCAGGCACACGGGCCAGGCCGATCACACCCAGGCGCCCATTCGGGGTGCCGAACATGTACGCGTAATCCCCACGGGGCACCATCGTCGCGACCTGGAAACGCCCCAACCCGAACAGGTTGTCCCAGCGCGCCCATTGCGATTTGGTCCAGGTGCGGCCGTTGTCGTCGGAATAGGCGATACCACCGTCATTGGTCCACCACATCCCCGGAATACGGGACCAATGGTTGATCGACATGTACGTCAGATACTGCCGGTCACCGATCGCGAACCCCGACGTCGGGATCGTGGTGTGCTCGAAGTTCTTGATCTTGCGGCTGTCCAGGATCTCCGCGGCATGACAGCGGGAGTTCTGCACGAAATCATCCAGCACCAGACCCTGGGACAGATCATGGTTACTGCTGTAGGCGATCGTGTTGCTGCGCCAGTCCTGCTGATCGGTACCCGCCCCGCCGGCCTGCCAGCCCTTGCCGAAGGTGTCACCGAACACGACCGCGACCTGACCGGGCTTGTTCTCCCACATCAATCCCAGATCGGTGCCATCGACCGACCACCGCATATCGGTACGATTGACCGACCCGTGCCCGGTCACCTGATCGACCAGCTGCACCGCATCCACCTGCCGCGCCGGCACCGGCGCCACCGCGGGCGCCGGCTCCGAAGGTTGCACATCCGAGGTCGGCGGGGCCTGCGGTTCGGGGGCCTCACCGCCGGGCACCGGAATCGGAATCGGTTCCGGCTCCGGGGCGATCTCGATATGCGGCAACGACAAACCACTCCCACTGCCCGTGCCGGCAGGCGCGGTGGCCGGGGCGGGATCGTCCCGAATATCCGGGCACGGGTTGCCACACGGATCCGCCGGCAACGCGGCCGGGTCGATCCGGGTGTTATCGGGTTTGGGTCCGGGCACCTGGACCGTCACGATCTGCGGTATCGGGATCGGAACCTTGATCGTCGCACCCGGTTGCTGCTGCGACGGATCAGGGTTCGGTTGGCGGGCAAGGGGATCGAAACCTGTTTCGCCACAGGAGTTCAGCGGCGGAGCAGCCCACGGTTGGGTAGGACCGGCCATCGCCGGAGCCGCCGGCAGCAACACGGCACCCAGCGTCAGAACACCGGATAGTGCGAGTAACGCGGGGATTTCGGAGTGTGAAAGCTGGCGGCGATGCCGAAATCCCATGAGAGCGCGTTTCCTCGTCTGTAATCGAACCGCGCCACTGTACCCCGATCCGCGCGCTACCGTATCGGTCACCGAATCGGTCACGACCGAGTCGAGGCGCAGGCGTCCGACCGATTCGCCTTATCTGCCGAACCCCCGGGATCAGTTCTGACAGACCGGGTAGGCGGCTGCCGGGTGGCAGTGCGCCGGGCACGCCAGGACGTAGACGATATTGCCCAGCAGTAGTCCGTCATCGAGAGCTGGATAATCGACGGACAGATCGTGCAGGTAGGCGGAGAACTCGAAGCTTTCCGGGATCTGGCAGAGGAAGACCAGATCGGTGCCGCACGCGCAGCGGAAGTGTTCAGCGGCCTGCACCCAGAATGCGGCGCCGCCCACTTTGAAATCCTGCAGCGGCAGGCTGTCGTTGCGGTGGTCCACATCCTCGAATTCATGGACTGTCAATCGGTGCGGCCGTAGGTACGGGTCTGCGGTCGCGGCGGCGACACCATTGCGCTGCAGCAGGATTCGCCAGAACGCATGGTCGTTCTCGGCCGGGTGGTCCCAGAATTCCGGAGGCAGCTGGGTCTCGGACGGATAGCAGGCGTCGCTTTCGACCGGGCATTGGAAGACCAGCAGCTGGTCACCACCGAAGTGCGGCACCCCGGCAGGAATCTCGACCTGGAAGTACAAAGCCATGCGCTCGCCGCAGTCGCACACCGGCCAGGGCTGATCCGCGTCCAAGACGGGCCAGCCCCCGATGGTGTCGCGATCACCTGCGACGGCCGCCTGCCCACTGACGTCGATCACATTGGTCACTGGCGCGGTCGATCCCATTTGCCCTCCGTATTCCGTTGCGCCACAGACAATAAAGCATCCGCATTCGAGGTCAGGGAGTGCCGCGAGACTCCCGGGCGACCGCCATCGTCACAGGGATTCGCCCTCGCAATGGGAGAGGAACTTCTCCAGCTCGTCGGTGAAGCCCGGTGCAGCCGGGACGAAATGGCCGGCTCCCGGCGCGGTGAGCCGTTGAGCTCCGAGCTCCTCGGCGAGCGCGTCGCATATCCGTTCCAGCGCAAGGGAATGTCCGCCGGAAGCGACCAGGGCGGGCACTCCGGCCGCACGCAATGCCGCGAGATCAGGCCGCGCTTGCCCAGGCAGCCGCCCACCCTGCGCGCGGTGCACAGCGGCCACAACCGCTTCCGGAAAGCGTTCGGCATCGACCCCGGGTGATCCAGCGAGAGCGAGGAATTCGCGCAGCGAATCGGGGTCGGCATCAAGACCATTGATGAGGACCGCGTCCCCCAATTCTTCCAGTCGAGCCACGTCCGGGTCCCCTGGAACAAGGAAGAAAAGAGGTGGTTCGATCAGCGTCAGCGAGCGCACACTCTCCGGCCGTTCAGCCGCGGCCAGCAGTGTTCCGAGCACCCCGTAGGAATGGGCGACCACATGAGGTCGGCACGCCCGGAAAACCGCACCGAGATCGTCCGCATCGACCAGAAAGTCCTGCCGCCCACCCAGCGCCGGCGGACTCGGCTCGAACCCGCGCCGATACACGAGCAGCAGCTTCCACCGCGCACCCAGCGATTCCATCCCAGCCCACGTAGTCCTCGGCCCGGCCCCACCATGGACCAGCACCACTTCGGGCCCATCCCCGCACTTACGCACCGTGAGAGCATCCACGCCAGTATTGTCAGCCACTTTCGGTCCCCCGGACAGCAACAGTGGGAATTGCCTCAGGTGACTTATCACTCCGATCCCACCCACCAACCCGAATCCCGCCCTCGCCCAAGTGAAACGACCACCACCAGGAACTGAGGGCGGCAAACGCCGAGAAGAACCCGCCACCAGTTCCTGGTCGATGAGGCTTCATACGACTGGTCGACGCGTAGGTGGTCGAGTGCACGGTAATGGCAACTGTTCGCGCGGCGATCTGCCCAGGAGACTTGTTTCCAGGAGGGGCATGGCCGCCGAAACTCAAGTGCCGGAATGCCGCTGGCGTTTGCACTGGTACGCAATAGCTCGCATCATTACCGGCGCCCTCGCTGCCCTCGCACTGATCGTCGCCGCATTGCTGGTCCCGCTCGCCCAACCAGATCCATCGTCAAACACCAATGCGCCCGCAGTGCCGTTGCCACCGGTCTCAGCTCCATTGCAACCGAGGTGGCTGGACAGTTCAGCACCTTCATCACCCAATTGAGCCAATGTCATTGCAGGCCTTGGCGGAGGAGGGTCCAGGCGGCGGTGGTGCGGGCTGGGCGGGCTGCGGGTTCGGTGTTGGAGAGGAGGGAGGCGAGCATTGCGAGGGCGAGCATGAGGTCGTCGGGGGTCAGGTCGGGGCGCCAGGTGGGGCGGGCGGGTTCGAGTTTGGTGGCCAGGAGGTGGCGGAGGCGGTCGGCCAGGGCGGATAGGTGGGGGTCTGTGGCGGTGTGGTCGAGGGCGGCGACGATGGTTATGGCGCTGGGGAGTTGGGCGATTACCTCGGTGAGGATGGCGTCGAGGGTTACTTCGGGGGCGGCGGCGAAGGATTCCAGGGATTCGATGTTGTTTTCGAAGACGGCCAGGGCGAGGCTCTGACGGTCAGGGAAGTGGCGGTAGAGGCTGCCTTGGCCTACACCCGCGGTGCGGGCGATCAGGCTGAAGGGGGCGTGGAAACCGGTTTCGGCGAAGACCTGGCGGGCGGCGGTGATGAGTGCCGCGCGGTTGCCGGCGGCGGCGCTCGGGCCTCTATTGACGCGACGTTGCGGGGGCACGCACACTAGCTTAGCAACCGGACAATTCTGTCCGGTTGTGTGCCGGGACGTTCGAGGCAATGCGCCTCCGGTTCACTCGCTGAGAGGAGTTTCTTTGAGCAGCAATAACTTCGATGGCAAGGTCGCGGTGATCACCGGTGCCGGATCGGGTATCGGACGCGCGATGGCGGTGGCCTTCGCAGCGGCGGGAGCCAAGGGGGTCGCCGCCGATATCGACATCACGGGCGCGGAGAAGACTGCGGCCGATATCGGCTCGGCCGCTCTCCCGGTCGCGGTCGATATCTCCGATGAGGCGTCGGTGGCACGGCTGGTCGACACAGCCGTCGAGACGTTCGGACGGATCGATGTGCTGTGCAATAACGCCGGAATCATGGACACCATGGCCCTGCCTGCGGATACCTCGATAGAGGTATGGGATCGGGTCCTGCGGATCAACCTGACCGGCACCTTCCTGGTCACGCGTGCGGTACTTCCGCACATGCTGAAGCAGGCCGCGGGCGCGATCGTCAATACCGCCTCCGAGGCGGGCGTTCGCGGCGGCGCCGCGGGTATCGCCTACACCGCATCAAAACACGGAGTTGTCGGCATCACCCGCAATGTCGCATGGGCTCACGCCAATGACGGGATCCGTTGCAATGCAATCCTTCCCGGCCCCACGCTCACCGGCATCGCCGGGCCCACCCCGAACTGGGATGCCGAGGGCATCACCCGCCTACGGCCGATCCTGTCCCTCGCCCAGAACATCGCCCAGCCGGAGCAGATGGCGGACGTCGCGGTGTTCCTGGCCTCCGATGCCGCAGCGTTCATCAATGGCGCGATCCTGCCGGTCGACGGTGGCTGGTCCGCAGGGTGAAAACCGCACCGCGCACCGCATGATCAGGTAGTTCACTACTCGCGTTTCCCGCCGCTGCCGCGCCTAACGTTGCTGGTAGACGCCGAAAATTTCGGCGCGCAGATGGAGTTGATCATGATCGACATCATTACCTTGCGCGGCACCGGGGAGCAGCGCAATTCCGATGGCACCCCGGCCGGCATGCTGCACGATGTCACCAAACTGCTGGACCCGGCGAAGTTCAGCTGGTTCGAACCGGACTGGCCCGCATCGATCGGGCCGGATCCGAATACCTGGGGACCCTCGCTGGACACCTCGGTACGACTGGGGGTCGCGGCGGGCGTACAGGCGCTACAGGATTCGCCGAATATCTGTGGGCTGCTGAGTTATTCGCTCGGCGGGATCGTCGCGAGCACCATCCTCGAAGGTGTGCGGGCGGGACGATTCACCAATGTCGACGGCTCACCGCTGGAGATCGCTTTCGTGGTGAATATCGCCAATCCGATGCGACGGTCCGGGCAATCGGTGGGAAATCTCTGCCCCGCAGGCACATACGGCCTGCACCGGCGGCGCAAGGCGTGGCCGACCGATATCGACGTGTTCGAGTACGCCAACCCCAATGACATCATCACCGCCTCCCCCGCCGATTCGCCTCTGCGTCTCATCGATGCCGGAATCTCACCCTTCTCACTGGTCGAGGGCGCTCGGATCGGCAATCTGACCCCGCTGCTTTTCCACGAGCTGCTGGATTTCCTACTGCTGGACCCGGTCTCGAACCTGGACCGCTATTCTGCGGCCGTGCGCGGCCTGCTCGGATACCTCACGCCGTGGCCCGATGGCGAGCACGTCCGATACTCGGGCCACACCATGCCCGGCACCGACGTGCTGTGGACAACACACGCCGCTGAATATCTCAACGCCAACTACTGAGCGGCGGACGAAATATCCCGCCAGATATCGGGCGGGACAACAGCTTTGGATCGACCGTGCTGATCGAGGATACGGCCGAGCAGCTTTTCGTGCCGCAGCGTGATGCTGCGCTCGGTAATGGCGAGCTCGGGATGCATGGTGGCGAGCTGGTTTTCGAACCGCGTCACCTCCGCGACCGAATGCAGCCCGGCCTGCACCACAAGATTGTGCGTACCGCTCACCACGGCGCAATTGCGGGTCTGCGGCAGCCGGATGAGCGCGTACCCGATCGTGGATAGCGCGGCGGTGGGCGCCGTCGCACAGAAGGTCACCGCGACCGGCCAGCCGCCGAGCGGGCGCGCGAAATCGCAGCGAAAGCTGAGCAGGCCGAGCCGGGTCAGCTCGTCGATCCGCCGTTTGACGGTGGAGCTGCTGGTCCCCAATGCGGTGGCGATCGCCCGATGCGAGGCCCGGCCGTCGCCGTACAGCTGATCGATCATCGCCCGGTCCAGCTCGGTCACCTGCCGCCGTCCGCGCACGTCGGAGGCGGGAGCAGCGGGTGTTCGCAACTGGTCGCGCTGCTCCGGAGCCAGCGCGTCGATGCGCCAGCTGCCACCCTCGGCGAACCAGTGCGTGACGATCCGAGTCCGCACGGCGACAACATTCGGGACGGCCGGGAGCACATCCAGGGTGTACCGGGCCATCTGATCGAAGTCGCGGGTCGCCACGGTGGCGAGAATGCGATTGCTGCCACCCGATCGTTCGAGGGTGAGCATGTGCGGATGCCCGGCGAGCGCAGCCACCACCGTCGCGGTCGCCCCGGCAGCGCAGTCGATATCGACGTACGCGGCGCAGACCAAATCGAACAGCGCAGGCCCCGGCGAGACGCACACCCACGCTTCACCGCGATCGTCCAGGCGCTGCCAGCGGCGGGCGACGGTCACCGGATCGATGCCAAGCACCTGCCCCAGCTCGGTCCACGAAGCGCGGGGCCGCAATTGCAGGGCGTGGATCAGCGCGAGGTCCTCTTCACTCAGCGCTCTGACATCATCCTGCACGTGTACCGGTCTCCGTGACTGAATACTGCGTTTCGTTCGGTTCCAACGCTCAGTCTCGCACAATAATCAGGTACCCCGGCACGTTCGGAAACTGGAGATGACGTCATGGCATTCGGTGACTTTCAGAACGAGATCTACTTCAACGGACTACGCGGCGTAGTGCCCGCGCTCCCGGTGAGCTTCACCGATCTGGAGGAGCGGGCGCGCGCGGCCATGCCGCCGTCGGTGTGGTCGTATGTGGCCGGCGGCGCCGGCGATGAGCGCACCCAGCGCGCCAATGTCACGGCCTTCGACCACTGGGGACTGATCCCCCGCATGTTCGTCGGCGCGGCCCAGCGCGAGCTGTCGATCGATCTGTTCGGAATGACCCTGCCCGCACCGGTTTTCATGGCTCCGATCGGCGTGATCGGCCTGTGCGCCCAGGACGGCCACGGCGATCTCGCGACCGCGCGCGCCGCGGCGCGCACCGGCATTCCCATGGTGGCATCGACCCTCATGGTCGACCCGCTGGAGGATGTGGCGGCCGAATTCGGTGATACGCCAGGCTTTTTCCAGCTCTACACCCCGACCGACCGCGATCTCGCCGCCAGCCTGGTCGAACGCGCCGAGCGCGCCGGATACAAGGGCATTGTCGTCACCCTCGACACCTGGGTGACCGGTTGGCGACCGCGCGATCTGTCCACCGGCAATTTCCCGCAGCTGCGCGGGCACTGCCTGGCCAACTACTTCACCGATCCGGTCTTCCGCGCGAGCCTGGCGCAGTCACCGGAACAGGATCCGCAATCGGCGATCCTGAAATGGATCCAGGTCTTCGGCAATCCCCTGACCTGGGAAGACCTCCCGTGGTTGCGCTCGCTGACCAAGCTGCCGCTGATCGTCAAGGGCATCTGCCATCCCGACGACGTCCGCCGCGCCCGCGACGGTGGCGTGGACGGCATCTACTGCTCCAATCACGGTGGCCGCCAAGCCAATGGCGGCATCCCGGCGCTCGATATGCTCCCGGATGTCGTCGCCGCGGCCGAAGGACTGCCCGTCCTGTTCGACTCCGGCATTCGCAGCGGCGCCGACATCATCAAGGCCCTGGCCCTCGGCGCCACCGCCGTAGGCATCGGCCGCCCCTACGCCTACGGCCTCAACCTCGGCGGCACCGACGGCATCGTCCACGTCCTGCGCTCACTACTGGCCGAAGCCGACCTGATCATGGCAGTCGACGGCTACCCCACCCTGAAAGACCTCACCCCCCAATCCCTGCGCCCGGTCTCCTGACATCACGATCCCCGGCCGATGGTCCCGATGGTTGCCACTACCGGGACCGTCGCCGTTGCAGGCCGTCCGTCAAGCCACGTCGCTGCGGGTGCGCCAGACGCGGGGGGTCATCTCGTGTTCGCGGCGGAACCTGCGGGCGAAGTAGCCGGGGTCGAGAATGCCTACGCGGCGGGCAATGTCGTTGATCGGGAGGTCGGTGTCGGTGAGTAGGCGTCGGGCCTCGGACATGCGGCGGGCGAGGATCCAGTCCTGGACGGTGCGGCCGGTGCGGCGGCGGACCAGGGTGGTGAGGTAGGCGGGAGTCATGCCGATCGCGCTCGCGACGTCGCGCAGTGAGAGTTGGTCGGTGAAGCGCGCTTCGATGACGGCGAAGACTTCGGCGAGCACGGATTCATTGCTGCGCTGGAGGTCTCCCACCACATCGACCGCCAGCCGGGCGATATCCACCAGGAGCAATGTCAGATGGGCCGCGGCGGCCTGGCGGTATCCCGCTCGGCCCGTGCTCAATTCGTCCTCGATGGCGGCGATGGTGTTCTCCCACAACGGTTGCCGCTCCGCGGGCACGTACAGCCGCAGCAACCCGCTCGGGGTGCCGTGCAGGAAGGGGAACAGCAGCGGGTGCGCTCGCCAGGCGGGCCAGGGCGCACGGGTGTCATCGCCGAGCGCCGCCGGATCGAAGAGCACCCCGACCGCGCTGTCCATGGTGACTGCCCGACCGTCCACCACCGCACCCGGCGCGACCACGAAGACGTCGCCGGTCCGCGCGAGCCCCGGATGCTCCTGCTCGCCCGGCGTGCCGCGGTCGACGTAGAGCAGCACCGGAAAGTCGTGGATGTGCGGCGTGCCGTACCCCGGTCGCCCGTCGTGGGCAAATCGCATGACCGAGATCGGCGGTACAGCAGGATCGGAGGAGTAGCGGTACACCGGCACGCCCGCTTCGTACCGGATGGCGTGCGGACGTTCGGGCATGAACCAAAGATAATCCTAGTTCTGCCGATGATCCACCAATTGCTCAGCCAGTTCGGTGCACATCATGGAATACATGACGAAAGATACTCCCCTCCACCAGGCCATGGGCAACCGTCACGACTACCTCCCCGCAGCCGGTCGTGACGCCATGCTGCCGTTCTACGACGTGTTGACCCGCCTGCTCGGAGCCCGCAAGGTGCACCGCTCACTCATTCGGCAGGCCGACCTCGCACCCGATACCCGGATTCTCGAGATCGGGTGCGGCACCGGCACACTCACCGTTGCGGCCAAAGATGCGCAACCGTGCGCGGATATTGTCGGCACCGATCCGGATCCGCTCGCCCTGGCTCGCGCCGAGCGCAAGATCCACGGCCGCAAAGGCATTCGATTCGAACGCGCGTACGCGCAAGATCTGCCGTTCCCCGACGCCGGCTTCGACTACGTATTCTCCTCATTCATGCTGCACCACCTCAACCCCGAGGTGAAGCCCACCCTGGCCGCCGAGGTGTTCCGCGTACTCCGTCCCGGCGGGCGACTGCATCTGGCCGATGTCGGCGGAAACCTCTCCGCCACAGACGGATACGCCTCGCGCCGCATGATGAAGAATCCGCACGCGAGCGGCAACCTCGGCGACGGTATCCCCCACCTCCTGCGGGCTGCCGGCTTCGACTGTGAGGAAGTGGATTCCCAGGTGTACCGCCACGTCGGACGCGTCACCTTCTACCGCGCCACCCGGCCCGCGTAATCCGCTACCGAAAGCCGAGATCCGGCCTGTCGGGCCGGATCTCGATACGGTTCTAGAAGCTGCCGGTCTCGGGCAGCTGCTCGGTCCACGGACCCCACTCCGGATGGCAACCCGGACGCCAGTACTCGTGGTCACGGTCGCAGTGCACCCAGTGCCAGTACCCGTCATGGACGAACTGCAGGTTCGGCACGGAGGTCGTCGTGTCACCGGCAGGTGCTTCGGCGGATGCGGCACCGGCCGCCATGACCATCGGAACTGCCGCGATCGTCATAGCCAAAGCCACGCGAATCCCGGTACGGCTCACTCTCGCTTGTAGTTTCATGCCCATCATCACAGCCGAAGGGTGGCCCTGCGAAAAGGCGCCGGGCCACTCCTTCAGAGGATCTTCAGGCAGTGCGGATCAGGCCGAAGTCGAGACGGTCACGTCCAAACTCTGCAGGGCATTGATCAGGAAAACGTTGACCGCATCCGCGCGTTCCAGCTGGACCAGGTGACCGGCCTTGGGGATCTCGACCACCTCGCGGAGGTCGACCACATTGGCGCGCAGGGTGGCCAAGGGGTCGCGGCCGCTGAAACCCTCCATGTCAGGGTCGTTCTCGCCATAGAGGAAGAAGGTCGGGACGGTGACCTTGGCGTCGGCGTACGCCTCGGTGAGTTCCCAGTTGCGGTCCAGGCTGCGGTACCAGTTCAGGCCACCGGTGAACCCGGTGCGCTCGAAATCCGCTACCAGCGTGTCGAATTCGGCTTCGGAGAGCCACGACCACGGCATGGGCGGAGCCTCGGGAAGCACGTCGAGGTAGCCGAGCCCCGGCGGGTTCTTCCAGGTGTCGAGGTAGTGGTAATCACCGCTGAGCGAGTAGTACACCCGGGCCAGGAACCCGCGCGGGTCGGCGGCCAGCTCGGCATCGGCCACACCGGGAGCCTGGAAGTACGCCAGATGCAGGAAATGCCGATCCGCCGCCTTGGTCCAGAATGCCGACGGCGGACGCGGCGGACGCGGGCTGAACGGATTGTTCAGGACCGCCACCCCCGCCACCCGCTCCGGATGCCGCAGCGACAGCTCCCACACCAGTTGCGCGCCGAAGTCCAAGCCCACGAAGACGGCCTGCTGCTCGCCGATATCGTCGAGCAGCGCCAGCAGATCGCCGATCACGGCCTCGTTCGTGTACGACTCCAGCCCGGCGGGCGCGTCGGTGCGCCCGTAGCCGCGCAGGTCCGGGGCCAGCGCGCGGTACCCGGCCGCCGCGACCGCTTCCAGCTGGTTGTGCCACATGAACCAGGTGTGCGGGAACCCGTGGCAGAAGATGACCGGATACCCCTCACCCTGCTCAGCCACGTGCATACGGATGTCTCCGGTATCCACCGTCCGATGCGTCAGCTCCACTGCTGCCTCCAATTTCTAGAACACGTTCCTATTTAAAGGTAGTGTCCAGAGGTCGTGAGCGAAATACCCAAGATTCTCGCCGGAACGGTCGCCGTGGTGACCGGAGCCAGCCGCGGTATCGGCAAGGGCATTGCCCTGGAGCTGGGCGCGGCGGGCGCGACCGTCTATGTCACCGGACGCACCACCACGGCCGGACACCTGCCGGGCACGGTGGCCGGCACCGCCGCCGAGATCGATGAGCTCGGCGGGACCGGAGTCGCGGTGGTCTGCGACCACAAGGACGACAGTGCGGTCGAAAAACTCTTCGCGCAGGTGCGCGAGGAACACGGCCGCCTCGATGTGCTGGTGAATAATGTCTACAACTCCCCCGCCGCCGCCCGCTGGCTCGGCCGCAAGTTCTGGGAGGTGCCGCCCAAGGCGTGGGACGAGACTTTCGATATCGGCGTTCGATCGCATTATGTGGCAAGCGTTTTCGCCGCGCCGCTGATCATCGAATCCGGTGGGCTCATCGTCAATGTGTCCTCCCCCGGTGCGACTCGGTACATGCACAATGCCGTCTATGGCGTGGGCAAGACTGCGCTGGATCGGCTCACCGCCGATATGGCGCACGATCTCGCCGACACCGATGCGACAGCCGTGTCGCTGTGGCCCGGCATCGTGAATACCGAACTGCTGCAGATGGTTCCGGCTGATGCGCAGGGCCGGCGCCTGGTCACGCTGCCCGGTGAAGGCACCTTCGATCTCGATACCGCCGAATCCCCCCGCTTCCCGGGCCGGGCCGTCGCGGCACTGGCCGCCGACCCGAAGCGCAAGGCGCGCAGCGGGAAAGCCTGGAAGGTCGCCGACCTCGCCGGGGAGTACGGGTTCACCGATATCGACGGCCGCGTCCCGCGCGCCGACTGACCATCCACCACAGTTGTTTCCGCAGAACAGGAGTACAGGAAGAATGCGTCGCGTTTTCGTCGTCGGAGTCAATATGACCCCGTTCGTCAAGATCGGTTCCCGCGAGTGGACCTACCCGCAGATGGTCGCAGAGGCCGTCAACGGCGCACTCGGCGATGCCGGAGTCACCTACGACCAGGTGCAGCGCGCCGCTGTCGGCTACGTCTTCCAGCCGTCCGCCGCCGGGCAGCGCGCGCTGTACGACGTGGGCCTGACCGGTATCCCGATCGTCAATGTGAACAACAACTGCGCCACCGGTTCCACGGCGCTCATGCTGGCCCGCGAATGGGTCGGCAGCGGGATTGTGGACATCGCCCTGGCCGTCGGCTTCGAGCAGATGACCAAGGAATCCATGGCGGGCCCGGCCACCCGACCCAAGGCCACCACCGTGGATCACCACCTGGCCGTCATGCGTGAGCATTACGACTTCAGCCAGGCGCCCATCACCACGCAGTTCTTCGGCAATGCCGCCATCGAGCATATGAAGCGCTACGGCACCACGCCCGAGCAGCTGGCTGCGGTCGCGGTGAAGAACCATGAGCACTCGACCCGGAACCCGTTGGCGCAATTCCAGGATGCGTACACGCTGGAGCAGGTGCTCGGCGACAAGCCGGTGCACGGTCCGCTGACCCGCTCGCAGTGCTCGCCCATGTCCGACGGCGCGGCCGCCGCGGTCGTGGTCAGCGAGGAGTACGTGCGGGCGCACGGCCTGGAGGATCAGGCCATCGAGATCCTGGCGCAGGAGCTGGCCACCGATGATGGTAATGCCTTCTCGACCGGCTCCATGATCGATGTCGTTGGCGCGCCCATGACCCGCGCCGCGGCCGGAAAGGTGTTCGCCACCGCCGGAATCGGGGTCACGGACGTCGATGTGATCGAACTGCACGACTGCTTCACCATCAACGAGCTCATCACCTACGAGGCCCTGGGCCTGTGCGGTGAGGGCGAATCCGGTGCGCTGATCGAATCCGGCGCCACCACCTACGGCGGCTCCTGGGTGGTGAACCCGTCCGGCGGGCTCATCTCCAAGGGCCATCCGCTCGGCGCCACCGGCCTGGCGCAGGCCACCGAATTGTCCTGGCAGCTGCGCGGACTCGCGGGCGAACGCCAGGTGCCGGACGCGCGCACCGCGCTCGCCCACAATCTGGGCCTGGGCGGCGCGGTCGTCGTCACCCTGTACGGCGCACACACGCTATAACCGCTGACAAAGAACCGCTCGAAGTGGAGAAGGCTATGACCACAATCGATCCCGACACCCATCTGCGGCTGCCACTGCACAATGGCCATCTGCTGGTGTCCGGACTGCGCCGGCACAAGAATCGGCCGGTGCTGACCCTCGGTGGCAATGTGCTCACCGGCGGCGAGGTGCTCGATGCGATGAGCCGCTATATCTCGGCGTTCGCCGAGTTCGGCCTCGTGCAGGGCAGCCCGGTCGGCATCCTCGCGCTCAACCGGCCGGAGGTGCTGTTCACCATCGGCGCGGGCCAGATCTCGGGGCAGCGGCGCACCGCGCTGCACCCGATCGGCGGCGTCGACGATCACGCGTATGTGCTTGCCGACGCGGGCATTACGACGCTCATCCTGGATCCGGTTCCGGCGTTCGTGCAGCGTGCTCGCGAACTGGTGGATCGGGTGGAGAGCCTCACTCGCGTGCTGGTGCTCGGGCCCGTACCCGAAGCGCTGGCCGATGTGGGCGTCGATCTGCTCGCCACCGCCGACAAGTACGAGCCGCAGCCGGTACAGGCGGTGGAACTGCTGCCCGAGGACATCATCTCGATCAGCTACACCGGCGGAACCACCGGCAAGCCCAAGGGTGTGGTCGGCACCGCGCGCACCATGACTGCCATGACGCAGATCCAGCTGTCGGAGTGGGAATGGCCCAAGCGGCCGAAATTCCTTATCTGCACACCGCTTTCGCATGCGGGCGCGGCGTTCTTCCTGCCGGTCGTGCTGCTCGGCGGGCAGTGTGTGGTGGTGCCACGCTTCGATGCCGGTGAAGTGCTGAAGGCCATCGAAGAGCACAAGATCAGCGCCACCATGCTGGTGCCGTCCATGCTCTACGCGCTGCTGGACCACCCGGATTCGGCGACCCGCGATCTGTCGTCGCTGGAGACCGTCTACTACGGCGCGTCCGCCATCGACCCGAATCGCCTGCAGGAGGCCATCGATCGCTTCGGGCCGATCTTCGCGCAGTACTTCGGGCAGTCCGAAGCGCCCATGGCCATCAGCTATCTGGGCAAGGAGGAGCACGACAAGGAGCGGCTCACCTCGTGCGGGCGGCCCTCCACCGCGGTCCGGGTGGCGCTGCTCGACGGTGAGGACACTCCGGTCGCGCCCGGTGAGGTCGGCGAAATCTGTGTTTCCGGACCGCTGCTCGCGGCCGGGTACCTGAATCTGCCCGAGGTCACCGCCGAAACGTTCCACAACGGCTGGCTGCGCACCGGCGACTTGGCCCGCGAAGACGAGGACGGCTTCCTGTTCATCGTCGGCCGCAGCAAGGACATGGTGGTCACCGGCGGCTTCAATGTCTTCCCGCGTGAGGTGGAAGACGTTGTCTCCGAGCATCCCCGGGTGCTCGAAGTCGCGGTGGTCGGCGTCCCCGACGCGCATTGGGGCGAGGCCGTCACCGCACTCCTGGTCCTCGACCCGGAGACCGCCGGCGATCCGGCTGCCGTCGAGATCGTGACCGCCGAGATCCAGGCGGCGGTCAAGCAGCGCAAGGGTTCCGTCCAGGTTCCCAAGCATGTGCTGCTCATCGACAAGCTGCCGCTCACCGGCCTCGGCAAGCCGGACAAGAAGGCGATTCGCATTATCGCGGCGGAGCGCCTCGGCCTCGCCTGATCACACCTGATCGGGGCTCGGCGGTGCGAGGCGCAAGCTTCGCACCAGCCGGGCGCCGCGACGGGCGCTCGCCACCCCGGCCTCGGCCACGGCGCGAGTCACGAAGTGGCCCAGGGCGGTTGCCACGAAGACCGCGGCGATCAGAATCGGGGCCCACTCCCAGGTGAGGGCCAGCACCATACGTTCGAAGGTGCCGCGCGGCTCGACCACCGGCTCCCAGCTGTTGAGGCGTACCCAGCGGCCCAGGAAAACGCCTACGGCGCACAGCAAATGGACCGTGAAGATGACCGGCGCCCGCCATGCCTCCAGGCCGATGCGCTCCAGGAAACCGCGCAGCTCCGCCAGCACCAGGTAGTAGGCGAGGAATCCCGAGATGATGAATATGCCGTACACCGGCAACACCGTGGAGACCACCGGACCTTCGCCGATGGCACGCACGTCATCGCGCAGATGCACCAGATCGGTGACCACATAGGGCGCGTTCGGCAGGAACAGCATCAGCAGCGCTACGCCCGCCCACCGCACCGGGGAAACCGGTAAGCGCCGCCCCAATTGCGGGTCGGAACGGAATACCAACAGCGCGAGCGCAACTGGAATCCAGGCGAGAACGCTGTTCCACACCATCCAGAAGAAGTCCCGGTGCAGCACCCCCGCGAGGCTCGGCGCCACCGTATTCACCAAGTCCATCTGTCCATGATGCCCACTGGACGGTGATGACGAGGTCCCGATTGGACAACCCGTTGCAAACAATCGGCGATACGCACCTGCCCGCTGAGAGCAAGCGCCCAGCACAAGTCACCCGGGCGTCGCAGCGCGGCGCCCGGGTGGACCAGTCGGCTATCGACTAGGAGGAGAACTTGATTTCTAGGCCGATGCCCAGAATCGAGATCAGCCAGATCACTCCGAGGAAGATGGTGATTCGATCGAGGTTCTTCTCGACGACGGTGGATCCCGACAGGCTGGACTGCACACCGCCACCGAACAGGCTCGACAGACCCCCGCCCTTGGCGCGGTGCAGCAGCACCAGCAGCACCAGCAGCACGCTGGTGATGATCAGGAGGATATCGAGGAACATGCGCATGCGGGCCATTGTATGCGGTCGTCAGAGGCATGATCGCATACACCCTGGTCATCGCCGCAGCTTCCCGGCAACGCCCTCCGCGCCCCCCGCGTATCCGCGATATCTCGCAAAATCGACACGCGATTCGGCATGTCGGAACCCGACAATGTCCCGGCATCGGCCGGGGTCGCCGAGCACATCGAATACAGCGGCACGCGTCTGCGTCTCGAGCTCATGCAGCGCCTCCCACATCCGCTGTTCGGGTCACCCGTCGCCGACGATGAGTTTCTCGAGAACTGCGGGAAGGCGCTTGAGGACTGTCCGCTCCTGATCGGTCAGCTCCTGCGCGGCCCGCGCGATCCACGCCGCTCGACTCGTTCGCTCGTCGTCGAGCCGAGCGCTGCCCTCGGCCGACAGTGCCACGACGACGCGCCTCTTGTCGCTGGTATCGGCCGCGACGTCCACCAATCCCTGGTCTGCCAGCAGCCTCACCGTCCGAGCCATCGTTTGGTGGCGGACGCGTTCCCGGTCCGCCAGGGCCACGATCGCCAGTGGTCCATCTCTGCGCAGATGACCGAGCACTGTGGCTTGACCCGCCGGCATCGTGTCGACGCTTCTGACGCCGCGCACGAACCTTCCGACGACGACGCGCAGTTGCTCGGCGTCGGCCACGGAGTAGTGGGCATCCTTCATTGGACAAACTATACAGCTTCGCTGTATTTTCGGATATACAGCAATGCTGTATATATCGATACTCTCAGGAGAACCCGACAATGAGCTACAACCCCTACGCATTGGCCTTCCCCGCCGTCGAATTCGACTTGCGCAGTGATGATTTCGATAACGGAGGCGCGCTCCCGACGGCCTGCTACAACACCGACGCCGGCGCCAACCGATCTCCTGCGCTGGCCTGGTCGGGCTTGCCCGACGGAACCCGAAGTCTGGTCATCACCGCGTTCGATGCCGATGCGCCGATCCCCGGCGGACTCTGGCATTGGGTGGTCAAGGACGTGCCCGCCGCCGCGGGGAGCATCAAGGGCGGGGCCGGTGGCGGGACCGATCTGCCTGCCGGGGCCCTCGCGCTGACGAATGATCTGGGACAAGCGGCATACTCAGGGGTCCGGCCGCCGCCCGGCACCGGCACCCATCGCCTGTTCGTCTGCGCGACAGCACTCTCGGTGGATCGTTTGGAAATGCCGGACGGCGCCAGTCTCGCGATGCTCAACATCTTGATGATTCCGCACACGATCGGGCGGGCGGTGATCGTAGGAACGAGCGACGCTCCCGCCTGACACCCCCGGCGGAGGCGAGAGACAGACTGCACGGTAACGCTCATACCGCTGACCGCGCTTGGCACATGCGCCGAGCGACTTCTCAGGCGGCGGAAGGGTTTTCGAGGACGATCGCGACGCCTTGACCGGATCCGATGCAGACTCCGATCGCGCCGTAGCGCGCATTGCGTTCCCGCAGTTCGGTGGCCAAGGTCAGGACGTAGCGGGCGCCGGTGGCGCCGAACGGATGACCGATTGCCA
>NZ_JAODNK010000149.1 GCF_025465275.1 Nocardia sp. | reverse complement strand
CGTAGTCGATTGCTGCGCTAACCATCCGATACTGGACAATGGACGCCGTGAACGACGCCGCGAACCACACTGCCGAGTCAGTCCCCGGGCCGCGGTCCGCCGACCTTGCCGGTGACGGCGATCACCGTGACGGTATCGAGCCGGCCGGCCGCGACGGTGTCGACCTCGCCGCGCGCGGCAATCGCCTCTACCCACGGGTCACCAGCTTCCGCTCGCGCCGCGGGGCACTCACGCCACAGCAGCAGCAATCCTGGGAGCGGATGTGGCCCCGCATCGGCCGCGACGTCTCCGACGAGAAGCTGGACGCCGACGCCTGGTTCGGCCGCACCGCACCACTGATCGTCGAGATCGGTTGCGGCACCGGCACAGCCACCGCGGCGATGGCGCAGGCCGAGCCGGAGTTCAATCTGATCGGTGTCGAGGTCTACAAGCCGGGTGTGGCCCAGCTGGTGCAGCGCGTCGAGCGCGAGCAGATCGAGAACATTCGCATCCTGCGCGGCGATGCGGTGGATGTCCTCGAACACATGATTGCTCCCGAGTCGCTGACAGGTGTCCGAGTGTTCTTCCCGGACCCGTGGCCGAAGGCGCGGCACCATAAACGCCGGCTGCTTCAGCCGCCGACGCTGGCACTTATCGCGAGTCGCCTGCGCCCGGGCGGCGTGTTGCATGTCGCGACCGATCACGCCGATTATGCGGAACATATTGCCGAAGTCGGTGCCGGAGAATCGCAGCTCATCGGTATGAATGAGGCCACCGGAGGGGACTCCGCAAGGTACCTTGAAACCGCACCGATCGGTTTTGAACGTCCAATTACCAAGTTCGAAGGAAAAGGACTCCGCGCGGGTAGCGCCATCACGGAGTTCATCTGGGGGAAGATCGAATCATGAGCGTCAGTGAGATGGCCCCGGAGGTCGCGGATGTTGCCGAAATAATGCACGGCACTGCCTCGTCCGAACTACCGGGCACCACCGGCCTTTCCGGCACCGGCACCGACTTCCGTCGCGTGCTGCTCGTCTGGGACGCACCGAACCTCGACATGGGGCTCGGCGCCATTCTCGGCGGCCGGCCCACCGCCGCCTACCGGCCGCGTTTCGACGCACTCGGCCGCTGGCTGCTGGCCCGCACCGCGGAACTATCCGTCGGCAGCCGCCAGCGCGTCGAACCCGAAGCCACCGTCTTCACCAATATCGCCCCCGGCACCGCCGACGTGGTGCGACCGTGGGTGGAGGCGCTGCGCAATGTCGGCTACGCCGTCTTCGCAAAACCCAAAATCGACGAAGATTCCGACGTCGACAGCGATATGCTCGGCCATATCGAGCTCCGCCGTCGCGGTGCCGGGCTGGCCGGAATCATGGTCGCCTCCGCCGATGGTCAGGCATTCCGCGCGCCGCTCGAAGAAATCGCCGCCAGCGGCGTGCCTGTTCAGGTGCTCGGATTCCGCGAGCACGCGAGCTGGGCGGTCACGTCGGATATTCTCGAGTTCATCGACCTCGAGGACATCCCGGGCGTGTTCCGTGAACCGCTGCCCAGGGTGAGCCTCGACTCGCTGCCCGACGAGGGAGCATGGCTGCAGCCGTTCCGGCCGCTGACAGCACTGCTCACCTCCCGCCCCGCTCAAGGAGTCGCTTAGTGTTCACCCGCTGGGGCGACCTGGTCTACAAGCTGCGCTACACCGTCTTAGGCGTGGTCGTTGCTGCCCTACTCGGGCTCGGCGCCTTCGGGCTCGGAGTCGAGGACCACCTCAGCTCCAGCGGATGGTTCGACCCCAACTCGCAGTCGACACAGGCAGCGGTGCTGAAGGATTCGGTGTACAGCCGCGATCACAACAGTGACGTGGTGCTGCTGTACACCGCGCCCGACGGGAAGACCGTCGACGATTCGGCGTGGAACCAGAAGATCATCGACAGCCTCAACGCGCTGCCGAAGACGTATCCGGAGATCGCCAAGGTCAATGTCTCGCCCTGGAAGACCGACACGGGGCAACAGCTCGCGCAGGCGGTCAGTGCCGATCGAAAGCACGCTTTCGCCACCGTTGCCCTCAACGGCAACAACGACACCGAGATGCTGCAGGCGTACGGCGCGGTCAAGAACGCCTTCTCGATTCCGGATGTCACGGTCGAGGTCGGTGGCCTGCAGCCGGTCGCTTATACGTTGAACAGCACGATCGCCAGCGATGTGAAGCGCATGGAGATGCTCGCGCTCCCCGCCGTCGCGATCCTGCTGTTCTTCATTTTCGGCGGAGTCGTCGCCGCCGCACTGCCTTTGATCATCGGTGGTCTGACGATCATCGCCGCCAACGGCATGATCATGGCGCTGACCAAGTACACCGACGTGAACTCCTTCGTCTCCGCCGTGGTGTCGATGATCGGCCTGGGCCTGGCCATCGACTACGGCCTGTTCATAGTCAGCCGGTTCCGTGAGGAATTGGCCGAGGGTTACGACACCCGTGCTGCCGTGCGACGTTCGGTGATGACCGCCGGGCGCACGGTGACCTCCTCGGCGACCATGATCATCGCGGCCAGCGCGGGCATGCTGCTGTTCCCGCAGGGCTTCCTGAAGTCGGTCGCCTACGGCACCATCGCCGCGGTGCTGCTGGCCATGATCACCTCACTCACGGTGCTGCCCGCACTGCTGAGCATTCTCGGTCCGCGCGTGGACA
>NZ_JAODNK010000145.1 GCF_025465275.1 Nocardia sp. | reverse complement strand
TTACGGATCGGTTCCCAGCCAGTTCTACTGCATGGGTTCGTCGCGACCAGACGGTATGGACGCGGTGTTTCCCCGCAATCAAGGCTGTGTTTCGCCAGTGTTACACGTACAGCTGGCCGGGGGTTCGTCGGTGCCCCGACATGTCGGAAACACCGGCTTCTCCCGCCGGGCGGCGTTCGACCAGCACCGATATCCTGCCACCGACCTCGGGTGCGGCGTTGTTAAGACTGCGAAAATATAGAGGTCTTACCGAGTCGTGACCGAGCGCCGTGAGAATCCTCACCGCGCTGCGCAATCCATCGGACAAATTGTGCGGGTAGCTTCGCACCGATCGCGCGCCGTCGCATCTTGTGCAGCGAGGGCTGTGCGAAGCGGGAGGCCGGCGCCGAATAAGGTGGAGACATGGCACGCATCACCGGCTCTTGGCTGTCCGGACCGAACGCCGATCCCGGTGACAACCCGGCCGGTGACTACCAGGGCAAGGAACTGGGGCTGCCGAAATCCGGTGCGGGCGCTCTCGCGCCGATGACGCGCCGCATTGTCGCGCTGATCTTCGACTGGTTCATTTCGATCGGCCTGGCGGCGATTCTGGTGCGGCCGAATGCCGATCAGCTCATCGCCAAGATGAAGCTTCCCGCAGGTGAGGCCCCGCCGCCGCATTTCGTGGTGGTGATGGGCTCGCTGTCCACGCCCACGCTGCTGGTGTGGTTCGTGCTCGGCGTGGTCGCTGTGACCCTGTTCGGATTCACGCCCGGCCAGTACTTCATGAAGATCAAGGTCAGCCGTGTCGATACGGATGGGCCGGTCGGTTTCATCCGTGCGCTGGCTCGCCAGGCCATCCTGGTCTTCGTGGTTCCCGCGCTCTTCACCGATTCCGACGGCCGTGGCATGCACGACCGGGCGACCGGCACCGCCCTGACCCACACCCGCTGAGGGTTGCCCGGTATTTCCTATGTGACTCGAGCATCTTTTCGGCGCGAGCAGATTCGAATCCTCACGCTTTCCTCATGTGCCCGGTCCCATCATGTGATTGCTGTCCTGGCGTCTTCGCAGATGTAGCCCGTAGTTCACCCCATGTTGCTTTCGATCGGTATGGTCGCAGGCGGTCTGGCGGGGCTCACTATGCGAATGTGCGCCCCGGCGGATAGCTGTTGATGTGCTGATGGAGGATCCATGGGTGAGGACTACCGGGCTGCCGCGCGGAAATTCAGTCGGCGGTCGGTACTGGCATCCACGGGTCTGCTGGGTCTGGTCGCGGCCGGGGCGGCGGTGAGCGCGGGCGTGAACGCGGCTCCCGACACAGAGGGCGATCAGCGGGCAGTGCACGGCGGGCCGATCGAGCGCACCGTGCTCGGCATCGAACCGGTGGTCCGCACCGATCGGGTGTACTCGCCCGCGCGCGGGCGTGCGGTGGATATCGTCACCATTCTGCCGCCCGGCGTACCCACGGACGGTCTGCCCATGTCGCTACTGCTGCACGGTTTGCACGGCAATGCCCGTAATGCCGCGGTCGGCCGACTCGGCGATGTGCTCACCACTGCCGTCTCGACCCGGCTCGTGCCGGCCTTCGGATTCATGGCCATCGACGGTGGCGACAACTATTGGCACCAGCACTTTTCCGGCGATGATCCGATGACCATGCTGCTCGACGAGGCCCCCCGCTGGCTGGCCGCGCGCGGACTCGCGGGTTCGAACGGTGAGCCGTTCGCGTGCACCGGCACCTCCATGGGCGGCTTCGGCGCACTGCTGTACTCACGTCTCCGGGCCGAACGCGGTCGTCCGGCGAAGGCGATTGCGACCATGTCGCCGGGCCTCATCACCTCGTGGGGTGAGATGAGCAAGCGCAATGCGTTCGCCAATGCCGACCAGTGGGCCGCCCTCGACCCGCTGCAGAACATCGCGAAGCTGGGACCGGCCCCGACCGGTGTGTGGGTCGGGGACCGGGACCGATTCATCGACGGCTGCCGCCAGTTCATGGGCCGCGCGCGCCTGGAAGTAGCCCTGGTAACCCCCGGCGCGCACACCGACGAGTACTGGAGCACAGTCACTCCCGACGTGGTCCGCTTCCTCGGCCGCCACGTCGGCTGAGCCGATCAGCTCGTACCGGCCGCCCGTGGCGGGGATGTAGCGGGTGCGCAGGGCTGAATCCTGGGTCCAGCCGTGCCCGAAAAGCCTGGATTGCGGATGGGTGCGGCGTAATCTGACCCAAAGTGCCGCAAGGCCGACGCCGCCCATGCGGGTGACACCTGCCGTTACGCCGGAAGGGATCGCATGAATATCTTCTCGCCAGGCTTCCAAGGTCGCCCCCGGCCGCAGAGTGACAGAACCCCGCCGGGGCAGTATCTGACCGAGGATTTTCCGGTGCTGGCCGCCGGGCCCACGCCGCGCATCGACCTGACCCGCTGGCAATTCAGCATCACCAATGAGACCGGGCGCCAATACAGTTGGAGCTGGCCGCAATTCATGTCGCTGGCGCAGGAGCGCCCGCACGTCGACATCCATTGCGTGACAAGGTGGTCCAAACTCGATACCAACTGGCAGGGCGTCTCGCTGGACGACTTGCTCGAAACTGTCGAAACCCAAGCGGAATTCGCGCTGGTCAGCAGTTACGGCGGCTATACCACCAACCTCCCGCTGGAAGATCTCACCGGCGGCAAGGCGTGGATCGTGCACACCTTCGGCGGTCAGGACCTGGATCCGGAGCACGGCGGTCCCGCCCGGCTGCTCGTCCCGCACCTGTACTTCTGGAAATCAGCCAAGTGGGTCAAGGGAATTCGGCTCCTGGACTACGACGAACCCGGATTCTGGGAGAGCGCCGGCTACCACAGCTACGGTGACCCGTGGCGTGAACAGCGGTACCAGGGCGACTGATGCGCTGGCAGCCCGCCGAACTCCTCGCCGCCCGATTCGAATCACCATCGGCGCGCACCCTGACCCTGCGCGTGCCCGGCTGGCCCGGCCACCTGCCCGGCCAGCACGTCGACGTCCGGCTGACCGCACCCGACGGCTACCAGGCCGAACGCAGCTACTCCCTCGCCGCGCCCGCCGACGGAGACCGCATCCAACTCACCATCCAGCGTGTCCCCGACGGCGAAGTCTCCGGCTACCTGGTCGACGCTCTGCCGGTCGGCGCGTTCATCGAGATCCGCGGCCCGGTCGGCGGCTGGTTCGTCTGGAATCCCGACAGGGGGGGAGCAGCCGTCCTCGGAGCAGGCGGCTCCGGCATAGTCCCCCTCGACGCCATGCTCCGCGCACGACTAAAAACTATGGCCGCCAAACCTTTCCGAATCTTCTACGCTTTGAGTGACCCAGTAGACCTCTACTACCGCGACGAACTCCTCACCCCACCCGACGAATTCACTGCCCCGCCCGATGAGCTAGCGGCCCCGCCCGATGAGCTCGCTGCCCCGCCAGATGAGCTCGCTGGGCCTCGCGATGA
>NZ_JAODNK010000143.1 GCF_025465275.1 Nocardia sp. | reverse complement strand
TCCGACCCGGAACTGATTGTTCCGCAGGAATTTCGAGAGGATGAGAAATGGATGCAGCACCGAGCGAATCCGGGGCGTCCGACCGGGCTCGGGGCTACGACGCCTTCTTCGATCCGGTCGGCCGGTCGTCCGATACCGGGCGCGGCTGGATCTCCGAGCGAAGGCCGGAGGCAGTTCCCGGATCAGGATCCACAAGGGATGGAAGCGAATTGCCTCCACCTTCCTCAACCGATCCGATCACCACGCCCGGTCCGGCGGATACGTCACCAGGGGACGATCACTCGTCGTCACTCGGTCAGTCTCGATCAGCGGATACCGGTCCTGTGAGTGTCTCTCCCAGCCCAGCCCAGCCCCTGGCGTCTACGTCAACAGCTCGACCAGCGCCCATCGCGGATTCGTCCGAGATCGGAATGCCCACCTTGAGTCCCGCTGGGCAGGAGCGCTCGTACCCGGACTCCGGCCGGCACCCGGCCGATATCGCCCGAGCGCCACAGGCAATGGCTGTCCGCCAGAATCCAATGCACGGCCGAGACACGACCGAATACTCGATCGCGGTGCAACCGGTTCCCGC
Source organism: Nocardia sp. (assembly GCF_025465275.1). Classification (GTDB taxonomy): domain Bacteria; phylum Actinomycetota; class Actinomycetes; order Mycobacteriales; family Mycobacteriaceae; genus Nocardia. Next base: position 15,389 of record NZ_JAODNK010000143.1, on the reverse strand, counting down.
GCACGGTTTGTCGATGACGGTGACCTCGCTGGATCTGCTGGCGGACATCGCAGCCGCTAGACCTGCCCACCTGCGCTCGACTCACGGCACGCGCGGAGCGCTGAACAGAGTCGGGTTCCGACTGGGCCTTTCACGCACCGAACAGGACACCGAGGATCGGCGCGCCCTTGTCCGCCGGCAGCTCACCAGCCCATACCAGATCGCGGTGATCAGCGTGAAAGGCGGAGTGGGCCGAACCACCACGGTTGCCACGCTCGGCTCGACATTCGCCAGTTTGCGGCCCGACCGGGTAGTCGCCATCGATGCAAACCCCGACTTCGGGGACCTGTCCGCCCGCACCGCGCGGCATCCCTACGGGCTGACATTGCGGGATCTGGCGCAGTCTCCGAACACGGACGCATTCTCAGCGGTGCAGTCCTTTGCCTCGATCAACGACTCGGATCTAGCCGTTGTGGCCTCGCCGTGGTCGACGAAGGCGATCGAGCCGTTGACAGGCCGCGAGTACACGCTTGCCGCGGAGGTTTTGCGCAGGCACTACAACCTTGTACTGGTGGATTGCGGGACCGGCATGTTGAACTCGTCTACGGCCACCGTGCTGGAAACAAGTGCCGCCGTCGTGATAGTTACCCCGCCGACCGTGGGCGGAGTGACCGGCGCCGTCGCTACGTTGAACTGGCTGGGAGCTCACGGGCTGCAGCATCTCTTCGGTTCTGCTGTTGTGGCCATCGTTCACCATCACCAAAAGCGGCCTACGGTCGACGTCGATCAGATCGAGACGTTGTTCGCCACCGCGCAGCGTCCCACGTGTGTGCTGCCCTACGATGCCCATCTGGCTGAGGGCGGCGCGATCGATCTGCGCTTGCTGGACAAAAGCACGCGCCTTGCTTTCGAAGAACTGGCCGCTCGACTGGCCGAGGGATTCCCGGATCACTTGACCGGTTCGGCCGCATCGTTCGGAGACCGGTGATGAGTACGGCATTCGCCGCGGCTTCGGCCACGGCCGCGACCGACTCGGCAGAGGTTGCACGCGCCCGCGTCGCGGTCATGGTCTCTTCCTACCAGGTCGACGTAGTGCTTCCGACCAAGTTCACGATCGAGACCTTCATCGACGATCTGCTGTTGGTACTGGCGCGGGCGATCGATGACGACTCGGTTGATTTCACGCCACCGAGCGGACAGTGGAGTCTGACCCGCGTGGGCGAGCCACCGATGCCACGCTGGCGCAGCCTTGCCGATCACGACGTCGTGGACGGGACTGTGCTGATGTTGTCCGTGGTCGAATCGCCGGAGGTATTCACCCCGCTGGTCGAGGACATCACCGATGCGCTGGCCCTGACCAACGAGCGTCACTTCGCCGAATTCGATCGCGACACAGCGACTCTCACCGGATTGTCCATACTCGGAGTCGGCGCTGCGGCGCTGGCCGCGATGCTGGCATGGTCATGGACGCACAGCGGATCGACCCTCCCGTATGCGGTGCCCACCGCGTTTCTGGGTGCGATCTACAGTGCTGCGGCGGTGGTCGCGGGGCGGCGTGCCGCTGCGGCGCGGATCGTCCTGGGACTGGCGATAGCGGCGTTGCCTCTGCTGTTCATGGGCGCCGCGATGCTTGTCCCGCATGCCTACGGGAAGCCGGGTCCCTTCGCCGCGGCGAACGTTGCGGCAGGCTCCGCGGTGGTGGCGATCGCAGCGGCGGTGCTGCTGCGATCGATACGAATCGGCATCACGCCCCTGCTTGCCACTGTTGTGCTGGGCGTGCTCGCAGCTGGCGTGGCGTTGCCGGTGACCTACTTCGCCGTATCGGTGCGCCACGCTGTCGCCGGTGCGGTCTTCGCCGGGCTGATTCTGTTGACCGTGGCGCCCCGGATGGCTGTGGTGGCGGCCCGGATTCGACCGCCCGACCTGCCCGACCCTGGCAGCGAGATCGCCCCACTCACGCTCACGGACATCTTCGACAGCGAATCCGGCGATGATGAGGAACAGGCGTACGGGCAAACCGACGCTGCCGGGCGATGGCAGAGCAGAATCGGAGTCGATATCGAACGCCGCGCCTATCTGGCTGTGACCGGTCTGCGGGGTCTGATCATCGCGGCATCTGTGCTTTTGGCTGCCGCCACGGTCTTCGTCGCTATGGCCGCGGCTGGGGGAATCCGTGAAAGTGTGCTGGCCATCGCAGTTTCCGGCCTTTTGGTGCTGCGGGCTCGCTGGCATCCGGATCGGGTCCAGGCACTCTCGCTGATCGCCTCGGCCGCGACAGTAGTGGCCGGAACTGGATTCGGGCTGATCGACGCATATCACTCAGTTCCGGCGCGGCTCATTGTCGGACTTGCGGTTGCCGGCGCCGCAGGTGCGGGTTGCATGGCGGCGCTGAGACTTCCGGACCGGCGACTGTCCCCGGTCAGCCGAAGGGTCATTGATTTGCTCGAATACGCGTTGATTCTCGTCGTTCCGGTGCTGGCCTTCTGGATCATGGGCGTTTACACCGCAGCCCGGGAGATCTGATGCGCCTGGCCGCCGTGACCTTGGCGGTCGCTGCGACACTGGTTCTCGTCCCGGTCGCTCCCGCGACCGCAGTCGAACAACCGCACGTTGTGTCAGGGCCGGCACCTCTGGACGATCCACCCGGACCGGAACTGCTGACCAAACAGAATCGTGCGTGCCTGGGGGCCGGTGTTCTGCGCGACAGCGACCTGTCGCAGCCACCGCCGCCTGAACTCGCCCTGGATTTGCGCCACGCGCGCGCGCTGAGCAGCGGTGCCGGAGTCACCGTCGCCGTGATCGATACGGGGGTGGCTTCGAATCCGCGACTGCCCGGCCTGATCGGTGGTGGCGACTACGTCGTGCCCGGCGGTGATGGACTTTCCGATTGCGACGCGCACGGTACGTTGATCGCCGGAATCATCGGAGCCGCAGGCGATCCGGGGGATGGGTTCGTCGGGGTCGCACCTGCGGCCCGGATCCTGTCGATCCGTACCCGCTCGGACGCATTCGATTACCAGCGGCCCTCCGACTTCGATGCCGCACAACAGAATGCGATGGATGTGCGAACGTTGGCCCGCGCCATCACACACGCGGCAAACCAAGGTGCGGGCGTGATCGTGGTATCGCTGCCGATCTGTGTCGCGGCGACTGCGCAGGTTGACCAGTCGATGCTGGCGGCAGCGATCGGGTACGCGGTGCAGGTGCGCGGTGCGCTGATCGTGGCCGGGGCCGGCGGCACCAGGGACCCCGGCTGCGAGCAGAACCCGGACATCGATCCGACTCGGCCCGCCGACCCGCGTAACTGGGACGGTGTGCAAACTGTTTCCACCCCGGGCTGGTTCGCACCCGATGTACTCACCGTCGGATTCACGACGGCGACGGGCACGCCTGTCCCGGATTCCCTGACAGGGCCCTGGGTTTCGGTGGCCGCGCCTGGCACGGGAATCGAATCGCTGGGTCCGGGCGGCGGATTGATCAACGGTGTCGGGGCCTCCGAGAATCTGGTGCCTGTCGGTGGGTCGTCGTTTGCGGCGGCCTACGTCGCAGGGGTTGCGGCATTGTTGCGGTCGCGGTTCCCTGCGGAAACGCCGGGCGAGATCATGACACGGTTGCAAGCCAGCGCTCATGCACCGGCTCGCCATCCCGACAATGCCGTCGGTGCGGGGTCGATCGATCCGCTGGCAGCGCTCGCCTATCGCACTCTGCCGCAGCTGTCGACCGGACCGGGCAACCCGATAACGCTGGCCATGCCGGCGCCGCGGCGATCGATGGATCGGCGACCCGGTACGTCTGCGCTCATCGTTGTTATTTGTGCCGGCTTGCTGGGGTTCGCCGCGGTCGGGGTCGAGGCCATGTCGCGGAGGCGACAGTGATCGCGCGGATCCGCCTGGCGAGTGTAGAACGCGCGCCGTTCGCAGCTGCGTTGATCGGCGGGGGACCGGTACTGGCCGGGATGTCGTCACGAGTCCCGTGGTGGGTCGGCGTCGTGGTTGTCACGGGGCTATTGGCGTCGATGACGCTACGGGTGAACGATCGCACGGTTGCCGGCTGGTTGTACGGGTGGGCCGAGTATCGGTTCGGGCGCTCGGCTCGTGCTCGTGCTCTGCTCGAACCGGCGGACATATACGAGGTCGAGGTGGCTGCGGGCACGTGCGGAATTCGCATGGCAGGAACGACTTTGGTGGCGATGGTCCAACTCGCTCCCGATCTCGATCTGCCCACGGTGATCGCCGAGACCACCGTGTATACCGAGGACACCGTCGCGGTTCGCGCTCTGCTGCCGATGCTCGATCAGTACGGCGTCAGTGTTGACATCGATATCGTGACCACCGGGCAGCGCGTGCGTTCGACCGGCAGCTACAGCATGCTGTACGACCAGCTTGTCGGATCACATCCGGTGGTCGGGAATCGACTGACCTGGCTGGTTATACGTCTGGATCAAGAACGGAACCTGGCCGCGCTCACACGGCGTGGACCGTGTGCTGCCGTAGCACCCAAGGCACTGGCGACCGCCGCCCATCGTATCGCCGGTCGCATGCGTGAACGCGGTATCGCGGCGCAAACACTGCCTTCGGCGGCCATGCGCGAGGCAATCCGGCTGTTGCACGCGGGAGTCGAACTGTCGGAGGTGCGTGAGCGTTGGGGTCGGGTCGAAGCGGCGCCCGGACGCGATATGACCAGCTTCCTGGTGGATTGGGACCGGCTCGGAGGCACCGCGCTCGATGATTGCTGGACCTGGAACCGCGGGCACACCACGCTCGTACTCGGAATGACCGACGTCCAGCAGGGTCCGCGTGCCCTGGTTCGGTTCGTCGGACCCGCTCTCACCGGAGCACTGCCGGACTATCTACGCCGGCTGCCAGGTCAACAGGTCGTAGCGTTGCGCGCGTCGTTGCCGACCGAAACCTCCTTGCGTGCGGCCCCGCTCATGCCGTCGGGGACCAACTCTGCGCCCGACGAACTGCTGGCCGATCTCGCTGTCCCGATCGGTCCCAACGGTCAGATTCTGGGATCCATCAGTGGCCAGCCCCGTCACACACTGGCGCTGGCCCTGTTCGACTCGGCTCGCTACCACCCGCGGCGACGCAAAGTGGATGTTCAAGCGAAATTGCCGGTGGCGCAACAGATCGTGTTGCGGGCCATGGCCGTCGGCGCTGACGTGGAGGTGCATTCGACCCGTCCGCAACGTTGGCACCAGCTGGTTGCCGCAGTCGGCGACGAGGGATCGTTGAGACTGGCCGGCGACGAGAAGACAGATCGAACCGGCCCCGAGGCGATCGCGCGACCGGCGACAATTGCGGTATTCGATCAAATGCCGGCGCGTGCCTCGGCCGCACCGACTACCGTTACCATCAGCGAACCGGGCGACGGCTCACAGCGGCGTACCGCTGATCTGCAGATCCGCCAGGTCAGTGCGACTGCGGTGGAGGTGAGTATCCCGATGCGAACCTTGCGCGTGGACCTCATCGAGCCGCGGGGCGAGATGCGATACGTCAGCGAGTCCGGCGATCCGACCGCCCACCCAGCGAGTCCGCTGACATCGCTACCGGCGGTGACGATCCCGGGCATTGACGGATTTGGGAGTGAGCGATGACTATTGGCGTGATGGCAGAACCTGAGGCTGGCAGCGATATCGAACCGAGTGAAAAAGCGGGTGCCCAGACACCGAGGCAAGCGGCCGCGGAAATCTTCTCCAGCCGCCTCTCCGAGCTCATCGCCGAATCGATGGTGTCGACCGAAGACGGTTCGACACGGTCGCTGACGCTCTACGCACTGGCGCAGCACCTGGAGTTGGCCTATCCGGACGTTCCGGTTTCTCAGTCGGGCCTGTACCGGCTGATCCACGGCGACGCTATTCCGCGGCTGGATCTGATCATCGCCCTGGCCCGGGTCTTCGACGTGCCACCGGAGTACTTCGTCACAGGCGAGAACAAGCGTTGATTGCGTTGCGACCCTATCCTTCTCAGGGCTGGTAATACTCCCGGCCGGTATCCCGCCGAGTCGAAATACGATCCGGATCATGTCCGACACGGGTCTCGGAGATTCCTTTCAGCGCTCCCGCGGCGCAGTCCTGAACGCTGTGCTGTCCGATCCAGGGCTCGGACGTCAGGGTGAGATGCGCAACGAGGAGTCGAATGTCGTGGAGCCCGCCCTCGGCGGGACCGAGGGGTCCGCGGTCGAGACGGCACCGCCGAGCCCCGATCGCCGCCGGGGGGGTGGGTCGCGGGCGAGTGAGCAGATCCTCGCCCTGCTCAACGGCGGAGAACCGGAAACCGCAGCGGGAGTGGAGTTTTCGCCGGACTATTCCGATCTCACCTCGGCCCGCCTGAACGCAGAGTCCGGTGAGGATCCGCCGTCGGCGAGCAAACCGTCTTCTGCGTCGGCCCACACACAGCGCGACCCATCGGTGGTCGAGGCGCTCGCCTGGCTGAAACGGCCGAAGATCGCCCTCGCGATCGGCGGTGTACTGGTGGTGGTGCTGGTCGCGGTCCTCATCGCCACCCGCGGTAACTCTCAGCCGGGACAGACCGCGATAGTCACTGTCACGAACCCCCCGGCCGCTGCGCCGTCGGCACCGGTGACACCCGAGCCAGGGGCTGTTATCCAGGTGAAATCGGCGGCATCGCACTGTCCGCCCGGCAGTACCGCCGGTCTGGACGCCTTTGGTGGGCAAGGCAAAGCGTGGTCATGCGTGCGTGCCTACAAGGTCGACGGTCAGATCCTGACGATCGACCTCGGCAAGGCTTATCAAATCGACTCTATCGGCATAGTGCCGGGCTGGGACAGCATCGGCTCCGATGGCGTCGACGAGTGGACCAAATACCGCACGGCGAGCCGTGTTTCGTACCGTTTCGACGATCCGAACGCACCGACATACACCCAGCCGACGCTCGATCAGAGAACCTTGGTGGTCACCCGGATCAGCCCGCCGGTCACCGCGTCCCACATCGTTCTCACGGTGCTGGAGTCCAAGGGTGATTCCTCCCTCAACACCGTCGCTGTCTCCTCGATCGTGATCACCGGACATTGACCCTTTCCTCTGTCGTCTGCAAGTACTGTTCGCACCGCAATGACGGTGCCGATTCTCGCTGCGCCCACTGTGGAGCGCCGATGCCGGACCCGGAGCGCGCGCCGTCGGCCGAAAGGGTCGTCAAGGCGGTCGAGGAGGTCGGGAAGAAAGCGGCGCTGGAAGCGGAAAAGGTTGGTGTCCGACAACTTCGCCGCTGGCAATGGAAAGCCGCCGGAGTCGGTGTGGCGGTGATGGCCGGTTTCGCATTCGTCTTCCTGCATTCGTGTTCGGCGCTGATCTCGATCCCGACCCTGCCGGGCCCGGTGTCCGGTGTGCAGGAGTTGCCACCAGCGCTGCGATCGGCCGCCAGCTGCGATCGGCCCGATCCTGCCGGTGCGGTCGACAAATGTGTCATCGCGGCAGGTCAGCCGCTACTGGCGGGCGGGGTTGCGGGGGAGCGGGAGCTGGACTGCTATCTGCAGGTCGAGTCGCCCGATCAGGTGAAGGCGACGATCCGCCGATGGCGTGCGGCAGGGGCGAAAGTGCTGTCGGACGGAAGTGTGTTCGTGGCGATCGGGCCCTCGGACAACGTGTGGTACGCCGATACCCGCAGCGGTTTGGAGCTCGAAACCGGGACCTTCGCAGGGGCGGCTGCGGCTCGAACCTTCGTTACGCGGGCAGGGCTGGTGTAGCGAAAGACCAGCAATGATACTCTTAATGACGAGCCGTTATCTAACGGCACATTACACAGGTAATTTGAGGCTTTTCGCAACGAGCCTCGAGCTCAGGAGGCGTAAGGCGATGGTGGCGAGCACCCGGCGGCCGATGCCGTGGCGAGGGTTCCGGGACGAGCCCACCGCGCTGGCCGCAGCCTATTTCCGCTGGATACAGCCGGGGACTCCGGCTATCACCGAACGCGCAGAACAGATCTTCCGCACCCATCTCGAGCTTGCGGCGCAACGCAAACCGGGCACCGCCACCATTCGCGCGTACCGAGGCGATGACGGCAGCGGTGTGGGCGCGGCAATACAGATCGTCAATGACGACATGCCACTGCTGGTCGACTCGGTGACTGTCGCGCTGCAGCGGGTGGGCGCTACCGTCGCCGGAGTGGTTCACCCGGTGCTCGACGTGATTCGGGACAGCGATGGCCGCTTGCAGCCGGTCGCGGCACGTGAAAGTGACGCCGAGACCCCTCCGGCCACTGGGTGCGATACCTTCCGCGAGTCCTGGATCCATGTGCAGTTGAGTGCTGACACGACCGACGAGGTGCTCATGCGCGCCGAGCAGGAGATCGGTCCGCTCTTGCGCGACGTCCGCACGGTCGCCGACGACACGGCCGTCATGGTCGAGGCCTTGGTCGGTGTCGCCGACCGACTCGAACGGTCGGCCGACTGCACACCGAGTGCCGAGATACTCGACTATGCGCGGCTGTTGCGATGGCTGTCGGACGGACGATTCACAATCCTGGGCTACGGCTACTATCAGCCACCGCAGTCCGCGTCCATCGTCGCTGAGGTCGAACCGCGACAGGACCCCGGGACCGGACTCGGAGTGTTGCGAGACCGCACGAATTCCGATGTCCCTACGACGTTCTCCGAATCTGTGCGGCCGATACTGCGACTGACCGACGGCTCGGTCGATTCACTGATGCCCGGCGTCGCCGATCTCTATTTCGTCAGCATCGCAGATTTCGTCGAGAACGCCCAGGATTCGAGCGAAGTGGATAGCACTGTCGAGCTCGTCGAGGGTGATCATGTCTTCGTGGGCACGTTCACCGTGGCGGGCCTGCACGAAAACGTCCTCGATATTCCGGTGATCTCCCGCCGAGTGCGCGAGGTCATCGAATGGGCGGATGTTGATCTGAACTCGTTCACCGGTCGAGCGATGCTCGAAGTGATGCAAACCTTCCCACGGACCGAGCTGTTCTCCACCACCACCGGCTGGCTCTTCGAGACAGTCTCCGCTGTCGTGAATCTGGGACTTCGCCGCCAGGTACGGCTGTTCTTGCGTGAGGACGTCCGCAACGGATCGGTCTATTGCCTGGTGTATGTACCGCGTGATCGCTATTCGACAGCTGTCCGGCTGCGAATGGAGGATGTTGTTCGGGCCGAATTCGGCGGCGGACAGGTCGACTATTCGGTTCGGGTAGCCGAATCCGAGCTCGCGGTGGTGTATTTCACCGTCCACCGTAGCCCCGACGCGGAGCCCGCCGATACCTCGGAGGCCAACCGGACACGGGTAGAGGACCGTCTGTACGAATGCGCACGGACGTGGTCAGACCGGTTGGTCGCTGCGGCCGCTGGTGTCGCGCCGGTGCCTGCGCCGGTCGTCCAGTGGTACGCCGACGCCTTTCCTGCGGGCTACCGGGATGAGTACGAGCCGCGTCGCGCACTGGAGGACATGACACGGCTCGTGGAACTCGGGGCGGGTGAGATCGACACGAACCTGTATCGCAACGTGGGTGCACCAGTCGACCAGTGGCGATTCACGCTCTACGTGGCGGGCGAGGAAGTGTCGTTGAGCCGCGTGTTGCCGGTATTGCACAGCCTCGGCGTGGAGGTCGCTGACGAGCGACCATATCGAATCGTGTTGCCACAGGGTGTGCAACGTTGGATCTACGACTTCGGGCTGCGGGTGCCCCCGGCGGTGTCCGAGGATCTGGAGGCGGGAAGCATTGTCTGCGAACGCTTCTCGGAAGCGTTCCAAGCGATGTGGTTCGGCCGCACCGAGATCGATGGTCTCAACGAACTGGTCCTGCGTGCCGGGTTACCCATCCGTCCCATCGCGGTGCTGCGTGCGTGCGCGAAGTATCTGCAGCAAGCAGGATTCGCCTACACGTTCACCAACATCACACGAGTGCTGTTGACGTATCCGGCTGTGGCTCGACAGTTCATCGAACTGTTCGGAGCTCTGTTCGACCCCGGCAGTCCGGAGCGATCCACCCAGGCCGATGATTTGGTGGACAAGCTGCGGGTCGAGATCGATGCGGTGTCCGGCCTCGACACCGACCGTATTCTGCGCGCCATTCTCGGACTGATTTCAGCAACCCTCCGGACGAACTTCTATCGCCGAGGGGAAGACGGGCAACCACCGCACTACCTCTCCCTCAAATTCGATCCCCGCGAGATCGCCGAGTTGCCGCACCCTCGACCGCGCTACGAGATCTTCGTGCACTCTCCGCGAGTGGACGGCGTGCATCTGCGATTCGGTCCGGTCGCACGCGGTGGCCTGCGGTGGTCGGATCGGCTGGAAGACTTCCGAACCGAGATCCTGGGACTGGTCAAGGCCCAGGCGGTCAAGAACGCGGTGATCGTGCCCGTCGGCGCGAAAGGCGGATTCGTGGTGAAGCAACCCCCGGCCGCATCGGGGGATCCGGTAGCAGACCGGCAGGCTTTGCAAGCCGAAGGCATCGACTGCTATCGCACCTTCATTGCGGGCCTGCTGGATGTCACCGACAATGTGGACCACGCGACCGGAGCGGTGGTTCCTCCCGATCGAGTCGTTCGCCGGGACGGCGACGACACGTATCTGGTTGTGGCCGCGGACAAAGGCACGGCAACGTTCTCCGACATCGCCAATGACGTGGCCCGACAGTACGGGTTCTGGCTGGGCGACGCGTTCGCTTCGGGGGGATCGGTTGGGTACGACCACAAGGCAATGGGGATTACCGCGAAGGGCGCATGGGAATCGGTGCGGCGCCATTTCGCCGAGATGGGTGTCGATACCCAAAACCAGAATTTCACAACCGTGGGCGTCGGGGACATGTCCGGTGACGTTTTCGGTAACGGGATGCTGTTGTCCCAACACATTCGTCTGGTCGCGGCCTTCGACCATCGGCACATCTTCCTCGATCCCGACCCCGATGCGGCTCGGTCCTTCCAGGAACGGCAGCGAATGTTCGCACTGGCGCGCTCATCCTGGGCCGACTACGACACCGCGCTGATCAGTGCCGGCGGAGGAGTCTGGGATCGCACAGTCAAAGCGATTCCGATCAGCTCTCACGCCCGGCGCGCGCTCGGATTGGACAACGACATCACCTCGTTGTCCCCGCCCGACCTGATTCGCGCGATCCTGCTGGCGCCCGTGCAGTTGCTGTGGAACGGCGGCATCGGTACCTACATCAAGGCGTCGGCAGAGTCGAATGCCGACGTGGGGGACAAGGCCAACAACAGCGTACGAGTGAACGCAAATGAGTTGCGGGTCAAGGTGATCGGCGAGGGCGGCAACCTCGGCGTCACCGCGCTCGGCCGGATCGAATTCTGCCGCCACGGCGGCAAGTGCAATACCGACGCCCTGGACAACTCCGCGGGAGTCGACTGCTCCGATCACGAAGTCAACATCAAAGTTCTGGTGGACAGCGCAATCTCGAGCGGTGACCTGCCGGCGGCCGAGCGCACTTCGCTGCTGGCGTCGATGACCGATGAAGTGGCCGCACTAGTGTTGAGCGACAACATCTCCCAGAACTACCGCATGGGTCTGGCCCGAACCAGCGCAGCCTCTCTGATCGATGTGCATCGGCGACTACTGATCGACCTGGAAGCCCGGCGTGGGTTGCAACGCGACATCGAAGCGCTGCCTACCGACGCCGAGATGGAGCGCCGGTCCAGCGAGGGCCACGGATTGACCTCGCCCGAGCTGGCGAATCTGCTTGCGCACGTCAAGCTTTCGATCAAGGCAGATCTGCTCGACAGCGACCTGCCCGACAGCGCTGCGTTCGCTGCCACACTGCCGGCCTACTTCCCGGCTCCGGTGCGCGACAGACTTCTCCGCGGAATCAAGAAGCATCCCCTTCGACGCGGAATCGTATCGACGAGGCTGGTCAACGACATCGTCGACAATGGCGGCATCACCTACGTTTTCCGGCTGGTGGAAGAGACAGGTGCCGTCACCACTGACGCGGTGCGTGCTTTCAATGCCGCGGTCGAGATATTCGATCTGCGTGATCTCTGGCACCGGATTCGTACGACGACCATGCCCAATGCAGCAAGAGACGCGCTGGAATTGGAAACCGAGCGCACCCTGGACCGTGCCTCGCGCTGGCTGCTGACCAATCGGCCACAGCCCATCGCGATCGGTGCCGATGTCAGCCGGTATCGCAACGGCGTCCGCGCTCTGGCACCCTTCGTTCAGGCTTGGCGGCCCAGCCACCTTGCTGATGATCTGCTCAGTCGCTCACGCGGCGTGCTCGACCTCGGTGCCCCGCGTGAGCTCGCAGAAGAGGTGTTCCTTCTTATCCACCGTTTTCCGCTGCTGGATGTGCACGACATCGCCGATATCTGTGATCGCGACGCTGCCGAGGCCGCGGACCTCTATTACATGCTCGACGAAACATTCGAGGTTCAACGGCTGCTCGAGGCGATCGGCCGTCTCGAGGCCGGCGATCGGTGGAGCACGCTGGCTCGCCTTGCTGTTCGAGATGATCTGTATTCCTCGCTGCGTGCTCTGACAATCGATGTGCTGATGACGACCGAACCAGGCGAAGGAACCGACCAGAAGATCGCCCACTGGCAATCGCGTACCCGCTCCCGGCTGGCTCGGGTCACAGCATCACTGACCGAGATCGCCAGCGCCGACAGATACGACCTGGCTATGTTGTCGGTCGCCGCGCGGCAGGTGCGCAGCCTGACCAATGGTGGGGAATCCGGTCTGGTGGTTGTGAATTGACCACGCTCACACCGCTGATCGCCCACTCGTGGAGATGACGTCGGCAAGGGCGTGAGCGCCCATTGCTTCCGCTCAGGCGGCGGGAGTGCCGCAGTGTGAGCAGAATTTCGCCGCTGAGGCCAGCTCGTGGCCGCAGTGGCAATGGCGGGCTGCGGGCGCGAGGTCGATCCGATCACCGCACTCCACGCAGAATCGGGCGCCAGCCGGATTGCCGGTCCGGCATTTCGGGCAGACCTGCGGTCCGGAGTCGACGGCCCGCGCGGGTTGCCTGTCGGCTCCGTCAGTCAAGCTCGGTCGAATGGCGTTGAGCCCCAAGGCGGTACCGAGGAGGTTGCCGTCGGTCTGGGCGCCACCGTGGGCCAGACCTTGGCTCGCGCCCAGCGCCAGTTCGCCTGCGGCGTACCGCTGGAAATCGCCGGCCAGGCGGATGTAGGTGACATCCTTGGCCAGTCGTTTGAGCCTATCCGCATCCTCCGGGGCAAGTGTCAGATCGAAGTTGCCCATCCGGGGGATCCGCAGCCCGTATTCGTAGAGTGTGAGGTTTGTGCTGCGCAGCACTTCGGTTTCGACCGGCCGCAACTGTGCGGACAAACCGAGCACCGGCCATTGGCCAGCCGAGATACCTTGTGTAACAATCACTTTCATCGACTTGAGGAGCAGATCGGCACACCATGACTCCACTCTGGTGGGGTCTGTGAGGTCGGCGGTGCCGGCCAGTGAGGTGAGAAGCACTGCTGGATCGCGTACCGACAACGCGAACTCGCCGAATACCCGCAATGTCACGACCTGTTCGCTGATCGGATCTGTGACGTCGGCGATACGTCCGCCGAACTTGATGGAGGGGAACTCCCGGGTCGAAACGAAGAACAGCTCTGCCCGGTAGAACTTTCCGCCGCTGATCGTATCGACCAGTGCACCGAGGACGGGTAGCTCGTCGGCATCGATTCGATGCCTGCCGGGGCCGAGTGCTGCGACCACCTGCCCGGATTTGAGGAGCAGGGCGGTTTCGTCGGCATTGACGATGGCACGGCTGTAGCGGCGGATGCTGACATCCGGCCATTTGTAGACCAGTTGGTTCTTGCGGTTGTCCGGTACCGCGATGAACTCGCGATCGAGCCATGCCATGTGTGCTCCAAGGATCTGACGAATTCAGCGTACCGATGTATGACGGGTCGATCAATCGCGCCGATGGCCCGGTATAGGTGCTCCGGCGGTGGTCGGGGTCAAGGTCTGAGAGCGGCGACAAATCTTTGATTGAATGTGCCGTTGACTGACGGTACATTATGTAGGTGTATTAACTCCGTCACTTGAAAGGTCGACCTATGACAAGCGATCCAGGTCCCACAAGGGCACCGACGGACATGCTGCATGCTGAGGACGCGGGTTATCACAAGGCGTTGCGTCCCAGGCAAATGCAGATGATCGCCGTCGGCGGAGCGATCGGAACTGGACTGTTCCTCGGCGCGGGCGGCAGGTTGGCCAGCGCCGGCCCAGGGTTGTTCCTTGTGTACGGGGTGTGCGGAGTGTTCGTGTTCTTCGTCCTGCGGGCGCTCGGTGAACTGGTGTTGCATCGCCCGTCCTCAGGATCCTTCGTGTCCTATTCTCGTGAGTTCTACGGTGAGAAGCTGGCTTTCGGTGTTGGCTGGATGTACTTCTTCCACTGGTCCATGACCGGAATCGTAGACATCACGGCGATCGCCACGTATGTCCATTACTGGGGAGCCACCACCTTTCTGCCGCAGTGGCTGATCGCGCTGATTGCCTTGGCCCTCGTGGTCAGCGTCAACCTGATCTCGGTGCGCTGGTTCGGTGAGATGGAATTCTGGGCAGCGATGATCAAGGTGATTGCCCTGGTCACCTTCCTGATAGTAGGAACGGTCTTCCTTGTCGGGCGTTTCCGCATTCAGGGCGCGGATACCGGTGTCGGCATGGTCAGCGCGCACGGCGGCCTGATCCCGGTGGGCGCTACGCCGTTGGTCGTGGTGACTACCGGGGTTGTGTTCGCCTACGGTGGAGTCGAATTGGTCGGCACCGCGGCGGGTGAGGCGGAAAATCCGGAGAAGATCATGCCGCGAGCGATCAATTCGATCATCGCCCGGATCGTGCTGTTCTATGTTGGATCGCTGGTACTGCTGGGACTTTTGCTGCCGTACAACGCGTACAAAGCGGGCGAGAGTCCGTTCGTGACCTTCTTCTCGAAACTTGGTGTCGGCGGCTCCGGTTCGATCATGAACCTGGTGGTCCTCACTGCCGCGTTCTCGAGCCTCAACGCGGGCCTGTACTCGACAGGACGCATTTTGCGCTCGATGTCGATGAACGGAAGTGCGCCCGAACTGGCCGCCCGGATGTCGCGCGGCGGCGTTCCCTATGTGGGAATCCTGGCGACCGGAACTGTCGCGCTGATCGGGGTAGGACTGAATGCGATCATCCCCTCGAAGGCATTCGAGATCGTGCTCAACATGTCCGCCCTGGGCACCGTATCGACCTGGTCAGCGATCATCGTGTGCCAACTGGCGCTGTGGCGGCGATGGCGAAAAGGTGAGGTGGAGCGCCCCGCATTCCGTCTGATGGGTGCGCCCTACACGAGCTTCGCCACGTTGGCCTTCCTCGTCACCGTGGTTGCCATCATGGCCTTCGGAGGCAACGAGATCGAACGTGAGGCGGTGATCGCTGCGGCCGTGATCTTGGTTCCGGCGCTGCTGATCGGGTGGTTCCTGACTCGGCGGCGAGT
>NZ_JAODNK010000140.1 GCF_025465275.1 Nocardia sp. | reverse complement strand
AGTCGTCGCGCGATGCTGTCGCAGACGCCGGGAACGGCCGATAGCGGCATTTCCCACCAGTTGTCGTCGTCCCAAACGTCGTCACTGAGTGTCCAGCCCTCGGTGACCAGTTCACCCGCATCGTTGTCGGCGTACATCGAAAGCTCCATGCCCACCGCCACGTGCTTGACACCTTCCTGGTATATCTGCACCCACACAGTTTCCGAGAACTTGAATTCCAAGACTGCGTCGACGCCGATGCGCTTACGCAGCATCGTCGCGAGGTCTTCGGTGAACCGATCCCACTCGCTCATGACCGCGCGCCGGCCAACCAAATTGCGGGCGGTCAATGGTCGGCCGGTCTTCGACCAGATCCCCAACCGCAGGACCTGAAACCACCGGTCGGTGGCCTCGCCACGCCGTTCCGCAAGGTCGGCCTCGCGGACAACGACGAGGTCGTAGTCGTCGGAGAAGGTGTGTATGGAGATCAACGCGAACCCTGACTCGTGGCAGCGCTCACCGGTCAACTCCAGAAACCGCTCCAGTTGGTCGCTGGAATCCCAGTCCTCGCATTCGGCAAGGAAATCGGGGTGCCACTCCCACCACGTGCCGACAGGATAAGACGCCAACGACTCCAGGCCGTCCCGCACCGACACGATGTCCTGCTTGAAGTCGAAATTCGCGGACAAGCAATGTTCACCCAGTGCATAAGTCAGCTCACGACGAGGGTCGTCAGTCGTCGAGCGGACCCTGCCGGTGACCTCGGGAAGAGCTGGGGACAACAGCGCCGCCAGGGCCAGCATGTCCTCCCGTACCGATTCAGCCGCGCCATCGTCGTTGCGCTGGTACGCCGCTGCCCAACCCTGCTCGTTCACTCGACCTCCTTCATTCAAAAGCCCACTGCCAGAACGATTTATACTCCACGCCGACGACATGTCCGGTTGCTACAGGGACCGCCCGTACAGATCCGGTAGGAATCGTGGTGGCGAATCGGTTGAATAGGCAGATTCGCTGAGCTTGAGATTTAACCTCTGACGGATGTTTGCGCAGTTCGGCGGGGTTTGGCGCCCTTCTTGTGGCGGGCTGGGCGGGTGTAGGGGTGGCCGGTGGCCAGGATCAATCCGACGTCGTGGTGGGCGGCGGGGTGGTGGTTCTTCAGCCCGCGTGGGCGTCCGGGTCCGGGCCGCGAAGGTTTCGGTGCATCGGCCGGAGAGCCCGTCTTCATGCGGATGTGCCGAAACCCTCGCCGGACTCGGGCGGGGGTGAGCCGGTGGAGTGCGACGGATTTCTCCCAGGGCAGGCGCAGATCGGCGGCCAGGGGCCGCGACAGCCGTAACTGGGTACACGCGGTGAGGATCAGCCAGGTCCAGCGGTCGGCCGCTGCCGGGTCACGCACCAGCGGGCGGGTCCAGCCGAGAGTCTGCTTGAACATCCGGAAGGTGTGTTCGATATCGAAGCGCCGCAGAAACATTCGCCAACAGTGATCCACATCGTCTGAGTTGGCATCTGTGCCCGACCACCACAACCACACGGGCTTGTTCACCCCGCCGCTGGGCAGGTGCTCGACCGTCAGCCGGATCACCGTGCCTTCGAGGATCGGCATCGGCCCGGCCCAGTCCGCCCACGCCGACCGGCGCTGCAACCTCGGATGCAGCCGATTCCACGCGAGCGCGGTCGCTCTTCCGTAAAGCCGTGTATCGGTGCGGGTTTCGGTATCCGCGCAACCCCAGAACACGACCCGGTACAACCTCGATTTCGTGAAACAACGTTCGCGGAAACGCCGCTAGTCAGTGGCGATGGCGCGCCGCGTCGCGGCAATGGTCGCACCCACCCACACCACGCACAGCACAACCACACCCCCGGGGATGATCATCCGCCACCGGTTGTTGTTCCACGCCAATTCCTCATCGTAGGACTTGGTTTGGCTGGTGCTCTTGTAGCCAGTGCACCGGTCTCCGGCCTTCATCGCCTGCCCACCGCAGGACACGGTATCGCTACGAGAGCACGCACCGATCAGGAAGAACACCACCGCCACCATGGCGATAATGCCCGCCGCCATCAGGTGGGTGACCGCCCTATCGAGCGCCCGATCCTCGCTTCTCTCCGACACAGATCCAATCCCCTTCCAAACCACACGAATTCGCGCCACCCCCGCATTCGGATCATTGGCGCGAACCTCCACTCCACGGCAATCTCAGCTCATCGGAGCCGCGTGCGCGAATCGGGAGGCGAGACGCATCGCCGGTAGCGTGAGACTCCTCCCAGTCACGCTCGGCGAATACGCCCACACTCCGCCACGGTGAGCACCAGCCCACCCTGGACATGACGATGCCGCCGGGCGAAGGGGGGAGTAAGCCCGGCGGCATCTGAATTACCGGTGCGCACGCGCACCGAACTGCCGGGCCGAGACGATCGGGGGGAGAGATCGTTCGACCCGATCAAACCCTACGGGCAAACCCTTCACTGCGCGAAACGCATTGCCTCCCAACCACGAAAACCGACACCGACAAGTCGATGTAGTCCAACGGCGTTGTCCACTAGTCGATTACGCCTGTTACCGACTAAACTGATAGTCAATCTCCGCGGTCACTGCCGCACCAGCATCGTGTTCCAGGCCCGCCGGGAGGAACAACAGCTCGTGCGGCTGCGCTCGCTGGTTCGTGTAGTCGTGGACCTTCCCGTCCATCGACCGCCCGGCATCTTCGGTCACCTCGAGCAATCCGAGCCGAGACAACATGATGTGCGCCTCGAACGCATCCCGGCTCAACCCGTAATGCAACAAGCGCGTGCCCGCCGCCAGCTTCTGCGGCTCGTCACCGTGTATATGGCGCATGCGCATGGTGATCAGCAACAGCGCCAACTCGCTGTCCTCGAGGACGTGAATCCATCCGCTGGTGAACAGCGCCACCGGGACCTCGAAATAGGACTCCTCGCCATCCGGGACGCGGTACACATCGCCCGGGTGACCGAACAGGACGTCCTCGCTCATCGCATAAAAGCCCTCATAACGCCCAGACCCTTGTTTCGCCGAATCGACCGGCTCGATCAGCGCTTCTTTCTCGAGCTTGCCCAAGGTGGTCTGCAACTGGCGTACCTGCTTGTCGATCACGCCCATCCGATGCCTGCCGGTGCCGGAGGCCTGCGCGGAGGTCGCGGTCACCGTCGTCCACCCGATCGCGCCACTGTGCGCCGCGCGCAACGGAATCGGTGTGCCGTCGGCCCTGGCCCCCGGCGGCGTCCGCGACTGCGCCTCGAACAACGCGACGAGCATCAGCCGCAACCCGATCCCGTTCGGACTCATCAACCGTGTCGCCGGCGGCCGATGCTCGTGCGGGGGCGCAGACCGATCGGAAGTATCGCCCACCAGCGGGACCGCGAGCCGGATGAAACCACCGCGTATCCGAACCATGGCCAGCTCTCGTTCGAGGGCCAGCTTTCCTAGATTGCCCATGGCGACCGTGCGGGACTTCTGGGCCCGTTCCACCCGTGTGCGCCGCTTCCCGAGCGCGGTGCGCTCCCGTGCGTTCGGCGGACGACTGAGATCGATACGAACCAAAACCACGGCTATCCCCCAGCAATTAGTCTAGATTGCCGCATTCTTAACCTGAACATCTTGACCCGCCAGAAGAACGGCTTCGCCTTCGCAGCGTCGGCAACGTTTTTTCTGGCGGGTCAAGATGTGGTACCTGGTCAGTATACAGGACCGGGACGGGCAGATAGAAAGGTTATAGGCGCTGTTCAGAAGCCCCGATCGGGGTGGAACGGACCGGGCCGATTTTCATTCAGACCGAGGGCGGGAGCAGCCTCCGGGGGTCAGATCCCCGGAGGCTGCGAGGTTCCAACTCTCACGACATGAACCCGAAAGAAGAACCATGACCAAAGTAGCTCCCGGAAAGCCCCCGCGCGAACCTGAGGACGGCAAGCCCCAGCGGCTGCCGATCCGCTGGGCGCTGATCGGTACCTGGTCGGCCGTGGCCGTGGCCGGAGCGTTCCTGCTGGCCGGACCGATTCCGGCGATCATGGCCGGATGCGCTGTGGCCACCGCCGCTCACCGGCTGATCGCATAGCCGCGGCCGCTGGACGGTGCCCCGAATCTCACACGATTCGGGGCACCTTGCGCCTTTTCGAGCTTCCGCTATAGGTCGATGTACTCGCGCGGCGAGCCCGGCGCCGTCGGCCGCGCATCACCCGGATGCAAACCCAGGCCAGGGAACCGCTCGTCGATCTGGGCCCGCGTCAATGAACCCGACACCGGAGCCAGCGCGAACCCGTCCGCCTGCTTGAGCCAATCCCCGGCCGGATCCACCGCCCGCACCCGCTCGATATGCCCGCCGACCACATAGACCACCGCGCGCAGACCAGCCTGCCGGCGACGCGCCTGCACACTCGACGGCGACAGCAACCGCCGAGTGGGAATGCTCCTTCTTGGCGCGAGTATGCTTGCAGGACAGGGATTTTGGATTTTCAAAGTGATAATGATTGGCGGGCGCTCATGACTTCGGCGGTGCTCGTCATGGTCGTGCGATGGCTTCCGCGCCGATGAGATGTTCCCTCACGCAGGTGATGGGAATGCGCGTCGGCCGGTGCACGATGGGACCCGTGGCGAGCGGTGACAGACTCGACCGGTCCGCGATCGCACTATTCGGATATCGCGCTCTATGGGTTCCGGTGTGTCTAGGACGGGAACGGTAGGGACCGCGCTGGTTTGTCGCGAACTCGCGGAAGCATCGACCGCAGCGAAATAGACTCCGAGCGTGTACGTTCCATGCTCGATGTTCCGACGGACTCCCTTGGAACGAGCCAACGAGGACCTGGCGTGGGGGCGGGCTGATCAGTGGTTCTTCGCCGCCGGCGCGTGCCATATCCTCGCTTACGCATTCCTTGAGATCCATCCCTGCGGATTCGTGCCGTTCGGTCTGTGGCCCAGCGGTGCCGATAACCCCGGCCACGTCTACGCCTCGAACGGCATATGGGCATTCGATCACTCCGGATGGACACCGGAGCCGGAACTACTGGTCGTCTCCCGCGCAGCAGAGCCTCACACCAACTACCACTCACGCCCGATCCACATGGATCTCGACGAACTATGCGCCAAGCACTGGATGCGCGCCCGGCCCGAGTTCGCGCACGACCCTTGGCATCGTGCGCACCAATACATTGCGCGATTCGTTGATCCCCGATTGGCCTCACCGTAGGCCGCCGGGGGCTGGACCCCCGGACGCCTCATGTGTTGTTGCGCCGCCGCCCGGTGATCGCGCGGTTGCTGCGCAGGCATTCTCGGGTGAGGGCGCACCGAACGCTGCGCCCGAACACTCGAGGCGATCTTCCATCGAGCGGCCATGATCATGGCCAATTGCTGTGTGTCTGAAAGGGAATCGCGGATGACCACTCGCAGGCGTCCCGGCACGCGGCCTGACAGGTTCAGCCCGCTCACGATCGGCATGACAGCTACGGAGAGCCGCCGAACGGGCGGGTCTGTCGCGGCGCATCCGGTCGCGACAATGCCCGCGCGGGCGTCCACTGCCGGGTCTCGACACGACCGTGCCCATTGCCGGTCGGGATCGCATATCCACACAACCCGAGCCACCCGCCGGTCGTGGTCTGGGCCCACGCGTAGAGCAGGCCAGGCACCGTTTTGGTCAGATCGAGCGCGGCGACTTTGACGCGCAGCGAGACCTCATCCCGGCGGAACGGGCCATCGGAGCCGATCGCGATGCTCAGATTCACGAGGACCGGCGTCGGCGGATCGACGACGCGCCGCTGGTCGGCCGCGAAATCATCTCCCCAGCATTCGAACATGCTTGCGATACTTCCATAAACCAACCGGTGGCTCGAGATAAGCTGCCCCGCATGGTGAACGTGGGCGATCGAGTGTTGCTGGTGGCGGGCGGAGTGTCGGTGTTCCAGGTGCTCGAGATCGACGGCGCCCAACGCCATCGTCGAATCGGTTGAAACCGACTCACCGGGCCGCTACCCATATCCCGTGCGCGTGGCCGAGTTCGTGCCAGCCGATCCGGAGTAGACCGGCGGCATGCCGGAGTACGCATTCCAACGTCGAATAGAGCGCTAGGTCACCACCGACTGGGTGCGCACTGTGAGGATCGCTCGGACGATGTCGACTTCGTCCGCTCCGAATACACATTCAGTCTTCTTTAGCGGCCGGCCTTTGTACTGTGCCGTTGCACGGCGTTCACGCTGGAACCACTGCCGCAGCGCCCCTTCAACCTGCTCCGGTGAGTATCCCTGCGCCCCGCAGCAGCAATTCGGCTCCGGTCCAATCCAACTCGATCGCCCCGCCGCCGGTATCCGGTGGATGCGGAGCGAGGGCCGGCGTTTCCCGCTCAAAGCATGCCACTGCGGTATCGGTCGTCGGCGCGCGCAACCTGTCCACTGTCACCGAGGCCGTCATCATTCTTGCCGCCAGCGGCTTGACCAACTCCAGGGCGTTCTCCTGCACCCACCATCGCCCGGAGTCGGTCAGCCGTGCCAGCACTGTCGGCCACAGCCACACCTCGGCCGTCCCTTGAATAGTCAAATCCTCGAAGGCCGGCGCAGTCGTGAACTCGGTCAGTTTCGGTTCCCGCTTCTCCGCCAAACTCTGTACCGCCCGCCGATACGGGCCCCGATAGCTGCGCCGCAGTTCATGAATTCCGGCGTAGTTGTTCTGCCGCTTCAACGCGGCGAACCGCCGTGCGTGGTCGATCTCCACCAGATGGAACTGCGCCATCGAGAACCATGGTTCCGGCTCGTAGCCGCCCAGCACCCCGACACCACTCTTCCCTCGCCGCAGCGCGATCCACCGATCCGGCGGCTGCGGCGGACTGTTCAACAGGTGAAAATCCCACCACGGCCCATCGATGGTCTCCGCGCAATAGAGTGCTACCAGAACCCGGCGTTGTAGCGAACCTAAACCCCTTGTCACACAGGCATTCTAGGCCCGATATGGCAGTATCTGTATCCACTCGGGAGAAGCGCCAACCTACCTTTTGCGACCGTGCAAACCAACGCTGAACAGCAGCCGAACCCCAACCCTGCCACCGCCAACAACCTCACTGCCCCAACAACTCCGATGGCCCATACCCCGGACCTCGACCTCAAACCCGAATTGATCAAAGCGGGCCTGATCTACACAAGCCGTGTCGGAGCGTGGCTCACTATCCGAGTGATCGAATGGTGGCTAAACCACACTCAGTAGCACTCACGCCCGAGACACCCCGGCGGCGTGCTGCCACGCCGCTGGGGCGTCTCGGGTCCATGAGGCCCACACCGTTGAAAAGTCATCCCTATGAGCGCTCACCAATTCGTCGGCTCTGGAGAGGTGTCCGGGGGCGGTCTCGAAGTACCAGCGGCACGGGTAGGCGCGATCGAATCGGCTATCCTGCGAAATCTGCTACCCCACAACGTTTTCCATGGATGCACGGTAATGTTCATCGGATAGGTTCGTGCATGACAGGGGGCGCGGGGTGCCGAAGTCCAAGGGGCGCAAGCCGAAGAAGTCCGACGCTGTTCGCCGCGCGTCGCCGCGTCGGTTGTCAGTACCGGCGGCGGCGAAGGAGATCGCCGTCGGGCCGTACCGGGTACGCCCGGCCCGGACCCCGGAGGAACTGAGCGGGTTCGAGCGCTGGGCGTCGATGGCGGGTGCGGGGGGACCGAAGGTGGCGGCGAACCTGGTTAGTGCCCATGCCGACGGCTTCCTGGGTGAAGGTCTGCGCGATCCCGACAGTAGCTATCGGATGATGGCGGCCGCGGTGACCGGTGGTGACGTCGATGCGGTGGTGTGGGCGCGCACCGACGCGCTGGTGGCCACTCTGGACGGGCAGATCGTCGGTGGCGCACTCGTCGGGCCAGCCGCGCAGTTCATCTCCGACCTCGGCGAAGCGCACGATCTCAGCACCACGGCCGTCATGCAGGCCCTGCTGTTCACGTCCAAACTGCATCTAGTGGCCGTCGACGACGACCACCGCCGGCACGGCCTCGGCCGCGCCCTGGTGCATGCCGCGACCTTCTCCGCATACCGCGGCGGGGTCCAGATCCTGTATGGCCAATTCCTCACCAGCGACCAGGGATTGGCCGACTTCTACGGTCGGCAGGGCTTCACGGTAATGCCGCCTGCCACACCACTGAACTTCTCTCAATGGCTGGACGGATTCCCCGGCGGACCGGCGCCGCTGGCGAACGAGACATTCTTCTACCGCGCCCTGACCACTGACGGTTTCTGACCTGGACGCCAGCACATCAGTGGCCTTTTCGTGTTTTCAGCGTTCGACTGGATCGTTGGGCTCGCTGCGTCGGAGAGTGAGTGCACGCCTGCTCTGCGAGGGTTCGAGGGATCGCTCGACCACCTTCGCGATGAGTGCGTTGCGGGCATCGACGTCGGTGATCTGGTTGATCAGGTCAGTTTGCTTCACCAGCATGATCGCGTCTTTGGTGCGATTGGACACGACCAGCGACACTCCTCCAAGCGCACCACCGCTGAGCGCGGTGTAGAGGGTGGCGGTGTCGTGTCCGATGCCGGTGGCCGCGAGGATGACCGACGCGAGGAACGTGAGCACCGACCCGTACGCGAGGGCTTGCCCCGCAAACAGCATCCGTTTCAAGTTCGTTGTGGCGATCGTTGCGATCTGCGACGGCGCGACTGTCGACATGGCCGCGCCGACCGCTGTCGCGCCCGCTGCGGCTGCGGCCGCGACGTCGAGGCCGGTGTTACCGGTGCCGCCACCCTCGACGGCGGCGGCCAGGACGATCGCGTACACACTCATCGGTATTCCTATCGAGATTCGTTGCGTCACAAAGGAACGAACAGGTAGAAGGGAGATCGGAGCCGGTGGAGCCGGTGGAGCCGGTGGATATCGGTATAGAAGAAGGGTGAGGGGTGAGGAGTAGAGGTCTATGGGATGCCACCCGGTGAGGATCTTTCCGCATCCGTAGCGGACCAGCCGTGCCTCCTGACCTCCCTCAAACATCAGGAGTTTCCATACGTCGAGTGTCCAGAAGAGGTCGTGGACGAGGCGCCCGTGCTCGTGCACCGTGACCGCGAATTCATTTCTCAGACCGGGCAACCCGGGACTCGACGGCGTGGACCGGACATAGAGATGACTCTCGATATCTCGCTGCAGTCGGCCGTACGTGTAGTAGAGGGGCTGCAAGTCAATGATGTGGCGGTAGACGAGGAAGGCGAAGCTGAGATGGACGGCACCCAGCTCGTTGACGTCATCGAAAGCGAAGAGGGATCTGCTGGTGACGGATACAGGCTGGACGAGGGGGTCGTCTTCTTTGTCCGCCAGGGTCCGCAACGATTGTTTCCGTGCCCGGTCGAGGGCGAGATTCTTTTGGCTGACGTCGACCATAAGGGTGAGGATCGCGTCCCACGCGATGGCGACGTCCTCGGCCAGTTTTACCCAGTCCGACCGCGGGTCCTCCACGACCGATTGCAGGCGCCGCCAGGGCCATCGAGTTGCCGTGAACTGGTCACGCAAGAATGTGCGCAGGGTCCCCACCGGCCCGATTCTGTCCCAGAATCGTTGACCGGGCAGCGCATTCGGTAACGGCGACCGGCGAACGGGTTCACCGGCGCCGGAACGAGTTGCCGTCTTCTGCTGCTCTATGTCGGGGTGCATCAGTAGCGTGCAGCAGATCGGGAGCCCCGGCACCTGCCGGTGGCTCCCGATATGGCATATCAGCCAGGGCTATTCGTCGCCGGGAGGGAAGGCGCGATCGAAGAACGCGTCGTAGGCGTGGTCGGGGAGTTTGCCGTCCATGACCAACGCGGTGCGCAGGGCGCGAATGCTGGTGCGGCGGGACAACTTCAATTCACGTTCGGCCTCACCGACGATCAGGCCGATGGAGTGGCTGGCCATGGCCGGCTGGTGGCGCACGAGCCAATCGAGCATTTTCGCGACCTGCCAGGTCACCGCGACCATGACATTCTCGGGCCGTTCGCCGTCGTTGAGTTCGGTCGCCAGGTTGAGATTGAGGGCGAACTGCTGCAGGACGGCGCAGCGGATCGTGACGGCCAGTGCTTCGGTGGGAACGATATTGCCCAGGTCGCTGGCCACGACCCAGGCCAGATCGTCGGCGAGCACCGCGCACTCCGACGCCGAGGAGCAGGAAAATCGTGGCGACCCACGACACCGATCGACTGACCGGCAGCACAGGGACCTGAAGAATCAGATCAACGACAAGGTCCTCCGCGAGGCATATACCAACACCACGCACATCTTTGACCAGCTGAAATGTGCCCAACACCAGGAAAATATTCACAACAGGCCGGTGTGATTTCCGGGAGCTGCCCGTCTCGAGAGGCACACCGTGTCACGGAACGGTGAATCCGACGACTTCGCTGCCCATCCATCTTGTGGTGCCGCTGAACACTTTTCGGTACCCACAAGCCTGAGTAGTGAAGCCTGTTACCCGTCCGGCCGCCGACGACTTGCCGACGAGTCGCGGGAGTACACGCTGGATCCGGATCTACGAACGGCGCCATCGTGAGGGACATCGCTGGCGATGAGCCACGCCGAAACCATCAGTGCCATTGATCCAATCCTTCACTGCCGCGCCAGTACTCGGTGCTATTGGCGCCGGGCGAGGCCACCCGATTCGAGCTGACACGGCGGCGTACCTGGCGCGGCCCTTGGATTCCCGCCGCCCGCCTGAACCGGTCCTGCCCACTGTGCACCGCGCCGCCGGAGCCGGTTCGGGCGCTGGTGTGGGATCTGCCGCTGACCATCGGCTGCACGCAGCACCACCGCCGACTGCTGTCGTCGGAGCAAGTGCTGCAAACGCAGTTCCCTGGACCTGCTGCTGACCGCCGAGAACATCGGCGGCCTCGAATGGGTGAGATACCAAAGCCTGCTGCGCCAAGTCGTCGCCGAACTCCTCGACCACGACCGGCGCACCCCGCTGCGCGACCTCGCACACCGGGCCGGAGTCCGCGCCTGAACCGGCGGCGTGTTCAGTGCTGGCGTGCGGATTCGGGTCTGATTTAAGGGGTCTTCGAACATCGGCGTGTCTCGAAGTCGTCTTCACTAGCGTGTTTTTTTGCTCGTACTCGTCTTCAGCGCGGGGGTCGGGATGGCCGGGTATTCCTGGCCCGTTGTCTTATTCACGGCGCGACCCGCGTTCTGGATTGGGCGCGGGCCTCACTCGACACAAAAAGTGCAGCCCACCCGAGACCCGTCGGCTTGCAGCAGCTCTTGGGCGCCGGTCTGCCCGGCCCTAATGATGCGGTGCGCGACCGTTGCATTACCCCTCGTAATAGCCGAAGTACCACCCGGATCCTCTTTGGGGTGCGTTGCCCCCGAACCCTGACCCATCAGTACCATTTCCTGGGGAGTAAGCGCAGCCGATCAGCCGCGCGCGCTGGGATGGGTCTGCGTCCATCGTCAACGCCTTGTCGTTTAATTCATCCTTGCACTGCTCTTGCGTATACGGCCCGTACCAGCTGTACAAATCGCGTGCAGCTGCCGTCCCGGCCATCATGCTGGCGATAGTTCCTGTCATCGCAAGCATCCCAATTACACGCGTAATCGACACTACAACGGTCATCTCTGTCTCCTTTGAACCTGAACTATTCGATGTTGCGGAAATTTGGGCGGCGGATGATATCTCGACGGTCAGCTATGTCAGAGCCTGCGGCGAACTGTTGTGGAGACTTCGCTTTGTTGTTTCTTGTGCACAATGAATCGGTCAGACGGATTAGCGCCGCATACCTTCCATTGGTTGTCTTCTTTCGCCGGGCTCACCACCTCGGATTGGACTCGTCCCTCGGCTGAGCGGCCGAACGAAGCGATGTGCCACGAGCTGGGAGGTCAGTTCACGCAGGTCGGTCTGTCTTACGAAATACTCTGGTCGGTGGATTGGGAAAATACGTTTGCCGATGTCATGACCTCAATCGGTGGGCCCAGAACACGCCTGTGGCCCTCAGTACTGTCCGCCCTTGGGCTTGCAGACGAACTGGCCGGGAACACAGATCGGAAGGCAGCGGGGGTTGCAGACATCCGGACCGCAGATCCCGTCCCGGTGGCGCTGATTCTCAGCGGTCGCGTTTCCGATGGCGGTCCTGGCGGTCGCCAGCTCGGGACTGTCGATGACCTGTCGCAAGCTGGACTCGAGCACATCGCCGACCTGGAGGGACCGGGTGAAGACGCACGGGCGCACGACACCATCCGGGTATACGGCAAGGACATCCCCGGCGCATTGACCGCACAGTTCCCCGAGAGGCGTGTCCACTTCCGTATTGGCACGACCAGCGCGGCGAACGTGATCGACCTCGATGTCCTGGACTCCCAGATCAGCCAGGAGTTGACGGGCTTGTTCTACCCGTTGGTCCTCGAGCACCGCCACGATGCCGACCCGAACCGGAATACCCCGCGCGATTGCCTTGCTGATGTTCTCGGTGGTCCGCTTGTGTGCCAAGGCATTTCCGGTGATCAGCGTGTGCTGCTCCGGCTGATCGGAGTAGTAGCTGGTCGCCAGTCGGACGTTGTACTCGACCAGCGTGTCCCAGATGTCGGCGCGGATACGGACCAGATTCGAGTACACCTCGGTGGCGATCCCGAGCGAGGACGCGTGCCGTATGAGTTCCGGTAGTGCCGGGTGCAGCGTCGGTTCGCCGCCGATGAACTGGATGGCACCCACACCGATCACGGCGGCGTCGTCGATGACCGAGAGCCAGTCATTCGTGGTCATCGTGCCGTGCGTTTTGGTGGGTCCGCTGTCGGCGTAGCAGTGCGTACAACTGAGCTGACAGAGTCCGGTCAGCTCCAACCACAGAAAGCTGGCGCCGTGGCCGGGCTCCTGTGCGGATGTGGGATGAATGTCGAGTCCGGTCTGAATGGTCATAGCGTGTCTCCGGGAGTCAATGAGTCAATTGTCGTTGTGGATCAGGAATCTGGGCCGTGAGGATCACGCGGGCGGTGGCCGGCGAGACACGCGGCCCTGATCCTCTGACATACATGGGCGCATCAATGGTCACGTCAGGAAGAAATACCACTTACCTGTATCGAGCCAGCCTTGATTGAATTTCGCCGGCACGTTCGGACTGAAGCAGTTGGAAATCGACCAGCGGAGATACGGGTGCACCGTTCCGGGCAACAGGTCATTTCGTGTGCTATTGCATTCCTCCACGGTCTGGTACGGGCCGTAAGCGAGTTCGTCACTGGATTGAGGCAGACAGCCGACAACAACCGAGAGAAGGCCCGACCCGATGCTGGCGACTCCGGCGCCAA
Source organism: Nocardia sp. (assembly GCF_025465275.1). Classification (GTDB taxonomy): domain Bacteria; phylum Actinomycetota; class Actinomycetes; order Mycobacteriales; family Mycobacteriaceae; genus Nocardia. The sequence goes on along the minus strand of NZ_JAODNK010000140.1, from coordinate 8,729 downwards.
CGGCGAACACGGCCTTGCCAGTGGTAGGCAGGTACGCTCCAACGACGGTGCTGGTGCCGCCGGCCGTCCCGGCCAACCCTCCGACGCACATCAATATTTTTGTGCTCGGGTCGGCGGAAGCGGGCGCACTACCAGCCGTTGCTGCGATAGTGCCCGCGAGTGCGGTCGCCACGGCGATTCGTCGGATGGTCAAAGTCCTGCTGTGGCGAGAAACAAGTGACATGATGATGTCCCGTTCTGCTGACTACTAATTGGTTCGATGAACAAGGGTCTACGTCTGAATTTGCGGTTTCGGTTTCGGATTCGAGTTCGCCTGCTAGAGCGTGCAATACTTCCACGCCCCGTTTTCTCTGGCTATCGTCGCGACGAAGCTTCTCGGGTCGGGCTTGGAACTCGAGTGCATGACAATATCCGCGGTTGCGGTGTCCTCGTACACTCGGATATTCGAAATAGAATCGACCGTCATCGAGAATGGTCGCTTGCCGGAGTCGTCTCCAGTTCCTTCTTCGTCGAAGGCTTTCGAGAAGGACGCCGCAAGGGAACTGCAGCTGTTGCCGATGATGTTTTCCTTTTTGCCGGTGTTGATGGAGTCGAAGAACGCTTGTATCGCGGTCCTCACATCACCCTCGGCCGACGCACCGGCAGAGCCGCAACCCAGAGTCGCGAATGTTGTGAGAGCGAGCGCGCTCACCAGAGTTGCCTTGAGGGAGGCGCGGTGAAATGACATGTTGTTACTCCGGTCGGTTGTGGATTGCGGCAGAGGATTCGCTGCCTTGGGATGGGACCGTGTGAATCGGGCCTTGTGTGCGATGCCGAGGGCTGTTCCGTGGTTGTTCATCGGGAGACGGTCCGCGATCGGTCCCGGAAAGTCGGGGCCACCGCGATCCGGCTACCGCACTTCGCCAGGGTCGACGCGAAGGACGCGGGTTGTGCCGTCGATGGGAAATGCGACCTCCGTCGGCTCACCGGTTGGTGTGGTTTCGGTGACTGTTCCGGTCGAGCCGGCGGGCACCGATTCGCGGATGACGCCCCCCAGATCTGTGGTGGCGGTGACCCGATCGCCTTTCCTGTAACTCATCAGCGGGTCTGCTTTCCGTGGTGGACGTGGTGTGGCCAGTTCGGCTGCACCGGATCAATTGGGCACTCCCGCGGAGCGGGCACATGCCGCTCAGGTGTCGGTTATCGTGCGTGTGTGAGTGCTTTGAGCTGCCGTTTCACTGGGTTGCACGCGTTCGGCGAGCCGTGCCCGAGTCGGGTCCTGGGAGAGGGTCCTCTGTGAGCGTTCAGGGGGGAATTGTCGAGTCTGCACAGTTGCGCTTCGCTCGTGATCTACGAGACCTGTACAACCGTGCCGGCCAGGGCGCTCAGCGACTCTCGGAAGCGACCGGGGTCTCGAAATCGACGATCGAGGGGTGGTTGCCGAACGCGCAGACCATGGAAGTGAAGACCCTGCCGCGCGAGGAAGCCCAGTTCCTTCTCGTGATCGACACGATGCTCAAAGCCGCCGGGTACAGCGGACGCGAACGTGTCACAGTCCGCGCGCGCCTGCAACGAGGACGCAAGGAAGCCCGCGAAGAGCGGGAAAAGGAGATCGCGGCAGCGCGTCTGCTGGAGCGTCGCGCCGCCGAGACCGCCGGCGCTAGGGACCCCACACCGCACACCGATCCGGTCGATTCGCCCGGATCGGACGACGATGCCTCACCGGCGGGGGTGAGCCTCGATGCGCGAGAACCCGAAGCATGGCGGTGGTGGGTCAGCCGCGTCATCGTCCCGATCGCCGCCGCGATGTCACTCTCGATCGGGGCGGCGACGTGTGTTCATATCGTCATCAACCGCCCGCACGCGCCCAGCGAGACCACCGGCACCGACAACCTGACAATTCCGGTCGGTCGAGACCCGCGGGGACTCGCCATCGATCCCGCCTTGCACCGCCTATACGTCACCGCACGGGTCGACGGCGCCATGTCGGTGATCGACACCGACACCCACAAGGTGATCAAAAAGGGAATCCCGGTCGGACCGAACCCGATCTCGGTCACCGTCGACCCTGCCACCCACCTGCTGTATGTCGCGAACGACGCCAGCACCGACACCCCCGCGCAGATATCGGTCATCGATGGCGACAACCTCACCGATGTCATCGCTGTTGCCGCGCATCACATAGCGGTCGACCCCAACAAGCCAGGCATCATCTACACCGCGAACAAAGCCGACAACACCGTCTCGGTCATCGAAGTCGGCGGCGGCAAACACCGCGTCCTACACGACATCCAGGTAGGAGCGGGCCCGGATTTCGTGCTGGCCGACCCCACCAACCCACAGATCCTGTACGCAGCGAACCAGGACGCACACACCGTGTCGGTGATCGACCTGACCGCACTTACCGAAACCGCGACGATCCAAGTCGGCAAAGAACCCAGAAGCCTCGCGTTCGAAGAACCCCACACGCTCTACAGCGGCAACTGGGACCACACCGTCACCATCATCGACACCAGCACGCGTGCGACCGCGTCGATCCTCGCCGGTGCCAGCCCCAGCAGCATGGTGATCGACCCCGACACCCACATCCTGTACACCGCCAACTGGGGAAGCATGAACATATCGGTGGTCGACACCCGAAAGCGCAGACTCATCGAACCCGCGTTTCCGACAGGCGGCAGTCCGACCAACATCGCCATCGACTTGGGCACTCACACCCTGTACACCGCGAACTGGGACACCAACTCCGTCACCATCATCGACACCAGCAAGTAATGAGGTGAGTCGGCTCGCTCACCATCTAGGCACCAACCAGAATCGAACTCGCGCCGCAGCCCGAACCTGATTTCGCAAACATCGACACTGCTGATGGTTCCCGAACCAATTCTCGCCAGGGCACGGCAGGCGCACATACCTCCCCGAGATCAGCGAGACATCGATCCTTCGTCCTGGCAGCTGCTGAACACGACTTCGAACATCACTGAAGACGACTTCGACCGCACGAAAATTTCAGTGATGCCCCGCGGTAACTGAACTGTGGAGCTTCGTTGCTCGCGCCGGTCGTGCGGTTCCTTCAAGCAATCCCATCATCGGGACCCGGTAGGAATAGGTGGTTCCATGCCCACGGGTCGGCCGGACGTCCGTTGGGTTCTCGACCGAATCGGAACTTGGCCGCATTGTCGTTACGGCGTACGAAATCCGCGAACAGTCCTCGCGCTGGAAAGCTTGCGATCAACGCGTCGACATGGTCGGTCTCGCCTGCGAGCTGTAACGCATCCAGTAGCCGCCGGGTGCCGAACCCCACCCAATTGCGAGATGTCGCCGAACAGTTCGCCGACGAACTGGATCAGAACACCCGAACCAACGAGCCCAAAGCAATGATTGTTGTCGACAATGCCGACGAGGATGCACACCTGATCCGGCTCGACGGCCGGGCGATCGAGCTGGCTGAAGGACCGCAGGCCGAATACGAAGCCACCGGAACAGCGATGGTCCTCGACGGGCTGGGTGAGGTTCCCGAGAAAGAAGCAGGAGGCCTATTGCTGTCTGAGTTGGATATATCGGGCCGCCGTCGATGCCTCTACTGCTACGGGCCGTTGCCGACTTCAGGTTCAGGCAAGCAGGGTCGGCCACAGGAGTATTGCAGCAGTGCGTGCAGGCGCGAGCTTCTCGAGAAAGTGTTCGGCCAGGACCAGCGGACCCTTGAGGAATTCCGCACGCGCGAAGGTGTTCCGCGAGCGGAAAAGAGCATCGGCTGAGCGTAGAAGAATGCCGCTGGGCGGCAACGGTCGACGCCGGTAGTTCGTGCCGTCCGGCGCTCGAGAACGGCGTCGAACCGGGAAGAACCCGCCGCGTGTCCGTTCCGAAGAGTCGGCAGACATTCGCAAGTGGGTCAGGGAGCACGGCCACACGATGGCGCCCCGCGGGCGAATCGACGAGTCCATCGTCAAGGCCTGCAAAAGGGCCAGGGAGCACGCCACCGAAATCTCAGTTCCCGAACCCGTCGCGGACGTGAGCGAAGCCAGCCATTCCTGAGGGTGATGACTAGCCTGGTGACTGACACGATAACTGTGTCACCAGCATGGTTACCACTTCGGTAACCAGTCAAGTCACCATGTTATGCATGGCGCAGCAGCTCTTCGAGCTGCGAGTATCTGTTCCGGTCCCCATCCCTTCCGTCCGCAAGCTACCGGTTCTTGACCACCCTCGCTCGGCGAGCACTCAAACAAGGGTGGTCAAGAAACCAGGGACGGGGACCGGAACAGATACTCAAAGTAAGGTTCAGTAAGAAAGTATTAATCTAAATATTGGTATGTCTGTGGTTTTATCTGTGTACTTCCGCAAGCTCCACACACAGACACAACCACGGACATACCAACCAACATCCCCTGCCCCTTCGCGCTTGAAGGGGTTCCGCCTCCCCCTCGGCCGACGCCCCCTCCCCCGGAGGGGGCTGGCCTGCCCGCCTCCGACGGTACGTACCTGCATTCGCGGACCCGCGCTCCGGTGGTGGGTGAGGGCAAAGAGACACCCTCCCCGACCGCCTCGTCAGAGGTTCCGTGCGGTCGCCGCTTTTACCGCGCCCGCGTCGCCTGCCGCCGGCAGGCCATGAAAGCGCAATCCGCCATCATCCCTGTAGTACGTTCGAGGTTCATACACGGTTTCGACGAGCGGTGCGACTGGGGTGCGTGCCGAGATACGATCGTCGCATTCCTGGCAATGCCTGACCGGTGGGGTTCGAGATGATTGATACCGACCTGATGCGGCGCATCCGTGCCTTTCCTGCCGATGACTGCTGCATCGCTGGCATTGATCCGATCATCGTTCTCGTCGCCTCCGATGATGACTCAGAGCTACGTGGCGGAACCATTGCCGACCTCGACCGCATCCGCGCTGCAGAACTCGTGGCCGGGACACGGAGCCGGGCACGGTGGCGACCTCAATTGACCAACCGGGCGATCAATGACCATTTCTCCGCACCGCAGGCCACGCCGATGTCCAACCTGCCAGCGCCGAAGAGCACTGCAGTAAGAATGCCGCGATACGCGCAACAGGGGTTCGCGGAAGTCGCATTGTTCTGGGTCACGATGCAGCTTCTCGGTGAATGGCAGGTCCCGAGCACGTCGACCAAGACCGCCACCTCGAAAGAAGTTCGGGCCGCCTGCGGTGCCGCCGCCCACGCACGGGTGAACAATGTCGACGCCGATCTCATCGAGGAATCGCTGTCCGATGTCGCCGCACTGTGTAGCGCGTTGCTTCTGCGCCGCGACGCCATCGCCAGCAATGCGCCCGACATGATCGGCCGTCACGACGCCGCAGTCCGCGCCGTTGCGCTACTCGCGACCGGTCTGCCCTCGGCGGCCCGACTGACGATCGAGGGAATCCCATGACCGACGGCCCGCAAATTTCGAGACCTAGCAGAGCGAAGGCCGCGATCACCAAGCGTGATTCCTCAGTGCTGACGTGGTTGGGTGAGGTGACCATCGCGGGGACCGACTCGATGCGGGCGGCTTACATGCATTTCGGATCTGGTGAGCCGATGCCCAAACAGAACCTGTCGCGCCGCCTGAGCCTGCTCCAGAAATCCGGGTACCTCGGTGGCGAGACACTGCACCGCGGCAACAATCGGCGCGTCTACTGGGTCGCGGGGAAGCACTATCCGGTCGCACGCAGCACCCTGGCACACGATCTCATCGCCGCTCATCTCTCGATCAATCTCCTCAGCGCAGGAAACGCCCCTCTTCTGACGCACAACCAAAACGTTCCAGGCAATGTCGCTACAGACCGCCGCACATGGACCCAGGACGCTCCCGCCAGCACATCGAGCCACTGCGCGGACGGCCTGCTGTGGCAGCCGAACAATGCCGCCGTCATTGTCGAAGTCGAACTTTCACCGAAGACATCGAATCGATTGGCCACTATCCTCCGATCCCACGCCGACCGTATCGGGGCAACCAATGATCCCGCCTCCCATGTGCTGTACCTGACCACCCGCAGCGTCGGACAGCTCATCGCCCGTGCATGGCGCAGCAACGGGCACGCCGCGGACCATCCCGCCGGGATGCAGATCATTCATGCCGTCGACGACACCACCCTCGATATCCTTCCCAATTTCGCCACGATCCCCATCCCCGCATGATGGTGTCGCCGCGCGCGCTCGCGGTTACCTCGGCGAATTCGTGTGCGGCGTAGTGGAAGTCCCCCACGGTCTCCACCTCGCTGCCGGCGGCCCGATCAGCTGGCACACGCTGGCCCCGCGACCCAACTCGCTTACCGCAATGTCGTGAACCTTCCGCGCCGATCATCGTCGCGGCAAAGACTCAATCATGTTCTGTTGCCGGAGAATACGGCCGCAATCATCGCTTTCGGCACCAGTCGGGGCCTTTGCGTCGGAGCGGAGATCAGCGGTAGCACAAGCGCTCCGAGCTTCCGCTAACTGAGCGTCCAGATGCGAGGTGAATGCGGACCTGCCGCAGGCTGATCGGTGGCGCGCGGGCCGCGGGACGACCAGGGTACGGAACAATGCTCCTGTGGCAGAAGACGATTTCGGTTTCGACGAGTGGCCCTGGGCCGAAGCAGCGCTCGCGCAGCAAGGCCCGGACCGGCTCACCGACGAGGAACGCGACGTGATCGCCGCCTACGCGCACAATGGGTTCACCGACATCAATGACGCCCTGTGGGGGCAAGTTCCGATGACACCGGCACTGCAGCGCCGGATTGCCCTCATCAGGTCCGGACTCGCGAAATACCCTCTACCGCAGACGGTTCGCGTCACCCGGGAAGCAGACGGGCAGGTCTACGGCATCCTCGACGAGGAATCAGCGGCCGAACTGGTCGATGTGGAATTCATCCACGACGGTTTCATGTCGACCACCGGCGTCGCTGTTCCGCCACGATCGATGCGCCATCGCGACCCGGTGATCCTGGATCTGCTGGTGCCCGCGGGCACCCCAGCCCTGCGGTTGGGCGCGCTCAGCCCGGTCCCCCCGGAAAGGGAAGTGCTTCTTATCGACGCCCGCCGCTATGTCGTGATCCACACGAGTATGGACACTGCGCGTAATATGTGGCGCATCCAGGCAATTGTGAAGGGCGGCGACCAATGAGTGCACTGACGCAGGAGACATGGCGCGCACGCAGGGTGAAGCTGACACCTGAACAAGTCGCAGAGAACCGGCGCGAAGCCGAGAAGCTCCTGGGCCGTAAGCTCCCCCCGCGCCCGACTCCGGCGACATCCGGTAAACACGACAAGTAAACGCCCTGAGAGCCCGCCGAGGTCAGCGGGCTCTCTCAGAAGTCGATGTACTCGCGTGAGGACCCCGCCGTCGTCGGGCGTTCGTCCCCGGGACAGAGCTTCAGCGAAGGGAACCGCGCATCGATCTCGGTGCGCGACAGCGGATCCGACACCAGCGCCAGACTGAACACACCCGGCAAGTCCTCCCACGCGGCCCCCGGATCCAATGCTCGCACGCGCGCGACCTTCCCGTCCACGACGTAGACCACCGCCCGCAGCCCGGCGCGCCGCCACGATGGCACCGGACCCCGCAGAGACGACAGCCGCCGATCGGCCTCCCACACCGGATCCGCCGACCTGGCGAATTCCTCGAGCAGCACGCCCTGGGTGCGTGTCTTGCGATACACCACCATCACGTGCGGGCCCACATCGCGGGCCGCGGACGCCAGATCCGCGAGGATATCCTCCAACGGCGTCAAACCCAGCGCAGGGAACGCGAGCCGCACCCACTCGTACGGCGCGAACACCGCCCGCTGCGCACCGCGGAACATGACCACCGTGTGAATCCCGGCCGCGAGATCCTTCACGACGTCCGCGACGTTGATCCGGGCATCGGTCGAAGCCCGTTCGCGCACATGCGAATCCGGCACAACCAGATCCTTGTTCGTCTTCTGGCCCTCAGACCACATCCCCGGCGACAGCATCATCGCCGTAGGCTCCGTCCCATTCAGATTGACCTGGACGAACTTGTCATCGGCCGCGTACTTCCAGCGCGGTATCCGGGCAGTGGACGGCTCGCCGCCGCCAACGACGGCGCCGGCGCATCGCGAAGATGTGGTGTTGGCGGTCGACGTGTCGCCGTGGCTGCGTCCCGATGGCGCGACCTGCGCACAGCGCTGTTTCTGCCACACCTACGGTCGCGGCGCGGGCGAGCATCAGATGGTGCCGGGCTGGCCGTACTCACTGATCGTGGCATTGGAGACCGGCCGCAGTTCCTGGACCGCGTCACTGGACGCGCAGCGACTGGAACCCGGCGCGGACCTGTTCGCGGTCACCTGCACCCAAATCCGTGACCTCACAGGGCGTCTCATCGACGCCGGGCAATGGCAGGACGGTGATCCAGACATCCTGGTCGTGCTCGACGCCGGCTACGACGGCCCGCGCCTGGCGCACCTGCTCACCGATCTGCCGCCTAAGATCCTGGTGCGGCTGCGCAGCGATCGGGTATTCCATCGCCCGCCGCCGCCGTACCTGTTCCGCCCCGACGGCGGCCGGCCCGCACGTCATGGTGGCGAGTTCGTCTTCAAGGACCCCGTCACCTGGGGTAGTCGTGACATCGAAACGACTACCGACACAAGGCTTTACGGACGGGCGACCGCACTGGCGTGGAACCGGCTGCATCCGAGGTTGCAACGCCGGTCGGCGTGGGCGCACTGGGCCGGGCCGATGCCGATCCTCGAAGGCACCGTCATCCAGTTGACGGTCGAGCACCTGCCCAGCGGTGGAGTGAACAAACCGG
>NZ_JAODNK010000125.1 GCF_025465275.1 Nocardia sp. | reverse complement strand
GGTCGGTGGCGCTGATCCAGTGCAGATAGTCCGGCGTGGCGGCGGCCGGCGCGGTTTCGCGGCCGTCATAGGCGTCGATCTGCTTGGTCGTGGCGTCGTAGTAGAGCATGAACGCGCCGCCGCCGATCCCGGTGGCCTGCGGCTCCACCAATCCGAGCACGGTCTGCGCCACGATGAGCGCGTCCGCAGCCGTTCCGCCGTTCTCCAGCACCTTGCAGGCCGCCTCGGTGGAGACCGGGTTCGCGGTGGAGACCGCGAAGGTATTGGTGTGCACGGGTTTCATCCCCGTGCGATAGCCGGTCGCTATCTCGGGGTTCAGGCTCAGATTAGTGCTGGTGGGGCCGCTACCCGTGGATGCGCTGAGCGGAGTGCCGTTGGGGGAGGTGGCACAGGTCGCCTGCTGCGAGTCCGAATCGGACGAGCAGGAGGTGGCCAGGCCGAGTAGCAGTAGCAGCGCGGCGCCGACGCCGCTCCAGGAATGCCTTCGCATGCGCCTCATGGACGGACTTTAACGCCGAGGCCCGGGCGGGTAGGGGTTTGGAACCCCAGTGGTGGGAGTGTTCGGTCGAGTGAACAGTTGTTTTCCCAGCTCGGAGCGGCGTTGTGGCTCCCAGCTAATGGCAAGGTACTCTCGGACGGCCCAATACACGATTGCGGAGGGTTAACCGGCGTATGACCGAGATCCGGACACAGGCCACAACAAATCTCACTGCCGAAGACAGCGGCTATCACAAGGCCCTCAAGCCGCGGCAGTTGCAGATGATCGCCATCGGTGGCGCCATCGGAACCGGCCTGTTCCTCGGTGCGGGCGGACGCCTGAACACCGCGGGACCGACATTGTTCCTGGTGTATCTGATCTGTGGCGTTTTCGTCTTCTTCATCCTGCGCGCGCTGGGCGAACTGGTGCTGCACCGCCCGTCCTCGGGCTCGTTCGTCTCCTATGCGCGCGAATTCTTCGGGGAGAAGGCAGCTTTCGTCGCAGGCTGGATGTACTTCCTGAACTGGTCCATGACCGGCATTGTCGATACCACCGCTGTCGCAACGTATCTGCACTACTGGGGGCCGTTCGAGCCTGTCGCACAGTGGATTCTGGCACTGGGCGCGCTGATCATCGTGCTGGGCATCAACCTGGCCTCGGTGAAGTGGTTCGGCGAGATGGAATTCTGGGCCGCCATGATCAAGGTGCTCGCCCTGGCCACCTTCCTGGTGGTGGGCACCGTCTTCCTGGCGGGTCGCTTCCAGGTCGAAGGCCAGAGCACCGGCTTCCGCATGGTGAGCGAGGCCGGCGGCTGGTTCCCCACGGGCATCCTGCCGATCATCACCGTCACCTCGGGTGTGGTGTTCGCTTATGCCGCAGTCGAAATGGTCGGTATCGCCGCCGGTGAGACCGAGAATCCGGCGAAGATCATGCCGCGGGCCATCAACTCGGTGATCGTGCGTATCGCGGTCTTCTACTGCGGTTCGGTGATTCTGCTGGCGCTGCTGCTGCCCTACACCGCGTACAAATCCGGCGAGAGCCCATTTGTCACCTTCTTCAGCAAAGTCGGTGTGGCACACATGGGTTCGATTATGAACTTCGTCGTGCTGACCGCCGCGCTCTCCAGCCTCAACGCGGGTCTCTACTCCACGGGACGCATTCTGCGCTCGATGGCGATGAACGGCAGCGCGCCGAAGTTCACCGCCCGCATGTCCAGCGCCGGTGTGCCCTACGGCGGCATCCTGCTCACCAGCGCCATCGCGCTCTGCGGTGTGGGGCTCAATTACGTTGTGCCCGACGAAGCCTTCGAGATCGTGCTGAATGTGGCTTCGCTGGGCATTCTGGCGTCATGGGCCACCATCGTGGCCTGCCAGCTGAAGCTGTGGTGGTGGTGGAAGCAGGGCACCGCGGAGCGTCCGGCGTTCCGCATGTGGGGCGCTCCCTACACGGGCATCGCGACCCTCGTGTTCCTGTTCGCCGTGCTGGTGCTCATGGCCTTCGATCACCCGGTCGGCAGCTGGACCGTCGGCAGCCTCGTACTCATCGTGCCCGCCTTGATGATCGGGTGGAAGTTCGCCGCGCCGCGGGTGCTGGCCATCGCCGAGGAGCGGGCCGGCTACACCGGTGAATTCCCGGTGATTCCGCCGATTCCGATGGACGACAAGTAGTTTCCAGCTTTCGGCGGTAGACTGAGATTTACTGACTCACCTGCACTTACAGCGGCCGCACACGGAAATCGTGTGCGGCCGTTATGTGTTCGAGATCACTGTTTGCGCTGCTTGCTATGCGCTGTGGCCATGGTCATAACTTCGCGAACTCGATTGTCCAGCACTGAAACATTTGGTTAGCGTCTGAATCTGTGCGTTCGCAGGGGGCGCGCAACCAGGGGTTACTCGATGAGGAGTGCTGTGAGTTCGCATTCGGCTGTGGTCGACGAGAGGGAAATCTCTCCGGCCCATGCGGGGAACGGTGTTCCTGTCACGATTTTCAATCGATTTATCGGTGTGGTCCGGAATATTCGCCGTAATAACTCCGAGATCGCCTTGCCCGTGAAGGTGCGGGAAACGCGGTACGCCGCGCTGGCCACAACGGGATTCGCGTTCATGCAGGGCCTGCTGGCGCTGCCGGACGGCGTCGACGGTGTGCTGGGGAGCGCCGGCCATTTCCTCGCCGCCTGGCTGACCGGCGGTGTGGCACTGCTTTTCGGGCTGCGCGCACCGTGGGTGTGGGTCGCGGCGCTGGGATTGGCCAGCCTGCAGGCATTCTTCGGCGTGTTCACGCTGGTATCGGCCGAAATGCCCACGGGGGTAAGCCCGTTCGGTGTGCTAATCGGCATCATGGCATCCGGCACCGTGCTGGCGCTCTTGCTCCGCAAGGACTGCTACGGCTGGTTCAATTCCGCCTCTCCGGAACTCTAGCGCGCGGCTCAGAGCCGTTGCCGGTCGCGGACGCGTAGTGGCGGTCAGGTGCCGAACCGATTTTGGGGGTACCCCGGAGTTACCCGGACCGCACGAAATCAGTTGTCGCCCACCGCCCGTTCCGATATCCGGGCGGCGGCGACCGAACTGATCCGGTTATTTCAGGGTGCGGCCAAGCGCCCGGCCGGCGGCCCGGCCGGAGAAGATGCAGCCGCCCAGGAACGTGCCCTCCAGGGCGTTGTAGCCGTGTACGCCGCCGCCACCGAAGCCGGCGACCTCGCCGGCCGCGTACAGGCCCTCGAAGGCGCTGCCGTCCGGGCGGATCACCTGCGAGTCGAGGTTGGTCTGCAAGCCGCCCAGGGTCTTTCGGGTCAGGATATTGAGCCGGACCGCGATGAGCGGGCCGTGCGCCGGATCCAGGATCTTGTGCGGGGTCGCGACGCGGCCCAGCTTGTCACCGAGGTAGCGCCGCGCATTGCCGATGGCCATGAGTTGGCCGTCCTTGCTGAACTTGTGCTCGGTATCGCGGTCGCGGGCGACGACCTGGCGCTCGATATCGGCGAAGTCCAGATGCGGTCCGCGGGAGATCTTGTTCATGCCCGCAACAAGATCCGCGAGAGTGTCCGCGACCACGAAGTCGACGCCGTGCTTCTTGAACGCCTCCACCGGGCCCGGCGCACCCTTGGCGACCCGGCTCTTGAGCGTGAGTTTCAGGTCCTTACCGGTGATGTCGGGGTTCTGCTCGGAGCCGGAGAGCGCGAACTCCTTCTCGATGATCGACTGATCCAGGATGAACCACGAGTAGTCGTAACCGGTGGACAGGATCTGCTTCATGGTGGCATTGGTGTCGAAACCAGGGAAACACGGTGCGGGCATACGCTTTCCATTGGCGTCGAACCACAGCGAGGACGGTCCGGGAATGATGCGGATGGCGTGATCGGGCCAGACCGGATTCCAGTTGTGGATGCCTTCGGTGTAGTGCCACATGCGATCCCGGTTCACGATGCGCCCGCCCGCGGCCTCGGTAATGCCGAGCATGCGACCGTCCACATGGGCGGGTACACCCGAAATCATGTACTCCGGGCAGGGTCCCAGCCGATCCACCGGCCAGTTGGCGCGAATCAGGTCGTGATTGTGGCCGATGCCACCGGAGGTGACGATGACCGCCTGGGCCGCGATCTCGAACTCGCTCACGATATTCCGGGACGAGGCCACACCGCGTTCGGCATCGGAGGGCTCCAGGATGCTGCCGCGCACGCCGGTCACGACGTCATCGGTGACCACGAGTTCGTCGACGCGATGCCGGAATGCGAATCCGACCTGCCCGCGCTTCTCGGCGGCGAGCACCGGCTCCAGGAAGACGCGCACCACTTCGGGCCCGGTGCCCCAGGTGAGGTGGAAGCGCGGTACGGAATTGCCGTGGCCGTCGGCGAACTCACCGCCGCGCTCGGCCCAGCCGACCAGCGGTGTCACCCGCAGCCCGAGGTCGTACAGGTACTGCCGCTTCTCGCCGGCGGCGAATTCGACATAGGCCTTGGCCCACTGGCGACCCCAGTGGTCCTCGTCCTCGCGGTCGAAGCCCGCCGAGCCCAGCCAGTCCTGCATGGCCAGCTCGAGGGAGTCCTTCACGCCCAATCGCCGCTGCTCGGGACTGTCCACGAAGAACAGGCCGCCCAGCGACCAGAACGCCTGCCCGCCCAGATTGGCGCGGTTCTCCTGATCCACCACCAGCACCCGGCGACCCGCCTTGACCAGTTCGTGCGTGGCGACGAGACCGGCCAGACCGGCGCCGACGACGATGACATCCGGGTTCTCGATCATGCCTGTTCCCTAGGGTTGTAGAAACTCGATACACGACTGTATCGAATAATCTTGTCGGTCGGACATGGCATGGTCTGAGTGTGCCGACTTCTCCGAGTGGGATCCCGACCCTGACCGTCGCTGCGGCGCGTCGCACTGCCCTGGCTGCCCAGGGGTTCGCCGCCGCCAAGCCCAGCGGTCCGGCGACGCGGCGGACGGTGTGGAAAGCGCTGGAGAGCACAAAGCTATTGCAGCTGGATTCGGTGTCGGCGGTGGTGCGGGCGCACTACGCGCCGGTGTTCAGCCGGATCGGCGCGTATGACACCGCGCTGCTGGACGAGGCGGCCTGGAGCGATACCGCTCGCCGCCCGCGCAAGCTGGTCGAGTACTGGGCGCACGAGGCGGCGCTGATTCCGGTGCAGGATTGGGCGCTCATGCGCTGGCGCATGGTGGAGTACCGGCACGGGCGCTGGAACGGTATGCGCCAAGTGGCGCAGCGTAATCCGGGGCTGGCCGATGATGTGAAGGGTGTGCTGAAGGAGTTCGGTGCGAGCACCGCCGGTGAGGTGGAGCGGCATCTCGAGCTGGATCGTCCACGGTCCAAGGATCATTGGGGCTGGAACTACAGCGATACCAAGGTGGTGTGCGAGGCGCTCTTCGCGGCGGGGGAGCTGTCGGCACCCAAACGTGTTGGCTTCCAACGGCATTACGACCTGACCGAGCGCGTCATTCCGCCCGAGGTGTTCGCGCGCGAGGTCGGCGAGGCCGACGCCGTCCGGGAACTGGTCCGCCGGGCCGCGGCCGCGCACGGGATCGGCACCGAAACCGATCTGCGTGACTACTACCGGTTGAACCGCCGTCAGACCGAGCCCGCCATCGCGGATCTGCTCGACGCGGGTGAGCTCACACAGGTCACCGTGGCGGGCTGGGACAAACCGGCCTACCTGCATGCCGAGGCGCGCACCCCGCGCAGCATCACCGGGTCCGCGCTGCTCTGCCCCTTCGATCCGCTGATCTTCTTCCGCGCCCGCACCGAGCGTCTCTTCGATTTCCACTACCGCATCGAGATCTACACGCCGGAACACAAACGCGTGCACGGCTATTACGTCTTCCCGTTCCTGCTCGACGGTGAACTGGTGGGCCGGGTCGACCTACGCGCGGACCGTAATTCCGGCGTGCTGCGGGTGCCCGGCGCCTTCGCCGAACCCGGCCGTGGCACTGCCCGGGTCGTGGCGGAACTTGCTGGGGCACTACGGGAAATGGCCGATTGGCTCGGGCTGGACACCTTCGAGGTGGGGGAGCGCGGCGAGCTGGCGGCCGCGTTGAGGCGCGAGCTGAGCCCGCGCCTGCGCGTCTAGCCGGGATACAGCGTCAGAACGGGCCGTCGGTGTAGGCGTTGAGCACAATGCCCTTGCGGCCGTCGCCGGTGCACTCGATGGTCATGGGCATGAGCGGCCGCGGCGAGTCACCCACGATGTAGGTCGGGGCCTGCTGGCCGTTGCCGACCTCCCGCGTGCCCAGGCACTGCACCACAGCGGCATACCAGTGCCCGTCGGCGGGACAGGTGTAGGTGGCGGTATCCAGCGTCCGGTCGATGCGGCACGCCTCCTCGGCCTGCGAGGCCGGGGCGACAATCGTGACCAGGGCCGCGGCTCCGAGACCCAGGGCCGAGCCGACCGCGAGCGATCGGCGGTAAGGACGGTTCATCTTCAACTCTCTCCTTGTGCGTGGATAGATCGTCCGATGACAGTGCGGCCCCCATAGTGGCCTCATGCGCCGCTCCGGCGTGGGAGTACACGCGCACAGACCTGCGGCGGCTACGCGACGAGGAGCTGCTCCGGCGCGGCGGCCACCGGCCCGGCGCACACCAGTGTGTTCGATGTGTGCCGGAGGTAGTCCCCGGACACGACGGTCGACGCGTCCTGCGATTCCGCGGTGGCCGGCATGGACACGGCCACCAGCGCGGCGGCCGCCAAGGTCACTGCGGCTCCGATCGCGAGCCACCGGCGGCGAAGGCGAAGGCGGATCATGTCACTGCTCCCATCTGTCAGCTGATCTTGTCGATACCTTCGTCACCGCGCCCCTCCCGGATGCACTCCCCGGCGCGCCGCCGATCCCGGCCGTGTCGCAAGGAGATTCCCGCCGCGCGGCTCGTGCGCGGCGCCGGAGGGAGCCGGTGCCGCCGGGCTGTCGGAGGGGCTGGTTAACCTGTGGGCGTGGCAGATCCCGCGACGTACCGGCCCGCGCCGGGGACGATTCCTGTTGAACCCGGTGTGTACAAGTTTCGCGATGTGCACAGCCGGGTCATCTACGTCGGTAAGGCGAAAAGTCTGCGGAGCAGACTGAACTCGTACTTTGCGGACATCACATCGCTGCATCCGCGCACCCGGCAGATGGTGACCACGGCGGCCAGCGTGGAGTGGACCGTGGTGTCCACCGAGGTGGAGGCGCTGCAGCTCGAGTACAACTGGATCAAGGAGTTCGATCCGCGATTCAATGTGCGGTATCGGGACGACAAGTCCTATCCGGTGCTGGCGGTCAGCCTCAATGAGGAGTACCCGCGAGTCTTCGTCTACCGGGGTCCGCGCAAGAAGGGGGTTCGGTACTTCGGGCCGTACGCGCACGCCTGGGCCATTCGCGAGACGCTGGATCTGCTGCTGCGGGTATTCCCGGTGCGCACCTGCTCCGCGGGAGTCTTCAAGCGGCACAACCAGATCGGCCGTCCGTGCCTGCTGGGGTACATCGACAAATGTTCCGCACCGTGCGTCGGCCGGGTGAATGCCGACGAGCATCGGCAGATCGTCGAGGATTTCTGCGACTTCCTCTCGGGTAAGACCGACCGGCTGGTCAAGGAGCTGGAGCGGAAGATGCATTCCGCCTCCGAGGAACTCGAGTTCGAGACCGCAGCCCGGCTGCGCGACGACGTCCAGGCGCTGCGCCGGGCCCTCGAAAAGCAGGCGGTGGTGCTGGGCACCGGTACCGATGCCGATGTGGTCGAGTTCGCGATCGATGAATTGGAAGTCGCGGTGCAGATCTTCCACGTCCGCGACGGCCGGGTGCGCGGTCAGCGCGGCTGGGTGGTCGACAAATCCGGTGACGCCATCGACGAGGTCGAATCGGGCGGTGAGCTGCCGGTTCTGGTCGAACAGTTCCTGACCCAGTTCTACGGCGAGCAGTCGACCCTCGCGGCGCAGGCCGGTGAGGAACAGCCCGGTGCGGTGGTGCCGCGCGAGGTGCTGGTGCCGGCGCTGCCCCGGGATGCCGAACAGGTGCAGCAGTGGCTGGCCGGTATCCGCGGCTCCGGCGTGCAGCTGCGGGTGCCGCAGCGTGGCGACAAGAAGGCCCTCGCCGAGACCGTGCAGCGCAATGCGCAGGAGTCGCTGCAACAGCACAAGCTAAGGCGCGCAGGCGATCTCACCGCGCGCTCGGCCGCCCTGCAGGGCATTCAGGATGCACTCGATCTGGACAGCGCGCCGCTGCGCATTGAATGTGTGGATATCAGCCATGTGCAGGGCACCGATGTGGTGGCCTCCCTGGTGGTCTTCGAGGACGGTTTGGCGCGCAAGTCCGAATACCGGCACTACGCCATCAAGGAAGCCGCCGGCGACGGCCGCTCCGACGATGTGGCCAGCATCGCCGAGGTGACCCGGCGGCGCTTCGGCAAACTGCGCCGCGACCTGGACGCTGCGGAGGCGGCCGACCTGGCCGCACTCGAATCCGGTTCGGACCCAATGGAATCGGGCCTTCCGGGCATAGACCCGAAGACGGGCAAACCACGCCGCTTTGCCTATCCGCCCAACCTCTACGTGGTCGACGGCGGCGCACCGCAGGTGAATGCCGCCGCCGAGGTGCTCGACGAGCTCGGCATCACCGATGTCGCGGTCATCGGCTTGGCCAAGCGCCTCGAAGAGGTCTGGGTGCCCAATGAGCCGGATCCGGTGATCATGCCCCGCACCAGCGAATCGCTATATCTGCTGCAGCGCGTGCGTGACGAGGCGCACCGCTTCGCCATCACCTTCCATCGCAGCAAACGCTCCCGCCGCATGACCGCTTCGGCACTCGACGCCGTCCCCGGTCTGGGTGCGGCCCGCAAGACCGCTCTGGTCACGCACTTCGGCTCTGTCGCGAAGCTGAAGGACGCTACGGTGGAGCAGATCACCGAGGTCCCGGGCATCGGTGTGGCCACGGCGAAGGCGGTATTGGACGCCTTGCACACCGAGTAGGTCACATTCGGCGCCCGCGCGACACGCCGAGAGCATGTTGCGCGACACGCCGTCTGTGCAGGTGGAGCGGGAGAATTACAGCTGTGTCTCTCCTCGCGCGTGCGCCTGCGATGTTTTGGGTTATCGGTGCAGGATGATCGAGGGAACCCCAGACACGAACCCGGTAGGACATGACGCGCGTCGAAGCCAGTAGTAAGAACCTCGGTGAGCCACAACAGGTCGAGGTGGTCATCGTCACCGGTTTGTCCGGGGCGGGTCGTGGTACCGCTGCCAAGGTGCTCGAAGATCTCGGCTACTACGTTGCCGACAATCTGCCACCCGAGTTGATCGGCCGCATGGTCGAACTCGGTGACAGTGCCGACCCTCCGATTCGCAAGCTCGCCATGGTGATGGATGTGCGCAGCCGCTTCTTCACCGGAAATCTTTCGGCGGTAACCGAACAACTGCGCTCCGCGGGCGTGCGCACCCGCATTCTTTTCCTGGAGGCCTCCGACGATGTCCTGATCCGTCGATACGGGTTCGCGCGGCGGCGTCATCCGCTGCAGAGCGAGAGTGCCGACGGCACGCTGACCGCGGGCATTTCCGCGGAACGCCGCCGTCTGGCTTCGGTGAAGACCGCGGCCGATCTCGTCATCGACACCACCGCACTATCGATTCACCAGCTGCACCGAAAGCTGGAAGAGGCGTATGGCGGGGATGCCAGGACCGCCTTGCAATTAACAATCCAATCGTTCGGTTTTAAGTACGGAGTACCACTGGACGCCGATATGGTGTTGGATTTGCGTTTCCTGCCCAATCCGCATTGGGTCCCGGAACTCCGCGAACAGACCGGACAGGATGCCGCGGTCAGTGAGTATGTGCTGTCGCGTCCGGGAGCCCAGGACTATCTGGGTACCGGTCGCCACCTCATCGACCTCACCACCGAGGGCTACCGCCAAGAGGGGAAGCGATACATGACCGTGGCAGTGGGCTGCACGGGCGGTAAACACCGCAGTGTGGCGATAGCGGAGGCTCTGGGTGAACTACTCGGCGCCGGCGCGAACCCCGGATCGGGGGACGTGATCCGCGTGGTCCATCGGGATTTGGGGCGAGAATGACTGCGCGCGAAACGAATTCGGCGGCGAGCCGGCAATCCAATCCAGCGATTGTCGCGCTGGGTGGCGGCCACGGTCTGTACGCGACACTGACAGCGGTGCGGCGGCTGACCCGCAAGATCACGGCGGTGGTGACGGTCGCCGATGACGGTGGGTCCTCCGGGCGACTGCGTTCCGAACTCGGCATGCTGCCTCCGGGCGACCTGCGCATGGCGCTGGCGGCCCTGGCCGAGGAGTCCGACGGCATCTGGGCGCGCACTCTTCAGCATCGCTTCGGCGGTTCCGGAGCACTGGCCGGGCATTCGGTCGGCAATCTGATTCTGGCGGGCTTGACAGAGGAATTGGGTGATCCGGTGGCCGCGCTCGACGAGGCCGGCAAGATCCTCCGCATCACCGGTCGAGTGCTACCGATGTCGCCCATCGCTTTGACCATCGAAGCGGATGTGGCGGGGCTGGAAGGCGACCCGCGCGTGAGCCGTTGCATCCGGGGTCAGGTCGCGGTCGCGACCACTCCGGGCAAGGTCCGCAGGGTGCGCCTGATTCCGTCCGATCCGCCCGCCTGCACGGAGGCTACCTCGGCAATCGAGCATGCGGACGTTGTTGTTCTCGGTCCCGGCAGCTGGTTCACGAGCGTCATTCCGCATGTGCTCGTGCCCGATTTGCACGAATCTCTACTGCACACTCGGGCCCGGAAAGTGCTGGTGCTCAACCTCGCTGCGGAACCGGGCGAAACGGCCGGATTCTCCGCGGAACGGCACCTACATGTATTGTCCCAGCACGCACCGGATTTCACGGTGGACCATGTTTTGGTGGATTCAGGATCCGTACCCGAGGGTAGGGAACGCGAACATGTAGCAAGAGCTGCCGAACAGCTGCGAGCACGAGTAACCTTCGCTGATGTTGCCGAGGCCGGGACAGACCGGCACCACCCCGGAAAGCTTGCCGCCGCACTGGATCAGGTGATCCGGCAACCTCGGCCGGAATCAGCAGGTCTTCGAGTCGAAGGACGGCATATGGGCCAACACGTGCGGTCCGCGTTGGGTGGAAAGGAGCGCGTCTCGTGGCGATGACAGCGGAAGTGAAGGACGAGCTGAGCCGACTCACCATTTCACAGGTGAGTTCGCGCAAGGCGGAACTGTCCGCGCTACTGCGGTTCGCCGGTGGATTGCACATCGTCGGTGGTCGAGTGATCGTAGAAGCCGAAGTGGACATGGGTTCCATTGCCCGGCGCCTGCGTCGGGAGATCTTCGAGCTGTACGGCTACGGCTCCGATGTGCATGTCCTTGGTGCGGGCGGGCTCCGTAAAACCTCCCGGTACGTCGTACGGGTATCCAAGGAAGGCGAGGCGCTGGCGCGCCAGACCGGTTTGCTCGATGTGCGCGGTCGTCCCGTGCGGGGTTTGCCCGCTCAGGTGGTCGGCGGCAGCATCGGTGATGCCGAAGCCGCTTGGCGCGGAGCGTTTCTCGCGCACGGCTCGCTCACCGAACCGGGCCGGTCTTCCGCGCTGGAGGTGAGTTGCCCCGGTCCGGAAGCCGCGCTCGCGCTAGTCGGCGCGGCCCGGCGTATGGGCATCTCGGCCAAAGCACGCGAAGTACGCGGAACCGACCGCGTGGTCGTGCGCGATGGTGAGGCCATCGGTGCACTGCTCACCCGCATGGGTGCGCAGGACACTCGGCTCACGTGGGAGGAGCGGCGCATGCGCCGCGAGGTCCGCGCCACCGCCAACCGCCTCGCGAATTTCGATGACGCCAATCTGCGTCGCTCGGCCCGGGCCGCGGTAGCCGCCGCAGCCCGCGTGGAGCGCGCACTGGAAATACTGGCCGACGATGTGCCCGATCATTTGGCCGCCGCCGGCAAGTTGCGTGTCCTGCACCGTCAGGCGTCACTGGAGGAGCTCGGCCAGCTGGCCGATCCGCCGATGACCAAAGACGCTGTGGCAGGCCGTATTCGACGCTTGCTCTCGATGGCGGACCGGCGCGCAAAGGAATTGGGCGTACCGGACACCGAATCCGCCGTCACCGCGGAGCTGCTCGAAGAAGCGTGACCTGAACCGAGGCACCGCAACCCCCATGGGTTGCGGTGCCTCGGTCGTAACTGGAAGCAAACCGACCGTCTCCGCCCTCACATGGGGCAGGGGTGTGTCTGTGACGTTTCCGTTACGGGTTTAGGGTGAGACAACAAGGGAAACGATCCGCTTGATAGCTGAGGAGCGATAACGTGACTGTCCGGGTAGGTATCAACGGCTTCGGTCGTATCGGACGTAACTTCTTCAGGGCCGTCGAAGCGCAGAAGGCGCTCGGCACCACTGACATCGAAATCGTCGCGGTCAACGACCTCACCGATACGAAGACGTTGGCGACCCTGCTGAAGTACGACTCCATCCTCGGCCGGTTGCCGCAGGACGTCTCGGTCGACGGTGACTACATCGTGGTCGGCGATCAGCGCATCAAGGCGCTGGCCCTCCGTGAGGGTCCGTCGGCACTGCCGTGGGGCGATCTGGGCGTCGACGTGGTCGTCGAGTCCACCGGCATCTTCACCGATGCGACCAAGGCGAAGGGCCACATTGCGGCCGGCGCCAAGAAGGTCATCATCTCCGCGCCCGCCAAGGGCGAGGACATCACCATCGTGATGGGTGTCAATGATGACAAGTACGACGGCTCGCAGAACATCATCTCGAACGCCTCGTGCACCACGAACTGCCTGGGTCCGATTGCGAAGGTGCTCAACGACTCCTTCGGCATCGAGCGTGGTCTGATGACCACCATCCACGCCTACACCCAGGATCAGAACCTGCAGGACGCCCCGCACAGCGACCTGCGTCGTGCGCGTGCCGCCGCGATCAACATCGTGCCCACCGGCACCGGTGCCGCCAAGGCCATCGGCCTGGTGCTCCCGGAGCTGCTCGGCAAGCTGAACGGTTACGCGCTGCGCGTGCCGGTTCCGACGGGCTCGCTCACCGACCTCACCGTGGATCTGGCGCGGGTCGCGTCGGTCGACGAGATCAATGCCGCCATGAAGGCTGCCGCGAACGGCCCGATGAAGGGCATCCTGAAGTACAACACCGATCCGATCGTCTCTTCCGACATCGTGACCGACCCGCACTCCTCGATCTACGACGCGCCGCTGACCGTTGTCATCGACAACCAGGTCAAGGTCGCCTCGTGGTACGACAACGAGTGGGGCTACTCCAACCGTCTGGCCGACCTCATCGGTCTCGTCGGTAAGTCCCTGTAAGCGCGATGACGATCAAGACACTCCAGGATCTCCTGAACGAGGGTGTCGAGGGCCGGGGCGTGCTTGTGCGCTCCGACCTGAACGTTCCCCTCGACTTCCCTGTTTCGAGCGACCCGCAAGCGGTCGCTAGCGGCGGCGTAATCACCGACCCGGGCCGCATTATCGCGTCGGCGCCGACCATCAAGGCGCTGGCCGAGGCCGGCGCGAAGGTGGTTGTCACCGCGCATCTGGGTCGCCCGAAGGGTGAGCCGGACCCGAAGCTTTCGCTCGCTCCCGTAGCCGCGCGTCTGGCCGAGGAACTGGGCCGCAATGTCCAGCTCGCCGGTGACGTGGTGGGTCAGGACGCGCTCGCGCGTTCCGAGGGCCTCACCGACGGTGATGTGCTGCTGCTGGAGAACATTCGTTTCGATCCGCGTGAGACCAGCAAGGACGAGGCGCAGCGGGCCAAGTTGGCCGCCGCGCTGGTCGAGCTGGTCGGCGATGACGGCGCGTTCGTCTCCGACGGTTTCGGTGTGGTGCACCGCAAGCAGGCGTCGGTCTACGACGTGGCGAAGTTGCTGCCGCACTACGCGGGTGGGCTCGTCGCGGCCGAGACCGAGGTGCTCGAGAAGCTCACCGAGCAGTCCGAGCGCCCGTACGCGGTGGTGCTCGGCGGTTCCAAGGTCTCCGACAAACTGGCGGTCATCGAGGCGCTCGCGCCGAAGGTGGACACGCTGGTCATCGGTGGCGGCATGTGCTTCACCTTCCTTGCGGCGCAGGGTCTTCCGGTCGGCGGCTCGCTGCTGCAGGCCGAGATGATCGACACCTGCAAGGATCTGCTCGACAAGTACGCCGACGTGATCCACCTGCCGCGCGACATCGTGGTGGCGGACAAGTTCGCCGCGGATGCCGAGTCGAAGGTGGTGCCCGCCAACGAGATTCCGGACGGCTGGATGGGCCTGGACATCGGTCCCGAATCGACGGCTCGCTTCGGGGCGCTGCTGACCGAGGCCAAGACGGTGTTCTGGAACGGTCCCATGGGCGTGTTCGAATTCGAGCAGTTCGCCGCCGGTACCCGCGGTGTTGCCGAGGCGATCGTCATCGCCACCGGCAAGGGCGCGTTCACGGTGGTCGGCGGCGGCGATTCGGCGGCGGCCGTGCGGTCCCTGGGCCTGCCGGACGACGGCTTCTCGCACATCTCCACCGGCGGCGGCGCGTCGCTGGAATACCTGGAGGGCAAAGAACTCCCGGGCATCGCCGTCTTGGAGGACTGAGCCATGGCACGTAAGCCTTTGATCGCCGGCAACTGGAAGATGAACCTCAATCACCTCGAGGCCATCTCCCTGGTGCAGAAGATCGCGTTCGCCCTGCCCGAGAAGTACTTCGCGAAGGTCGATGTCACGGTGATTCCGCCGTTCACCGACCTGCGCAGCGTGCAGACCCTCATCGAGGGTGACCGCCTGCTGCTCACCTATGGCGCGCAGGATGTTTCGACGCACGACGAGGGCGCCTACACCGGCGAGATCAGCGGCTCCATGCTGGCCAAGCTGGGTTGCAGCTACGTGGTGGTCGGCCATTCAGAGCGTCGCCAGTACCACTTGGAAAGCGACGCAACGGTTCTGGAGAAGGCCAAGCAGGCGCTGAAGTTCGGCATCACGCCGATCGTCTGCATCGGTGAGGGTCTCGGCGTCCGTGAGTCCAAGACCCACGTCGCCTACAACCTCGAACAGCTCCGCGGCTCCCTCAAGGGCCTGACCGCCGAGGAAATCTCCAAGGTCGTCATCGCCTACGAGCCCGTCTGGGCCATCGGCACCGGCAAGGTAGCCACCCCCGCCAACGCCCAGGAAGTCTGCGGCGCCATCCGCAAGGAACTCGCCGACCTGGCGAATCCCGAAGTGGCAGCAGGCGTCCGAGTCCTCTACGGCGGCTCCGTCAACGCCAAGAACGTCGGCGAACTAGTCGGCCAAACCGACATCGACGGCGCCCTCGTCGGCGGCGCCTCCCTGAAGGGCGACGAATTCGCCACCCTCTCAGCAATCGCCGCCGGCGGCCCCCTGCCGTAACAGTTTTCACCCCCGAAAAGGCCGGACATCCGAGTGGATGTCCGGCCTTTTCGCATCGTCCCGCGCGACACCGTTGGGCGGCGTACTTTCGAATCTATGTCCAGTGACCGGAATCGGTTTGTCCCGTTGCCATTTACGATCGTGCGCAAGGGGTATGACCGGGACGAGGTTTTGAACTACTTCGATCGATTCGATGCGGAATTGCGGGTTGTGGCGGCGGATCGCGATGCTGTGGCTGCGCAGGTGAAGAGCTTGGCGGAGCAGTTGCGCGATGTGCAAGCTGCATTGCAGTCTGTGGTCGCGGAGCGAGATCGGGCGGTTGCTCAGGTGCGGGAATTGACCGCGCGGCTCGGAGGGGAACAGACGCCTCGTAGTCCCTGACCAGCGGTCGTGAATCGACACTCGCTGTGGCAGCGCGGGCAAAGACGTACGTCTTTGCGCGCGGGGCAGGAATCAATGCCGGGAGTGGCTGCCTCGCTTGGCCGCCGTAGCGTGATCAGTGCTGGGGGCGGTGGCGGCTACCTGGCTGCGGCCTTCGTGCTGCTGGGGCTGCTCGCAGCCGCACTGATTCCCCAGCCAGCGCACCTCTGACCATTCGCACGAACTGCGGCCGACAGCTCAGTTCGTGCGATTCAGCGGTTGGGTGGAGCAGCGGAACGCACCGCCGAAACTGCGGGATACCGCGAAATCGAGGTATTCGACGGTGATTCCACGTGCCTGCAACGCACTGCCGACCCGCTCGAACTCGGGATCGATGATGTAGGTGGAGGAGTCGATGGGCAGGCCGTTGGTCGCCATAGCGGCGGCCTCGTCCTCGGTGACCTCGATATGTTCCCAATCCTGCAGCGGCTCAGGCAGACCCGCGGGCAGGCGGTCCGGGCACGTGATGATCAGTCCTTCACGAACCAGCCCGAGTGCGCAGTCCAGATGCAGGACGTGCGGTGGCATCGAAACAACCGTCACCTTGAAACCATGGGGCCGAAGGTATTTGGCGAGCCACTCGCGCCCGGCGGTATTGGTGGCCATACCGGATTCACCCACGAACACGTGTTTGCCCAGCACCAGCACATCCCCACCCTCCAAAAAGGGCCCGGCACCGTTCTTCTCGCCGCCGGCCTCGAGTATCGCAGGGGAGGGCAGCGCCACATACGCCGCCGCACTGGGCATTACCCGCTCCATCAGCAGCTCCCGGCTGGTCAAGACCTCGTGCCGTCGATGCGGAAACTGCAGCACGCCTTCGATGACATGATCGCCGACAGTGAACCACGGGTCGCGCACAAAGAAATTCGCGTACCCGGTGCTGCCACCGGCCGCCTTCTCCGCGTCCGTCAGCAGCCGCGGCCGCAATACCTCGACCCCGTACCTACGCAGCACCGCAGCGAGATTCTCCCGCTCCGCCTCCCACGCCGCCTGTTCCCGGGGAAACACCTCCCCGAAATCCTTCCCGGCAATGGACAGGATCTCGCCCCGCGCGCTCTCGGACACCGGCGGCGGATGCCCGATGGCCGCCACCTCGTCCGGCGCCCGCACCTGCGACTGCGCCACGACCACCGTCCGCAAGGTCGCGAATTCGCTATCCACCCGGACCAATCCACCGTCGGACACCATTGGCGCAACGTTAACCACACTGCCGGAGGGGGTCGGATAGACACGCCGACCCCGGCTGCTGCCACAGGGCCGTCAGTGCGCCGTTAGTGCCTGGCTAGCTCCCCTGCGGATCATCACCGTATGCCCGATAAATACCTGGTCAGATCCATCTTCCTGATCGCCGGTGCGACGCTCGCCATGCTCCCGGCGCAAGCGCACGCGGACAATGACGTACACACCCACTTCCTGGGCTCCTCGACCTGCTCGCCGTGGTCGGAGCAAACCCTGACCACGCAGTAGTGCTGCCTGCAGCACTTTCTCAGGGTCGTTTGCCAGACTCGGGACCAAGTGGACGGTGCTCGGGAAGGGATGTCGATGGGACCACGGATGAATCGTCGATCGATGCTGGCGGCCGGGGCGCTGGGCGGGCTGGTTCCGGTGCTCGACGCGTGCGGCGGAAAGGATAAGCATCCCAAGGCGGTTGCGCCGACAACGCCCGCACCATTGACCGGTCCCGGCGCGGATATCGTCATGATCATTCGGCACGGCGAGAAGCCGGACGGCTCCGGGAGTCCCTACGGAATCACCGCCGATGGTGACCACGACGAGGAATCGCTGACTGTACGCGGCTGGACCCGGGCGGGCGCGCTGATCGGCCTGTTCGATCCACGCACCGCCGATGCCAAGCCCGCTCCGATCCGTGCGGGATTGTCCAGGCCCGCAACACTATTCGGCTCGGACCCGGGGTCCAGTGGCAGCAAGCGGCCGGTCGAGACGGTGACTCCACTGGCGGAGGCGCTCGGTCTGACGGTGGATCAGCGCTTCAAGAAGGGCCAGGAGGCACAGCTGGCCACCGGACTCGCACACGCGACCGGACCGGTCCTGATCGCCTGGGAGCATCAGAATATCGGCGAGATCATCGCGCACCTGGGGCCGATCAGCCCGAATCCCCCTGCCGCCTGGCCCGGTTCGCGCTTCGACATGGTGTACGTCTTCACTCGCGCCGGCAATGGGTGGGCCTTCACCCAGGTCCCGCAATTGCTCCTGTCCGGCGACGCGCCGACGCCGTTCGGCTGACTCACACTGCTGGCCATTCCATCGGTCGAGCGCCCGCAAAAGGCTTACCGTTATTGCTATGTTCGGCATTATTCGGCCCTGCCGTCACCGGCTGGGTGAGGAACTCGGACGGGCTTGGCTGGCGCAGCTGTGCGGACTGTGTCTCGCGCTGCGCGACGATCACGGGCAGAGTGCCCGAATAGCAACAAATTACGACGGCTTGATCGTCTCCGCACTGGTGGAGGCGCAATCGCCGAGTCCGCCCATACGCCGGGCGGCCGGTCCCTGTCCGCTGCGGGGCATGCGGCGCGCCGATGTGGCGACCGGCGATTGTGTGCGGCTGGCGGCGACGGTCTCCCTGGTGCTCGCCGCCGCCAAGGTGCGCGATCACGCGGACGATCACGACGGCGTCGCAGGAGCAGCCGGTATGCGACCCGCAGCCCGTCGCATCGCGCAGCGGTGGGCTCGGCAGGGTGAATCCTCCGGTGCGGGTCTGGGTTTCGACACGGCAGTGCTGCTGACCGCCGTGGACCGGCAGACGGCAATAGAGGCTGCAGCTGGTCCGGGTACCTCTCTGCTCGAAGTCACCGAACCGACCGAGACCGCGACCGCCGCGGCCTTCGGGCACACCGCGGTGCTGGCGGGCCGCTCGTCCAATGCGGAGCCGCTCGCCGAGGTCGGCCGGATGTTCGGCCGTATAGCGCATCTCGTGGATGCGGTGGAGGATCTGAGCGACGATCTCGACCACGGTAAGTGGAATCCGCTGGCCGCCACGGGAACCGATGTCTCCGAGGCGCACCGCCTGTGCTCCGATGCCCTGCTCGGCATCGAATTGGCGCTGGCGGAAGCGGAATTCGCCGACGGACGACTGATCCACCGTTTGCTGACCCATGAGCTGCGCCGCTCGGTCCACCGGACCTTCGGTGCGGAGTCGGGCTGCAGCGGCCACGGCGCGCCGTCCATAGTCGAAAGTCGCTGGCGCCGCCGCAATCCCGGCGGCTACCCACCACCGCAGGGCTACTACCCGCCCCCTGGCTACCCTCCGCAGGGTTATTACCCGCCCCAGCGCCGCCGCGGCTTCTGCGTCCCGTTCTGCGAGGGCGTGGCCTGCTGTGAATGCTGCAACTGCACTGACGACTGCTGTTGCTGCGGCTGTGACGACAGCTGCTGCGACTGCTGAGCGGAGACCGTCACGCGCGAATCAGGGTGCGGGGGAGCGGAATCAACGCGCCCACCTGCTTCTGGTAATCCCGATACTGATCGCCGAAGGTGGCGATGAGCATCCGGTCCTCGACGTGCACCCGCCACCCCAGCCACGCGATGACGAATACCAGAATCACCGTCTCGGAGCCGAATCCGGCGACCAGCGTGAGACCGGCGATCGCACCGAGAATTCCGGTGTAGATCGGATGGCGCACAAGCCGATACGGCCCGCCGGTGCGCAGCTCGTGATCCTGCTGGATCATCGGCCGCCCCGCCCACATGGTGCCGAGCGCGAGTCGCGCCCACACCATCAGGGCCGCACCGGCGATCACCAGTACCGAGCCCACATCGGTCAGCGGCGTCGATTTCCAGGTGACCGAGTCCCACATGGTGTGCGGGAGCAGATCCAGCACTACGACCAGCACCGCGAGACCGAGAATCATCCAGGGTTCGGGCAGCAGTGTGCGCAGGAAATGCCAGATCTTCCCCCACAGCGTCGTTTGCCGTACCGCCGCGAACCACACGGCGGTACCGACCCACACCAGTCCCACGATCGAAAAACTCCAGCCCGCGGCTGCCTGCAGGAAATCACTAACGCCCATGCCCTCAGCATGCCGCCGACCTGTCGCCCGGACCACCACCCCAGGCGCAATCCGCCTCCACCCGAGGGTGGATTCCTGGCCTCAGACCCCAGCGCGAAGCGTCGACAAGGAACTGGTGGCGGTGACCACTCGCACGATGCCGCCACCAGTTCCTGGTGAACTTATAGGGCCTAGGAGGACATGGTGCTGGAGCCGGTGCCGAGGGAGCCGGTGCCGACGGTAGTGGTGGTTGTCAGCGTCCAGGTGCCGCAGCCGGCGGTGTAGAAGGCGATATCGCCGGGTTTGATCTCGACCTTGACGTATCCATTGATCGCGCCGCCGCTCTGCAGGACGGCGCTGAGGTCGTCGGTAATCGCCGACAATCGAGCCCAGGCGCAGATGCTGGCAGCGGTCGTGGTGGTGTAGACACCGGGCTGAATATCGATGCCGACCTTGAAGGTCGAATCGGAGCCCATACTGCTGGCGGCGGTAGCGGAGGCGGGTCCCGCCGCGCTCAGCAGGGCGACAGCGGTGAGCGCTACACCATTGAGCCACAGGGTCTTACGCATGAATACCGGTCCCGTCGAATATGTGAAATGAAAGTGTTTCGCAGGGTAGCGGGTAGGAGGCCCCGCCGAAGCGATTCGGTACGAAAAACCGGACATCGCCGGGCGGATACCGGTCCGGAGGGCCATGATTGCCGGTGTGACAGGGGAATTCGTGGCCATTCCGGACTGGTTTTCGCAACAGAATCAGGACTGTGGGATCGCCGTCGCCGATCTGAGCGGTAACGGAATATCAGACATCGTCGTGCTGATGGTGGACGATCCGGCAGGCCAGAACACGGGCAACTATCGGGTCGGCACCGGACTGAACGACGATGGCACGGCCTCCGCCTGGGGCCCTTGGCTTTCGGTGCCCGACTGGTGGGGCTGGGAGAACCAGGGCGCAGGCATCGCCCTCGCCGATCTGGACGGCGACGGTCGCCTCGATCTGGTGGTGTTCGTGGTCGACAATCCTGTCGGCCAGAATCAGGGCTACTACCGCGTCGGGCGCAGTCTCGCCGCCGATGGCACGGTCACCGGCGGTTGGACGCCGTGGCAACAGGTTCCGGACTGGTACGGCTGGGAGAACCAGGGCGCCGATATCTGCCTCACCCGGATCGACGGGCAGCACGTCATGGTCATGATGACGGTCGACAATCCGCCCGGGCAGAACTCCGGCCAATTCCGCCTGGCCAAGGGTCTCACCGCCGACGCCACCGTCGCGGAATGGACACCGTGGGTGGAGATTCCGGATTGGTGGGGGTGGGAGAACCAGGGCGCGGGCATGACCGTCGCCGATCTCGATGGTGACGGCCGCCCGGAGCTGATCGTCTTCGCGGTCGACCATCCCGACAATGGCAATGGCGGGGTCTACACCGTCGGCTGGGGTCTGGACGGCACCGGGCACTGTGTGGACGGGTGGAGCAGCTGGTCACACGTTCCGGACTGGCGCTTCTTCCAGAACCAGGGCGCGGCAATAGCTTTGCTGCCCAGCGCCGGAGCGGTCCCGCAGCTGGTCGTCTGCACCATCGACCATCCGGACGGCGGCAATGCCGGGTATCTGCGAGTGCTGGACCTGGAAACCGATCTGGCACAGGCCCCGACCGCAGGCGTCTGGCGGATTCTCGATTTCGGCACCGAGATCAATCCGGTGCATGCCGCCCTGCTGCACACCGGCGATGTGCTGTTCTTCGCGGGTTCGGGCAACGACCCGGATCGAGAGAACGCGCACGACTTCCGCACTCGCGTATGGCATTACCCGAATGCGGGGCTCGACGCACCGGCGACGCCCATCGATATGTTCTGCTCGGGTCAGGCGTTCCTGCCGGACGGCCGCCTGCTCGCGGCCGGTGGTACCGCGCAGTACGACCCCTTCTACGGCCTGCGTGATTCGCTGCTCTTCGATCCGGCCACACTCACCTGGAATGCCCAGCCGGACATGATTTTCGGCCGCTGGTACCCGACCCTGGCGGCACTGCCGACCGGTGCCGTGGTGGCGGTGTCCGGGCTGGGCACGGACGGATACCTTTCGGAGACACCGGAATTGTTCGATCCCGCCACCCTGACCTGGTCGCAGTTGCCGATCCCCGGGCCGATTCCGACCTACGCCCATCTGATCCTGCTCGCGGACGGGCGAATCCTCTACACCGGCGGTCAGTTCGGCGTCAACAACGGTATGCACCCGTCTATCTGGAACCCCGAGACGGGCGCCCTGACCCAGGTCGCCGGCATGGTCGATCCGGAGTCGCGCAGTCAGTCGACCAGTGTGCTGCTCCCGCCCGCACAGGCCCAGCGGGTCATGCTTCTCGGGGGCGGGACCGTCGATCCGCACGGTCCCGGCACCGCGTCGGCGGACACCCAGATCGTGGACCTGACCGCCGCGACGCCCGTCTACAAGCCCGGACCCTCCATGGAATTCGCCCGTATGCATCTGAGCGCGGTGTTGCTGCCCGACCGCACCGTGCTGGTGGCCGGTGGTTCGGCCATGGAGGAGATGGCCGATATGGTCCCGCCGCACGCCGAGATCCTCGACGCCGGTGCGACCGCGTGGATACCCACCGCGCCGGAACGTGTCGCCCGGCTGTACCACTCGGTGGCGATGCTCATGCCCGACGGCAAGGTCCTGACCGCAGGCTCGAACCCGCTGCGCAAGACCGAGGAGCTGCGCATCGAAATGTTCTGGCCGCCCTATCTTTTCCGCGGCCGTCGCCCCGAACTGGAGCTGGCAGCCGGGACCGTCGGCTACGGCGGCACGCTCACCGCGACCACGGACGGGACACCGCGCGAGGCGAGCCTCATGCATCCCAGCTCGTGCACGCACTCCTGCGACAACAATCAGCGGCTGATCGATCTGCCGTTCACGGTCACCGCGCCCGGCACGCTGAGCCTGACCATGCCGTCCGGTCCGGGCCTCGCACCGCCCGGCTGGTATCTCGTAGTTGTCGTGGATATGAACGGCATACCGTCGCTGGGACGCTGGGTGCGCCTGACCGCCTGAACACTCGCTCCGGCGCGGCCTGTGCCGCGTCGCTACCGGGCATGACGGGTAGCGACGCGATAGGTTCGGGGCCGCAGACGGAGGAGTGTGCATGAACACCACGGAGCCCCGGGTCGTTCCATCGACCCATCTGATGGTCGGGCGGATGCCGGTCCGGACCGCGGTCGTCGTCGGCGCGCTCGGCGTCGTCTTCGGCGATATCGGTACCAGTCCGATCTACACCATTCAGACGGTATTCAATCCCGACGATCCGCACCCGATACCGCTCGATTCCGCGAATGTCTACGGCGTTGTCTCACTGATCTTCTGGTCGGTGATGGCGATTGTCACCCTGACCTACGTCACGCTGGTGATGCACGCCGACAATGACGGCGAGGGCGGCATCATGGCGCTGATCACGCTGCTGCGGCGCACGGGCGGGGGCAGCGGCCGGACCGCCGTACTGCTGGCCGGGCTCGGAATCTTCGGCGCCGCACTGTTCTTCGGCGACAGCATGATCACCCCTGCCATCTCCGTGCTGTCCGCGGTGGAAGGTATGAAGGTCGTCCGGCCGGGGCTGGCCGATTTCGTGGTGCCAGCCACCGTGGTGATCATTCTGGTGCTGTTCCTGGTGCAGCGACTCGGCACCGCGGCCGTGGGCCGACTCTTCGGGCCGGTGATGATCGCCTGGTTCCTGGTGATCGGAGCCTGCGGCGTGGGCGGGATCGTCGACCATCCGCAGATCCTGAAGGCGCTGTCGCCGACCTATGCGCTCGGATTCATGTTCGGGCACTTCGGCATTGCCTTCTTCGCCCTGGCGGCGGTGGTCCTGTCGGTCACCGGCGCGGAGGCGCTGTATGCCGATATGGGCCATTTCGGCCGCCGCGCGATCACGCGTGGCTGGCTCGGTCTGGTGCTGCCGGCGTGCACCCTGAGCTATCTCGGGCAGGGCGCCCTGCTGCTCGGTGATCAGTCCGCGGTGAACAGCCCGTTCTTCCTGCTCGCCCCCGGCTGGGCGCGGCTGCCGATGGTGCTGCTCGCGACGGCCGCCACGGTGATCGCGTCACAAGCGGTGATCACCGGCGCGTATTCGGTTGCGGCACAGGCGGCCCACCTCGGTTATCTGCCGCGATTGCGCGTGGAGCACACCTCGGAGTCGACCATCGGGCAGATCTATGTGCCGTGGATCAACTGGGTGCTGATGGTCTCGGTCATCACCCTGGTATTCGCCTTCCGCAGCTCGGCGGCGCTCGCGTTCGCGTTCGGTATGGCGGTGACCGCGACGATCACCATCACCACGCTGCTGTTCTTCTATATCGCCCGGACCCGGTGGGGCACCCCGCTGTGGCTGGTAATACTGGGCGCGGTTCCGCTGCTGGTGATCGATCTGCTGTTCCTGGCGGCCAATCTGACCAAGCTGGTGCACGGCGCCTGGCTGCCGCTGCTGATCGGCATCTCCACCTTCACCGCCATGACGACCTGGCGGCGCGGGCGCGAAATCGTCACTCGCGCAAGGGAGGAGAAGGAAGGCCCGCTGCCCGAGTTCATCGATGCGCTGCACGAGAAACGATTGCCGGTCATTCGGATCCCGGGTACCGCGGTATTCCTCAGCCGCAGCAATGAGACCGCGCCCCTGGCGATGCGAGCCATCGTGGAACACAATCGCGTGCTGGCGGACCACGTGGTGATCGTGTCCATCGTGACGCTGCCGGTGCCGCGAATTCCCGATTCCGAGCGCACCGAGATCGACGAGCTGGTCTACGCCGATGACGGAATCATCCACGTGACAGCGTCTTTCGGGTATATGGAGAAGCCGAATATCCCTGGCACGCTGCGCACGCTCGATCCGGCGAAGACCGAGGGCCCGATATCCGTCGACGACGCCTCCTACTTCCTGTCCAAGATCGAACTGAAGAAGGGCGACGCGCCGACCATGGCGGCCTGGCGCAAGAGCCTGTTCATCGCGACGTCGCACATCACCGCGGCCGCCGATGAATACTTCGGCTTGCCCGGCGAGCGTACGGTACTCATCGGGTCACGAATCGAGGTGTAAGGCAACGGGAGTGGGCTACGCGACGGGATTGCGCACGCCGAATCGGTCTTCGAAGGCCGATCGGTTCGCTGAGACGGCAGCGCGGTCCCAGACCGCGAAGACCACCCGGTCGAAGGCGGCCCCGTGGATGCGCAGCGCCTGGTCGAACGCTGCGGCGACGTCCGCGGGGTCATTGCGGAAGACTCCGCAGCCCCAGGCCCCGAGCACCAGCTCGCGGACCCCGTGCCGAGCGGCTATGGCCAGCACACGCTCGGCCCGCTCGTTCAGCACCTCGCGCACCGAAATCGGTTGCTGCGCACGCAATGCCAGCTGACCGGCATTGGGAGCGGGTGAGGTCAGGAACGCGACCGGATACGGATCGGCCCGGAGTGCGCCGCGGCGATCGCGAATGACGGGCACGGCGGGGGAGAAGATGACCCGGTGGCTGTAGTGCAGATCGTTCGAAGCCCGGTGCGCCGCATAGTAATCAG
The DNA here is from genome assembly GCF_025465275.1 of Nocardia sp. Lineage (GTDB taxonomy): Bacteria > Actinomycetota > Actinomycetes > Mycobacteriales > Mycobacteriaceae > Nocardia. Next base: position 21,900 of record NZ_JAODNK010000125.1, on the reverse strand, counting down.
GCGCCTCGAGCAGGCAGCGATACAGCAGCGCGCTGCGGCACAGATCCTCCTCCTGCGCTCGCGCACCGCCCAGGTACCCGCCGCCGGGATTGCGCGCCGACGCGAAATTGAGCACGCCGATGGATGTTCCGCCGCCCTCGCTCAGCCGCCGCGCCGCTTCGATACTGCCCTCGGCGGTCACCTCCGGCGTGCCGCCGAAAGGACCGTGCGCCGCACCGATGACGGTGCCGCCGGGAGCGTAGGAGACCGTTCCGGCTCGCGCCTCCGCCAGCGCTGCCCCGATCTCGACCTCGATTCCGGTGTCGGTCCGGTAGCTGCCGCGTTCGGCGATCTCCTCGTTCTGCACGGCAATGTATTTGGGACTACTACTCATTCCAGTGACCGTACGGACTGCGCCGCATTCGAGCATCCGAATTTTGGTCACCTCTACTAAATCGGCCGAGGATCCACCCGGGTTCCACCCGCGGGTGGTGGGGCCAGGCCCCCGCATCGCCGAATGTTGAAGGCATGAACTTGCAGAACGCGGTAGTCGAAGGCGTCGTCGTGGTGCTGGTGGTCGGCTGGATCGTGTACCGGCAGACCCAGTGGCAGGTGCTGGATCCGATGCGGATGTGGCGCGGGCCGATCATTCTCGGCGTGGTGGGCGTGCTCCAGATGAAGACGGTGCTCGCGAGCAATACCCTCGGCGGTGCGGCAGTCGGGCTGCTGGTGCTGTCCGCAGTCCTGAGCCTGGGCGTCGGCCTGGCCATGGGCTCGGTATCGCAGGTGCGCTGGATGGACGGTAAATGGCAGGCGCGCACCGGATGGCTCGGCTCGCTGCTGTGGTTGGTCCTGCTGGCGGTGCGTATCGGGGTCGAGGTGTGCGCGCGGTCGGTCGGCGCGGGGGTGGTCGCCTCGGTCGGCGCCATTCTTCTCATGCTGGCGCTCAATCGTGCCGGTCGCGGCGTGGTCCTGGCCCGTCGTGCCGGACTCTCGCGGATGGTTGCGGCAGACTGACATCGATGATCGTCGCAACGTCCACCGGAGCCACCACGGGCCTGACCAGGCTGTTCCGCCTGGTCGGGCTCATTGCCGTGGTGCTGGGGTCCGTCGATGCGGTGTCGTGGCACCCGCTGTGGGTGTCGGTGCTCATCGTGCTGTCGTGGATCGGCTGGGCGGGATGGGTGACGACCCCCGCCGACGCCTCGAATGGGGCATTGAATATCGAGCGAATCTCGTTGTGCGCCATGGCTATCGGAGGCGGCGCGACAGCTGCGCAGTCGAACGGCTCGATGATCACGGCGCTGGCGACGGTGCTGGGGGCGACCGCCCTGCTGAGTAAGCCGGCCTGGTTCGGTTACGGCTTGGCCGCGCTGACCGTGGTCCTCATGTTCGTTTCGAGTCTTGTGGTGGCGGGCGAGCGGCCGCGTTCGCTGCTGGGCCTGCTGACCGGGGTGGTGATCCTGGCACTGATGGGCTGGGCCCGCCGGCAGACGCGCATTGCCGCCGAGCAGAATCGATTACTGGTCGAGCAGAACCGGGTGATTCGCGCCGAACGTGATCGCGCGGCCGCCATGGCCGAACGCGGTCGCATCGCCCGCGATATCCACGACGTACTCGCGCACACCCTCGGCGGGCTGGTCATGCAGCTCGATGCCGCCGACGCCCTGCTCGAAGCCGGTGCGGTGGAGCAGGCAGCCGAACGGGTGAAGGCCTCGCACACGCTGGCGGTCTCCGGATTGGCCGACGCTCGCCGGGTGGTCGGCGCCCTGCGGTCGGAGGGATTCGATCTCACCACCGAATTGCCGCGCCTGGCCGGGGAACATCGTGCGGCCGGTGGCGAAGTCGAGCTCGCGGTGGATGCGGCCACGGGCCGAGCGAGCGAACAGGTCGAGATGGCGATCTCCCGGGTGGTGCAGGAGGCGCTGACCAATGCCCGCAAACACGCTCCCGGACAGCCGGTTACGCTCACCCTGCACGGCAGCGCCACCGAGGTGGAACTCGTGGTCTCGAATCCGCTTTCCGCACACGGGGGTTCGCTGCGGCACTCCGGATCGGGAGCCGGACTGCTGGGTATGGGTGAACGGATTGCCGCGGTCGGCGGCACGGTGCGGGCGGGCAAGGAGGACGGTCGATGGACAGTGCGAATCCGGGCGCCACGCCGGTGATCACGGTGGTGGTCGCCGATGATCAGACCACCGTGCGCGACGGACTCACCACGGTGCTGTCGCTGCTGCCGGATATCGAGGTGGTGGGCGAGGCCCGCGACGGCGCGGAGGCGGTCGAACTGGTGCGCCGCCTGGAACCCCGTGTGGTGCTGATGGATCTGCGCATGCCCGGTGTGGACGGAGCATCCGCCACGGCCGCCATCACGGCCTCACATCCGGGCACTGCGGTATTGGTGCTCACCACCTACGCCGACGACGCCTCGATCGCCGGTGCGCTACGGGCCGGCGCCCGCGGCTATCTCACCAAGGATGCGGGCCGCGCCGAGATCGCCGCCGCCATTCGCTCGGTCGCCAGCGGGCACACCACCCTGGCCGCCGATGTCGGCCGTCGCCTGGTCGCCGTGCTGGACACCCCGGCCACACCCGCCGTGGATCTCACCGATCGGGAACTCGAGGTATTGCGCCTGATGTCCCAGGGCCGCAACAACACCGAGATCGCCAAGGAGTTGTTCATCGGTGTCAGCACGGTGAAGAGTCACATCAATTCGCTCTTCGCCAAGCTCGGTGTCCGCGATCGCGGACAGGCCATCGCCTACGCGCATCGCGCCGGTCTGGCCCGCTGATGCTGTCGCCGCACCGGCATACGATGTGCGGATGACTCGCAGTCAACGTTTGCGCATTGTCCCGTCGCAGTTCGCGGTCGAGCATCTGGCCAATTCCACTTTTCCGGAGGACGACGAGTGGATCGCGCTGGTCCGGGCGCCGGAGGGGCTCACCGTACTTCGTGATGCCCCGGCGTGGGTGGACGGTGAGCGGTGGAAGGGTTTCTACAGTGACGGCGACAGTCACGGCCTGGACCAGCCGGGCATGCTCGCCGCTGTGGTCGGCCCACTGGCGGAGTCCGCGATCCCGGTTTTTGTCGCCTCGACCTATCACGCCGATCTGGTGCTGGTGCCCGACCATCGGCTGGAGGAGGCGACCACGGTACTGCGCGAGGCCGGGCATCGGATTGCCGATTAGACCCCGGCCCGGTTGCGCGGACCGGACCACGGGTGCACCATACTACTGTCTACGTACGTAGAACGTATGCGAGCGGCCGTGCCGTGCGGTGAGGAGGCGTCAGAAATGACTTCGCGAGGATTCGGCGATCTGGAAGCGGTCGTGATCGAACGGATTTGGGATCACGCCGGGAAGACGACGGTCCGCGAGGTGTTCGACGGTCTTGCCGCCGAGCGCGAAATCGCCTACACCACCGTCATGTCCACCATGGACAACCTGCACCGCAAGGGCTGGCTCGAACGCGAGCGGGTCGGCAAGGCCTACCACTACTGGGCGACCCTGAGCCGTGAGGAATACAGCGCCCGGCTCATGAGCGAAGCCCTGGGCAGCGGTGGCCGCTCCGATCTGGTGCTCGCGCACTTCGTGCAGCAGATGAGCCCGGAAGATTCCGAGGGGTTGCGCGCGGCGCTGCTCAAGCTGGCCCGGGGTAAGACTCGCTAGTCGATTCACCGACCGGTGCCGCCCCTTCCGAATGTGCTCCGAATTCACTTGAAACCTGGACTCGCTCTTCAGCGTACCAACTAAGTACGTACGGAGATAGTTGATTGTTTCCGGGTGATGTCGATCAGGTGGACGCAAGGTGAGCGGCGGGTATCGAAAACGTAGGCGGGCGAACCGATTCGGCGCCGAAATCCGGAGCTCAGTTTTCGAGCGGTGAGCAGATCGTGATCGCGATGACGGCCGTCACGACCGACGCCAGGGGAACGAGGATGGCCGCCGCCGCCCCGGCCGTCAGCGCCAGCCGGGCCCGCGTGCGCACGATCGGGGCGCTGGGTTCGGACAGGCGTTGCAATCGGGTGGCGAGTCCTTCTTCGGCCGCCCTGAGCGCTCCGGCCGGGCCGGTCGTCAGGCCGGAGAGGGCCAGCAGTGCCTGAAAGACCGTGGCGCGGCCGTGGATTCGCGCGGCGGCGTCATCGGCGAGCATTTCGAGCAGCCGTGCGATCTCGATCGCTCCGACGGCGAACAGATCGATGCGGGGCATCACCGTCGTCAGGCCGCGAGTCACCGCCAGCAGCAGGTGGTGGCGTCCGGTCAGATGGGCGCGTTCGTGGCTGAGCACCGCGGCGACATGCTCGTCGCCGAGTGCGTCGAGCACGCCGCGGCTGACCACCACCGTATGTGGTTTTCCCGCAACGCAATACGCCGCCGGCTCGTCGACCTCGAGGATGATGGCATCGAGCCCACTGTGGTGCCGCCCCACCAGGCGGGCCATGCGCCCGTGTTCGAGGGTGGTGCGCCGGGAGCGCAGTAGCGAACGGCCGAGCCGGATTGCCACTGTGGTCGCGGCCAGCGCCGAGAAACCGGCGAGCAACAGGAGTCCGGCCTGGATCGGCGAGCCGTAATCCCCGACGACGGCGTCGTGCAGGTGGACGAGGCAGGTGTCCATGAATCGGTGCGGCACGGTCCGCACCTGGTGCGTCACCAGGTCGAGAATGAGAATCACCAGCGCTACCGCCCAGGCCAGCACGGTCGAGGCGATCGAGGTCAGCCAGGCGGCGAGTGCGACATGCGGCGCCGCGCTGCCATGACTCACCCGGAGCAGGAGCCGTGGCGCGAGCACGGCGACCGCGAATCCGTAAAGCGACAGACACGCGGCAACGGTCATCGCCGCACCTGCCCGCTACCCGTCCGCATGAAGCTCCTCCCGTTCGATCGGGCCGACTGTACGTAAGGAACCTGAGGGGAGCCTTACTTCTTGTGGTGTTGCGCGGACCCGCCCCGGTCCGGTATTACTATCTACGTACGGAGATAGTAGATAAAAGCTTGTGCCGCCCCCTCATCGGCACAGGGGCGCCGACCGGACCGGCGCCGGTGACGAGCGGAATGGGTGACCACCCCTCATCGGGCCTGTTCCGCTCGTTGCCATCCGTCCTCAGGACGAAGCGAGGAGTTTTTCCGCCGCCGCTTCGATGCGCGCCTCGTCCAGCAGCACCGTGCCCGCCGCCGGGCCGAGTGGAATGAAACTGTCCGCGCTGGTGACCCGGGCGATGTGGCCGTCGAATCCGGCATCGAGCAGCGCCGCGTAGATTCCTTCGGAAACCCCTCCGCTGCGGCGGGTTTCGTCCACGATGAGCACCCGGCCGGTGGCGCGCGCATTGTCCAGCAGATCCTCGATGGGCAGCGGGGCCAGCCAGCGCAGGTCCAGCACGCGGGCGTGCACGCCGCGCTCGCTCAGTCGGCGCGCCACCCGCAGGCTCATCGGCACGCCGTTCGCGAAGCTCACAATGGTGAGGTGGGTGCCGATGCCGTGCACCCGCGCCAGCCCGATCTCGGCATGTCGCACCGCGGAAACCGGTGCGAGCCAGCCGCCGTCGCCGGAGCGGTACAGATCGCGGGTGTGATAGAGCGCGATGGGTTCGAGGAAGACGCACACCCGGCCGTCCACCCGGGCCGCCGAGACGCAGGTGCGCAGCATGGCGGCCGCATCATCGGCGCGGGACGGGGACGCGATCACCAATCCGGGGATATCCCGCAGTGCCGCAATGGAATTGTCATTGTGGAAGTGCCCGCCGAAACCCTTCTGATAGGCATAGCCCGCGATCCGCACCACCATCGGATTGCGGTAGCTGCCATTGGAGAAGAACGAGAGGGTGGCCGCCTCACCGCGCAGCTGATCCTCGGCATTGTGCACATAGGCGAGGTACTGGATCTCCGGGATGGGCACGAACCCGGCCAGCGCCGCACCGAGCGCGGTGCCGAGCACACTCTGTTCGTCGAGCAGGGTGTCGAAGACGCGGCGGATGCCGAAGGACTGCTGCAGTCCCTTGGTGACGCCGTAGACGCCGCCCTTGCGCCCGACGTCCTCGCCGAAGACGAGCACATCGGTATCGCGGGCCAAGAGCTGTCCGAGCGTGTGATTGACGGCCTGCGCCAACGTCATCGGGTCGCCGGTGTCCACGGGCGGCGCGGCGACGGCGTCGGTCCACGCGGACCACGCTTGGGCCGGGTCCGGCTGTGCGGGTGCGGTGCGCAGCGCATCGGTGCGCACCACGGTCGGGCGGGAGGGCGCGAGCGGCGCCATGACCGCTTCGGCCGAGGTGAGTTTCGCTTCACCGCACACGGATTCGGCAATCGCGGCGACCCGTGCACCGATATCGCTGTAGCGCCTGAGGATTTCACCGGGCGTGGCGATGCCCGCCGCGACGAGCATGCGCCCGGTCCTGGTCACCGGATCGCTACGCAGGTCGGTGGCCATCTCGGCGGGCCGGCGGTAGGCCGCCTCGACATCGGAGCCCGCATGCCCGAGCAGTCGCACCGTCCGCAGGCGCAGGAAGGCCGGTTTACGTTGTGTGCGTACCCAATCCGCCGCCGCCTGTGCGGTTTCCAGGGCCTCGAGCAATTCCGCGCCGTCGGTGTCGAAGTAGCGCAACCCGGGCCGGGAGCCGTAGGCCTGCTCGATCCAGGTGCGCGGTGTCGGCACGCTGATGCCGATTCCATTGTCTTCGCAGACGAAGAGAATCGGCATGGGCACACCCAGGTGGGTGGTGTGCACGGCGGTATTGATCGCCCCGGTAGCGGTGGAGTGATTGGCGGACGCATCGCCGAAGCTGCACACCACCACGGCATCTCCGGGCCATTGGCAGGCCACCCGCAACTGGCTGGCACGCTCGAGCGCGAAGGCGAGTCCCACAGCACGCGGCAGGTGGGAGGCGATGGTCGAGGTCTGGGGGATCACATGGGCGGGCTTACTGCCGAAAACCTTGTGCCGCCCACCGGAAATCGGGTCTGCCACGGCCGCGACGACGCCGAGCAGTACATCGCGGATCGGATCGAGTCCGGGCACCTGCCGGGCGCGATGGACGAAGAAGGCCGCCGACCGATAGTGCAGCAGCGCCGGATCGGTGGTCCGCAGTGCGGCGGCCACCGCCACATTGCCCTCGTGGCCGGACGATCCGATGCTGTAGTAGCCCTGCCCTTCTCTGGTCAGCCGCCGGGCCGCCAGATCGAGGTGCCGCGCTGTCGCCTGATCCTCGAAGAGTTCGAGGCAGCGGGCGCCGGTCAACGTGCCGCCGGGAGTGAGCGGGTCCTGTGGTGAGCGGGACTTTCCGGGTCTCGTGGCGGCAACTTCCGCCCGGAACCACTGGTCTAGTTCTGCCTCCCGCTCGTTGATACGACCCACCTCTCCCCATTTGTCCCAAATGTCGTGTACGCCGGGCTATCAGCGTAGATGTGAAATAGGCGTCTCCTCCGGATCTTCGAATTCCTCGGCTGGTCGCGGCGCCGGCCGATCAGGTGGGGCGCCGATCTGCCATTGTCGCGCAGCGGTACCGGTTATTCCGGCCAACCGCGCTGCCGCATCATGTCGATGATGAGCGCGGCGATATTCCAGGCGTCGTCCCCGCCACGGTGGTGGGTGCCTTCGAGCGGAAGCTCCGCCGCTTTCAAGGCCCCGGCCATGCCGAAGCGATGCTCGGTCCCGCGCGCCGCGGAGAACGCCACCTTGGCATTGGTGTGCTTGCTGCCGAAGGGGTACGGGACTTCGGTTGCGGCGCACTGGCGTTCGAACTGCTGGCGGTCGTAGTTGCCCCAGCTGGCCCACCTTCGGGAATCGGCGTGGAATTCCTCGCGCAGCAGGGCGCAGGCCTCGGCGAAGGAAATGCCGGTCGCCACCAGTTCGGGCGTGAGGGTGGTCAGCTGCGTGCAGAACTCGCTGACGGTGGAGCGATCCGGGCGCACCAGAATGCTGTGCTTGCTCACCCGCTCCAGTGTTTCGGTATCGAGCACGCACAGCCCGATCTCGATGATCTCCATCGGCTGTCCGGGTGGATTGGGTCCCTGCCAGCAGGTGGCCTCCACGTCCACCACATTCAGATATCGCGTATGCATAGCGCCGGACGGTACCCCCTCGGATACCGCCCGGCGACAATGAGTTTCGTGCGATAACGCTATTCGGTGTGCAGTGTCAAACCGGTGCCGGTGCTCGCATTGCGCAGCGTCAACGTGTCGGAATCGATGGTGGCCGTGGCCTTTCCGTTGAGGACGGCGAGCACGTCACGCTCGACATCCATGACCTGGGGATCGCAGAGCATCCTGGTGGTGGCGACGTGGAAACTGACATCGCTGCCGGCGATTTCGGCGCGACCGGTCATCTGATTGCATCCGGCGCTGCCGGTCAAGGTGCCGTCGGGGGCGATGGTGAGCGCCGGGCGCACCTCGTCGAGGGTTTGCGACCGCACCTCCGCATCGGTGTGCAGCAGCGCCGTGACAATCCATGTGGTCCCGGTGAGCGGCTTATCGGGCTGGGCGACCTTGCGGTCCTGCAGTGTCACGGTGATGCCGTTGCCGGTGAGCGTCAGGTTCGGTCCGGCGAGTTTCCAGCTGGGGGCGGAGTGCAGCAGGCCGTCCACCCAGCCGTCCGCCCCGGCGGTATCGCCGGGGCAGCCCATCAGCGTGGTCGCCATCTGGCCGACCTCGAGCGTATCGCCGTCGAGGGTGACGGGCCCGGTGGCGGTATTACAGCCCGCGGCGGCGCTGACCCGGCCGTCGGCGAATTTCAGCGTGAGCGGACCGCCGCCGGGAATCGCCGTACCCTTGACCTGCGTGGATACGAACGATCGGCCCATGGGCGTGATATCGGGCTGCTGCGTGGGTTCCGACTTCTGCGACGAGCACCCGGCGACGGCCCCGACCGTCACGGCGAGCAGCACACCACACCATCTGCGAGTTGCTGACATATAGCCGATCGTACGGTGATCACATCGGCAGGCCGAGCGCCGACGCGAGCGTCCCGCCGATCGCACCGACGAAGGTGGACAGTGCGCCCGGGTCCAGGAATTCGGTCGGCACATCGCGCTGATGGCAACCGTTCGCGGCGGGCACGCCGTTCAGCCGGTCATCGAGCCACAGCACTGCGCTCGCGGTGCCGGCGACGGCCGCGATGCCGTGCTCGCTGAGCAGATCTCGGGTGTAGGAGACGCGGGCGTTCGGATCCGTGCAGTAGGTGTCGTAGAGGTTGTTCACCGCATTGATGGGCATCACCTCGTCGAGCGGGGCCTCATAGATATAGAGGGGCGTACTGGGCGTACCGCGGCGGCCGAGGCTGAGTTCGTCCAGCACGGGCTGCATTTCGGGTGAGCGCATGGGATCGCCGGGGTAGTCGAACAGGCCCTTGATGTTGATGAACGGGAAGCCTGCGAATTGCAGTGCCACGCACTGGTTTTCGTGCATCAGGCGAACGGCTTTGCCCAGCGGATTCATATGCTGGTCGATGAACTGCGCGACCTGCGGATACTCGCGTGCCACGCCGAACAATCCGCCCAGCACCGCGCCGCCGAAGGTGGACGTGCCGTTGTTGTAGTCGACTGCCATTCGGATATCGGCCATCAGGCCGCCGGTCGCGGAGCCGACGAGATTGAGCTCCGGCGCGTACTCCGATTGCAGCTCAGCGGCATGCTCGGTGGGAATGGCGCCGCCGGAGTAGCCCCACAGCGCGACCCGGGTGTCCGTGCCGGGCAGCCCGGCGGGCTCGAAGTTCTCCGCGGCGCGAATGCCGTCGAGCGTGATGCGCCCGCCCAGCGGGCCGACCGCATAGGCCGCGTTCGGACCCTGATGGTCGGGGATCACCACCGCGTGACCGCGTTGCAGCATCGCCTGCACTTCCACGAATTCCGCGGAGATGACCGGGTTCAGGGGATTCGGCAGCGAACCCATCTGCAGCGTGTAGGAGGGTGCGCAATTCTGTGACAGCGAATCTTCGGCGAACTGGAAGGAGAGCAGACCGCGCTGTCCGCTCGGCGGGGCGGCGTGCGGGACGATGACGGTGGCTACGGCCGCGATCGCCTCGCCGTGCGTATTGGTGCTGCGGTACGACAGCTGCCAGGCATTCACATTCAGCGGAATCAGCCACAGATTGGCGAGATTCACCTGCCGGGCCGACAGGATCTCGCCGGGCTGCGCGGCCGATACTCGGGCCGGATCCGGTTGGTAGAAGTTGGGATCCAGGTACGGCGGCGCGGGCGGAATCGGGAACGGCAGTGCCGGTTCCACGGAAACAGGTTGTGCCGCAGCCATATTCGTTGCCGCCGGGCAGATGCCCACCGTCAATCCCGCCGCCACGGCCAGGCATGCCTGGGCAATCGTCCGGGTCCCCGCTGTCATATCGAACTCCTCCGTGCCGCCCGAGGCGGCGGAGCGCTCATCCCCTGCAAAGTTAGAGAGCGCTTGGTTTCTAAGTTGCGTGCCGACCCTATGATGCAGGCATGGAATGTGTCAACGGTCACGTCGGGCCACTGGTTCGTCACTCCCGCTGGACACGGCAGGATGGTGCGACGTGAGTGAAGTTTCGCGTCCGCGCCGCACCCAGCAGGAGCGCCGGACCGCCACGGTGAGCAAACTGGTCGACGCCACCATCGATGCCATCGGTGAGGTGGGGTATCAGCGCGCCACGGTGCAGGAGATCTGCGGGCGCGCAGGGCTTTCCGCGGGGGCGATGTTCCGGCAGTTCGATACGCGACTCGATCTGATCGTGCGCACGGCGGAGGAGGCGTTCACCCGGCAGCTCGATGGCTATCGTGCGACGATGGAACACCTTGGTGCGCAAGACAATGCGCTGGACACTGCGCTACGGTTCCTGCGCGCCGCGCAATCCTCCAACCTCACCCATGCGCTACGTGAGACATATCTGGCGGCCCGGTCGGATTCTGAACTGCGCGAACGCATTGCGCCCATCGCCGATCGCTACTACAGCGAGATGATCGCCACCCTCGATCAGACCGGGCTCTTCGACGATTTCCCGAGCGAGATCCGCGAACCTCTGTTCTTCATGATGCTGCACCTGTTCTCCGGCGAGGCCGTAGTCCGCGGCGTCTACCCCCGGCCCGACCTGGACATTGCAATCCTGTCCCTGGTCGAAGACCTCCTGGCAACGTACGCCGCCCGTGTGGCGCCATCATCCGAGCGCGATCGCGCCTGACGGCGCGCCGGGCTAAGGCCCAGAGACAAAGAACAAAAGACTAAAGACGCCCGGACGAGAACCAGCGAGTCCAGCTCGAACAGCCGGTCCGGCGAGCGCCGCACGGCCCGCCTCAAGACCGCAGTCCGCATCGGGCACGGCACAGCCTTTGTCGAGATGGCGCAGCCCGCATTGGTGCTGTCCGGTGTGGAGATGCGCTGTTCGGTCCTGTTGCAGCTGGCCGGGAGGGACCGCACAGCCCGTACGCGTGTTGTGCGGTGGAGAGACGCGCCGTTCGGCTCTGCGGGGCTGTCCGGAACCGGCCGCGCAGCCCGAGTCAAGACCGCGCAGCCGGGATCGAGAACACGCAGCGCGCATCGAGAACGCCACAGCCCATGTCGGGATCGCACAGCCCGTACGCGTGGTGTGCGGTGGCGAGATGCACTGTTCGGTTCTGCGGGGCTGTCTGGAAGGGGCCGGGCAGGCTGAGTCGAGACCGCGCAGCCGGGATTGAGACCACACAGCGTGCGTCGAGAACGGCACAGCCCGTGTTGGGATCGCGCAGCCTGTACACGTGTTGTTCGGTGGGGAGATGTGTTGTTCGGTTGTGGGGTGGGGGTGTGATTTCGGTGGGAAGGTGGTGCCGGCTGTCCGCGTGGCCTGTCTTCGGATTAGGCGGGCGCGCATAGGGTGCGAATGGTGAGTTCTGTTCGGATCGAAGCTGGGCCTGTTTCCTCGTGGGCGCCGTTTGCGTCGAAGGTGTATCGGGCGCTGTGGGTGGCGCAGTTGGTGTCGAATTTGGGCACCTGGATGCAGACTGTGGGTGCGCAGTGGCTGTTGGTTGATCAGCCGCATGCGGCGTTGCTGGTGTCGCTTGTGCAGACTGCGACTACCTTGCCGGTGGTTTTGCTGGTGATTCCGGCTGGGGTGCTGGCTGATCTCATTGATCGGCGGCGACTGTTGATCGGTGCGCAGTCGGCGATGGCGTTGATCGCGCTGCTGCTCGCGGTGACGACTGCGCTTGGGCACATTACGCCGCCGGTGTTGCTGGCTCTGCTGTTCGCGATGGGTTGCGGGCAGGCGCTGACCATGCCGACCTGGCAGGCGATACAGCCGGAACTGGTTACGCGCGAACAGATTCCGGCGGCATCGGCGCTGAATGGGTTGAGTGTCAACGGTGCTCGCGCGGTCGGGCCGGCTATTGCCGGTGTGCTGGTCTCGCTGGCCGGGCCGACGTTCGTGTTCGCGTTCAATGCCGTGTCGTTCATCGGCATTGTCGCGGTGTTGATTTGGTGGCGGCGGCCGATTCGTGAGTCGGTGTTGCCGCTCGAGCGTCCGCTGGCGGCATTGCAGGCCGGGATGCGGTATGTCCGGTCGGGGCCGGCGATTCGCCGAGTCTTATTGCGGTCGGTGCTGTTCATCATTCCGGCCAGCGCGCTGTGGGCGCTGCTGCCGATCGTGGCGCATGAGCGGCTGGGGTTGTCGTCCTCGGGCTACGGCTTGATGCTCGGCGCCTTGGGAGTGGGAGCCGTGATCGGCGGGCTCTCCTTCGCCGCATTGCGCCGCAGGCTGACCGCGACCCGGATGCTCACCCTGTCCGCGGTGTTGTTCGGTGGCGCGACCATGATCTCGACATTGGTCCAGCAATTGCCCCTGGTCCTGATCGCCCTGCTGATCGCCGGCGTCGGCTGGCCGCTGGCCATGTCGACGCTGAATTCGACCATGCTGCTGATGTTTCCGGCCTGGGTGCGGGCGCGCGGGATGTCGGTCTACACGCTGGTGTTCATGGGCGGGCAGGCGATCGGTTCGCTGCTGTGGGGTTCGATCGCCGGTGCCATGGGTGTGGTGTTCGCCCTGCTGACGTCGGCGGTGCTGCTCGCGCTGTGTGCGGTGAGCACGCTGTGGTGGCCGGTCAATCAGGATGCGACAGGATTCGATCTGACTCCGACGGCTTTCTGGCCGGAGCCCTACGTCATCTGCGAGCCCGATCCGGCCGACGGTCCGGTGCTGGTACTCCAGAGTTATACGGTCCCAGACGAATTGGTCGAGCAATTCCTCACCGCCATGGCCCGGGTGGGGCGTTCCCGTCAGCGCACCGGCGCCATGGAGTGGCGGGTGTACCGCGATGTGGGTGTGGCAAACCGGTTCGTCGAGGCGTTCGTGGTCCGGTCCTGGGCCGAGCACATGCATCAGCATCAGGTCCGGCTCACCGCGCAGGATCAGCGCAATGAGCAGGACATGGCCCAGTACACCGTCGGTGAACCGGAGATCAGCCATCTGATCGCGGTGGAACAGCCGAGGTAGCTGATCGTGGTTAAGACTGCAGCCAGGTAAGCACGGCCAGAACGCGGCGGTGGTCGTCATCGGAAGGCGGCAGGTTCAGCTTGGCGAAGATCGAGGAGATGTGCTTCTCCACCGCTCCCTCGGTGACGACCAGTTGCTTGCTGATCGCCCGATTGGTGCGTCCCTCCGCCATCAGGCCCAGCACATCCCGCTCCCGTGGAGTCAGGTCGTCCAGTGGGCCGCTGCGCCGCCGGGCGAACAGCCCGGCTACCACCTCGGGGTCGAGTACGGTGCCGCCGTCGGCCACCCGGCGCAAGGCGTCGGACAGGTCCTCCAGCTTGGAGATCCGGTCCTTGAGCAGATAGCCGACGCCGCCGAGTCCCGCCTCGGCGAGCAGGTCGGAGGCATAGCTCTGCTCGACGTATTGGGACAGCACCAGCACCGCCGTACCGGGCACCAGACGCCGTGCCTCCAGTGCGGCGCGCAGCCCCTCGGTGCCGAACGACGGCGGCATACGCACATCGGTGACCGCGATATCGGGCCGGTGTTCGACCACCGCGCGCACCAGCGCCTCACCATCGCCGACCGCCTCGACGACGGTGGCGCCCGCCTCGTCGAGCAGTCGAACGAGGCCCTCCCGCAGCAACACTGAATCCTCTGCCAGAACTACACGCATGATCGGTGAGCCTAGCGGGGGAGCAGGATCTCGGCGGTCAGCACGGTCGGCCCGCCCGGCGGGCTGTGCACGTCGAGCTGTCCGTCCACACCGGCGAGCCGATCGGACAGACCGGCCAGTCCGTGCCCCTTCCCGATATGAGCGCCGCCCACTCCGTCATCGGTCACCCGCAGCCACAGGCTCGTCGCATCCGTGGTCACGGTCACCACGCAACGGCTGGCCCGCGCGTGCTTGGCAACATTGGTCAAAGCCTCGCTGACCACGAAATACGCTGCGTTCTCTACGGATTCGGCCAATCGTCGATCCTCGCTCAGATCGCATTCGAGCGAGGTGGCGACCGGGCAGCGCGCGGCGGCAGCGGCGAGCGCGGCAACGAGACCGCGATCGATCAGGATCGGCGGCGCGATACCGCGCGATACCGCACGCAATTCGTTCAATGCCTCGTGGCTCTGCGCGAGCGCTTCGTCGACCAATGTCCTTGCGGCTTCGGGGTTGTCGTTCATGCGGCGGCGCGCCGCCTCGAGGTCCATGGTCAGCCGGACCAGCCGCTGCTGCGGTCCGTCGTGAATATCGCGTTCCACCCGCCGCAGCGTCTGTGCTTCCGCCTGCACCGCGGCGCTGCGGCTCACGGTGAGTTGCTCGGTTCTGGCGCGCAGCACGGCCTTCTCATTGGTCAGCAGAGCGCGCGCCAAAGCGGTCTGCACAATGGTGAGACCACGCAGTACGGCAGGAGTCGTACCCAGAAACACAAGCCCCAGGGCCGTATTCACAACGATATTGGCCGGCAGGCCGTGCAAGCCCATGAGGTCGGCCAGGCCCTGACTGTCCGGATAACCAGGAACCAGCCATCCGAAGAGCGGGTACAGGGTCCCCACCACCGCCGCGCACACCCAGATCACGGTGACGCCCCAGGTGAACACCCACACCGGCATCGCGAGGATCCCGTGTGCCAGATCCCGCCAGTACTGCGGGCCCTTCAATACCGTCCAGATACGCCGCGATCGGCTCCCGGTGCTGCTGGCGTAGTAGACCGGCGGCAGTTCGCGCCCGATCACCGCCGCCACTCGCCGCCGTTCGAGCCCGGCGAACATTCTGGCCGCTCCCAGCGTGGCGATCAGCACGGGTACGCCGACCCACACCACCAGCGCCCCGATGCCGAGCAGCAAACCGCAGATCAGCGTGACGAAACTGGCGAGTCCGACAACGATGCCGAGAAGCAGGTAAGCCAGGTCCCGCCGCGCCTGTACGAAATCGAACATAAGACCACCATTCCGGTTCGGGTACCCGTCACTCCATCCGGGGAGCAGGTATGGCCACAGTGGGGCTATCCCCACCCCTCGTGCTGTCACGACTTGCGTTGGTCGGCTTCGCGGACCTCATGAAGGTGGATGAGGACATCGAAGGAATGAGCGATCGCGACATTCTCGGGATCGACGGGGTACTGCGTGCCGATGTCGCGCATGGGCCGCGCGACGTCCAGCCAGGCGCGCGCTGCCGACGGGGCGTTGCGGACATCGAGGTAGTAGTCCTCGGAATTGACCTGGTCGAGGGTGTATTCATTCGAGCCGGGTGCGGCGGCGGCCACGGTGAACTTCTTCCAATCGCCACCGAGGGCAGCGTCCTTGGACAGGAACGAGCCCCGGTTGAACGTGGAGCCGATGGCCAAGTAATCAGTACCCATCGTGTCGTGCAGGAACGATCCCTGAGTCTTGGGATATGTCCCGGGATCGCCGGCGATGTAGCCGACGTGGTCGTCGTGCGCCGACAGCAGGATCTTGCCGCCGATGCGCTGCTGCCACCAGGTGATGTTCTGAGCCATGACCTCATCGCGGAAGCGCTCGGAGGTGGTCAGCGAGTCCTGATTGTTGACGTCCATGGTGAAGAATGCGGCGGTCTGGGCGATGGATCGCGCATTCTGCTCAGCCCAGTCGAACGCTTCTCCGCCGCCGCCCTTCAGACCTGTGATCAGATCCAACGCCTGCTGCGCCTGAGCGGCCAGCCGTTGTCGTTCCGAAAGCGGCTTGTTCAGATAGGCGAAGGCGTCGTCGATCGGCCGCAGTCCGGTGTACAGCGCGGTGAGCTGAGGCAGTGCGTCCGGATGGTCGTTGTGCACATACCCGGTCACTCGCCCGAAGAACTCGTCATCCAATGAGGGTGCGCCGATGTCATCGCCCATGAAGTGGACGGTGTGCCCGGGGTGTTGGCTGTTGTACTCCCGCATCCATTCGATGAGGCTCACGAACTCCTCACGGTCCCAAGGAGAGTCGGTCAACGTCTCCTTCGCGATAGTGCGAGCATCGCCCGCGCCGGTCTGCAGGTAGTCATCGATCCGAAGGCCCGCCGACCAACTCAGCTCGAGGGCGAAAGTGCTGAAGCCTTTGTCCTCCACCAGATAACGAAAGACTCGCTGCTTCAAGGTGAAGAACTCATGAGACCCGTGGGTAGCCTCGCCGAGGCCGACCACCGTGGCATCGCCGATCATCGAGCCCAGGCCTCGCAGGTCTTCCGCATCCGTCCCGGGCTCGGTCGACCGCAGTGGCTGCGCCGCCTGCTGCAGCGCGTCGACCACCGAATCCTGCTTGCCGGCTGGTGCCACCTGGCTCGCTACCACCGCGATCACCGCCCCCACCGCGATCACCGCCGCAACCGCCAGCAACCCACGTCGGCTGATGCGTTTCCGGACTCCGGCCATGCCTGCCCACTCCTCGACTCGTGTGATGCAATCCCACATGAAGCCTGGTCCACGATGGTGTTGCCACGCCTTGGCGCCAGCCGCCGACCGCGCCCTGGGGCTACCCCCACCTCGACACAGGGGATGGCCGTAGGACATCCGTTCAGGAGCTGGGCGGGCCCGTCAAGCCCTGCCCTCAGCGGACCACGGCGGCAGCAGCCAGCGCGCATACGTTCGCTCCGGATCGACGGTGATCACCTCGGCAACTTTCACCAGCGGTGCCGGGATCTCTGCACCATCGAAGTGCGTTGCGCTCGGCACGATCACGGCGTCGGCATCGACTCTGCGGACCACGTTGATCAGCCGCTCGACCGGAGCGTCAGTGTCCGGGCCGAATACGACGATCTTCGCCAGGTCGTATCCGAGACGCTTTGCGCGGCTGCGCACCTGAGTCTCGTCCCAGTTCTGCCGGATACCGGACACATCGCGGCGCAGGTACCCGACAGCGGTCGGGATGTCCCTCATCACGCACACCTGCGTGTCGACGGTGCTCGCAGGGGTTGCAACGTGGACAGCGCCCCAAGCGCTTTCGCTTCCAGTCCGGTCAAAGCGATCGTCGTCGCCTCCGTCGGAGGTGATCAGGCGCGTGCACTGATCCGCAACGCGATCGCCGCCCGCGGAAGTAGCGATCAGTAGCGGTCATCAGCACTGGGAACTGCCGACCCGCGCGAGTTGAACCTTGACGAGCCGCGCCGACCGGTTCGAACAGCGCAGTATGCGGAGCCCGCAGCATGTGCGGATATCTCCTCAGTCCAGGCGATATGGCGTGCCGCCGAGGGGGCTCTGACGGTGGCCCTTCTCGGCGTGTTGCCACCATGAGAGCCCGCTCGCTGTCGGTTGGCCTGGAGGAGAGCAGAATTCGGGCGGGCACGACCGTGGGCGCAAAACCCCGGCGTGATCACAAGCCTGTGTGACGGCGACCCTGGGTCGATCCACCGGTGTCTGCAGCCGTTCTTGCACCGTCATCGGCGGAAGCGTGCATTGCGAAATCCGCTGCCGGGAAACACATCCGGCCTGATCGTGCACTGGGCGGCCTCAAATGGCGGTTCCGGGCTGTTGCGAAGGCCGCGAACCGCAGCGCGGACGGACTTCGCAAGGCCGCCGCTGATCAGGCCGCCAGAGACACCGCGCATGCGGCCCGCGATGCCGCCGAGGATGCCCGGTTCGGGCCTGACGGACGTGCGGACGAGGTGCCGACCGAGCTGACCGAGCCCGGGGCGCGGGCCGTGCGGATCAGGACGGCATTGGCCGAACTCGAAGCCGACACCGCCGCCGCACGAGCAGAAGCCGAAGCGGTCGGCGCGCGCAAAAGCCGACGGGCACAGAAGAAGACAGCCCGCCGGGACGAGTTGATCGCCGAGCATCGTCGACGCCGCGAGGAGTCGGGGGGACCGGTGAAAGGGAAACCGCCCGCGGAGATCCGTGTCGAGGTCCTCACCAGGAATCTGGCGCAGGCGCGCGCGGGCCAGCAAGCCAAGATCGATGCCTACGATCCGCGCCGGAAGGGGCGCGCACCGACTCCGGTGGAGGAGTACGCGATGGTGAAACGGGTTCGCCTCGCCTGGGAACGCGCCGTGGCCGAAACAGCTGCCACGCACCAGGAATCAGCGTCCGCGGCGGTGGCCACGGCCCCTGATTCGACCGAGAAACCAGCTCGTCGTGGTGGTGAGCCCAAACGCAATATCACCGATCCGGCCTCGCGGATCATGCCGCTGCGCGGCGGGGGCTGGTTGCAGGGCTACAACTGTCAGGCCGTGACCAGCGGCGACGGATTGATCATCGCCACCGGTGTCGGGAACAATCCCAACGACGCCACCGCGTTCGCCACCACCCTCGATGCCGCTGTCGCGGGGGCCGCGCTCATCGACGCGCGCCGACCGGATCGATCCGAACACGTTGGCCCACAAGCTGATCGGAACGGCATCGGGGTTGTTCTCGCCGACACCGGCTACCTCGATCACGACAATCTCACCCTGACCGGCCCGGACCGGTTGATCGCGGTCGGCAAGTCCCGTGCGGTCCACAAAGCCGCCGCCGAGGAACCCGTTCAAGGGCCGCCCCCACCCGAAGTCACCCCGGTCGAAGCGATGGCCCACCGCCTGCGGACTCCCGAAGGACACGCCCTCTACAAACAACGCAGCCACCTCGCCGAAACCCCGTTCGGTCACGCCAAACACAATCTCGGATTCCGCCGCTTCACCAGCCGCGGAATCCACCGCGCCACAGCCGAGTTCGCCTTCCATGCCCTGGTACACAACCTGTTCAAAGCCATCGGCACCGGCCACTTGGCCCCCACAGTCTGTTGAGGGTGGGCCGGGCCAACCACCAGCCATTTCGCAACAGCCCGGTTCCTACCGTAATCGCGGCGAAAGTGCACGAATAGGCCGGATGGGCTGTCACTCGATCTTCTGGAGAGCGCTGCGGCCGTTTCGAGCGGGCGGCAGTAGCGGATGTTTGACGCTTGCCCGGCGGCAGCCTGAATTCGTCGGCCTCGGTTAGTTGTTGCCAGTCAGCGCCATACCCGCACCGACTCCGAAAAGCATCGGCCCGCCGGTGCTGCCGACAGTTCGCGGCGACGTGATCATCCTGTCCGACAAAACTGTTCGGCGTCACGAGTTCCGCCGCAGCGTGCGATATACACTGACCCAGGCGGCAACGCCTCCTGACAGGGCCTGGGCCGCGGTGTTGACATCAGCCCGCCTCGCCACGCTCCGTGCGCAATCCGCACGACGAGCGCATCGAACGCCTCCTTCTTCCCTGCCGTTCCCCTGACACCGGACGTTTCGTCCCTCCCCCGCGATCGATCGCCGCACTACCGCCTTGCCTCATCCAGCCCGACCTATACGCACTGTCCGGCCTCGGCCCCACCACAGAATGGAGTGAAACCCCCATGAATACCAACCCAATTATCAACGGCACCGAGCGAGCGATCATCGAGGATATGCTCGATCGCAACCGCGAAGCGCTCATCGCGACCGCACGCGGGTTGTCTGATATTGACGCCCGCCGGCGTCTCGTCTCGTCGCTGACCACGCCGGTCTCATTGATAAAGCATGCCGCTGCCGCGGAGCGGATCTGGTTCCAGCGGTTCTGGGCGGGACTCGACGAATCCGAATGCGATGGATACTCGCGCCGCGACGAAGGTACGTTCGCCGTCGCCGACGACGAAACGCTGGAAGAGGTCATCGGCGAGTTCGAGCGCGCAAGCCAGCGATCACGTGTGATCGCGTCCCGCTTCGACCTCGACGCCACCAAGGACAATCCCCGCGAGGGAAACGTCAGCATGCGATGGACACTGCTTGCCATGATCCAAGAGTTCGCCAGGCACGCAGGTCACGGCGACATCCTCCGCGAACAGATCGACAAGCCCATCAGCTGAACACACGGAATTCGGCAGGTGAGTGCGTTGGCCGGGCTGTTCTGTAGACACGTGCGGACCGCGCTTTTGATCGCGCTCGCAGTCGTCGGGTTGCGTGTGGTGGTCTGAGTGGCGGTGAGTTGGGCCGCAACCTCAGGTGAAGGCTCTCGAAGGGAAACGGCGTGCTAGTGGTTCTTGGCCGCGCTGAGGTGGTTGAGGAGGTCGTCGTATGACTCGAATTCGACGACTTCGATCGCGTCGTCGTTGTCGTCTACAACGACATCGACAACGACGAGATCCTCATCGAGCTGGGCTCGGATCCAGCTGTCGGGGAACTGTTTCGGCGCGGCGAAGGACAGCAGGAACGCATCGTGGAAGACCACGGTGGAGGAGAGGGTCAGGTCGTCACGCAAATCGGTGGTTTCCTCGAGGCTCTGATTGCCGACTGCCTCCTCGATCTCCTGCGCGATCGAGTCGATGATCAGCTGCCACTGTGCCGGAGTGATCGCGAGCAGTCGCTCGATCGCGGTAAGCAGCACAGCGGAATCCAGATCGGACCGATCATCGAGTTCGGGATCGACATTCGCCATGATGTCGATCCCGACAGCGCGGATCCGAGCGGCCCCGTGGACGAATCGGTCGTCGGTCTGTGCGGCAGTATGCAGCCCGCTCCGCACGATCTCGTTCTTCAGCTGGTCGATCGGGTCCATCGGGTTATGCCTTTGCCCGGTAGTGCCTTTCAAGGGTCCATCAACCCCCGCTCACGAACAACGCTCGCACAGCGAGGCTACCGGAACCGTTGATCCGCAGCATGTTTCGGCCGACGGCTGGCGATATACGCCCCGGCCGGCTGCGGCCGATGAACTCAACGGCCGCCCTCGGCAAACCCTCGACTTCAGAACGCCATCAGAAGCACTAGATGAAGTGTTGCGATGACCGCCTGAGCCCGCAGGCAGTTGCGGATTCGAGCGGCCCAGTCTCGAAGGCCAGCGGTTTCGGCGCCGCCGATTGTGCGTTGATGTGGTGGATTTTCTCGGAATCGGGGCAAGATCGGAAGCGGCAACGGCGGCTCGCTCGTTGAGACTCTGAGGACACTGTCGAAGGAGATCGTGATGGCGGAAGCGTTTGTGCTCGGTGGTGTTCGGACCCCCTTCGCCCGGTACGGGGGTTCGCTGTCGCACATTCGGGCCGACGACCTGCTGGGGATGACGATGAAGGGTGCGTGCGAGCGGGTCGGCGTGGGTCTCGATCAGATCGAGGACATTGTCGCGGGCTGCGTGAATCCGGCCCACGAAGGGATGGGTGATGTCGCGCGGTGGGCGGCGCTGGCGGCGGGATTCCCCGACACGGTGGCCGGGGCGACGATCAACCGGTTCTGCGGGTCGTCCCTGAGTGCGACCGTCAATGTCGCGCATGCGATCAAAGCGGGGGACCTGGGCGCCGGGATCGCCTGTGGCGTCGAGTCGATGTCGCGGTCGGGGTGGGCGTACATGAAGGGCGACAGCCCGTTCGGCCCGCGTGGCCCGGTCATCCTGCTCGACACCATGTGGGCGGGTGCGGGCGGTCCCGCCAATCCGGCGCTGCTGGCGCGCAATGCTTACATCGGAATGATCGAGACAGCACAGAATGTGGCCGACCGCTACGGGCTGACCCGAGCGGAAATCGACGCGTTCGCGCTCCGGACGCAACGAAATGCCAAGGCGGCCAGGGATTCCGGGCGGCTGGCCAAGGAGATCATGCCGGTGCAGATCGCCG
>NZ_JAODNK010000100.1 GCF_025465275.1 Nocardia sp. | reverse complement strand
CACACGTCCCCGACAACCTCTTCCGCCAGGGCCGCGCAGCGGTACTACAGGGACTAGTCCAGCAGCAGCACCTCTTCCGCACCCCCACCGCCCGCGCCCGCTACGACACCGCCGCCCGCGCCAACCTAGCCGCCGAGCTGAAAACCCTCACCGGACCGGGGGTCTGACCTGTCGTTGCATGCGCGGGCGCCAACTGTCAATGCATCTGAGTGTCAATGGATTTCGTCAGGGACGCGTGAACTCGTTGCCTTTCACACCGGCGGTGAACGCGTCCCATTCGCCGGGGGCGAAGATCAGCGCAGCGGCGGTCGGATCCTTCGAATCACGCACCGCAACCATGCCACCGTCGAGGTGGGCAACTTCGACGCAGTCCTGGTTGGGGCCGCTGCGGCTGCTCTTGAACCAAACCGCCGTGGACAGGTCGGTGCTCACTCGAACTCCTCAACGATATTCAACACCAGTTCTCTGGTTTCCTGCTCGCTCAATGCTGCACCCCGAATGGCCTTCAGTGCCAGCTTGTATTGGTCGATCTCCCCAGGTTTGTCGAGGTAGAGCGCGCCCGTATAGCCCTCAACATATACCACGGGAGGTTCGGTGAAGTGGGTGTGCGGTGCGAACTCCAGGAGCGTGAAGGAGCCCGTAATCAGCGGCGATATCGTCTCAATGCCAAGGGGCACAATGCGAACGGTCGCGGTAGGCATTCGCGACACCGCGACGATGTGCCGGAGCTGTTCAGCGATGATCGCCGACCCACCCACCCGATATCGCAACGCCGCCTCGCCGAGGAACGCGTTCATGCCGAAGTGATTACGCGGCTCTTGTAATCGCTTCTGGCGCTGGGCGGCGATCTCGATGCGCCGCTCGACATCGGCGGTGGGCATTCCGGGATACGCGCCCCAGATCACCGCGCGCCGGTATGCCGCCGTCTGGAGCATGCCTGGCAACAGAGTCAGGTGATACGTGGTCAGTTTCTGGGCCGACTCCTCGAGCCCCAGATACAGATCGAAGTATGTTGGTACGGCATCGCCGTAGGCATGCCACCAGCCGGTTCGTTTGGTTTCCTGAACAAGGCCCATGAGCGCAATGATTTCTTCGTCGCCGGATCGGTACAGCTCGCACAGCGCCTTGACGTAGATGTCCTTGAGCTTGACCCCCTGACCGCCTTCCAATCGCCACATCGTCTGTGGCGATACCTCGATGGTCCGGCATGCCTGCGCGACGGTGACGCCCGCCTTCTCGCGTAACTGGCGCAGTTGGCGTCCCAGCATGCGACGCGGAACTGTGGAACCCGAGCTTTCCATTAGCTCACCTCACAGAAATCCGTTGTTTTGGAATGATTTTCGCACCGCGTTTGGAAGACGGGTAGAAAACTGCGGAAGTCGTGCACTGGAATATTCCAGACTGCCGGGGATGCGCGTACCACTAGAAGCGCGCCCGGTAGGGAATCCGACCCGAATGATTCCCTCTCGAAGTCTCCGCCCCGAGTGTGCTCGGGACGGAGAGTCGGTGCGCATCGACAGCGCCATCCGACACGACTCGAGGTCTTCGAAAGATGGATCACGACAAAGCGTTTGGGGACACCCGGACTTCCCTCAGCCTGCACTACCGGCGGGGGAGCGCGCCCAACGACGCCGGGAGCCGCCAGCAAGGAGCCCGACCATGACCAGCGGCGCGCTCCGAATCACCGAAGTCCAACTCGCGCAAGGTGATCGCACGATCATCGTGTGGCGACTGCGCGGACATACCCCCTGCATCCTGCGCGTCGAGTTCACCGCCGAATCGTTCCCGGCCTACTGCCTGCCCTCCCGGGCATCGGTGCCGGGTGGCAGGCCCGGGACGATCATCTTCGGCACCTACCCCGACCTCGCCGAAGCCCGGGACATGTTCCCTCGCCACAACGACATATGGAACGCGGTCCGCGACGACTACTGGGCCGCACTCCTGGCCCCGATCGACACCCCACAGAAGGCGTAGATCCGATGTCGGAAATCGAACCCACTCGCACCGACGTGGCTCCATCGGTGAAAGCACTTCTCGCCGAATATCATTCGGATACTCCGGCGAAACTGGCACTCGCACCGCCGGACAGTCGCCCGATACTCCACGATGCTGACGGGCGACTCCAGCGGGTCACCTGCGAGGGCTGGCTCGGGAACGGCGATGAAGACATGATCGGCATCGCCCCGGCCCGCGGGCATGACACCGACACCCTGAACAGTACGGAATCAGCGAAAAATTCTCGGGGTGAGCAGCCCCGTGCCGAGGTCGGGGAGAGCGGGCACGTCCACACCCCGTGAGATGACCACCTGAGCCGGACGCGAGGTACGCGCAGCGGCCCGTAGTTCGAGACTTCGTTGCCAGGCTCGACCGCTAGCCGCAATCCTCGACCACCGTTGACGAGCCGTCATGCCGCTTGTCCGGCATCGAAATAGCTTGCCTGAAGGGGGCTTTCGTGTATGCGCTAACTCAGCTCTTGGTACTCGCTCTGTCCTGCATCGGGATCGTCGCCGCTGTCTGGTTGGGCACCTCCGACGATCGGTCGTACGCTCCATCACCGCATCGCAAACTGTTGCTCGGCGCGGACGGACGCCCATTCCGTCGTGTGCCGGTTCGCAACTTGCATCGCATACACGGGAGGCATCGCGCCTAGTCGATGTTCCAGAGCAGCACCTCACCGACGAGCGGAATCCTCACGTTTTGATCCCGGAGTTGAAGTCGCCGAGGGCATCGAAGCGGGCTGCTGCCTCCTGATCGGACCCGTGGTAGGTATCTGCGGATTCGCGCAGTAGAGCCGCGAATTCCTGGTAGCGGCCACTGACGATGGGAATCGCCTTGGCGCGCACCGCTTCTATCCGATCCGGCTCTGGTCCGGTATCCGAGCCCTGCATCAGCGCCCCCAACGTCCCCATGACGCCGGATGCGGCGTCGATGACCGGCAACTTCCCGACCGTGCCGACGATGCCGTCGAATGTGTTCGCCGCATCACGCAGTTCTTGTGGAGAAACCTGCATTTCGCCCCCATTCATGTTGGGTTTACGCACAGCGTTCTTCGTCGCCCGCCCGACGAAAGCTCATGCGGAACAATATCAGAGGCCCTCTGCCACAGCAGTTTTCGACACATCGAGCTCGCGATGCGCCAGTCCGGTGAATTGGGGGTCAGGCCACCCGCATCCCGTGTCCTCTCCCGATGGGGGGTGTGTGAGATTCCCATTGTGGCCGCCGGTGAATTCGGCGATGGGGACGTCCGGGCTCGACTTCAGTTCCAGATAGGAGGTTTCGATCTCCCACCGCTGGTGATAGAGCTGCACGATATCGGCGGTGGGAAACGCGGTGTAGTCGGTGAGTGTGGTGAGTAGCCGGTAGTGGCCGACTCGATGTTTGCGCTGGTGCGCGCCGGTACCGGTGAGGGTGATCTCGATGTCGGCCGGGCCGAACACAGCGTCGATGAGGGTACCGATCCCCAGGACTGAACGACCCAGATCGCCCTCGTTTCCCCCACACCATTCCGCATGTCGCGCACGAAATCCACTGCTACTTCGTGCGCGGCACACGAACGCGTGCGCGGTATGCGAATGTTTGCGCGCGGCACACGAACGCGTGCGCGGTATGCGAACGCGTGCGCGGTATGCGAACGCGTGCGCGGCACACGAACGCGTGCGCGGTATGCGAATGTTTGCGCGGTGCACACGAACGCTTGCGCCGCAGCTCTTTCCCAGTGCTTGCGTGGCAGACGCTGCGGCGTGGTCGGGTTGGAGCAGGCTCCACGCGCGGGTGAGGGATCCGCGCACCATTTCGCGTGCCGCGCACGAAATCTAGTGCTATTTCCTGCGCGGCGCTCCAACAGGTGCGCGGCACGTGAATGCTTGCGCCGCAGCCGCTTTCTAATGCTTGGGTGGCAGTCGCTGCGACCCGGCTCGAGTTAGAGCAGTTTCCATGCTCCGGTAAGGGCTTCGCGGACGATCTGCTCGATTTCCTCGAACTGGGGGCGGCCGCAGATCAGGGGCGGGGAGAACTGGATGACCGGTTCGGCGCGATCGTCGGCTCGGCAGTAGAGGCCGCCTGCGAATAGTTCCTTGGATACGTGGTTGCGGAGGATGCGGGTGGATTCCTCATCGGTGAAGCGCTCGCGGGTGTGCTTGTCTTTGACCAGTTCTACGGCCCAGAAGAAGCCTGCGCCACGGACTTCGCCGACGATGGGCAGGTCGTTCAGCTTTTCCAGAGTTGTGCGGAAGAGGTCCTCGTTATCGAGCACGTGCTGGTAGAGGCCCTCGTTCTCGATAATGTCGAGGTTGGCCAGTGCGACTGCGCACGATACCGGGTGGCCGCCATAGGTCGAGCCGTGCATGAAGGGGGTCTCGGCCTTGTGGAACGGCTCCATGAGGCGGTCACTGATCATCACCGCGCCGAGCGGCGCGTAGCCGGAGGTGAGGCCCTTGGCGGTGGTGATCATGTCCGGCTGGTAGCCGAAACGGTCTGCGCCGAAGGCGGTTCCGAGTCGGCCGAACGCGCAGATGACCTCATCGGAGACGAGCAGCACATTGTGGCGGTCGCAGATTTCGCGAACCCGCTGGAAGTAGCCGGGCGGCGGTACGAAACAGCCGCCGGTATTCTGCACCGGCTCCAGGAAGACCGCGGCCACGGTGTCGGGGCCTTCGAAGAGAATGGCCTCCTCGATGCGATCGGCGGCCCACAGCCCATAGGCGTTGTAGTCGTCGGTGTGTTCGGTGGCCCGATAGAAATTGGTGTTCGGCACGCGTTGCGTACTGGGCACCAGCGGCTCGAAATCGGCCTTGGCGCCGGGGATTCCGGTGATGGACAGCGCGCCCATCGAGGTGCCGTGGTAGGCCATGGACCGGCTGATCGCCTTGTGCTTGGTCGGCTTGCCAACGAGTTTGAAGTACTGCCGCGCGAGTTTCCAGGCGGTCTCGACGGATTCGCCACCGCTGACGGTGAAGAACACGCGATTGAGGTCGCCGGGCGCGGAAGCGGCCAGCCGATCGGCCAATTCGAGGGCCGGGGGATGGGCATAGCCCCAGAGCGGGAAGTACGGCAGTTGCCGCATCTGCCGGGCGGCGGCCTCGGCCAATTCCTCGCGTCCGTGTCCGACCTGCACGGCGAACAGTCCGGCCAATCCGTCCAGGTAGCGCTTGCCCTTGTCGTCGAAGATGTAAGCGCCCTCGCCGCGGACGATCACCGGCGTATCGGCCTCGGCCTGCCCGTCGTGGGTGGCGAAGTGCATCCAGAGGTGGTCGCGCACGACGCGGGAGGCGTCGATGGCGGAGTCGGGCTGGGCGGTCGCAGTCATGGGGACTCCTCGGAAGTTCTGACTTCCTACGGTTATCTCACATAATTGCCTGTTCGGCAACCGATTTCGTTGCGAATGACTCCGATTCTGCGGATTTCGTTGCGAGTCAGCGGGTGCCCCACTTGTAGGTCTGCTTGTTCAGTTTCAGATAGACCATGATCTCCGCGTGCCGCACCCCGGGGAGGGCCCGGATGCGGGTGGAAGCCAGTTCGAGCAGCGCTTCATCGTCGGGACACACAGCCTCGACCAATATGTCGTAACGGCCCGCGCACACCACGACATAGTTGATCTCGTCGATCGCGGAAAGCGCGTCGGCCACCGGTTGCACCTGCCCGTCCACGGTGATCGCGATCATGGCCTGCCGAAACAGCCCGACCTGCAAAGGATCGGTGACAGCGACGATCTGGATGACGCCCGCATCGGCGAGCTTCTGCACCCGCTGCCGCACCGCGGCCTCGGACAGGCCGACCGCCTTGCCGATGGTCGCGTATGCCCGCCGCCCGTCCTCCTGTAGCTGGGCAATGATCCGCTTGGAGATGTCATCGAGCGCCGGGGCGGTCCGGCTGGAAGTCAGGTCGCTCACCTGGGCCATCCTTCCCGATGCACGGTCCGCCCACCAATCGTGCGAAGTCGGCGCGTCTCGGTGTGTCGGGTAGTGAATACGTTGCATATTTAAATTCATACAACGAAATCAGTTGAGCAATACGCCAGATGCAACCGATTCGGTCGCTCGTGTGCTCGCGCGGTGGCGACAGGTGCCCGTATCCGTTCGCCGTAATCGCCCCGACTTGCCCGTCCAGCCACGGTTGCCGGGTACGGGTATCGTCGGTGCGGGGGAATCGACGGCGCTGGATACAAGGTCCGTGCCCCTTGCCCCATGAGGACGGACTCTGTTGAACAGGATTCCCCGCCAGGCTGTGTTCCTGGTGATTCCAGCGCTGCTCTTTCTGCTCCCGTGGTGGGTGCTGGTGTACACCACAACGTCGGGAGCGGCCTTCTGGGCATTGTCGGCGCTGTTCGTACTCGGCTACATCGGCCTGCCCGCGGCCATGTTCACCGGGCACGGTCCGAAGGAGTCGGATACCGCCGCGCTGATAGGTGATACCGCGCTGGGCGTGATGTGGGTGCTGTTCACCTGGTCGGCCATCGGCGCCGTGGTGCGGACGGGACTGATCCTGGCGGGTGTCGACGATCCGGCGCGTTCGCGCATCGTTGCCCTTGGGGTGCTTGCGATTTCGGCCGTCCTCGTCGTCTGGGGCATCTACGAGGCCCGGCGGATCCCGCGGGTGCTGACCGTCGATGTGACCATCCCCAAGCTCGCGCCCGGACTCGACGGGCTGCGGGTCGTGGTCGTCACCGACACCCACTACGCCGCCACCGATCGCCTGCGCTGGTCGGAGCGGGTGGTCGAGGTGGTCAATGCGCAGCGCCCCGATATCGCCTGTCACGCAGGTGATCTCGCGGACGGCTCGGTCGTGAAGCGGCGCGCGCAGGTCGATCCGCTGGGCAAGGTGGAGGCCGAACTGGGTCGCTTCTACATCACCGGCAATCACGAATACTTCGGCGATGCCCCCGGCTGGATCGAGCATATGGCGGGCCTGGGCTGGCAGCCGCTGCACAATCAGCACGAGATTCTCACTCGCAATGGCGACCGCCTGGTCATGGCCGGTATCGACGATCCGACCGGCGTCGCGCTCACCGGCCACGGACCGAACCTGCCCGCCGCCCTCGCCGGCGCGGACCCCGACCTGCCCGTAGTCCTGCTCGCGCACCAGCCCAAGCAGATCACCGATGCGGTGGAACACGGTGTGGCACTACAGATCTCCGGCCACACCCACGGCGGCCAGATCTGGCCCTTCCGCTACCTGGTCCGCCTGGATCAGCCGGTAGTAGCCGGCCTCAGCCGCCACGGCGACACCCAGCTCTACACCAGCCGCGGCACCGGCTTCTGGGGCCCACAACTCCGAGTCTTCGCCCCGAGCGAGATCACCGTCCTAGTCCTCCGCAGTCCCGAACTCACAACCCCTGCGGCATAGGTCTTTACGCTCGACGAGGTCAGCGACCACGTCACGGCTGCTGCCGGACCATCGAATCCGGCTGCGGCCGTGCGTGATTAGCGTGATGGGAGCGGCGGCCCGAACTTCGGGCCGCCGCCGTTATCTCAGCTGTCGAAGCCCAGGCCGGTCAGATCCATGGTTTTCAGCCAGAGGTTTCGCCGGCCCTGATGGCTGTCGGCGCGGGCCATCGACCAGCGGGTCAGCTGAATACCGGCTGAGCGCAACGGCTCCGGCGGTAGCGGGAGTGGCCGGGAGCGCACCATGCGGAGCCTGGTGCGCTCGGTGTCGAGGTGCCACAGGCGGTCCAGCATGACTTCCGCGCCGAAGCGGGTCGCACCGACGCCGAGGCCGGTGTATCCGGCGGCGTAGGCGAGGCGGCCCTTGTATGCCGAGCCGAAGAAGGCGCAGAACCGCCCGCAGGTGTCGATGATGCCGCCCCAGCGATGGGTGAATCGCAAACCGTCCAGCTGCGGGAAGGTTTGGAAGAAGTGCTTGGCCAGCGTTTCGAAGGTGGCCTCGTTGTACTCCAGATCCGGCGCGATCCTGCTTCCGAAGTGGTAGATCGCGTCGTAGCCGCCGAACAGGATGCGGTTGTCGCTGGTCAAGCGGTAGTAGTGGAAGCGGTACGACGCATCGCCGAGGCCCATGCGGTGCTTGTTCCAGCCGATGGACTCCAACTGCTCCGGCGTCAGCGGCTCCGTCATGAGCGCGTAGTCGTACACCGGAACCACATGTCGCGATACCTTGGCCAGCGGTCCCTGGAATGCGCTGGTGCACAGTGCGACTCGGGGTGCGCGCACCTCACCGTGCGGGGTGTGCAGCGTCAAGTTCCCGTGCGACTTCGAAATGCGTTGCACCGGAGTGCCTTCGTAGATGCGCACGCCCTTCTCCAGGCAGGCGCGGCGCAGACCCCAGGCCAGGCGGGCCGGGTCGAGCATGGCCACGCCGTCGCGGTCCCACCAGCCACCGAGATAGGTGGGGGAGTGCACGAGATTCTGCACCTCCTCCGCGTTCAGCAGTTCACTGCGATAGCCGAGAGCGACTGCGGCGTCATGACTTTCCCGCAACCACTCCAGCTCGTGCGGTGCGGTCGCGACTTCGAGCTCGCCCGTGCGCTCGAAATTGCAGTCGATGTTGTAGCGCCGGACGGCGGCCTCGATCTCATCGAGGTTCTGCCGGCCCAAACGCTCCAGATCGTCGATCTCGTCGGGGAAGCGATCCATACCGTTGGCGAGTCCGTGGGTCAGGCTGGCGGCGCAGAAGCCGCCATTGCGACCGGAGGCCGCGTGCCCGCACAGGGCGGATTCGACGAGTACGACGTCGAGACCCGGATCCCGCTCCTTGGCCAGCAGCGCCGTCCACAATCCGCTGTAGCCGCCGCCGATGACGGCCAGATCGGCGTCGGTGGCGGTGGTCAGCGGGTCGTTCGGAACGGGCCGGTCCGGCCGGTCGGTCCAGTACGGCGTCGACGCTGCTTCCGACAGTGCCGACGCCAACAGTTTGCTTCCTTTGGCCTGCATGGCCGATCAACTCCTTCTCTCTTGCCGCCCGGTCCGGCCGCGCGGCCCAACTCACTGTTGTGTTGGTCTGGGGGTACGCGAAAGCCGCCGGCGGTCTTTTGCGACCAGGCCCGGCGGCGCGCAGGGAAATCAGCTGGTGGCGGCGCGATCGTCCGAGCGGCGGCGATTACGTAGCTGCCCGGCGATGACGAAGACCAGTGAGAACAGGAAAGTGAAACTGGCGACCGCATTCACCTGCGGCGGAATGCCGCGCAGATTGATGCCCCAGACATACATGGGGAAAGTCTCCGTCGTACCGGCGGTGAAATTGGTGACCACAAAATCGTCGAAGGACAGCGAGAAAGCCAGCAGCGCGGCGGCCATGATGCCCGGCCACACCAGGGGGAGCACTACGGACCGGAACGCTTGAACGGGCGTTGCATAAAGGTCCATGGCCGCCTCCTGCAGCCTCGGGTCCAGTCCGGCCAGTCGTGCTTTTACGGTGACAACCACGAACGACAGGCAGAACATGACGTGTGCGATGAGAATAGCCCAAAAACCTAGCGGGATACCGAAACCGATGAACAGTGTCAGAAGTGACGAGCCCATCACGATCTCCGGTGTGGCCATGGGCAGGAAGATGAGCGCCTGCACCGTGGACCGTCCGCGGAATCGATAGCGGGCCAGCGCGAATGCGATGGCGGTGCCCAATGCGGTCGAAATGGCCGCGGCGAGCAGACCGATGATCAGGCTCATGACGAGCGCATCCCGCAAACCGGCCGGTGCGAACATACTCGACCAGTTGTGCCAGGTGAAGTGGAATTCGTGCAGGTTCAGCACATATGTGGTGTTGCGGCTACCGGGCTGATTGAACGACAGCAGAATCACCACGGCGATCGGCGCGAGCATGTACGCCAGAATCAGGAATCCGAGCAGCAGCACCGCATTCTTGCGTACCCATCCCCATAGTCGGCGAGTCATTTCACACCACCTCATCGGTATCGGTCTTGCGCAGGTAGAGCAGCACCAGCACCAGAATCGCCACCATCAGCACCACCGAGAGTGCCGATCCGACCGGCAGATCCTTTACCACCAGCAGTCGAGACTGGATGACATTGCCGATCATCGTGGTGCTGGTATTGCCCAGCAGCTGTGAGTTCACGTAGTCGCCTGTGGCGGGGACAAAAGTGAGCAGCGTGCCCGCGACGATGCCGGGCATGGTCAGCGGCAATGTGACGCGCAGGAACGTCCGCATCGGCCCGTGCGCCAGATCGGCCGAGGCCTCCAGCAGTCGCGGATCGAGCTTGTCCAGGCTGGTGTACAACGGCAGCACCGTGAACGGCAGGAAGTTGTAGACCAGGCCCGCGATGACCGCCACCGGAGTGGCCAGCAGGCGTCCGTCCGGGCCGAGCAGATGCACCGCCCGCAGGACGGCCACCAGCGGACCGGTGTCCGCGAGAATCGCCTTCCACGCGAAGGTGCGCACCAGGAAGCTGGTGAAGAACGGCGCGATCACGGCGATCAGCATGAGGTTCTTCCACCGCCCGCTCTTGAGCGCAATGGCGTACGCCAGCGGATAGCCGATCACAATGCAGAGCACAGTGCAGATGAGCGAGTAGGCCAGCGAGCGGAAGATCTGCGGCTGGTACTGCTCCCAGGCGTAGCTGAAATTGTCCAGCGAAAACGTCTGCGCGTAACCGGTTTCGATGGATCCGGTGCGGTCGTACATGCTGGCCGCCAGTAGCTGCACCGTCGGCACCGCGAAGAACACCAGCAGGAAGAGGATGCCGGGTGCGAGCAGTAGATACGGTGTGAAGCCACGCTTTGCGCGTGGCATGTCCACGGGAGCCGCGTGGGTGGACGCCGGGAGTACGGCCATCACGACCGTCCCAGCAGGAACGCATGGTCCTGGTGCCAGTGCACCGCCACCTGTGAGCCGGGCGGAATCACATTGCCGGGCCCCGCATTCGGCACCTGGGCGCAGAGTTCCTGACCCCAGGCCGTCCGCACCAGATACTGGGTGGAGACGCCGAGGAAGATGGCATCGGTGACAATACCGGTGAGATGAGAGCGGCCGTCCGGCACCTGATCGGCTTCGCTTGCCAGCCCGATCTTCTCGGGCCGGATGCCCAGCGCCGCGTCTCCCGAGCTGGTCCGGCACCTCGCCGCCGGAACGGCGAGCCGATGCCCCTGCGCATCGATGGTCACCGCGTCGCCGCTACCGGTGACGGTGGCCTCGATGAGATTGGTCTGCCCCAGGAAATTGGCCACGAACGCACTGGCCGGGAAGTCGTAGATCGCCTGTGGCGCACCGGATTGCTCGAGCTTGCCGCCGTTCATCACCGCGACGGTATCGGCCATGCTCATGGCCTCCTCCTGATCGTGGGTGATGTGCACGAAGGTGATGCCCACCTCGGTCTGTAATCGCTTGAGCTCCAACTGCATCTGGCGCCGCAGCTTGAGATCCAGTGCGCCCAGGGGCTCGTCGAGCAGCAGCACCTCGGGATGATTGACCAGCGCGCGGGCCAGTGCCACGCGCTGCTGCTGGCCGCCGGAGAGCTGCGCGGGCCTGCGGGCCGCAAAGCCTTCCAGCTGCACCAGTTTCAGCATCTGATGGGCCTGCTCGCGGGCGGCATTCTTGCCGATTCCCTTGCGGCGCAGGCCGTACGAGACATTGTCCTCGACCGTCATATGCGGGAAGAGCGCATAACTCTGGAAGACGGTATTTATCGGCCGGCGGTATGGCCGCAGCGCGGTGATGTCCTTGTCGCCCAGCATGATCCGGCCGCTGGTCGGCTCTTCGAGCCCGGCGATCATGCGGAGCGTGGTGGTCTTACCGCAGCCGGAGGCCCCGATAATGGCGAAGAACGAGCCGTCGGGAATGGTGAGGTCGAGATCGGCGACGGCATGGAAGTCGCCGAAGCTCTTGGTGACTGACTCGATGCGCAGGTCTTGATCGGTCATATCGACTATCACGCACCCGCGAGAGTCTGGAACTTGGACTGGTAGCTCTTCTCCTGAGCCTCGGTCAGCGACATGAAGATCTGCAGCTTCTTCTGCGTTTCCGGGGTCGGGAAGATCAATTCGTTCTGTGCGAGTTTGGGATTGAACTTCGCCATCTCCTCCTGCGCTCCGGCGACCGGGCACACGTAGTTGACGAAGGCCGAGAGCCGGGCCGCAATGGCCGGGTCGTAGTAGAAGTCCAGCAGCGCCATGGCATTGTCGGCGTGCGGGGAGGTCACCGGGATGAGGGATTCGTCGGAGTAGAGCACCGCGCCTTCGTCGGGGCTGATGAACTTGACCTTCGGATCCTGCACATTGAGCTGGATGACATCGCCGGACCAGGCCATGCACGCCGCGATATCGCCCGTGGCCAGATCCTGCACATAGTCATTGCCGGTGAATTTGCGAACATGCCCGGACTGAACTGCCTTCTGCAGCTTGGCAAGTGCATTGTCGTAGTCGTCGTCGGTGAATTTGGCGGCGCTCTTGCCGATCGAGTGCAGCATCAGCCCCATGGTGTCGGGCATTTCGGTGAGGCAGACGACCCGGCCCTTGAGATCGGGCCGGGTGAGCAGTTCGTCGATGGTGTGCACCTCGCCGGTGACATTGGTGTTCACGCCGATCCCGACCAGGCCGGACTGCCACGGCACCATGCGATTGTTCTGTGGATCGACATCGCTGCCGCGCAGCATGGGATGCAAATTCTTCACGAAGTTGGGCATTTTGGTGAGATCGAGCGGCTGGGTGTAGCCCTGCCGGACCACGCGCACCGCGGTGGAATCCGACAGCACCATGAGGTCGCGATCGATGCTCTGACAGGACGTCAGCTGCGCACTGATTTTGCCCCAGAACTCATTGTTGTCATTGACGTCGGCGACATAGCTGACCTTGACGCCCGACTTCGCGGTGAATTCGGCCATGGTGGGGTGGATTTCGGCATTGCCGGGCTGCTCGTCGAGGTATCCGGGCCAGTTGGAGAAATTGATGGTCTTCTGGGTCGCCGAGGTATCCGCGGGCGCGGCGCACGCGGGGGAGCCGCCATTGGAGGACGAGCCCTTCGTGCCACAGGCGGCGAGCGCGCCGGCTGCCGCGATCAGCCCGCCGGCGCGTAGCAATCCGCGGCGGGAAGGCCGTGCGGAGCGCATGCCGGGAAAGTCTGTTGGCAGAGAGTCCGGGGACTTGTTCATGAGGGTCGCACCTTCACCAGGACGGGATAACGAAGATCGCAGCGGTGCTGCGCCGTTGAACTGATAGTTCCATAGTCCTGTTGTATCGCAAGTGATTCCATTGA
Organism: Nocardia sp.; assembly: GCF_025465275.1. GTDB lineage: Bacteria > Actinomycetota > Actinomycetes > Mycobacteriales > Mycobacteriaceae > Nocardia. The sequence goes on along the minus strand of NZ_JAODNK010000100.1, from coordinate 17,130 downwards.
AAATTCCACGTTACGCAACGAATTTAGTTGTCAGGTGCGGAAAATGGTGCGGGCACGACTATGAGGGCAGGCCCCGATGAGTCCTACTCATCGGGACCCACCCTCGCGGTGGGTCGGGCTGTTCAGCTACTCGGCGCGGAAGACGGTGTCGTGCCACGGCTTGTGCGCGACGGCGGTGATATCCGACATGACGTGCTTGATATTGGTGTAGTCGTCGAATGAATAGGTGGACATGTCTTTTCCGAATCCGGAGGCCTTGTATCCACCGTGCGGCATTTCGCTGAGGATCGGAATGTGGTCGTTGATCCACACACACCCGGCCTGGATCTCCCGGCTCGCGCGCTGCGTGCGGAACACATTCCTCGACCACGCCGAGGCGGCCAAGCCGTACGCGGTGTCATTCGCGAATTCGATTGCCTCGTCATCGGTATCGAACGGCAGTGCCACGAGCACCGGTCCGAAGACCTCGTTCTGGACGATCTCGGAATCCTGAGCGACTCCCGTGATCAGCGTCGGCTCGTAGTACGCGCCGCCGGCATCGGTGTGCTCCGGAATCCGGCCGCCGCGAACGACTTTGGCGCCGTATTCGCGAGCGCGATCGACCATGCCGATCACCTTCGCCCGGTGCGGGAGTGAAATCAGAGGTCCCATATCGGTTTCGGGATCATCCACCGGGCCGAGCGTCACGTGATCCATGAGATCGGCTACCCGGGAGACAAATTCGTCGAACAGCGGCCGCTGGACATAGGCGCGAGTGGCCGCGGTGCAGTCCTGCCCGGCATTGATCAGCGCTCCGGCGACCGCGCCGCGCGCCGCCGCTTCCAGATCGGCATCGTCGAACACAACGAACGGCGCCTTACCGCCGAGCTCCAAATGCACACGCTTCACCGAACCGGCTGCGGTAGCGGCCACTTGGCGTCCGACGGCCGTGGACCCGGTGAAGGACACCATCGCGACCCGAGGATGTTCGACCAGCGCCTGACCTGCGACGGGCCCTACGCCGGTGAGGACATTGATCACGCCCGCCGGGACGCCCGCCTCGGTCGCGATCTCGGCGAAAAGCAGCGAGGTGAGCGGAGTGAGCTCGGAAGGCTTGAGCACAATGGTGTTTCCGGCCGCGACGGCGGGCAGGATCTTCCACCCCGCCATCTGCAGCGGATAGTTCCACGGCGAAATGGAGCCGATCACCCCGAGCGGTTCCCGGCGGATGGTGGAGGTGTGATCGGCCGAGTACTCGGCCGAGGCCTTGCCCTCCAGATTGCGTGCGGCCCCGGCGAAGAACGCGACATTGTCGATGGTGCCGGGCACATCGAACTCCTGTGCCAGCCGAATCGGCTTGCCCGCATTTCGGCTTTCGACAGCGGCCAGTTCCCCGGCGTGGTCGCGCAGCAGCCGCACCCAGCGGTGCATGATGTCGGACCGTTCGCCCGGCGTCATTCCTGCCCACGGTGGGAAGGCCGCGCGGGCGGCAGCGACGGCGGCCTCCACGTCGGCGACGCTTGCGCCGGCGCCCGAGGCGATGACTTCTCCGGTCGAGGGCGCGGTGATATCCAGCGGCGCACCCGACCCGGCTCGGCGGACCCCGCCGATGAATTGCAGTTCTTGCGGACTCACTGCGCTCCTAGCATTGCGTCTTGTTCACCGTGGAGACACCCTACGTTCGCTTTGTTACCGCGAGTTTGCTGTGCCTCGGGCGGATGTGGTTGTGCCCTGTGCGGCGGAACCGCACAGGGCACAGGTGAATCAGAGGTGGGAGTCGGCGACGGTGAGTGCCTGATCCAGGATGGCCAGACCTTCCTTCGCCTCACCCTCGGAGATGGTGCACGGCGGAACGACGTGCAGCCGATTGAAATTGACGAATAGCAGCAGACCGGCGGCCTTGGCGGCGGCGACGGTCTCGGCCATGGCCGGGCTGGTGCCGCCGTACGGGGCGAGCGGCTCACGAGTTTCGCGATTGCTCACCAGTTCCAGCGCCCAGAACACACCCAGGCCGCGGACCTCGCCGATGCTCGGATGCCGTTCGGCGAGTTCACGCAGCGCGGGGCCGAGCACGTTCTCGCCGATGGACGCCGCGTTCTCGACAATGCCCTCGTCCTGCATGGCATTGATGGTGGCCACCGCCGCCGCCGTTGCGAGGGGATGCCCGGAGTAGGTGAGCCCGCCGGGATAGACGCGGTCGTCGAAGGTCGCCGCGATATGCGGTGCGATGGCCACGCCGCCCAGTGGCACATAGCCGGAATTCACGCCCTTGGCGAAGGTGATGAGATCCGGCACCACTCCACTGAAATGCTCTATGGCGAACCACTTTCCGGTGCGCCCGAAGCCCGCCATCACCTCATCGGCAATGAGGACGATGCCGTGCCGATCGCACAATTCCCGCACCCCGGCCATGTAACCCGGTGGCGGAACCATGATTCCGGCGGTGCCCGGCACCGACTCCAGCACGATTGCCGCGATGGTGCTCGGTCCCTCCAGCAGGATCGTCTGCTCGAGATACTGGAGCGCGCGTTGCGATTCCTCGGCCTCTGTGCTCGCATGGAACTGGCTGCGGTACAGGAACGGTCCGAAGAAGTGCACAACCCCGGCATTGCCATGATCGTTCGGCCAGCGCCGCGGGTCACCGGTGAGATTGACCGCCGTCTCGGTGCCGCCGTGGTACGAGCGATAGCGCGCGAGCACCTTGTAGCGCCCGGTGTGCAGCCGTGCCATACGCACCGCGTGCTCGACGGCATCCGCGCCGCCATTGGTGAAGAAGATCCGATTCAGCTCGCCGGGTGTGCGTTCGGCGATCAGCCGGGCGGCCTCCGAGCGGGCGTCATTGGCGTGCGGCGGGGCGACGGTGCACAGCTTGGCCGCCTGCTCCTGAATCGCCGCGACAACTTTCGGATGCTGATGCCCGATATTGGTATTCACCATCTGCGAGGAGAAATCCAGCAGCCGATTGCCCTCGCCGTCCCACACGTACGAGCCCTGTGCGGCGGTGATGACCATGGGTTTCAGCTGCGCCTGTGCCGACCACGAGTGGAAGACGTGCTTGCGGTCGAGTTCGTACGCGCGGGCGGCCTGCGCCCGGGCCGCCTCGGGAGTCAATCCATTGGGAAGTGTCATCGCCCGTCCGATCAGTTGTTCTGCGGGAAGCCGAGATTCAGGCCGCCGTGACTGGGATCGAGCCAGCGGGAGGTGACGGCCTTGGTGCGGGTGAAGAAGTGCACGCCGTCGATGCCGTGCGCATGCGAATCGCCGAAGAGTGAATTCTTCCAGCCACCGAAACTGTAATAGGCCATGGGCACCGGGATCGGGACGTTGATGCCGACCATGCCGACCTCGACCTCATTGTGGAAGCGCCGGGCCGCACCGCCGTCATTGGTGAAGATGGCGGTGCCATTGCCGTACTGATTGGCATTGATGAGCGCCAGCGCCTCGTCGTAGGTGTCGACGCGCACCACCGACAGCACCGGGCCGAAGATCTCGTCGGTGTAGACGCTCATCTCGGTGGTCACATTGTCGAGAATGGTGGGGCCGAGCCAGAAGCCGTCCGCCGCGCCGTCGGCCTGCACCGTGCGCCCGTCGAGAACGACTGTCGCACCGGCGGATTCGCCCGCCGCGATATAGGAGGCGACCTTGTCGCGGTGCGCCTGCGTGACCAGCGGACCCATATCGGAATCCTTGGTGCCGTCGCCGGTGCGAATGGTCTTGGTGCGCTGGGCGATCCGCGCCACCAGGTCATCGGCGATCGGTCCGACCGCGACCAGTGCGCTGATGGCCATGCACCGCTCGCCCGCCGAGCCGAAGCCCGCGTTCACGGCGGCGTCGGCGGCCAGATCCAGATCGGCGTCGGGCAGCACCACCATATGGTTCTTGGCGCCGCCGAGGGCCTGCACCCGCTTGCCGTGCGCGGTGCCGCGCTCGTAGACGTACTTGGCGATCGGGGTGGAGCCGACGAATGACACCGCCTTGATCGCAGGGTTTTCCAGCAGTTCGTCCACGGCGACCTTGTCGCCCTGCACCACATTGAAGACACCGGCGGGCAGTCCGGCCTCCTCCCACAGGGCCGCGGTCCACAGTGCCGCCGACGGATCCTTCTCACTCGGCTTGAGCACCACGGTGTTGCCGGCGGCAATGGCGAGCGGGAAGAACCACATGGGCACCATGGCCGGGAAATTGAACGGCGAGATGATCGCGACCGGGCCCAGCGGCTGGCGAATGGAGAAGATATCCACCTTGCTGGAGGCGTTCTCGGTGTAGCCGCCCTTGAGCAGATGCGGTATGCCGCAGGCGAATTCGACAACCTCCAGGCCGCGCGTCACCTCACCGAGCGCATCGGAGAGCACCTTGCCGTGCTCGGCGGTGATGAGCGCCGCGATCTCCTCCTTGCGTGCGTTGAGCAGCTCGCGAAAGCGGAACAGCACCTGGGTGCGCTTGGAGAGGGAGGCGTCGCGCCAGGCCGGGAACGCTGCGGCGGCGGCATCGACGACCGCTCGCACGTCGGCGGCATTCGCCAGCGCGACCTGTCCGGTCACCAGGCCGGTCGCCGGATTGGTCACGGGCGCGGTGGCCGTGCTGGTGCCAGTGAATGACTTGCCGTCGGCCCAATGCGCGATGGTCTGCATATCTCCTCGATTCGATGGATGGAACGGGCTCCGCAGAGCGAGATGGGCCCGACCCCCAGCACCGGCATGGCGGGGGTCGGGCCTCGGAGGCGGGCGTGGGGCGGAACCGCCGACGGCTACCGGAAGCCACGGTCCGGATGAGGACCAGCTGGGACTTGCCGGTATCGGAGAAGCCGTCGGGCGGGACTGCGGTGGCCCGATCCCTACTCTTCATGAACATTGTCGCTGCGACCCCCGACGTTTTGTACGTGATTCCGGCATTCGTATTACGATTCGTAGGTGCTCCTCTCCGTCGCTGATGTCCTGGCGATCCCCGTCGTGCGCGCCGGGCAGCCGGAAGTCGTCGGCGGTGGGTCACTGGACCGGCCGGTGCGCTGGGTGCACGTCAGCGAACTCTCGGATGTCGCGAAACTTCTGGTCGGCCGGGAACTGATCCTGACCACCGGGCAGGCGTTGTCGCGCAGCGATGCCGCCACCGTCGAATATCTGGAATCCCTGGCCGCCGCCGGGGTATCGGGCCTGGTCGTCGAATTGGGCACCTACATACGGGAATTGCCGCCGATCGTGGCCGAGACCGCCGACCGGCTGCAGCTGCCGATCGTCGCGCTCGGCCGGGTGGTGCGGTTCGTCGAGGTCACCGAGGCGGTGCACCGCGTCATCGTGGCCGACCAGTACGCCGAACTGGAATTCGCGCACAGCGTCCACGAAACCTTCACCGATCTCAGCGTGCGCCGCGCGTCCCTGGCCGAAATCGTGAAGACCGCTGCCGGTCTGCTCGACGCCTCCGTGGTGCTCGAGGATCTGACCCACCGGGTGCTCGCCTCCACCGCTCGCCACACCGCGACCTCGACGCTGCTCGACCATTGGGAAACCACGTCCCGCCTACTGCCCGACCACGATGCGAATGTGGTTCCGGTCGGCCCGCATATGCAGCGCTGGGGCCGGCTCATCCTGCGCTCCAGCCGAGTGCCCGATGCCCGCGCCCGCATGGTTCTCGAGCGCGCCGCGCAAACTCTCACGCTGCATCGCATGGTCGAGCGTGATCGCTTCGGCCTGCACCGGCAAGCGCAGACCGGTCTCATCGACGACATGATCAACGGCCGTCTCACCGACGAGCGTGATGCCATCGCGCTCGCGGCCACCCTCGGCCTCGCGCGCCGGGCGCGCTACGTCCCGCTCGCAATAGACGTAGCGGCGGCTACCGAATCCGATCCCGTTGCCCACCAACGTCGCACCGCCGCAATTCTCGACGCGGCGCTGCACGGTGTGGCTCTCGCCAAGGCGACCGCGCTGGCCGCACCCGATCACGGCAACCGTGTGAATCTTGTCCTGGCGGTTTCTCGTACCGGTGATCTCGACGCGGTCCTCACTGCGGTGTGTACCCTGATGCTCGGCGAAATCCGCCGTGTACCAGGCGTTGACCGTGCCGTTCTGGGCGTCGGCGCAGAATCCGATTCACTCCTGGACACCGCCCGTGAACTCTCCCAGGCTGCGCACGTAGCCGAAGTCGCACTCTCCCTGGCGTCTTCCGCGCCCCGCTCGTTCTATCGCAGTGGTGACGTTCGGCTGCGCGGGCTGCTCTCCCTCATTCGCGACGAACCCGGGGTGCAGCGTTTCGCCGAAACGGAGCTCAGCGCCCTTCTCCGGTACGACATCCGCCAATCAGCCGACCTGACCCGCACCCTGCGCCAATTCCTGGACCTGGCAGGCAATAAGACCGAATTGGCCAAGCGCCTGAACATCAGCCGCCCCACCCTCTACGACCGCCTCTCTCGCATCGAACGCATCCTCGATGTGGACCTCGACGACGGCGAGACCCGCACCTCCCTGCACACCGCCCTGCTCATCCGCGATCTCACGGTCCCCGGCGAGCTATAGGCGGCCGTATCGGCTTGACCCTGACGCGACGTAAGGCTCGACGATCAGGGCATGAGCGAATACATCAGTCCCGTTCCCATGCCCGCACTCGATGCGGTCGCTCCCGAGCTGTACCGCGGCTACTACGGCATGCCGATGTTCATCATCGTGCCGACCGCGGATCTCGCCGCGTCGCAGGATTTCTGGATGCGCGGCCTCGGATTCATCGACATCTTCACCGTGCCCGACCGGCTGATCCACCTGCGCCGCTGGGCATTCCAGGATGTGCTGCTGGTGCCGGGGGAGCCCGCCGCCGAGGCGTCCGCGATGAGTACCAGCTTCGCCTGCGTGCTCGGCCAGATCGAGGTGATCGCCGAGCGCTGCGAGCAGCTGGCGCCCGGATGCGCGAGCGACCCGCAGGAGATGCCGTGGAACTCCCGCGAACTGACCGTCATCACGCCGGAGAACGTGCGCGTCGTCATGACCGCCGCCCGTCCGCTGGACCCGCGCAGCCCGCAAGCCGACCAGTTCCCAGCCCTCTTCCGCGATTGCCCGGAATCTCCCCAATTCATCACGCCCCCAATCACATTCGACATCTCCCATCGCGGAGACTGCCGGGATATGGGACGAATCCGGCGCCCGGTGCTCTCCTTGTGTCCGTAAACGCAACCACAGCCGGTCGACCCAGCTGGGAGGGCGATCGCGCTCTCAGCTGCGGAAGGTAAACCGGGTACGGCACCCAGGGTTCCCCCGCCTCTTCTTTGTCCTGCAAGCCAATAAGCCACCCCCACCCCCTCGGATCGAAAATCACATGGTCGGCCACCGTCCGTGACGCATTCGCCCTCAATGGCGACCCTCGCCCAGATCCGCAACCCTCGCCCTCAGCGCCCCACATATCCGGGCCTCATCAGGGAGCTTCCCGATGTGCGGCAGCAACCAGAGTGCTTCTCTTAATAGACAGGCCAGTGGTCCGAACGAGGGGAGTCATCGTGAACGCGGCTGTTGTCACCACCTGGGTTTGGTTAGCGCTCGAGCTCTACCTGCGCATACGCGACGGATTGCAGCGGAGAGGATCGACTGCGCGAGATCGTGGAACCCGTTTCGTAATCTTGCTACTGATGTTCCCGTCAGTGCTGGTGGCGAGCATCGTCGCAGGTGTGCTGTCCTCGAACAGCCCCCTACGCTTCCCCGGCCCGCACCTGTTCTGGGAGGTCGTCGGCGTCGTCGTGATGTGGCTGGGCCTGATCCTGCGAGTATGGGCAATTGCGGTGCTGGGCAAGTCATTCCGCACCACCGTCGAGGTCGATGCCGGTCAGTCGGTGGTGGATCGCGGTCCGTATCACTGGATCCGCCATCCCTCCTACACCGGCGTCCTGCTCGTGACCCTCGGTTTCGGTCTCGCAGCGGACAACTGGATCTCCTTGCTCATAGTGACGATCATCCCCACCTACGGCCTGATGCGGCGCATCGATGTCGAGGAGAAGGCTCTGGTCGAGACCATGGGGCGGCCGTACGAGACCTATCGATCCACCACCAAGCGCCTGGTCCCCGGAGTCTGGTGAGCATTGCCGCGCCCTCCCGCCTCAGGCCGGGTTGGCGCCCATCGGGTTCGGGTACGGGACCACGCCGCTGTGTGCGACGGTCTTCGCGGCCGGAATGAGCGCCGCGAGGGCCGCGGCAATCTGCGGGACGTCGCGGTAGGCGGTCATGGCCAGCTCGTCGGTGCGGGATTCGATATGGATGCGAAGGTCGCGGCCGGTATCGGTGATGCCGGTGTCGCGCAGCAGGCCGCGGGACTGGAGGCGGTGTTGGGCTGCGGCCCAATCGGTTTCGGTCCAGCCGCGATTTTCGCGCCACATCGCCTCCGGGGTGCCGGTGTAGGCGGAGAAGAGGACGTGCGCTTCGCAGCCGTCGATGCCCTCGGCGAGCAGGCAGGCGACGTGACCGTCGCCGCGATGCTCGCGCAGCGTGGTGGCGGCCTGCCAGAGCGCCTCGGCGGGGTCGGCCGGGGTGGGAAGGTCGCGATTGGCCGCGAAGAGCGCTCGGCCGGGCGCGGGAGCTCCGGCGATGGCCGCCTGTAGTGCGGGCAGGGCCTCATCGATTACAGCGGTGAGATCAGGGACCAGCGCCTGCAACACCCCAGCGGCGACGGTGCGCCGGGTAGTCAGGGCAATCTCGGGGGTGGCGAAGGTCCAGGCGTCAGGAATGGCACGCCGGATCATCGCCGGGTGGAAGTTGTAGAACGTCGCTTCGATGACGCCCGGTCCGACGGCGCCGAGGGGCGCGGATCGGGTGGCGAAGTAGCCCATCCAGTAGCCGCGGAAGCCGGCGGCTTTATTGGCGGCACTACAGTCGGGCGCGAAATAGGTCACCGCGTGCAGGGGCTCGAGCACCCGCCACATGGCGCGGGCGAAGTCGTTGTCCATTCCGTCACATTACTTGCTAGGTTCATCCTACTAGAGTCAGATTGTCGTCGATTCTCGGACAATCGTGGATTGTGCTGCGCCACAGTCGGATTGCTACCCCGACGAATTGTAAGATTACGCACTCGAATCCGTGCTCAATGTAAGGTGTGTGACCTGGGTCACTATATTGATTTCCGCTGGTAACGCTGTTTCATATCCAGGCAACAATCGGCCCCGCACAATCCTCACAGGTCAAGCGACCGAGACGAGGAGTTATATCTATGGCATCGACCCGGACCGAGGCGGCCTACAGCGATCGGCTGATAGCCGTCGAGCCCGGCGGCGACGACTACATCCCCGACAGCGCGCGGCACGGCACGCCACGAAAACTGTTCTGGACGTGGATGTCGCCGAATATGGAGTTCGCGACGATCTTCGTCGGCGTACTCGCCGTGACCGCCTACGGGATGAACTTCTGGCAGGCGAGTCTGGGTCTCGCGATCGGCGTCGGACTCGGCGCCGTCGCGCACTATCTGCTCTCGGCTCGCGGACCCCTGCACGGTGTGCCGCAAATGGTGCTGGGCCGCTTGGGATTCGGCTATCTCGGCAATGCGCTGCCGGCTGGATTCATGGCAATCATGTGCGGTGTCGGCTGGTTCGCCACCAATAGCGTCAGCGGCGCCTTCGCGCTGAACTCGCTGACCGGTCTGCCGAAACTGCCGTCACTACTCGTCATTGTGCTGGCGCAGACCGCTTTCGCATTCTTCGGGCACAATCTGGTGCAGGCATTCGAGCGAATCGCCTTCCCGCTCTTGGCAATCGTCTTCGCCATTGTCACCGTGGTGATCTTCAGCAAGGCCGATCTGGGTGCACCCGCACCGGCCGGGGGAGCGGGCGGTATGGGCGGCTTCCTGCTCACCGTCGGCACCGCCTTCGGTTACGGAGCGGGCTGGAACCCCTACGCCGCGGACTACTCCCGCTATCTGCCGTCGTCGGTCTCCCGGACCGCTACCGGCCTCTACGCCTCCGCCGGACTGTTCATCTCCTGCGTCTGGCTCAGCATTGTCGGCGCTGCCTCGGCCACCCTGGCCGCCACGGCCGACGGCAGCCCGACCGATGTATTCACCGCGAATCTGCCCTCGTTCCTGGCGAAACTGACCCTGCTGGCCATCGCGGTCGGTGCGGTCGCGGCCAATGCGCTGAATGTCTATTCGGGCGCAATGGCTTTCGTCACCATGGGGTTCAAATTGCCGGTGCGCACCCAGCGGGCACTGGTCTCGGCCGTCTTCGGTGTGGTCGGCTTCCTGGTCGCGTGGTGGGCCCTGCCCGACGCTGCGGCCAACTACGAGGCGTTCCTGCTGATCGTCGCCTATTGGATCGGCCCGTGGCTCGGCATCGTCTTCGCCGACCAGTACCTGCGTCGCGGCCAGCGCATCGACCACCTGCTCTACGACCGCTCTTACACCAACTGGGGCGGTGTGGCGGCCTTCCTGGTCGGCCTGGTGGTGTCGGTGGTGCTGTTCTCCAACCAGGCCAAGTTCGTCGGTTACGCGGCGAAGGCCTGGCCGCAGCTCGGCGATATCACCTTCTTCGTCGGCTTCCTGATCTCCGGCGCGTCCTACCTGCTGGTCAACCGTGCGCGGATCTCGCGTGCGGCGGTGGCAGCATGATCGGCATGATCACCGCGAAAGATCTGCTGGTCACCGCCTATGACGAGGCGCAGCTCGGACTTGCCGAGGGCGGCATTCCGATCGGCGCCGCACTCTTCGACTCGGAGGGAAACCTGCTCGGCCGCGGCCACAATCGCCGGGTCCAAGCCGGGGACCCCAGCCTGCACGCCGAGACGGACGCCTTCCGCAATGCCGGTCGCCGCCGCGACTACCGCGACACCATCATGGTGACCACACTGTCGCCCTGCTGGTACTGCAGCGGGCTGGTCCGCCAGTTCGGTATCGGCGCGGTTGTGGTCGGGGAGTCGATCACCTTCACCGGCGGCCACGAATGGCTTGCCGCACACGGAGTCTCGATCACCGTGCTGGACGATCCGGCCTGCGTGGACATGATGGAACGCTTCATCGCCGACCGGCCGGAACTCTGGAACGAGGACATAGGGGTAGCGGAGTGAATGCCATCGCGACCGTCGATATGAACCGCTGGCGCGCGGGCGGCCCGGCCGCGGCACAGGTACTGCGCGAGGTCGACGAGGGCATGCAGCGGGCCGGATTCCTGCTGGTGCGCGGACATGGTGTGCCGGAAGGGCTTCCAGGTGCGCTCCGCGCCGCCGCCCGCCGCTTCTTCGCCCTCCCCGAGGAGGTGAAGCAGCGCTATGCGACCGCCGTCGGCGGCCGCGGCTGGATCGGTCCCGGCCTGGAGGCCAATGGTTACTCCGAGGGCACCGAGACTCCGCCCGATCTGAAGGAGACCTTCGCCGTCGGCGCGGACACCCGCACCGGCGACAGGCTCGTCGACGAAGTGTGGTTCCTCGACAATGTCTGGCCGGAGGAGGTGGCCGAGCTGCACGCGCTGTCCACCGCCTATATCGAGGCCATGCGCACGCTGTCCGACGAGCTGCTGGCCCTGTTCGCAGCGGCACTCGAGTTGCCGCACAACCCTTTCCAAGGTTTGTCCGCCCGCCCCACCTGGACCTGCAATATCAACTGGTATCCGCCGCTCACACACCTCGGCGCGCCCGAACCCGGCCAGTTCCGCATAGGACCGCATACCGATTTCGGCACCGTCACCGTGCTCGATCGTGAGCCCGGAGCCGGCGGCCTGCAGGTCTACACCGACGAAGAGGGCTGGGCGGACGCACCTTTCGATCCGTCCGCGCTGACCGTGAATATCGGTGACCTGCTGGCACATTGGAGCGGTCAGCGCTGGCCGGCCGGCCGCCACCGGGTGCTGCCCCCGCAGGAGACGGCCCCGGACGAGGATCTGGTCTCGCTCATCTACTTCTACGAACTCGATTACGATGCTCGCGTCACCCCGCTGGCGCCGCCGATCGGCCGCATCGACGGCCTGGAACCGGTGGTGTCCGCCGAGTTCCTGCGCACCCGACTGGACGCCATCACCTTGGGTTGAGACCATCTGGCGAGTTCCTGCGGCCGTCGGGAGTGTGGCGGCCGCAGGGGCGAACTCAGGCCGGGGATTTCAGCGGCGCGGCAATACCCGCTGTAGCGCTACGGGTTTGGGGCCGGGAACCGTGCAGACTGACTGTCAGTAGTGCGAGCGCGCCCAATGCGAGCACAACGCCGATCCATCCGAGCGACCCTGCTCCCCATGTCTGCAAGCCGATTCCGCCGATCGCGCCGCCCAGGGCAATGCCGAGATACTGTGCGGACGCATTGAGCCCCAGCAGCAGCGGCGATCCCTGCGGTGCGAGCTCCATCAGCCGATGCTGTTGTGCCACAGCCCAAGTCCAGCCGGGAAGCCCGAAGGCGGCGGCCCAGATCGCGGCCGTGAGTAGTGAATGACCGGCCACCGGCGCGAAGGCCAGGACGACCGCCGCACCCCCCACCGCGACGGGCAGGATGCGCCGGGAACCCAGTCGATCGACGAACCGTCCACTCAGAGTGCTGCCCACTACGGCCATGAGTCCATAGATCCACAGCAGCAACGCGAATCGCCCCGGGCTGCCGCCGGTCGCATGCAGCAGCACCGATCCGAGGTAGGTGTAGACGACGAACTGCCCACCGAACAGCAGCACGGTGTGTAGCACTCCCGTCGCAATAGTCTTGTCGCGCAGCGGAATCAGCCGCTCCCGCAATGATGTGGGTGCGGGCAGTCGCACAATCGGTACCACCTTCGCGACGCCGAGGAATGCGATGACGCCCAGCGCCACCACCATCCACAGGGTGGCGCGCCAGTTCAGTGCCCCGCCGATCCATGATCCGATCGGCACACCGAGCGCCGTTGCCACCGTCAGCCCGCCGATCACCACCGAGATCGCGCGCCCTCGACGTTCGGGTGGCGACAGCGCCGCCGCGACCGCGGTGGCATTGGGCGTGTACATGGACGCGCCCGCCGCCGCGATCACTCGCGACGCCAATACCAGTGCGAACGATCCAGCCAGCGCGGTAACCACATTGCCCAGTACGAACAGCGACAAGGCCGCCAGCAGAACGTGTTTGCGCGACAATCGCGCCGTCACGGTCGCCAGCACCGGTGACAACACCGCATAGGACAGCGCGAATACGGTGACGAGTTGCCCTGCCGCCGAGGTCGAAACGTGTAGATCGGCGGCGACCGGAGCGACCAGCCCGGCGGTGACGAAGGCATCGATGCCGATGGCAAATGTGCCCAGCGCCAAGGTAATCAGACGTGAATTCACCCGAGGCTCCTGCGGGAGTGGGGCGGGAAGCCCGCGTAAGTTTGATGACTGTCAAACTATGCGGGACGGTTGGATAGGTGTCAAACGATCGAACCGTGGAGTAGCTTGTCGCTATGCGGTACCTGCCACAGCCTGCTGTCGACGACATCGAGTTCGTCGAAGTCATGCACGCCCTGTCCGACCAGGTGCGATTGCGGCTGCTGACGGCCCTCGCCGACGATGCCGAGCACGCTTGCACCGCAGCCGCCGAGGGCATCGAGGTCCATAAATCGACCACGTCCCATCACTATCGGGTGCTGCGAGACGCCGGGCTGATCAGCGCTCGGCAGGATGGCCGCAACCGCTTCATCCAGCTTCGGCGCACGGATTTGAACATCCGTTTTCCCGGTGTTCTGGATGCCGCCCTGGCCGCCGGCGCAACCGTGATCGCTGCCGCGGAAGCCGGGAGCGAACCCTCCTGAGCTGCCCGGGAACATCCGTGGACGCACCGGGGTTGGCCAGAATCATGACTACGGTGGGATTGATCGGGAGCGGCAATATCGGCGGGACGCTGGCAAGACTGGCCGTCGCAGCCGGGATCGATGTGGTGCTGAGCAATTCCCGGGGGCCCGAGACATTGGCCGATCTGGTGCAGGAGCTGGGGGAGCGGGCCCGCGCCGGAACTCCGGAGGAGGCCGCTGCGGCCGGAGACATTGTGGTGGTGACGGTTCCGCTGAAGGCCTACCGCGACGTGCCGGCGGACCCGCTGGTCGGCAAGGTCGTCATCGATACCAATAACTACTACCCGGAGCGTGACGGCGAGTTCCCGGACCTGGAGGCGGGAACGGCCACCAGCAGCGAGCTACTACAACGACATCTACCGCGCTCACGAGTGGTGAAGGCGTTCAACAACATCTACTTCAAGCATCTCGCGGTACTCAGCCGCCCCGCCGGTGCGTCCGATCGGACCGCCCTGCCGATCGCGGGCGACGACACCGACGCGAAAGCCGCTGCCACACAATTCATCAATGCGCTGGGCTACGACGCGGTCGATATCGGCAGCGCGAGCGACAGCTGGCGGACCCATCCCGATACTCCGGCCTACGGTGCGCCGTACGCGGCCGCCGCTCCCTTCTGGGAGAACGACGCGGCCCCGGCCGATGCCGAGACTGTTCGCAAGGCGGTCGATGCCGCCGAGCGGTGAGTCACTCCGGCCCAATGCTGAAATCCATTGGGCGAGTTGCCGGACCGGACCTTATGGCATCCCCTCGAATGCTGTGATGTCCGGGCCGGTCAACCTGATTTTCTTCCCCCGAGGCTAGCTCCGGGACGACGGTGTCAGGTTCGTCGCGCGGTGCTCAGCGCAGGCGATCCGGTGGTGGATCAGTCGTTGCAGATGGCCGCGCGCACGATGCTCGAATCGCCGTACCAGAGCGCGGAGCTCTCCGCCTCGGCCGGTGTCGAGCCGTAACCGCCGGTGTACTTGTTCATGCTCGCCGAGTACGCGACCGAGCCGCAGCCGGTGAAGGAGGCGACGGTCGAGCAGTCGCTGAAACCGCACTTGGCCTCGGCGGCCTGGCTCGCGGCGGACTCGGAATCGTAGTTCCACGCCCAACCCAGATCGCCATCGCCGGAGACGGCAATGGCGCCCCAGTTGGCGGAGGCCGACGCCGGTGCGGCGGGCAGCACGGTGGCGAGAGCGGCGAACGCGATACCGGCGGTACCGAGAAGGATCTTGCGCATGGGTGTTCCTAGCTGTGTGTCGAACCGATAGTGCAGCGGTCGAACGAATTCGACCGTGCGACCCACTATCGCCGACGGTACCGACAGGCGTTAACGGCTGGAGGAACACTCAGAGGGGAAGGCGCTCAGCGCTTTTCCTGTCCGGAAAGATCAGTTACCGGCCCAGCGATTGGCCGTGATTTCATACCCGGGCAGGCCCGCGGTGGACACCTTGGACTCGTAGATTCGCACGTAACCGGTGCTCGTGATCCGCCAGATGCCGTCCTCGCGGCGGTAGGTGTCGTTGTAGTACGCGGCCCCGCGAATCAGCAATTGATAGTCGGGGACTATGACCGTGTCCTCCAAACACCAACTGCCGGTGGCCGTATCGCCGTCGACCTGGATCTCCGGGTGGTTGGCCACGTGCACGGTGATGATGTTCCCGCTCAGCGCGCCCTGCATATAGTCGACAATCTGGTCCCGACCTGTGAATTCGGCCGGCATGCCGCCGGACGGCGACCCGTACGAACCGATCACATCCGTGCTGAGCGTCTCGCCGAAATCTTTCCACTGCTTGAGGTCCAGCGTCCGCAGATAGCGGTACTTGAGCGTGCGAATCTCCTCGACTGCATTCAAATCCATGGTGAATTGGACCACAACCAACCAAGCATTTGCTACCCTCCCGGAATGATACCCACCCTGGTCTGGGGCACCGGCAATGTCGGCCGCGCCGCTATCCGCGCGGTGGCCGCGCATCCGGCGCTGAAATTGACCGGCGTGCTCGTGCACAATCCGGCGAAAGTGGGACGCGACGCGGGTGACCTCGCCGGGCTCGACACCGAACTGGGAGTGGCGGCGACCGACGATATTGCCGCCGCGCTCGCCGAAGCACCGGGCGCGGTTGTCTATGCAGCCTCGGGCGATATCCGCCCCGACGATGCCCTCGCCGACATCCTGCGCGCGCTGCGGGCGGGCGCCGTGGTGGTGACACCCGCGCTGTACGCCCTCTACGACCAACAGAATGCCCCGGCCGAACTCCGTGAGGCGGTGCTCGCCGCGATCGCCGAGGGCGGCGGCTCACTGTTTGTCTCCGGCGTCGATCCAGGCTGGGGCAATGATGTGCTGCCGCTGCTCATGAGCGGGCTCGGCAGCACCGTGGACGTGGTGCGCTGCCAGGAGATCTTCGACTACACCACCTATGACCAACCCGATTCGGTCCGCTACCTGGTCGGTATGGGACAGCCCATGGACTACGACCCGCCCATGCTCATGGCCTCGGTGCCGACCATGGTGTGGGGCGGGCAGATTCGGCTCATCGCGCGCGGGCTCGGCGTCACCATCGAGGAGATTCGCGAGGTGGTGGAACGCCGCCCGCTCGAAGCCACCGTCAGTACCCAGCTCATGGGTGAGTTCGAGGCGGGCACCCAGGGCGCGATCCGTTTCGAAGTGCAGGGCATTGTCGACGGCCGCCCGCGCATCGTCATCGAACACATCACCCGCATCCACGCCTCCTGTGCCACCGATTGGCCGCTGCCGCACAGCGGCGCCGGCGCGCACCGCGTGATCATCGAAGGCCGCCCGCACATCGAGGTCACCATTCAGGCCACCGATGAGGGCGGCAATCACTCCGCGGGCGGAAACGCCACCGCCGTAGGCAGATTGGTCGGCGCCATCGACTGGCTGGTGGCCGCCGAACCCGGGCTCTACGACGCCCTCGACATCCCACTGCGACCCGGCACTCTCGGAAGGAACCAGCCGTGATCATCGACATTCCCGAAGGCAAGGACCCCATCGGCTACGTATGGGGTGAAATGGTGCCCGGCATCGGCATCGCCGCCTCCAACTTCGCCCTCGCCGTCTACTCGCACTCCACCCTCGGACTGCGCGAATTCGAAGCCGCCCGACTGCGCATCGCGCAGATCAACGGCTGCCTGTTCTGCCTGGACTGGCGGACCGACCGCAATGGCGAAAAGGTCGAGGAGTCCTTCGAGGAGGACGTAACCGACTGGCGCACAACCGAATCCTTCGACGACCGCACCCGCCTGGCCGCCGAATACGCCGAACGCTACGCCCTCGACCACCACAACCTCGATGACGAATTCTGGACCCGCATGTTCGCCGCCTACACCCAGGCCGAAGCCGTCGAACTCACCATGTGCCTCGGTTCCTGGCTGGCCTTCGGCCGCCTCAACCACGTCTTCGGCCTCGACGCCGTCTGCGTACTCCC
>NZ_JAODNK010000093.1 GCF_025465275.1 Nocardia sp. | reverse complement strand
AACGTCTCTCGTTCCAGCAGCGCGGTGGCCAAGTCGTCGAGCACGTCGCGGTACTCATTGAGGATCGCCCATGCCTCGGTGTGCGCGGCCTCGATGAGGTTGCGCACCTCCTCGTCGATCTCGCGGGCCACCTCGTGCGAGTAGTCCGGCGCGGTGCCCATCGAGCGGCCCAGGAACGGGTCGCCCTGCTCCTGGCCGTAGCGGACCGCACCCAGGCGGGCGCTCATGCCGTACTCGGTGACCATGGCGCGCGCGATCTTGGTGGCCTGGTCGATATCGGACGAGGCGCCGGTGGTCGGCTCGTGGAACACCAGTTCCTCGGCCGCGCGACCACCCATGGCGAAGACCAGGCGGGCGATCATCTCCGACCGCGTCATCAGGCCCTTGTCGTCCTCGGGCACCGTCATGGCGTGGCCGCCGGTGCGACCGCGGGCCAGGATGGTGACCTTGTAGACCGGCTCGATATCGGGCATCGCCCACGCGGCCAGGGTGTGCCCGGCCTCGTGGTAGGCGGTGATCTTCTTCTCGTGCTCACTGATGATGCGCGACTTGCGGCGCGGGCCGCCGACCACGCGATCGACCGACTCTTCCAGGGCCGCACCGTTGATCACGCTGCCGTGCTCACGCGCGGTGAGCAGGGCGGCCTCGTTGATCACGTTGGCCAGGTCCGCGCCGGACATGCCGACGGTGCGCTTGGCCAGACCCTCCAGGTCGGCATCGGGCGAGATCGGCTTGCCCTGCGAATGCACCCGCAGGATCTCGCGGCGACCCGCCAGGTCCGGATTGCTCACCGGGATCTGCCGGTCGAACCGGCCCGGGCGCAGCAGCGCCGGATCCAGGATGTCCGGGCGGTTGGTGGCCGCGATGATGATGACGCCCGTGCGCTCACCGAAGCCGTCCATCTCCACCAGCAGCTGGTTCAGCGTCTGCTCACGCTCGTCGTGGCCACCGCCGAGGCCGGCGCCGCGCTGGCGGCCGACCGCGTCGATCTCGTCGACGAAAATGATGCAGGGGGCGTTCTGCTTGGCCTGCTCGAAGAGGTCGCGCACTCGGGAAGCACCGACACCGACGAACATTTCGACGAAGTCGGAACCTGAGATGGTGAAGAACGGGACACCGGCCTCACCCGCGACCGCACGGGCCAACAGGGTCTTACCGGTGCCGGGCGGGCCGTACAGCAGCACGCCCTTCGGGATTTTTGCGCCGAGGGCCTGGTAGCGGGCCGGCTGTTGGAGGAAGTCCTTGATCTCGTAGAGCTCTTCGACAGCCTCGTCGGCGCCCGCGACATCACCGAAGGTGGTCTTGGGCATATCTTTCGACAGCTGTTTGGCCTTCGATTTACCGAAGCCCATCATCCCGCCGCGGCCACCGCCTTGCATGCGGGACATCACGAAGATGAACAGACCCAGCAAAATCACCATGGGCAGCATGAACAGGAGAATCTGGCTCAGCCAGGAATCCTGTTTGACGGAAGTGTTGACCTTCGCACCCGAATTCTGCGCGGCTTGGAAGACCTGCTGAGAGACCTCACCGCCGCCCGGATACTTCGCGATGATCTTCTTGTCGCCACCGGTGGCATCATTGCCGTTCTTCAGCGTGATGCGCAGCTGCTGCTCTTTATCGTCGATCTGAACCGAGTCGACGTTGGACTTATCTTGAAGCTGAGAGAGCGCCACCGACGTGTCGACGCTCTTCCAGCCGCGCGTGTCGTTGCTGAAGTAGCTGACCAGGTAGATCACGAGCAAGAAGCCCGCGACTATGGCCAGGTTGCGGAACACAGTCTTGCGGTTCATAGAGCGTCGGCCGACGGCCAGTCCTTTCCGGGGGGTGTATCCGGTTTGCCTGCGATGCGTTCGTGGCGCGCCCGTTCCGACGAACGGATGCGGACATGCCACGTTACCGCGTACGGTCTAGTCGATACATCGCGCAGTTCGCCAGCTAGTGCAGTTCAACAGGTAAACGGCTAAAGAACGCAGGTGGTTCCCCGACCAACTGCGGCAACACGTCGGGTCGATCACCCCCTGGTGTCGGACCGAGTGGTCACAATGATGGCATGGTCGGCTAATCGTGAGCGACGACACAACAGAGCGCAGGGGGTATGGACATAGTCGAGCTACGGACACCCACAGCGATTGTGCGGCACGGCAACGGGCGACTGACGGTGCTGCGCCCCGGAACGGACGGCGAGCGCGTACTCGACGTCCCGGTCGCCGAACTCCTCAAGGTGCGGTTGAACCGCCGCGCGGACGATGCGGTCGTGATCGAGATCTACCTCCGCTATCCCACCCCCGTTCTCACCGGCGTGCCGGCCGACCGGACGCCGCTGCCGGTACTCATCGCCGAGCACGATGTGCCTGCCGCCACCGTCATCGTGCAGCGCATCAACAATCAGATCCTGGGCACGCAGCGCCTCGATGTGGCCTCCCCCGATCTGACTCCGCCCACACCGTCCTGGGGTCGCGGCGGTCCCACCCGCGCCGATGTGGATCGTGCGGTGCGGCGCATGGCGCCCAAGCGGGATGCCAAGACGGCGATCGCCGCCCTGCACCGCTACGTCACCCCCGACGAGTTCGTGCTGGAATCCGCGATCGTCAATGCGCAGCCGCCCGCGGCGAAAGGCGCCGGGCTGCTTGCCATCACCACCACCCGGCTGATTTTCGTCTCGCTCGGTGCGAGCAAGCGTTTCGCGCACGAGCTACCCATCGCGGCCCTGCTGTGGGCACGCAGTACGGACGAATCGTCCACCACCGTGGCAGTGCCGGGCGAGATCGGCGTCGAGGTCAATGACGGCAATCTGACCTGGCATTTCACTGCCGCGGATCGGGCCGATATCGAACGGGTCACCGGTGCGCTGAATTTCGCGATCCAGCGGGAATCCGCAGACGGGGCAGCCGGTCCCGCCGATCCCGGTGTGCAGAAGCTTTATTCGGAGTGGGAACTGCTGGTGGAACGGCATTCCCTCGCCATGGTCGACGATGCGCAATTCCAGCGCTACGGGCGCGGAATTCTCCGGTCCCTGCCGGATTGAGCTCAGGGCCAAAGGAATTCGGCCCCTCCCGACCCGCCGGATGGCGGGTCGGTTCGATGCGGTCTAGTCCTCCGGTTCCGGCACTTCTTCGGCCTGCAGTTCGATGCGGCGCCAGGGACTGGTCGGGCGCATCCAGAGGCGCAGTAGTTCCATGCGGCGGTCCACTCCACCGGATTTGAGTTCGGCGAGGTCTTCGCACGCCTGCCAGTAGGTCCAGCCGGCGAGGTAGGCATCACCGAATTGCCGCCAGTTGCGGTATTTGCGCTGCGCCAGCGGCAGGGCGCGCATGAGGTAGTCCCACGCGACATCCGCTTCCAGATAGCCGGCCGTGTAGGCCATGCGGCTGACGGCGACCACGCGGGCGAGGTCCCATGCCTGGATATCGGTGGGCAGCGGGCGGACCAGATGTTCGGTAAGGCCGAGTTTGATGGCCTGGGACCAGATGTCGTAGTCGCGGACCAGGGCTTCCGGATTCTCCATCCCGCGGAACGAGCCGACCTGACGCAGGAAGGCGCGGTGCCGGTCGGCGCGCTCGCCGAAGCGGTCGCGCTCGGGGGAATTGATGCCGGCCATGACGAGTGGATGCACCAGCGAGTAGAGCGGCGAATGCATGCCCTCCAGCAGTTGCTCCATGGATGCCCGGGCCTCGGTGCCGTCGGTGATACCCCAGGCGCCGGTGAGGGTGTCGATGGCGAGTTCCCGGCGGTCACCGAGTGGATGTTCGCGTTCGGGGCCGAGTAGCAGGGCATCGTGGAAGGCATCCCAGCGGGCGGAGTAGAAACCGCCCAGTGCCAGAGCGCGCAATTCGTCGTCGGAGACCTGCGCGCCCGACCAGTGGTCGTCCTCGCGCTGGTCGAGCTCCGGGTAGGGGAAGGTCGTCAGCGTGGGCACGTCGCGGGCGGGCATACCTCGATTGTGTCTCAGCGCGGTCATATTTGCCTCCGCTTCGCTCCGGCGGGTGCTGTGTCTAATTTGCCTCCGCTTCGCTCCGGGCGGGTGCTGTGTCTAATTTGCCCTCCGCTTCGCTCCGGGCGGGTTCGCGGCCCTGTTACCCCGTTCTTCCCTCCCTCCGCTCCTCCGCTTCGCTCCCCCGCTCCACTCAGTCCAGAACGGGGCGGGCCGCGAACTTGGTGTGGATGTGGTTCGGGTGCTTCGGTCTTTCGCTGCGCTCAGTAGGGGGCGGAGTGCGAACTTTGGCGGGGCTGAATTCTTGCCCTGTCATGCAATGGAATCCGGACTACTCTCTGGGCCATGTGTAGAAATATCACCATCCTGCGTGGGCTGGAGCCAGCCGCTACCGAGCAGGAAATCTACGCGGCGGCGCAGCAATTCGTGCGCAAGGTCAGTGGGGTCTCGGGTTTGACCACGGCGACGAAACCAGCGGTCGACAAGGCGGTGGAGGCCATTGCGGCAGCCACCACCCAGTTGCTGGCGGAGTTGCCCGATCGCCGGGTGCCGCCGCAGAGCGAGCCGCCGCTGCGCCGCATCGCCGCCCGGGACGCCGCCCTCGACGAGGATGCGAGTTAGCCCGCTAGACGCCGTAGACGGCAACGCAGTCGAGCGCGATTTCCAGGCGCGGGCCGCGTTGGTCGAGCGAGCGCGGCCCGAGTAGTTCCTCTATGCGCTGAATTCGGTAGCGCACGGTGTTCTTGTGCACGCCCAGTATTTTCGCGGCAGCATCCGGACTGCGCCGCGCCCGCAAATAGGCGTGCAGAGTTTCGCGTAGGCGTGCGGAATGCAGGTCGGGCGCCGCGAGCGCGCCCAGTTCCCGTTCGATGAGCGCCCGCATCGCCGGTTCGTCGGTTCCGGCCAGATAGGCCACTTCTATTTCCGGATAGTGCAGCACGCGCGGCAGCGCGGGCCGGGCGCGTTCGGCGACCTGCCGGGTCGCGATCGCCTCGCGATGGCTGCGGCGAAATCCGGTCACCTGCGCCGCCGGTACTCCGACCGCCACCCGCACCGGCGATTCGACGGGCCAGGTGGCCAGTGCGGGGTCCGGGAGGTCGTCGTCCAGGCCGATCCACGCCCAGAGCGCGGCGGCCCCGGAGGGGACCGTGAGGACGCTGCCATTGCCCAGCGCGGTCGCGCACCGGGTCGCGACCCGGTCCAGCAGGCCCGCGACATCGTCACCGCCGTCGGGCGGGGCCAGGCCGGGCCCCTCCTCGGTCCACAGCACCAGGGCGAGATGCCGTTGCGCGAGCCGGTATCCGAGCCGGGCCGACGCGACTTCGACATCGAGGTCGCCGCCGTCCAGCAGGGCGCGCACGATTTCGGCGCGCTGGTTGAGGGCGGCGCGCAGTCCGCTCTCCCGCTCCTGCATGTAGGTGTCGGTGAGCGTTTCCACCGAGGTGCTGATCCAGCGCGTGGACCGGTCGAAAAGCCTTAGCAGCACGTCTCTTTCGATATCGCGGGGCAGTTGGCCCTGCCCGACGACCTCGGCCATGTATTCGAGCAGGGCCTCCTGGCCGACGTGGTAGACACGCAGCAGGAAGCGCACATCGTGACCGCGGCGGGCGATGGTGCGGGCGAAGGCGTGCGCCTGTTCCGGGACCGGATAGTCGAAGCGGTCCTGGGTGAGCCCGCTGAGTACTTCGAAGGCGTGGGCGCGGGTGCTGGCGGCGAGATCGCGGCGCATATCCCGGTCGCGCAGTTCCGGAATGCGGGCGATGATGGCATTGTCGAGGCGGGTGATGACCTGTTCGAGGGTCTCGGTGCGCAGGGTTTCGGCGACGAAGTCGGCGATCCACTGCCGGGTGACCGGGCTGGTCTCCGCCATAACCACGAGTGGACCTCCAGATTTGTGCTCAAAGTACAAAACCGCACGGAATCCTTGACTCCCCGTGCCAAGAATGTGCTGCCGAAATTGTGTCACGATCATAGTTCAGTGAGTTGTCGCACAGTTCACAGAGCCGATCCGGTTCGCAATGCAGCGCACGTGGGAGAGCACATCGTGACCAATACCGAACCCGCCGAGGCGGGCACCGTCCGCAAGACCGCGGCGCGTAAGCCCGCCGGTACCAAGACCGCGCCGAAACCGGCCGCCACGGCGGCTCCGCAGCCGGCCGCGCCGACCGAGTTCGAGGTCCGCAATCCCGCGACCGGTGAGCTCGCGGGCACGGTGCCGATCGATTCGGCCGAGACGGTTGCCGAGCAGGTCGCGCAGCTGCGCCTGCATCAGCCGGAGTGGGAGGCCATCGGCCCCGACGGCCGCAAGGAGTGGCTGCTGAAGCTGCAGGACTGGCTGGTCGACAACACCGACAAGCTCGCCGACGTACTGCAGTCCGAGACCGGTAAGGCGCGTATCGACGCTCTCATCGACCCGGCCTTCTCCATCGACCTCACCGGCTACTACGCCCGCCGGGCCGCGAAATTCCTTGCGGACGAACATCCTTCACCGCACAGCCCGCTCGCTCGGGTGAAGTCGCTGACCCGGGTATTCCGGCCGTATCAGGTCGTCGGTGTCATCACGCCGTGGAACTTCCCGCTGGCCATGCCGGTCATCGATGTGATTCCGGCGCTGGCCGCCGGCGCCGCCGTCATTCTGAAACCCTCTGAGGTGACCCCGCTTTCGGCGCTCGAGCTGGCGCGTGGCTGGCGTGAGATCGGTGCGCCGCCGGTGCTCACGGTGGTCACCGGCGCGGGCGAGACGGGTGCAGCCGTGGTCGGCAGTGTCGACTACGTGCAGTTCACCGGCTCTACGCCGACCGGTCGCAAGATCGCCGCGGCCTGCACCGAGCGCATGATCCCGTACAGCCTCGAGCTGGGCGGTAAGGATCCGGCCATTGTGCTCGCCGACGCCGATCTGGATCGGGCCGCGCACGGTATCGCCTTCGGCGGTCTGTTCAATGCCGGCCAGGTATGCATTTCGGTGGAGCGGGTGTACGTCGAAGCCCCGGTCTACGACGAATTCCTGAAAAAGCTGACCGCCGCCGTCAAGGAGGTCCGCCAGGGTGTCGACGGCCGGGAACCCAAGTACGACATGGGCGCGCTGGCCAACGAGGCGCAGGCGAATATCGTGCAGCGACATGTCGAGGACGCCGTGAAGCAGGGTGCGCGGCTGCTCACCGGCGGTAAGCGCACCGGTGTCGGCACGCTGTTCGAGCCGACCGTGCTGGCCGATGTCGATCACTCCATGACCTGTATGACCGAGGAGACCTTCGGCCCGACGATTCCGGTCATGAAGGTCGCCGACGAGGCGGAAGCCATTCGGCTGGCCAATGATTCGATCTTCGGTCTCTCCGCCTCGGTGTGGAGCGGTGACAAGGATCGCGCGGAACGCATTGCGCGCCAGCTGAATGCGGGCGCGGTGAACATCAACGACGTGTTCTCCAATATGTTCAGCTTCGCGCTGCCCATGGGCGGCTGGGGGCTGTCCGGTGTGGGTGCGCGCTGGGGCGGTGCGAACGGCGTGCGCAAGTACTGCCGTCAGCAGGCGATCACCAAGCCGATCCTGCCCACGCAGACCAAAGAGCTGCTGTGGTTCCCGTATTCGCCGACCAAGCTGGCGTTCTCGCTGGCGGCCATGCGGGCCGCGGGTGCGCGCGGGCTGCGCCGGTTGAGCGTGCAGGCGGTTTTCGACACCGTGAAGGGGACCAAGTGACCGACTTCAGTAGTATCACCGGCAAGGTCGTGGTGATCACCGGCGGTGCGCGCGGCATCGGCCTGGCCACCGGCAAGGCGCTGCAGGCGCTGGGCGCGAAGATCGCCATCGGCGATATCGACGAGGTCAGCGTCAAAGAGTCCGGTGCGGCACAGGGTTTCGAGGTGTACGGCCGTCTCGATGTCACCGATCAGCAGTCGTTCGAGGCGTTCCTCGATGATGTCGAGAAGCGGCTCGGGCCGATCGATGTGCTCATCAACAATGCCGGGATCATGCCGACCGGGCGGGTGGTGGACGAATCCGATCAGATCACCCGGCGCATTCTCGATATCAATGTGTACGGCGTGATTCTCGGTTCCAAGCTGGCGCTGGCGCGCATGCTGCCGCGTGGGCGCGGGCATGTCATCAATATCGCGTCGCTGGCGGGTGAGACCCATATTCCGGGTCTGGCCACCTACAACGCGAGCAAGCACGCGGTGCTGGGCTTCACCGATACGGTGCGGGAGGAGTACCGGGGCACCGGGCTGAACTTCTCCTCGGTGCTGCCGACGCTCACGAATACCGAACTGGGATCGGGTGTTACGGCTCCCAAGCTGCTGCGCCCGGCCGAGCCGGAGGAGATCGCGGACGCGATCGCCAAGCTGATCGTGGAACCGAAGGCCAAGGCGCGCGTGACCGCGGTGGCCGGGATCATCGCCCAGGTGGTCGGGCTGCTGCCGCAGTCGGTCGGCGATGCCATCGGGCGGGCGCTGGGTGCGCAGAACGCGTTCCTCGACGATGTCGATTCCGATGCCCGCAAGGCGTACGAGTCGCGGGTGCGGGACACCGGTAACTGACAGTCACACAGTACGATCGGGCCGCGGACGGGGAAATCCGTTCGCGGCCCGCGTATTTCGCCTACCGAGTCAGTGCACGGTAGCCAGGACGAATCGCTTACCCGGATCGACCATTTTGCTCACCGTCGCGCCGTCGCCGTATTCGCCGAGGGCGGTCATATTCCAGCCCTGTGGGCTCCGGGTGAGCATGCACATGAACAGGCCGGTGCGCGCCTCGCCGCGGGATAATTCGAAACGCACCAGCTCGGCGCCGGAGTTGTCGTCCACCAGTCGGCAGAACGCGCTCTTGATCTCGTCGAATTTCTGGCCGGAGTACGAGTTCACGGTGAATACCAGTGCATAGACGTCGGGCGGTAGCGCGGACAGGTCCACCGAAATCACCTCGTCGTCGCCTTTACCGGCGCCGGTGAGATTGTCGCCCGAATGTCGAATGGCGCCTTTGAATCCCGTGAGTTTCACGAACCAGACCTTGCCGAGATCCTTGGCGCGTTTGTTGTAGGCGACCACGGAGGCGTCCAGGTCGATGGATTTGCCGCGCCGCGCCGGATCCCATCCGAGCGCCATGCGAACCCGCGTCAGTGACGGCGCGCCCTGCTTGGTGAGCGAGACGGTTTCGCTCTTGCTGAGGGAGACCCGGCCCTTGTCCAGGTTCACCGTCGGCTCGCCGAATCTCGGTGGCGCCGTGGGGGCCGGCGGCGGCACACCAGGCGGTGGTGTTGCCATCGGCGGCGGATAGCCCGACGGCGGTTGATAAGACGGCGGCTGTGGATAAGTCGGGGCCTGCGGGTAGGAAACCGGTGGTGGGGACATCGGCTGTGGATAAGTCGCAGGCTGTGGATAAGTCGGCGACTGCCCATATGGCGCAGGCTGCTGGTACACCGGCGGCTGATAAGGCGCCGCCGGACGATAGGGCGGGGAGGCGGTCGGCGGCATCGGCTGCGGGACCATCGGCGGCACGGGTCCGGGCTGCGGGGCGGCCTGCGGGGCGTCGTCGACGGTGATCCCGAAGTCGGTGGCAATGCCCGCGAGTCCATCGGCATAACCCTGACCGACCGCGCGCACCTTCCAAACACCCTGCCGCCGATACAGTTCCACGGCGATCAGGGCGGTTTCGGTGTTCAGGTCGGCCGGGGTGAAGGTGGCCAGGGTGGTGTGGCGCTGCGGGTCGATGAGGGCGATACTCAGCCGCCCGGCAGTGCCCCAGTTGACCGGTCCGGAACCATCCAGGCTGGCGGTGACCACCACTTTCTCGATATCGGCGGGCACCTGGCGGGTCTCGATCCGAATGGTATTGGGCGGTTGCGCGGTGACGCCGGGTCCGTTCGGCTGGTTGTAGAAGATGAAATCGTTGTCGGAGCGGACTTTTCCCGCAGCGGTGAGCAGCAGGGCCGCTACATCCACCGGCGCCGCCGCGGTGACCTCGACGACGACCTCGTCGGTATCGATCGGCGCATTCGCGCCCTTGGTCAATTCCATTGTCTGCCTTACCTCCCCGTTTCCACCACGGTAGCCCCGTATCGTCGGCGAATGGACAACAACGGAGCGGTGTTCGCCGGACTGTCGACGCTGGATCTCGCCTATGCCGTGCAGCGGTATCCGGTCGAGGACAGCAAGACACAGGCCGACGATCTGTTCCTGGGTGCGGGCGGGCCGGCCGCCAATGCGGCGGTGGCGTACGCCTTCCTGTCGGGCCGGGTGCCGACGCTGGTGACGGCGCTGGGCAAACACCCACTGGCGGAACTGATTCGCGGTGATCTGGAGCAGCACGGGGTGGGAATCACCGATCTGACGCCCGATGGTGATCAGCAGCCGCCGGTGTCCTCGATCATTGTCGCCACCGGCGCGGCCACCCGCACCATCGTGTCGCTGGACGGGTCCCGGGTGCACGCGCCGTTCGACAGCACCGGCGCCGAACATCTGCATCAGGCGGCGGTGGTGCTCGTGGACGGTCACTACGCGGAGCCCGCCCTGCGTCTCGCGGCGGCGGCGCGAAGGGCGGGCGTACCGGTCGTGCTCGACGCCGGACGATGGCGGGAGGTACACACCGAACTACTACCGCTGGTGGATATCGCTATCTGTTCAGCCGCCTTCACACCGCCTGGTGTGCGGGCGGATTCGGATGCGGCGGTATTCGACTATCTCCACGCTGTCGGCGTGCCGCAGGTCGCGATCACCCATGGTGCGCAACCGATCATCTACTCGATGCCGGGTGCGCGCGGTGAGATCCCGGTTCCGGCAGCGGAAGCGGTGGATACGCTCGGCGCGGGCGATATCCTGCACGGCGCGTTCTGCCACTTCCACACCGCGGGTGAGCCTTTCCCGCTTGCACTGCGTCATGCGGCGGACGCGGCCACGCTGTCCTGCGGTTGGGTAGGCACGCGCGCTTGGATGCGCCGCTAAACGATGCGGTAGGCCCGGCCGGACTTGCGCAGCACCAGATCGGCGCGGAGGCGGGTGCCTTCGACCAGCCGGGCATTGAGCAGATCGCTCTGCGCGACTTTGGTTTTCGCTGCCTCCGGAGTGCGGCCGCCGCGAATGTGCCTGCGCAGCAGGCGTTGTTCGATGATCGGACGGGGGACGTCCAAATACCAGGTTTCGTCGAGCAGGGGCCGGACGGCGGACCAGCCGGGGCTGATGTCGTCGTCGAGCAGCAGATAGTTGCCCTCGGTGATCACGATGCTCTGCTGGTCGAAAACGACTCCGCCGGGGACGGGTTCGTGGATTTCGCGGCTGTAGGTGGGCCAGGGCACGAGGCTGCCGAGGGGTGCGCTGCGCAGGGTGCGCAGCAGGTCGACATAGGCCCCCGCGTCGAAGGTATCGGGTTCGCCCTTGCGACCCAGCTCCCCGAGTGCGATCAATTGCGCATTGGTGAGGTGAAACCCGTCCATGGGCGCGACTTCGGCGAGTGCGGCGCCCGCGGCCAGATTGAGTTCGTCACGAATCCCACGGGCGAGAGTGGATTTGCCCGCACCGGGTGGTCCGGCGATCCCGAGGACGAATCGGCCGGGATATCCGTCCGCCCGCCGCCGGATACGCGCCGCGAGTTCCGCCAGGGAAGTTTCGACACTGCCGCGGTTCACGGGGGCCAACCTTACGTAATCACGGCGCGCCCCGGGGTATGGCGCGCACCAGTGCCTGCAGGTCCTCTTCCAGCAATCGGAACAGCCGGTAGGAGACCACGAAGGCCAGGATGCCGCCCACGCTCAACCACCGCACGGGCACGATCACCAGTTCCAGATCCAGTGGCGAGACGAAGGTCGCGGTGGCCACGCCGAGCAGGGGCACCGACGCCGCCGCTGCCAGATACACATTGCTACGCCGGGCCAGCGCCGCGAGTTGCCGCCGGTCGGCGGCGCCCACCGCACCGCGCGCCAGCAACTGCGGGTACAGCGAGCGCACCGAATACACCGTGATCAGGAAATACGGATACGCCAAAGCGATAGCCGCACACACCAGTTGCGCCGCGAGGAAGTGCGCGAAGGTGTGCCGCGGCAGCTGCGCCCCGGCGGCCGACAGCGCCAGCGGCCACACCACGCCCGCGATCATCCACGCGGCGAACGGCACCCACACCGACCGCTCCCCGATCAGCAGGGTGTCGGATCGGGCGCGTGCCAGTTCGGCGGCGCTGTACTGGCGGCCGCGCGCCAGCCGGTAGGACACGGTGAGCGGCCGCCGGGCCAGCCAGAAAAGCAGCAGCGCGGCCAGCGGGAAGGCAATGGCATTGTTCACCAGCGCGACCGCTTCGAAGCGGTGCTGGTCCGTTATCGGCATCCGGTCCACGATCAGACTCTGATTGAGCCGGATGTTGTACATACTCGCCAGCGCATTCGGCAGTCCGACGCAGACTGCCGCAATGGGCACCGGCCAGCGACGGGCCCTGACGCGCAGGCTCTTCGGTGGTGGGTCCACCAGATCGCGGGCGCGGGCATCCATGCACAGGTCGAGCTGTCCGGCCAGTTCCGCGCCGTTCTGCCAGCGGCCCGCCGGATCGGGATGCAGGCATTCCAGCAGCACACGCCGCAGTGCGGCCGGAGTGTCCGCGGGCAGTGCGGCGAGCGCGGACTCCGGCACGCCCGCCCGCCGCCGGTCCAGCATGCCGGTCACCACCTCGTGCCCGGACGCCCCGTCCGACGAGGGGTCATCGAATGGTGCTGTGCCGGTGAGCATTTCCCACAGCAGCACGGCGAGCGAATAGATATCGCTACGCGTGTCGGGCAGCGCGGCGGTCGGATCGAGCCGTGCCGCGAGCGCCTCCGGCGACCGCCAGCGCAGCCCGGCCGGATCATCGGCCGTCACGCCCGCGGCCCCCGGCAGCCCGGTATTCCAATACAGCGCCCCGAGCGCGAAATCCGCCAGCTTCGGCACGCCCTCCGCCGTGAAAAGCACATTGCCCGGCCGAATATCGTGATGCAGCACCCCGTGCCGCTCGGCATGATCGAGCGCCTCCGCCAACCGCCGCCCCACCCAGGCCACCGTCTCCGGCCAGCTCAAGGCCGCGATATCCCGCCGCACCCGAGAATCCGCCGGCCGAATCTCCCCTCTGGCCTCCATGGCTGAATCCACCGCCCGCAGCAGCAGCGCACCGCCGAACACCGTCCCCCTGGCAGCCGCGCCGACGCCCCCGTGCGCACGAACGGGAGTGCCTGCCGAATGCGCCTCGCCCGCAGCCTCTCCGGCATCGCCAACGGTCCCGAGCCCGCCGTCGGCCCCGGTGGCCTGGGCAGCTCCGACACGATCGAACCCCTCAGGACTTTCGGAATCCGACCCGGTACCTTCCACGGCTCCGGGCGTCGTCACGGCTACAGGCCTCGTCGGGCCGGAGTGCGCAGCCGCCCGTTGGGCGCGCAGCAGGGTGAGGACGCCTTCGGCGGTGCCGCCGGGGAGGTATTGCATGTACAAGAGGCGCAAGGGTTTTCCGGTGCTGCCGTCGGCGACGAGGCGCTGATCGAAGACGCGGACTATGTAGTGGTGATCGAGTTGGGCGACAGTGGGGGTGTCGCTGTCGCCGCCGGGTTCCACGCGGACGGCGACGAGGCGCTGCATGGAGCGCTGGCGGGCCAGGAACATACGGCTGTGGTCGGCACCGCCCAGATCGGTGAGCAGGTCGAAATCGTCCAGGCTGCGGCCGATTTCGATGCCTTCGGGCAGGGTCGGCGGCGGGGTGGGGGCGGCACTGCCGCCGTCGGCGAAGCGGCGGCGGATCTCGCCGGCCACCTCCGGATATTCGGCGGTGAAGGTATCGACGTCGAGGGACCGGTAGCGGCTGCGGACCAGGTACTCCTCGCACACCAGATCGGCGAAGTCGGGGCTGCCGGTGACTTCGGGAAATTCCGTGCGGTAGTCCGTGATTCGCTTCTCCAGTCCCGCACGCCGCCACCGCTGCCGCATATCGATGCGCACCAGCGCGGTGAGGACGTCGAGCCGCAGTTCCCATCCGTCGGGCACATACCGTGCCAGTCGCGGCGGCTCCTCGCGGTCACCGCGCAGTGTGGACTCCCAGTCGGCGGCGAAACGCGAGACCGCCAGTCCCGGAGACTCGTTCACGATCCGGCACCCGTCGGTTCCCCCGCATGGTGCACCCGATGCCCCGGCGCCACCACGCGTTCCAGCGCTTGCAGATCGGCTTCGAGGGCCCGGAACAGCACGTACACGCCCACGAAGGCCACGATCCCGCCGACGCTGAGCACCCGCACCGCGACGATCACGAGCGGAATGTCGGTGGGCGGAAGGAATGTCACGCCCGCCACCGCCAGCAGCGGCACCGAGGCCGCCACCGCCAGATAGGTGGTGCAGCGGCGGCCCAGCCGGCGCAGCCAGACGGCATCCTCGGCACTGATATCGCCGTGCCGCAGGAATATCGGATAGATGCATCGCACCAGATAGAAGGTGACCAGGAAGAACGGATACGCCACGGCCATGGCCCCGCACACCACGATCGACACCACGAAGTGCACCATGCCGCGGGTCGGTATCTCACCGGTGGCCAGTCGCAATGCAATCGGGAAAGTGGCGCCCGCCAGCACCCACGCAGAGAACACGACGAACGAAATGCGTTCCCCGCACAGCAGTACATCGGCACGGGCCCGCCGCAGCGTCTCCGGGTCGTACACCCGGCCCTTGCGCAGACCTCGCGGCACCGAGATCACATACCGGCACAGGTAGATGATCACCGCGATGCCGATCGGATAGAACAGCGCGTTCACCGTCGCGGTCACGAGCGTGAACGTGTGCTGGGCGTCCGCCGGGAGGCGGTCGATGATCAGCGTGTTGTTGTGCATGATGTTGTACACGGTGGCGATCAGGTTCGGAATCGCGACGGCAATGGTCACCAGCGGAATCAGCCACGGCCGCAGCCGCATCCGCCAACTGCGCGGTGGCGGGTCGACCAGATTGCGGGCGCGTTCGTCCAGGCACATCTCCAGCTGGGCGGCGAGCAGTGCGCCGCTGCTCCAGCGGTCCTCGCGATCGGGAGCGAGGCAGGTGAGCAGGACCCGGCGCAGCGCGGCCGAACAGTCGCCGGGCACCCGTTCCAGCGCTGTGGCATCGACCCCGCCGCGCCGGCGGTCGAGCATGGCTTCCAAGGTGGTGCGGTCGCCGTGATCGCCGGGCCCGGCGGTGGAATCGTCGAATGGTTTTGCGCCGGTGAGCAATTCCCACAGCACCACGCCGAGCGAGAAGATGTCGGCGCGCGTGTCCAGGTCGGCGGCGGCGCGGGCGCGCCCCGGGTGGCAGGCCTCCAACTGTTCCGGCGACATGTAGGACAGCGATCCACCGAAGTAGGCCACCGGGCTGGCATCGTCGAGATTGCGGCTGAAGCTGATATTGAAGTCGGCCAGTTTCGGCACGGCTTCGGCGGAGAGCAGCACATTGGCGGGCTTCACATCGCGGTGCAGCACCCCGTGCCCGTCGGCGTAGTCGAGCGCCTCCGCGAGCCTGCGACCCAGCCAGGCAACGGTTTCCGGCCAATCCAGCCCGGCGAGCTCGGCGCGCACACTGGAGTCGGTGGGCCGGATCTCGCCCTTCTCCTCCATGGCGGCGTCGACGGCATCGAGCAGCAATTGCCCACTGCGTTCGGCGTTCGGGGTGGCGCGCACCCAGCGCAGCACACCGAGCAGAGTGCCGCCGGGCAGGAACTGCATGTACAGCAGCCGCAGCCGGCGCCCGGATTCGGTGCGGATACCGGAGATGATCCGCTGGTCGAACACCCGCACGATGTAGTCGTGGTCGAGCTGCGCGAGGGTCTGCGGTTCGGTTCCGTGATCGGCGGACACCTTCACCGCCACCAGGCGTTGCAGCGACCGCTGCCGCGCCAGGAACACCCGCGCGAACGCCCCACTGCCCAGCTGCGTGAGCAGATCGAAATCGTCTATGCGCTGGCCGATTTCGATGCGGTCGAGCAGCTCCCCGGTTTCGGGTGTGCTGAGACCGCCGTCGGTGACCCGGGTGCCGTCGTCCGGGTGGACGGTCGGCCGCGCGGCATCGGTGTGCTGGGTGAGTTCATCGGGCTCCGGGACCCGCGTGCTGTCGCCGTCGAGCGGGCTCCCGGCGTGCGTGGATTCGCCGAACGCACCTGTCCCCCGGCTGAATTCGTCGAGCGGCCGGCCTATGTAGGTGGATTCGCCGAAAACATCTCCCGCCGCGCCGGTGAGCTCGTCGAGCATCTCCGCCGCCCGGGTGAATTCCTCGGACGGTGCGCCCGCGCGCGTGGACTCGTCGCCGCCCGCCACCGGCGCGGCCCCGGCCGTCGTGGACTCGTCGAGCCCCGCCCGGGTGGATTCCTCCAGCGCCGCCCGCCGCGTGCTCTGGTCCTCATCATCGGCATTGAGCAGTTCCCGCAGCTCGGAAGCCTGATCAGGATATTCGCGCAGGCAATCGCGCGGGTCCACGCGTTCGCCGCTGTGCCGGCGAATGACAAATTCCTCGTACACCAGCCCGGCGGGCAGATCCGCCGGTGTGAGTTCGGGGAATTCCGCGCAATATTCCGTGAGCCGCTTCTGCATCCGATCGGGCGTAGCGCCGGGTCGGCGCAGCCAGCGATGGCGCATATCCACCCGGATCAGGTCCAGCAGCGCGGCGCGGCGCAGGGCGCTGGCGTCGGGCAGGAAATCGGCGATCTCCGGCGGCGCGGCTCCGGCGCCCCAGGCCGCAGTGAAGGCGGCGATCACACTGAATTCCGTTCCGGCCGAGTGACGGCCGGAGCGGTGCTCGGAACCTGAAGCCATGTCCGCATCCCTCTGGCTCGGTACGGATAATAATCCGCCACACCCGACATCATCATCCCCGAGCAATTGCCGGAATGATAACTTGCGGCTGAACAGCGGATCACCCGATTTCGAACTCGAGGCGACGGGGGAACACCAGCATGTACGACGAGGGCACCGCGCTAGCGGGGCTCACCGCGGTGAGCGAGGTAGTGGTGAATACAAACGATAAGACCGATAAGAACACCAGTCCAGAAGCGCAACCGACCACCGACAGCGACACCGGATCGGCCTCCCCCCTCCCCGCCGACCCCCTCTCCCCGGCCTCCGCAGACCGCGATCCTCGAGCCCTCGATTCCCAGGTGCCCGCCGAGTCGAACGCGCCGGCCCTCGCAGAGGCAGATTCGGAAGCGGCCGATATCGCGCCGGACTCCCTCCCCCCGCTCGACACCGCCACCGCGATCGGTATCGCCGCCGCCGTCCAGAACGGTTCGGTGACCGCCGAACAGATGGTCGAGGAAATCCTGGGCCGCATTCGCGCGCAGGATCGGAAACTGAACGCCTTCAGCCTGGTTCGCGACGAAGCCGCCCGCGCCGAGGCGCGCGCGCTGGCCGAGCGCCCGGACCTGGATGTGCTGCCGCTGGCCGGGGTACCGGTCGCGGTGAAGAACAATATCGATGTGCAGGGTGAGGTGACCCGGGCCGGCTCGCTGGCGGGCGCCGATGCGCCCGCCACCGCCGATCATGTGATCGTGCGCCGACTACGGTCGGCCGGCGCGGTCATCGTCGGCCTCACCACGGTTCCCGAATTCGGTCTCTGGGGCGTCACCGATACCCCCGATCGCATTACCCGCAGTCCCTGGAATGCCCGCTTCAGCGCCGGCGGCTCGTCGGGCGGCTCCGGTGCGGCGGTCGGCTCCGGCATGGTCGCCATCGCGCACGGCAATGACGGCCTGGGTTCGGTGCGCATTCCCGCCGCCTGCTGCGGTGTGGTCGGTATGAAGCCGGGCCGCGGCCTGGTACCCGCCGACGTGGGCGTGGATTCGTGGGGCGGCATGACCGAAAACGGGGTGCTGGCAACAACTGTCGCGGATGCGGCGCTCATGCTGTCGGTGCTCGCCGATCGTCCCGCCCTCGCCGAACTGGGCGCACCCAAGACGCTGCGCATCGGCCTGGCCACCGCGCCGCCGACACCGATGTCCCGGGTGGATCGTGCCTGGATCGCCGCCGCCGACCGGGCCGCCTCCGCCGCTTCGCTCGCCGGGCACACCATCGGTGTGGCCGAACTCCCCTATCAGGGTGCGACTTTCGCGCTCGCGCTGCGCTGGCTGGCCAATGCCGCGCGCGAGGCCGTCATCGTCCCGCACCCGGAATTGCTACAGCGCCGCACCCGTACGCATGCGGCGCTGGGCAGGCTGGTGCTGAAATCCGGTTTCCTGCGCCCGGCGCAGGTAGATCGGGTCGAGGCCCGGCTGCTCGACTACTTCGAGCGCTACGACGTGGTCATCACGCCCACGCTCGCGGCGCCGCCGCCCCGGGCCCGCCGCTGGCATTCCCGGCCGTGGCTGGCCAATGTGGCTGCCAGCGTGCGGTTCTCACCGTTCACACCGCTGTGGAATCTGGTCGGCTGGCCCGCCATCTCGGTGCCGATGGGTGTGCACCCGCGCACCGGGACGCCCGTGGCGGCACAGCTGGCGGGCCCGCCGGGCAGTGAGGGCACGCTGCTGGAGTTGGCGGCCCAACTGGAAGCCGCACAACCGTGGCAGCGCACCGCACCCTGACAGCTGCTCCCGCCGCACAGCTCCCTCGTCATCCCGGCATGTCCCTCGTCATCCCGGGAACTTGCATACGAAAGAGGCAGTCCCGCCGGATCCGGCGGGACTGCCTCTTTTCGTTGTTGCCCTCACGGTGGCGGCATTGCCTCCGACTCATTGCCGCCGCCCGTTCGGGCTCGATCTCTACTGCGCGGCGACCGGTTCCCGATCGGCGAAACCGCCTTCGAGCACGCGGGCCGCGAACTCGAGGATGGTCGGTCGATCGTCGTCGGCACGCCAGGCGACGGCGAGTTCACACGGTGCCAGTCCGGAGACGGGTCGTGCGGTCAGGCCGGGCCAGCGGTACATCGGCACATTGTTCTCGGCGAGCAGGCAGACACCGAGTCCGAGGGAGACCGCCTCGAGGCGCTCCTCGGCGGTGGCCGCTTCCGCACCGATCTTGGCCTGGCGACCGCCGCGGGCGTCGGCGCCGAGCCAGAAGTCGCGGGCCGCACCGGCTTCGGCGGGCATCGCGACGAAGGCTTCGTCGGCGAGATCCGCGAATTCGATGGTTTCCTGGTTGGCCAGTGCGTGGTTCTCCGACAGCAGCACCCACCGTGGCTCGGTACGCAGCACCTGCCAGCGATAGCGGCCGGTATCGGGTACGGGCAGCCACATGAGCGCCAGATCCGCCTGGCGGCCTGCCAGGCCACTGGACGGGTCGGTCCAGGACGCGGAGTGCAGGGCGAGCCGATGGCCGCTGGCGCTCTCCAGATCCGTGATCAACCCACGCCCTATGGAGGACTGGATGCCTACGCGCAGCACCTCACCGGCCTCCTGCAGGGCGACGTTGGTGACCTCCCAGAGCTCGAGGATGCGCCGGGCGCCCTCGAGCAGTTCTTTGCCTGCGACAGTCAGTGCCACACTGCGCTGATTGCGGTCGAACAGGACCACGTCGAGCTGACGCTCCAGCTGCCGAATCTGCCGGGACAGCGTCGGCTGTGCAATGTGCAACCGCTGGGCGGCGTTGGTGAAATGCAGTTCCTCAGCGACGGCGACGAAATACCGCAGGTCGCGCAAATGCGGGTCCATAGCCCCTTGCTATCAGAATCGGTCTTGAATTGCCAGCGGTATCCGACCCAAAAGTTTGAATGAGAAGCGGAAAACAGCCGTCAGGTTTGTTACAGACAGCATAGGTCCAGCCCGAAACATTCCGGTAACCGGCACCGCGAACTCCTGGCCATTGCGCCTTGTGGGCGACCCCAGAATCCATACGGACATGTGACCAGCAGTAACATGCACCACGCTACACACCCCCGCCGACCGGCGCGACTCCACCGCCGACACCCAGCAACGACCCTCGGCAAACGTCCGAACGCTAACCTCCGGACCGCAGTGAGTTTCATCACATCAAGGCAAAAGCGAAGATCGATTCGAGACTCCGGAAGCGGCCGCCTCGAAAAATTCCTAGCCCCCGTAGACCTTCGGGTCCAGGGTGCCGATGTAGGGCAGATCGCGGTACCGCTCGGCATAGTCGAGGCCGTACCCGACAACGAACTCGTTCGGGATATCGAAACCGACCGCCATCACATCCACCTGGGTGCGCAGGGCATCGGGCTTGCGCAGCAGCGTCACGACCTCGAGCGAGGCCGGATTACGGCTGGACAGATTGCGCAGCAGCCAGGAGAGCGTGAGACCGGAGTCGATGATGTCCTCGACGATCAGCACATTGCGCCCGGCGATGTCCTTGTCCAGATCCTTCATGATCCGCACCACGCCCGAGGACGAGGTGGAGGACCCGTAGGACGAGACCGCCATGAACTCCATCTGGGTGGGCACGGTCAGCTTCTTGGCCAGATCCGTCATGAAGAAGAT
>NZ_JAODNK010000086.1 GCF_025465275.1 Nocardia sp. | reverse complement strand
CTGGATCTGATGATCGATCGGGCCCAGTCCCGCACCACTTTCGGTGAGCCGGTGGCCAATCGGGCCAATATCCAGGACTGGATCGCGGAGTCCCGCATCGAGATCGAGATGGTCCGGCTGCTGACCTTGAAAGCCGCGTATCTGATGGACACCGTCGGAAACAAGAACGCGCGCACCGAGATCGCCGCCATCAAGGTCGCGGCGCCCCAGATGGCGCTGAAGGTGATCGATCGGGCCATCCAGGTACACGGTGGCGGCGGTGTCTCCGACGACTTCCCGCTGGCCAGCATGTACGCGCACGCACGGACGCTGCGACTGGCCGACGGTCCGGACGAGGTGCACAAGCGGACCATCGCGCAGATGGAATTGCGGCGCCGGGATCCCTCCTGGGGCCGGAAAGCCTGAGGCACGGACATGAATTCGACCTTGTCGAGAAGGAGTGGCGAATGACGAAAACCCAGCAGGTACGCCTGGCCCAGCGGCCGACCGGTCTGACAACCGCGGATACCTGGACCGTGACGACCACCGAACTGCCCGACCTCGGACCGGGCGAGATCCTGGTCAAGGTCGGCTTCATCTCCCTGGATCCGGCCATGCGCGGCTGGCTCAACGACGTCCGCTCGTATCTGCCACCGGTCGGGATCGGGGAGGTGATGCGGTCGCTGGACATCGCGACGGTTGTCGAATCGACCCATCCGGACTTCGCCGCCGGTGACACGGTCAGCGGCATCTTCGGCGTGACCGAGTACGCCATCAGCGACGGTCGCGGCGTGCAGCCGGTCGATCTGAGCGTCGCGTCCGGCCCCACCTGGCTGGGCACGCTCGGAATCCCGGGCATGACAGCGTATTTCGGCCTGCTCGACGTCGGGAAGCTGAGCGCGGGGGAGACCGTGCTGGTTTCCGCGGCCGCGGGCGCTGTCGGCAGTGTGGCCGGACAGATCGCGAAAGCCAAGGGCGCCACCGTGATCGGTATCGCGGGTGGTCCGGAGAAGTGCCGGATGCTCACCGAGGAGCTGGGATTCGACGCGGCGATCGACTACCGCGAAGGCAATGTCCTGCGGCAGCTGCGCACTGCCGCCCCCGGCGGCATCGACGTCTATTTCGACAATGTGGGCGGTGAGATTCTCGACGCCGCGCTGGCCAACCTCCGCCGCGGCGCGCGCATCGTGCTGTGCGGCGCGATCTCGGCGTACAACGAGGAGAAGCCGCCGCCGGGCCCGTCGCGGTACATGTCGCTGCTGGTCTTCCGCGCCTCCATGACCGGATTTGTGGTCTTCGACTACGCCGACCGCTATCCCGAAGCCGGCGCGCAGCTGGCGCAATGGCTGGCCGAGGGCCGGATCAAGAGTCGCGAACACGTTGTCGAGGGCGGTGTCGCGCGCTTCGGTGAGACCTTGAACATGCTGTTCACCGGCGCGAATACCGGGAAGCTCGTGCTGGCGGTCTGAGGGAGGTTTACGCACCCGGCCCTTGACAAGGCCGGGTGCGCAGGGCGGCCGGCGGGTGCCTGGCATGCCACGGTCCGAATGAATGGGAGACTGTCCAGGTGGCCGATGCAGAGGACCGCTCACGTGCCGACGAGACTCGAACACGGCTGCTCGATGCCGCCGTGGTCGCCTTCGCCGACCGCGGTTTCCACGGCTCCACCACCCGTGACGTCACCTCGATCGCCGGATTGAGCACCGCGGCGATCTATGTGCACCATCGCTCCAAAGAGGAACTGCTCTACCAGATTTCGCGCACCGGTCACCTGGACACCCTGGAGCGCATCCGGGCCGCGATCGCCTCCTCGGCGGAGCCCACCGAGCAGCTCGTAGCGCTGGTGCGGGACTTCGCTATCCATCATGCCCGGGCCCACACCGTCGCCCGCGTCATCAATTACGAGCTCGCCGCGCTCAGTCCCGAGCATCAGCGGGAGGTCAAGGACATTCGCCACACCATCGATGCCGAGGTCCGGAGTCTGATCGAGCACGGTGTGGCCGACGGGTCCTTCGACAATCCGAACTCGCACATCGCCGCGGTGGCGGTGCTGTCGCTCGGCATCGATATCGCGCGCTGGTACCGCGAGGACGGCGCGTGGTCGCCCGAAGAGCTAGGTGACTACTACGTCGACCTCGCCCTGCGCATCGTCGGTGCCAGTCATCCAGAGCAACAAGCGAATCCGTGACCTTCGGCTCTGTCTTTCCTGCCGCTGCGGTGGTGATATGGAAAGTGGCAGGCGTCTGTGGCGCCGGACAGCCGAGCTCGAGGAGATGAGCGGCGATGAACGATCTGCACGCAATGCTGCACACGCTGATTGTGTGGTTGCACCAGCAGGGCATTCTCCCGGCGACGATGGACATGATGGATATGCAGCTCATGTGACACGCCACATATCTGCTTTGTGCTATGCCGACTGGCGCCGGACGAGCGCTGCCGATTCGGTGACCTGTGCGGTTTCGAGTTCGCTTTCGATCGCCGTTGCGGCGTAGTGAAGTCCGGTGACGCGCAGTTGTTCGATCCTGCGCTGGACCGCGTCCAGTCCGTAGTTCATGACAACATCGGCTATCCCGATCCTGCTGAAGGGATCGGCGCCGAATCCTCGAGCGGTAGTACTCGTCTTCATCACGGCCCCCATTGGGAATGCCTGGCGATTCCCGCCCAACCATAACCTCTTGCACGTGCATTTGCACGTGCTAGGCGTCGATGTGTGAGTTGTAATAGGTTGTGGCACACTCGGGTTCGCATGACAGATGCCGACAGGAGTGGCCGTGATCGAGGACTTGACCAGCGTAGGGAGTAATCGCACTGCCGAGGAGCCGGGTGAGGATCCGGCATTGCTCCGCCGAGTCCTCGGGGTCCGTCTGCGCAGATTGCGCGAGTCGGCCGGCATCAGCGGGGACGGCGCAGGCCGGGCGATCCGCGCCTCACACTCGAAGATCAGCCGACTGGAAGCAGGGCGAGTGAGCTTCCGCGCCAGGGATATCGCCGATCTGCTGACCGCCTACGGTGTGCGCGACGCGGGTACGCGGGCCGAATATCTGCTGCTGGCGCAGCGCGCCAATGCCGTGGGACGCTGGCAGGCCGGTCCGGATCTGGCGACGGCGCGACCGGATACCTATCTGGCAATGGAGGACGCCTCCTCGCTGATTCGTTGCTACGCACCGGGTTTGGTGCCCGAACTGTTGTGGACGCCCTCCTACGCGCATACGGTCTTCGCGATCGCCGACCGTGAGCCGGCGGCCGATATCCAGCGCCGGGTGGAATCACTGGTGCGGCGGCAGCGACTGCTCACCCGCACCGATCCGCCCAGGGCGTGGTTCGTCGTGGAGGAGGCTGCGCTCCGGCGCCCGATCGGCGGGAACGCGGTCTGGCAAGGACAACTGGACCATCTGGCCGAGTTGGCGGCCCGGCCCAATATCACCGTGCAGGTGCTACCCGATCATGTCGGCGGGCCCGCGATCAGCGGCACCGCTTTCACCATGCTGAGGTTCGCCGCCTCTGAGTTGAACGATCTCGCCCACTTTCCGCACCCGACCGGCCCCCAGTTCCTCGACAAACGCACCGACCTGGACCGCTTCAATGCGATCTGGGACCGATTGTGCGTGTGCGCGACTCCGCCCGAGCGAACCGCGGCGGCCCTGGAAACTCTCACATCGACCCGCTGTGCGGCCGGCGTCAACCGCTAGAGTCACCGATCAGAACAGAGATCCCATGCCCGACAACGTTTTCGACACCCAACTGCCGACCGAGATCGACACCACCATTCCGCACGAGGCTCGGGTCTACGACTACTGGCTCGGCGGCAAGGAGAACTACCCCGCCGATCGGGCACTGGGGGACACGATCGCCGAGCACGTGCCCACTATCAAGACCATGGCGCGCGCCAACCGCGCCTTTTTGGGCCGTGCCGTTCGCTACCTGGTCGCCGAGGCCGGGATCACGCAATTCCTCGATATCGGCACCGGAATTCCGACAGCGGGCAATACCCACGAGGTCGCCCAAAGTCTGGATCCCAACGCTCGCGTGGTCTACGTCGACAAAGACCCGATCGTGCTCGCCCACGCTCGCGCGTTGATGGACAGCACACCGCAGGGCCGCACCCGGTTCATCCACGCCGACCTGCACGACCCGGACTCGATCCTCGGCAATCCAGATCTCGCCGGCACCCTGGACCTGTCCGAACCCGTCGCCATCATGCTCGTCGCGATCATGATGTACTTCCGCGACAGCGACCATCCACAGGAAATCATCACCGCGCTCCTGGATGCGGTCCCCTCCGGCAGCTACATCGTAATTACGCACCCCACAGCGGATTTCGCGCCCGAAGCAATGGCGGGAGTCGCCGCGGCCGCAGAGAGCTCCGGCATCACCTTCTATCCCCGCAGCAGATCCGATACCAATGAACTGTTCTCCGGCACCACGCTGATCGATCCGGGACTCGTCCCGGTCGCCACATGGCGACCCGAACTCACCAACCGTCCCACCGCCGTCGCCGACGCCGAAAGCGCTTGGTACTGGGCCGGTATCGGCCGCAAGCCCTGACTCCGGGGCCGGAGGGCAGCCGCGGGTTCGGCTGCCCGCCATGGTTTCTGGCGAGTCAGCCGAATTGCGTCAAGGCTTGCTCGTCCAAGCTTGGGTTGATCTCGCAGCGCGGTACGCGAAGACGGTGATACCGGCGAGGAGGAGTACCGCCACCGCGAGTGTGGCCGTTCCGTGGCCGTGCACGACGAGGGTGGCGCCGATCGCCGCACCCAGGAACATGGCGGTCACCGGAATCAGCCGGCGGCCCAGCTTGCTTCCACTGCCGCCGGCGGCCGTGCTGTCGGCCGCGATCCCGGTGAGTGTCAGCGTCAGGACCGTGGTCGTGAGGTCGGGGACGGCCAGCGCCCGAGCCGTCGCGTTCTGCAACCCCAGGCCCGCCGCGAGGAACACGATCAGCACTGCCAGCGACCACTCCCGGTACGGGTGATCGATGAGCAGCGCGGTCACCCACGCCGCGGTGATCAGCACCAGCTGAGTCAGCACCGCCCCGAAGAGGTGGCGGCCGCGATGCATGCCGAGGCGCGTGTGCAGCCGGCCGCCGCTCATCGCCCCGATCAGGAAAATGGCCACGGCCAGCAGCAGCGCCCACCACACGAAACCGGGCGCGTCGGCGACGGAGAACCCGAGGAACACAACGTTTCCCGTCATATTCGCGACCAGAACATGCCCCAGCTCGAGATAGCTGAACGCATCGACCAACCCGGTGACAACCGTCAAGGCGAGCAGCATCGGCGGCAGCGGCCCGTGCGGATGCCCGCGCGGCGGCACAATCAACTCCCGCGCGGCGATCAGATGCTGCTTCATACCTGAGGCTCCTGTCGTCATGAGGATTACTGGAGGCCCGGCCCCCGGATGAATCAGGGACGGGAACGCTGCGGAGGTCGAGGCGAGCGGGATCAGCCCTCGCGCCAATCCCGCCGGACAAGACTATTTTGCCGAGGGCGCGGGCGTCTTCGTACGGTGACGTGTCGATATTGAATAGTGTATGAACATGGAAATATGCGCATCTAACTATGTAATCTGCGCATGTCAAAACCCCGCCAAACACCAAACGAGCATGGGAGCAGCAGCGCGAACCATCATCGGCCGTGATCGGGTCGGGGCGATCAGGCGAGATCCGCTGTGCTCTTTAAGTATTCACCAAGGTCGTCAGCGAAGACTGGTGCGGATCTACTGATCGTCGATGGGGGAGTGCGGTGCGTACACGGGGGCAACCGGTGTGGTGGGGCCGCTGGGTTGCGGTCGCCGCGCTGATTATGGCGAGTGGCTGCACCCGGTCACAGCCGGCGTCGACCGACTGGGTCGATGGCATGCGCGTCGAGCAGATCGGCACGGCCGGTTCGCCGGTCATTCTGCTGCCGGGGTCTTTGTGCGGGCCGTGGGAGTGGCGCACCACGATCGAGGCACTGCGTAGACACCACCACACCGTCTACGCGGTCGCCTTCCCCGGATTCGACGGGGCGCCCGCCCCGGCCGACACCCACGACCTCATCGGCCGATATACGGACGAGGTGGTGAAGTTGATCTCGACCCGGCGGCTGGTGAAACCAATCGTGATCGGCCACAGCATCGGCGGCACTATCGCCCTGCACATCGCGGCCGAACACCCTGACCTGGTATCCGGTGTGATCGCGGTCGAAGGATTGCCGGTGTATCCCGGCTACGAGGACGTTGCTGAACCACGGCGGACCGAGCTTGCCGACGCCGCAGCGGGGTCGGCGCGGATGGCGCAAACTCCCGACGCGAAGCTCGCCTATGCGCGCGACTATCTGCGTTACGTGGGTGTCATCGATCCTGCGCTGGCCGAACAGTACGCACCGCTCATGGCGCGCAGTGATTTCAGCGCTGCCGCCGAGTACCTGCGGGAAGACGTCATAGCCGACAGTCGTGCGGAA
The DNA here is from genome assembly GCF_025465275.1 of Nocardia sp. Taxonomy (GTDB): domain Bacteria; phylum Actinomycetota; class Actinomycetes; order Mycobacteriales; family Mycobacteriaceae; genus Nocardia. The sequence continues at coordinate 143,104 of NZ_JAODNK010000086.1, read as the reverse complement.
CTGGGCGGGGCAACCACCCCGATCTGGGAAGTCGCCCCGTACTACCAGCCACGCGAGCAACGATCGTTCGCCAGCGCCACAGACAAAGCCGACTACTACCGGAATCTGCTCGCCAAGGCACCGAACGTCACCGTCGTGCCGATAGAACCAGCCAAACATTTTGTGATGCTGGATCAGCCCGACGTATTCACCGAAACCATCGACGGGATCGTGGCCGGGCTGTTCGCCCGAGCGCACTACCCGCTGAGCTGAGAAATCGGAGCTTCCCCCCGGAATCGAACCGAGGACGCCTGTTTACAAGACAGGAGCTTTGCCGATTAAGCTAGAGAAGCTTGGGCCACTTACCTACGGCTGGATGGGTTTCCAGCGTCTGGCCGTGAGGGCGGCAGGGATCGAACCTGCCGTGCGAACGCACCTGATTTACAGTCAGGCTGAGCCACCAGGCTCCTCGCCCCCGTGGGGTGAACGACGGGACTCGAACCCGCTTTCTCCAGTTCCACAAACTGGTGCTTCGACCACTTCGGCCTCGTTCACCATGCATACGCGCGGCGGGATTCGAACTCGAGCCTTCGAGAGGATTCGAACCTCCAACGGCCCTGATCCGAAATCAGGCGCTCTGTCCATTGAGCTACGAAGGCATTCGATCACGCGCCGGCGACGGGAAACGAAAAAGGGCCGCTCCCCTTGGCGTTTCCGCCGGGTGCGACCCTTCGATGACGAGATGGTCGTGTTACGGGCCGTCTGTCAGGTCGCTGGTGCTGCGCGAAAACCCTTCCAACGGAAGGCGATCACCGGCAGCACGGTGCCACGCGAGCGTGGAATCCGTATACCGGGTCATTGCCGTGCCTTTCGTCGTTTGTGTTGCCTTGAACGCTAACAGCGGATGTCGAGAAGCGGTACCGATTTATGCGTGGTTATCTGCCGGCCCGCGGCTGGAGCCGTGCAGATGTGCCGCATCTCGATCCTGAGCCGACGAACCCGTTCTGGTGGGCGATGGCGTGTTTCGTCGCTACCGTGGAGATTCCGAGGCATGTGTGCCGAGGTCTTGTTCGAGGGAGTGCTCGACATGTCCGACAACGCTTCTCGCTTAGCCCGGCTGCGCCAGCTGGTGCGGCGCACTACCGACATCGTGGTTTCGGTCGACCCGTCCGTACCCGACGCCGAACCCGCAACGCCGGCGGACCCGGAGCCCCGCGGCGGCGAGCCGACGACGTTGAGGATGCCGTCGACGAAAGTGTGCCCCCGGCTGCCGGCGTGGGTGTTCACACTGACCGGCTCGGAGCTGCAGAAGATGATCGACTGCAGCGGCCCTACCGGCAACAGGTATCCGGCAGCAGCTGATCACCCAGAGCGCCATACTCACCGGGCGGCCGATGCGATCCCACCGGCGCTGACGGTCGCCGACTACCTCGCGCACCGGCAACGCGCGGTCGCGATCCGACTGGTGATGGACAGTCCTGAAGGCACAAAACCCCGCAGTGTCCTCGAGTTCGTCCAACGCTGTGACGCCGGCGAACTGCGGGCAGTATGGACCGGCACCCTCGGAGCGGACGCCTTGATCGCCACTGCCACCGCCGGCCCACTCCCCGTGCTGTCGCTGCTTGCTGCGGAACTGCTCGACCGTGCGCACCGCTGGCATGACATCACCGAGCTCGAGCGTGCCGCCGACAGCGCCGGCTACCGGGCAACCCAACTGTTCCGAGCTTACGTGCACGCCGACGAGATCGATGCGAACAAGGCGGTGTGGTGGCAAGGCCGGCAGCAGCGGAAACAGTCGGTCTAGGGCACCCGCACCGGGCGAGTGGGTACTGGTCACGCAGCAGGTACGGCACTGAGGCTCATCAGCGATGAGTGGTGATTTTCGAACCGAGAGAATCGGCAGTGCCCTGCGCGGGGAGAACCCCACGGTGCTGCGTCGGCTGGGTGCGGGGTTCGCGGTGATCGGCGACGTTCAGTTCTTGCCCGGATATTCGTTGCTTCTTTCGGACAACCCTGCGGTACAACGTCTTTCCGACCTGCCCAGGAGTAGGCGAATGGTCTTCCTCGCCGATATGGACCGGCTCGGCGAAGCCGTCGAACGTGCCTGCCGCAGCCTCGACCCGGCCTTCCTGCGTGTGAACCTGGAGATCCTGGGCAACACCCACACCTTCCTGCACGCGCATGTCTGGCCGCGATTCGACTGGGAGCCAGCCGATATGGTGCGCGCCCCGGTGTGGCTGTACCCGAGTGAGCATTGGAGCGATCCGCGCTACGCACTCAGCCCCCATCACGATCGCCTACGACAAGTGATCGGCGCGGAGCTCGATCACCTCGGCCCCTTCTGATCAGGGAACCAGCCTTAGCGTGGTCTATCCTGCGCGGCGCCGGCGGCTCAAACATTGAGTCGCAGCCCGCAGGCGTAGGGCCACACCAGAATCAATCGCCGCACTATCCCTGGACGGCATATTGGTCTTATGGATCAGGCGCTTTCGCGCGCGGGAGCCGACCTGCCGGCGGCAGATATCAAGTCGGCCATCGGGTTCGAACGGAGGGTGTGGTCTGGCAGGGCTCGGCTGGAACGCTCGGCACGTCTGTGGCATGACGCGCTACAGCGCTGAGATGGCTTTCTGCAGGCGAGCTTTGCGTACGGCCGGGGTGCGCGCTTTCAACAACGGAAGGATCACCAGATAGCGGGCGGTCCTGTCCAGCGCCTCGAACCGGGTGCCTGCGTGCGGGTTCGCCGCCAGCGCGGCGGCGAGGTCGGCGGGAATCTCGGCATCGCTTTGCGGTGCGTAAGCGGCGTGCCACCGGCCGTCGGCCTCGGCCGCCGCGACCTCGATGAGACCGGACGGGTGCATGCGCCGCTTCCACGCCCCCGACGCCGAACCCGTCACCGCCACCTACCGCGATATGAATACCCTGCTGGCACAACTGCATTCGCGGCCCTAGGCCCGGCTACTGACGTCGGTGCGGGACGTGATGGGCGGTGCGAAGGAACGCACGGGACTTTCCTGCTGGTCATCGTGGCTTTGCGGGCACCGGCGACGTCAGGACGGCTTGCGGGCGGCGATGAAGAGGTCGTGTTCGGGGACTGCGGCTGGGTGATCGGGCTGGAATTCGACTACTCGGTGACGGACGACTTCCAGGCCTGCGGCGGTCAGGCGGCGGTCGAACTCTTCCGGTGGGTAGCTGCTGACTGTGACCGGTTTTCCCATGAACTCGATATCGATGCTCTCGACATCGGCGGGCACTGTGGCCAGCAGGAAGAAGCCGCCTGGCGCGAGCCATCCGGCGAATTTCACCAGCGCGGCGTCGATTTCGGCCCTGGTCAGTTGCAGGAGCGGAAAGAATGCCGTCACCGCGTCCCAATTCCCGGGCGGATACGACAGCGTCCGCAGATCCGCGACCTCGAATCGAGCACCGGGGACCTGCTCGCGGGCGAGCTCGACCATCCCGGGCGAGACATCGCAACCAGTGACATCATGGCCCGCGGCCACCAGTAGCTCGGCGGTCGGTCGTCCTGTGCCGCAACCGACATCGAGCACTTTTGTCCTACCCGACAGCTGGTTCAACAGCCACTCGAGCTCCTCACGGTGCGTCGTCAGCCCAGCGAACGCCTTCTCGTAGTCCATGCCGAGCTCGTCGAACACCTCGGCGGCAGAAAGTCCCATGGCACCAAGCTAATCGAGTAGCCCGGGACATGGAGCGGATCGGGTGGTCCGGCTGTCGACACTGTGCGGCAACAACATTGGCGGGCCGAGGTGCTGTCACACGCCCTTGACCGCAGTCCGATCCATGAAGCCGAACAGGTAGCCGGCCACGCGCCGCAGCTGGATCTCTTCCGCGCCTTCGGTAATGCGGTAGCGGCGGTGATGGCGGTAGATGTGTTCGAAGGGCTTATGCCGGGAGTAGCCGAGACCGCCGTGGACCTGCATGGCCCGATCGGCGGCCTCACAGCAGAGTCGGTTGGCCCAGTAGTTGCACATCGAAACCTGTTCGGAGACAGCGAAAGTGCCGTAGGTGTCCATCGACCAAGCGGTCTTGTGGATCAACGCGCGCAGCATCTCGCACTGGGTGTGCAGTTCCACCAGCGGGAATTGGATGGCCTGGTTGGTGGCGAGCGGTTTGCCGAAAGGCTTGCGCTCCTTGGCGTAAGCGACGGACTGGTCGATGCAGTACTGCGCCGCACCGAGACTGGACGCGGCCTGCCGGATCCGGTTCTCGTTGAAGAAGTGCTGCACAACCCCGAGACCGCGTCCTTCCTGCCCGAAGATCGCCGAATTCGGCACTCGCATATCGGTCAGCGAGATGCGCGCGTGGTCGGTGGGCATATTGAAGGTCCAGAGGTACTCCTCGACCTGGAAACCGGGAGTGTCGGTGGGCACCAGGAACGCGGTGATGCCGCGTCCGTCACCTGCCTGGCCGGCGGTGCGCGCGAAGATCAGATCAGCGTCGGCGATGTGCACACCGGTGTTCCAGGTTTTGGCGCCGTTGATGATCCACTCGTCGCCGTCGCGGACGGCGGTGGTCTCCATATGGGTGGCATCGGAGCCGTGCTCGGGCTCGGTGATGGCGAAGGCGAAGAACTTGGCGCCCGCGGCGAGTCCGTCCACCCAGTGCGCCTTCTGGGTGTCTGACCCGTATTCGAGCATGAGCATCAGACCCACGTTGTTGGCGACGATGGCGTGCTCGTTCTGCAGGTCGCAGTGCAGGCCCAGGCCCCGCTTGGCGAGGTGCTCCCGGATCACGGCCATGCCGAGGTTGGTGCCGTCGCGCCCGCCGAACTCCTTGGGGAAGGCGTAGCGGTAATGGCCTGCGGCGTCGGCGGTTCGGCGCGCTCGGGCCAGCAGTTCCTCCCATTCGGCGCTGGGAAGGCCGCCGCGGTCCCAGTCGGTGCGGGCGTCCTCACGGCGATGGTCGAAGAAGCGGATATTGTCGTGTTGTTGTTCGAGCGGGATGATCTCGGCCTCGATGAACGAGTCCAGTTCTTGCAGATACGCGGTCAGTTCGTCGGGCAGTTCGAAATCCATACTCGCTCCTAAGCTTTCGCGTCCGGCCGGATCTGCATGAGCAGATCCCACTCGATCTCGGACACGCGGCGGCCGCTGGCGGCCATGACGATGTCCCGGACGGTGCCGTCCAGGTGCGCGGCCGCCTGCGACGCCAGCCCGACGCCCCACACCAGCGTGCCCATCACCTTCCACCAGCGGAAGCGGTCCAGGTCGAACTCGCCGCCCGCAGACTCGTAGCCGCGAACGAAGGTCGCGCGATCGGCGAAACCGCCGAACTCTTTCGCGTCCTCGCGGAAGCGCCACATCCGCAGGGCGGGCCAGGCCACATCGCGCATCGGGTCGCCGAAGCGTTGCGCACCTTCCCAGTCGAGCACGGCGCGCAGACCATCCTCGCCGACGATGATGTTCCCGTTGCGTAGATCGGTGTGCAGCAGCGCGATACGTGGCGGCGGGGCCGGTTGCCTGCGTTCGAGCCAGCGCAGCGCCATCGCGAACACCGGCCGCTCGCCCAGTAGTGTGCGCACGCCCTTCTCCGCAGCGCGAAGGGTGTCGGCGGCCGGATCGGTACTTGCAGCCGGCAGGACCTCGGGTGCTGCGCCCGGGTCGATGGCGTGCAGCCTGCCCATCGCCTCGCCCCACTGACGGGCCACGGTTTCGGCGTTACCGGCAACCGCGATGAGGCGTAACACCTTGCGCGGGACGGTCTCTCCGTCCACGTGGACCGAGATCACGAACGGCTCCCCCGCCCGGAGGTCGCCGCACACCGCCACCACCTCGGGCACCGGAACGCCGTGCGCGCGAGCCAGTTCGCGCACTGCCGCTTCGGTATCGACCGAAATGATCTGCACCGCGGGCGGAACGAGGGTGGCGACCAGTTTGCGTGGACCCTCACCCTCGATGTGCGCGGTGAAGGCGACATTGCGCCGGCGCGCACCAGCCGACAGAACTTCCACCTCGGTGACCTGAACCGGTTTGCCGAAGGTTTCTGTCAAAAACGCGGCCAGGCCCGCGACCGGATCGGTGATCACTCACCCTCCCAGCTGTCGTAGCCAGGCTTGGCGATCGCCAGATCGGCGCGCACCACCTCGGTCAGCGCTTGCCACAATGCCCGCTTGTCGCCGTCGGGGACGGCCGCCAGCAACTCGATTTCGCTTCGGTCCGCCTCCGGCCCGAGGTCGATCTCGCGACTCAGGATCCTGGCCAGATTCGCCCCGACCCGCGCACGGTGGTGCAGCCCAGGCGGCAACGCCGGCAATAACGTGTCCTCCAGCAGCTCGGCCAGTGCCTCCAGGAGCTCGGCTGCCGACGGTCGATTCTGCACGGGCGACTCCCTCGTTGGACACCGCGCTCAGCATTACACGAGGCTTACGTTCCGCGCACCCGGTTCGTTCCGACGTAGGTGCGAAAAGTCATGCCACGCAGAGACGTCCGCGTGCGGAACCGGCGGGCCGCAGCAGACCTGCGACACCGCCGACCGAGGCACCAGGCTTCGCCGCCATCACACCGGATTCGGGCACCCCTTCACTTCGGCACAGATCGTGCCTTCGCGGATCCGTGTGAGCCCAAGGGAAGTTGGACGCGCAATGTTCGAATCTCGCCGACGAGGTCGGAATAGCCTTCCTGGACCTGCGCGAAGCGCATGGCGGCGTGATGCTGGTGCGCCGCGCTGCCACTGTGGCGCAGCGTGCGCTGCATCTGCGCATAGGTGGTGGCAACGTGGCTGATCACCTCGCCGAGGGAATGCGTATGGCGGCGCCCGGCGGTCGGGCGCGGGAGATGCAGTACCGACCACTCGTCGATCAGGCCGATGACTTCGCCGATCTGCCCGCGAACTGTGCTGTCGTCGAAGTCGGCTGGACGGCGCGCCGGGGACACGGTCGCGGTGGTGAGGGTGGAGTGCAGGTCGGCCAGTTCGCGCGCCCAGCCGATCAGCGGGGAACCCCCCGCCAGGTTGCCGGCGACGGCGAGCAGCAGTTCGCGGGCGTCCAACAGCCCCTCGGCCGGTCGGACGCGCTCGCGGGGCCATAGATTGGGTCTCGGCGCCGGGGATGTCTTGCCGGGCTGCGTCGTTCGGTTCATCCTCGATCCCTCGACTCGACGTCCGAGGAGCGCGCCCCGTCGGGCAGGGTGCAGCGGGTGAATGTCCGAGACCCGTCGGTGAACCGTAGGGTGTTCTCGCACAAGGTGATCAGCGCCGCCGCTACCGGGTCCGTGCGGTGGCGAGGTTCCTCGAGTTCCACGATCAGCCGCCCGGTCGCTGCCGCGGTGAGCAGCCGGATGGCAGCGCGACCGGCGTCCGGCGGAAATTCGAGGACGCCGGACACCGGTGCGGTGGTGACGGCGTCGTCGATCAATGCCACATAGATCGCGTCGACGTACTCGATGATCTCCGGCCGTCCGAGGCGACTGAGCTCGGTGGCCGCGTCGAGTTGGGCCACGGCCGGGATCGCGCCGATTCGAGTTTCCACCAGCACCTGGTCGTCGTCGCTGGGTGCGTCCTCGGACGTGCTCGATCGCTGCAGATCGGCCACGGCGGAGGTCTCGTCGAGGTAGTGAACCTCGAGGGTGCGCATCCCCGAGAGTTGAGCGACGACCGCGCGTCCGGAGGGACCGAGGTCGGTCAGATGCTCGTGGGAGGGCACGATCAATTGCGCTCCCGCCGAGCCCTCGATCGAATTCACGATGTGCCATAACACATCTGCGCGTCGCGGACCGTCGAAGACGCGATCGAGGTCGATACCCCAGTGCTGCGCGGCCTGCCGCAGGCGGGGCATGACCGTCGCGACGGGGTCGGCCCGATCGAGGTCGGAGAGCATGTCGCGTAGCAGAATCTCGGGGGCGATAGGTTCGAAAAGCACCTCCCCGTCGCCGAATCCACGGTCGGTGGCGTACACGCGAATCGCGTGCGGAACGGCGCGCCGGACATTGATCGGCAGCAGTTCCATACGGGCATATCCGAACCACATGAGTATGTTCCCGGGCTAGTTCTGGGTAAGCGTCAATGCCGGCGGTCGGAAAGTCATGTATTGAGTCAATCGTTGAACTGGTTCTGCGACAATGACATTCGACAGGGCATTCTGTGTCCGACCACTCCCGCGGATGACATCGGCAGACCTGATCAGGACATTCGGAGTCCTCACGCGGTGGTGGCGAGCTGGTACTCGATCGACTGTGGTCTGCGCGGGGCGGTGTCGAGCGCTCGCTGTACCGCGTGACAGACGTCTTTGACGTCGGACCGCGGTGAGGAGAGGGTGGCGGCCTGCGCCATCCGGCTGAGTCGGCCGGCGACTCTTCCGCTGTCGACCTGGCTGGTCAATGCCAGCGAGGCGTTGGCGAACGAAACGGCGTCACCGATCTGACCGAGGCGGAAAGCCCCGGTGGCAATGGTGATGTTGTCGAACAGAATGCTGCGAGCGGGTCGTCCCGGCGCGGAGGCGGCCAGCGACGCCTGCGCGCCTTCGACGGCCGCGAGGGTATAGCGTTCGACGGCCGGACCGCTTGCGGTGAGCGCGTACTCGCTGTGGATCACCGACTGCATACCGGTGAATTCGCCCGGGGTGAAGAACACTCGGGTCCACGGGTCGATGAGGTCACCGACGCGGGCGATCTCGTCTTCGGCGCGTCCCAGTGCGAACCGCATTCGGTTGGCGTCGCCCATCATGGCGTGCGCCCAGGCCTCATTGGCGTAGAGGCGGGCCGATTCCCCACTGTTGGCGGCATCCTGGGCGGGCATTTGCCCGAGCTGGAAGATGCGCAGGGCCGTGCGCGGATCGTGTTCGATCAAGTTGATCCGTCCCAGGACGTACAGGATCGACGCGACCAGGCTGTCCGCCCCGGCCCGGCGTGCGAAAAACAGTGCCAGCGTGGCGTATTGGCGTGCGCGATACTGGTCGCCGACATCGTGGAAGGCCCATCCGACCAAGCGTGCGAGATCTGCGGAGGCGATCAGCATCGAATGTTCGCGTGCTTCGCCCCGGCACCGTGCCAGCAGTGCGGTCGTCAATGTCAAGAGGTTGACGGCCTGTTCGGCCACTGCGGACCCGCCGTGACTTTGGTCGACTTCCCGCAACCGGGCGGTGGCGCTGCGCACGAAGTCGAGATCGAACTGCCCGGTGTGCCCGATGAGCGTCTCGGGTTCGGCCTCGTCCAGCAGCGGCAGCCACGGTGTGAGGATGTCAGGAGAGCCGACGACCGCGGTGGCGAGTGCCTCGAGAAGTGTCCTATCGCGTTCGCGTGCTGCGGTTTCCGCACCGGTGTGGTGAGCCGTCGCCGGCGGAGGGGAATCGGCAGGACCCGAGGGTGCGGGCGAACCGGCGGCCGCGGGATCCGGTGCGCCGATCGCGGCCAGCAGATCGCGATAGGTCTTGTTCGGCCGGGTGACCTCTCCGAGTTCCCAGCGCGCTACATGCCGTTCCGAACACGCGACATTGATGCCCTGCCGCCGGCCCTGCTCATTGACCAGTTCGGCGAAATCCCCACGGCTGAGCCCTAATTGGATGCGGCGGAAGGTGCGTAAATATCGACCCCATGAGCTGATGGTCGCGGCCTGGGGGTCGCTGTGGTCGGTGTGGGGGTCTGTGACGTCCATGGTCCCCCGCCCTTCTTCGGCTCGCTGGAAGCGCAGTAGGGCAGGTGCGGTACGACGTTGGCCCACAAGCCGTTTCGCGCGATAATCGTGGTTGATAATCTAACCTGATAATCAGAATTATGGAATAGTGGCGTTCGAAGCGCAGCCCGATACGGTGGGGAGCCATGGCAAGAACCGCACGAAAAGTGCTCCTGGGCCGGGAAATTGACGCGATGCTGCGCCGCGCGCGCACCACCCAGGCCGACGCGGGCAAACTGATCGGGGTCAGCCAGTCCCGAATCGCGGCAGCGGTCGCCGGCAACGGCAATCTCAGCGCCGACGATCTCGAACAGCTGGCGAGAAAACTCGGCGTCGCCGACGAGGTCTACATTCGGATCCTGCTCGACCTGCGCGGCGACAGCCATCGCCGCGGGTTCTGGACCTCGGGTTACCGGCGCGCCTATATCGAGGAGCTGCGACTGCTGGTCGACCTCGAAGATGTGGCGGATCGGCTGCGGGAAACCGCGGCCGAGATCGTTCCCGGTCTGCTGCAGCACCCCAACTACATTCGAGCGCTGCACGAACCCCTGCAGCTCGATCCCGACGATCCGGACGCGGTGACGGTCGAGGACTACGTGGAGGCGAGGATCGCGCGTCAGCAGATCCTGTTCAAGCGCCATGCGCCCGAATCCCACACGATCCTGTCCGAATCGTGTCTCCGGCGAACCTACGGCGGGGATGCGGTGATGCTCGATCAGCTCAGCCACCTCATCGAGCTGTCCCGGCGCCCGAACATCCAGATCCAGGTCATGCCGTTCACCCACCAGGCACCGGGCGCGGGAATGGAAGACCGCTACATCCTGGTCCGGGTGCCCTCACCCGGAGCCGCGGGCGACCTCGAGATGGCGGTGGTGGAAGCACAGGGCGAGATTCGCTACATCGATGACAAGCCCGCCGTCGGGATTCGCGACAAGATCTTCAACCGCCTCGCCATGACCGCGCTCAGCCCCGCCGACTCACGCCAGTTCATCGAACACCTCGCCCGCGGTCTGCGCAGTCGGCCGACCGTTCATCGATAACCCGCCGGCCCACTCGACTGAATAGGAAACACGTTGTCCAGCAATGACTTCGAGCCACGGCCGATCGACACGCACAAGCCGAGCTCCGCACGCATCTACCACCACATGATCACCGGCGAAGTGATCTTCGAATCGGATCTGCCCTTCATCCATCGGCTCTACGCCGACATCCCGTTCTATCCGATCTGGGCTCAGCACAATCGCCGGTTCCTCGCACGGGCCGTGCGGTACATGGCGGGCAATGGAATTCGGCAGTTCCTCGATATCGGATCAGGCCTGCCGACCGGCGGCAACACCCATGAGGTGGCCCGGGAGCTCGTGCCCGATGCCCGCGTCGTCTACGTCGACAATGACGAAGAGGCCATCAACCGCGCGCGCGATCTCCTGCAGAACGAACAGGTACTCGAGACCACCGCGATGGTGGACGCCGACCTGCGTGATCCGGCGCGAATTCTCGAACACCCTGACACACAACGGCTTATCGACTTCTCCCAGCCGGTGGGACTGCTGGTGGTTTCGGTGCTGCCCTGGGTGACCGACGCCGATGAGCCCGCAGCACTGGTGCGACGGCTGCGTGAGGCTGTTGCGCCCGGTAGCCACATCGCGATGACACATGTGTCGCTCGAAGACGCAGGACAGAAGATCAAAGAGCAGGTGGCCGCCGGCGCGGCGGTTTTCACCGACGCCAGCACACCGGTCACGCTCCGCACCCGAAACCAGTTCGCGACGTTCTTCGACGGTTGGACGATGGCCGAACCGGGCATCACTTACGCCACGGACTGGCACCCCGATCAGCCGGTCGATACCGACGACTACGCCCGACCGTGCAACTTCGCCGCTGTGGGAAGCCTTCCCTAGCGCAATCAGATGCGTTGTGCGGCCGCCGACGTCGCCGGCGCAGTTCGAAAGGATCCACCATGCCGAGGACACCCACTGTCGGACAATTCCTCAAAGCGGCCGCCAGCTCACCGCAACAGGCCTGTGTCATGGTCTACCGCGACGACTATCGAACCCTCGTATGGGACGACAAACTCACCGCTTCGGTCGACACCGCGGAATCGAGCGTCCCCGCCGACCAGTGCCTGACCTTCGATCACGACCAATTCGAGGTCATCCAGCAGGCGCTGCGAACGGGCAGGCCGCTCCGGCAAATCCTGCTGATCGTGCAGGGCGCGGACGGCCTCTACGAATTCAGTGCCTCGCCCGAATGCGAGTCCTCGGTCGGCGCCGCCAGGCTGTACTTCGACCACCTCGAGTACTCCGCGTTCGTGCAAGCCGTGAAGCAGAACGAGTTCGAGCGATCGGCATTCCTGTGGACCGCGAGCGGTCGATAGAGTGAGCGGAACCGACGGAGAGGGAGCAGTGATGAATGAATCCGAGAGCGGCACGGCGCAACTGGAGCCGATCATCACCCAGGCGGCCGACCTGAACCCGCCGCGCTACGAGATCAGCCTCGACGGAGAACGGGCGGGATTCACCTCCTACGTGGACCGAGACCAGCAAAGGATCTTCTTCCACACCGAGATCGACGACCGATTCACCGGACGCGGCCTGGCCGGCAAGCTGATTCGCGCCGCCCTGACCGACACCCGCTCGGCAGGCAGGCGCATAGTCCCCATCTGCCCGTTTGTCGCGGCCTTCGTGCAGAAGCACCACGACTTCGACGACCTCCTCGACCCGGTTACACCGGAGGCGAAAGCTGCCGTCGAAGCGGCACTGAGCTGAAACCTCGCTTTCCTCCGGCGGAAGCGATATTGATGATCCGGCCGGCCCCCCGCGATCCAACATTCGGTCTCGAGTCGGCTGGCGCAAACGGGTCAGTCTTTCGATCTCAGCGCGTTCTCAGCGGGCATTCTGCAGTCTCGATGCCATGAGTTCGATTGCCGAGGATCTGGTGTGGCTGCTTCTCGACGACAACAGCGGGGAGTTCCTCGTGGACCGCGGTCACGTTGCGTTCGCTGTCGAAGTGGCTGCCCTGCTCGATATGGCGGCGGACCTGACTGAGGTCACCGTGGGGGAAATGCTGGCCGACGGGCGATTCGGTTTCACCGCGCTGCGGCGAAACCACCTCGAGGATGTGCTGTTTCGAGCCGCTGAGCGCGGCCGGACCTGCGCGATGCCTGCCCGTCGATTCGGCATATTTCGCATGTGGAGTTGGCCGACGCTCGATTTTTCTGGAAAACGCGCGCTTCGTGGATCGATCCGGCGGGCGCTGTCCGATACCGCGGGCACCGATGTGCGAACGGCCGTTCTCATCGCACTGCTCACCGCGGTGCACGGCATGGCTGCGCAGTGGCCGGATCGGCAATCGGACGAGGTCGATCGACTGGCGTGGCGGGTTCTGCGGGCACACCCGGCGTGCCGCGAGATTCTCGATGTCGTGCGGCGTCGGACGCAGGCGGACTATGCCGCCTCGTTCTGCGGAATGGTGCAACCGATCTTCCAGCGCCAGCCGCAGTGGTGACCACGGGGGAGGTCAGTGGTGGTGGTTGCCGGAGTGGTGGTTGCCGTTGCCGAAGGCGCCGCCGCCGCTGTCGCGGCTGAAGGTGCAGGACGGATTGCCTGCCACTGGGTAGGGGCACGAGGTGTCGGCTGCGGCGACACCCGCGGTGGCTACGCCTGCGGCGATGAAGAGGGCCGCACCGGCGGCGATCAGGGTATTTCTCCTCATGACGAAGCTCCTGTTCTTCGATTGAACATTGCATTCCATCGCCATCCACGAAACTCCGTCCCACTGTGAGATTGCCGTGTGCTTGCTACGAACCTCGTGGGAGCAGGCACAGATCTTTGATTCAACTGATTCCCGCCGGGTACACGCCCTGTGGAGCTGGTTAGTGGCAATCTATGCATATCGGCCACGCTGTCGTGGCTGGTGGTGTCATCACTACGACAGTGCGGGGGAGTGCGCCCGACATGAACGAGAAAAGCACCCGCGCCGATGCCTTGGTTATCTTCGGGATAACTGGGGATCTGGCGGCGAAGATGACCTTCCGTGCGCTGTACCGGCTCGAGGCGGCCGGGCGGCTGCATTGCCCGATCATCGGTCTGGGACAACGTGATTGGTCCCATGGTCAGCTGGTTGCCTCGGCGCGCGACGGGCTCGCAGCCACCGGCCAGGCCGTTGAAGAGGAGGCCTTCGAGCGGCTGGCCCGGCGGATGACCTATCTGCGTGGCAATTTCACCGACCCCGCCACCTACCAGGAGCTCGCGAAACGCCTCGAGCACGCCTCGGCGCCGCTGTTCTATCTGGAGATCCCGCCCGCGCTGTTCGCCCCGGTGGTCGCGGCGCTGGGGCAGGCGAAACTCACGACCGGGGCCTCGGTACTGATCGAGAAGCCCTTCGGCCGCGATCTCGCCTCGGCCCGCACTCTCAACGAGGAACTGCACCGCACGCTCGGCGAAGACCAGATCCTGCGCATCGACCACTTCCTGGGCAAACAACCAGTACTCGATCTCGCCTTCCTGCGCTTCGACAACATCATGTTCGAGCCGGTGTGGAATCGCGATCACGTTGCCGCCGTGCAGATCACGATGGCCGAGGATTTCGGTGTCGAGGACCGTGGCGCGTTCTACGACTCGGTCGGGGCATTGCGCGACGTGGTGCAGAACCACCTCATGCAGGTCCTCGCGCTCCTCGCCATGGAGGCCCCGGCCGGACCGGGTCCCGGCGCCTTGTGGGACACGAAGGCCGACGTCTTCCGGGCTACCGCCGACGTCGACCCCGCCCGCGCTGTGACCGGCCAATATGCGGGGTACCACGACGTGACCGGCGTGAGCAGCGAATCGGAGACCGAGACCTACATGGCGCTGCGCCTGGAGGTGAACACCCCGCGCTGGCGGGGTGTGCCATGGTTCATCCGGGCAGGTAAGGCTCTGGCCACCCGCGCCACCGAGGTCAGGATGATCTTCCGCCGCCCACCACCCCTGGCCTTCCTGCCACAACCCCAGCACATCGCCGCCAACCAGCTGGTACTGCGGATCGACCCGGACCCCGGTCTGCGATTGATACTGGCCTCCCAGAACGCAGCCGGTACGAGCGTGCGGGCCGTGCACATGGATCTGCCTTTCGCCGCCGAACTCGGCCAACCCCCCGAACCCTACGAGCGCCTGCTGCACGATGCGCTGACCGGTGAGCATTCACTCTTCGCTCGTGAGGATGTCGTGGAAGAGACCTGGCGAATACTGCAACCACTGATCGACCATCCGCCGAAACCGGTGTCCTATCCGCGCGGGTCGTGGGGGCCGACCGGCGCCGCCGAACTGCTGCGCGGTCACCCCGGCTGGCAGCTGCCCTGGTTGCCCACACCCGAAGGCACCGGCCGATGACCGAACGCCTCGCGAACCCGAGACGACGCACACCACAGGCGGAGAACTGACGATGGCCTCGAGCGGTCCGCAGCAACTCGGCGTCATCGGACTCGGACGGATGGGAGCCGATATCTTCCGCGGTCTCGACGACTTCGCAAACAAGGCACTTTCCGCCATGCGCAAGGGTTTTGGCGGCCACGACGAGAAGAAGGACTGAGTCTCATGGACATTGGCATCGCCCATCCGCTGTACCTGCTGCCCTTCGACCACCGTGCCTCGTTCACTTCCGGCCTGCTCGGTGTCACCGGCGCTCCCGACCAGGCCCACCGTCGCGAAGCTTCCGACCTGAAAATGGTGATCTGGGAGGCCTTCGAGTACGCGCTCGACCACGGTGCGCCCCGCGAGAGTTGCGGGGTACTTGTCGATGAGGAATACGGCGCTGATGTCGCGCGCGCCGCACGCGCGGCGGGCGTGACGTTGGCGATGCCCGTGGAGAAATCCGGCCAGGACGAGTTCGAGCTCGCCTACGGCGACGAATTCGCCCGCCACATCGAGGATTTCGACCCCGACTTCGTGAAGGTGCTCGTCCGCTACAACCCGCAGGACGATGCCGCGAACAACCGTCCGCAGGAGACCCGTCTGGCCCAATTGTCGCAATGGCTTCGTGCCCAGGACCGCCGGCTGCTGTTCGAACTGCTGATTCCGCCCACCGCAGCACAGAGCGCGCAGACCGGCGACGATTCGCTCGTCTACGAACAGCAGCTATTACCCTTGCTCATCGTTGATGCGATCGCCGCGCTGCAAAATGCGGGGGTAGAACCAGATGTCTGGAAAATTCAAGGCATCGACGATCGAGGCGGTTGTGAGCGCGCTGTGGCGCAGGCCCGAATCCACGGACGTGACCAGGTCACCTGCATTGTGCTCGGCCACGGCGCCGACGCCGAACGTGTCCGGGGCTGGCTGTCCGTGGCGGCCGGAGTAGTCGGCTATGCCGGTTTCGCCGCCGGCCGCACGATCTGGCACGACCCGCTGGCCGACTACGTCGGCGGCCGGCTCGACCGGGAGGCGGCCCGTCGCCGCATCGCCGGCAACTACCTCGACATGATCGATACCTACCGGAATGCGGCGAAACATGCCATCGGCGACACGCCGACGACAGGTGCCATCTCATGACCACACACCAAAACCCGCAGCTACCAACCGTTTCCGGTGGGCCCGATGCGGTGGGGCTGCCGCGCGGGATCCGCGCCTGCCTGTTCGACCTCGACGGGGTGATCACCGAAACCGCGAAGGTGCATGCCGCGGCGTGGAAGGAAATGTTCGACGCCTACCTGAAGACCCGAGCCGAGCGCGGCCATGAGCCGTTCGTCGCTTTCGATCCGGCGGCGGATTACGACACCTATGTCGATGGCATGCCGCGCGCCGACGGCACTCGGGCATTTCTGAAATCCCGGGGAATCACTGTGCCCGAAGGGAATTCGGATGACCCGCCCGACGCCGAGACGGTGCAGGGCCTGGGGAACCGCAAGAACCGGATCGTGCTGCGCCGCATCCACGACGATGGGGTGCAGGCATATCCGGGCTCGGTCGCCTATGTGCGTGCGGTGCGCGAGGCCGGGCTGCGGCGGGCGGTGGTGTCCTCGAGCACCAATTGCCATGACGTGCTCGTCGCCGCCCATGTCGAGGATCTGTTCGAGGAACGCATCGACGGCATCACCGCACAGCAGCAGCATCTGGCCGGTAAGCCGGCCCCGGACATGTTCCTCGCCGGGGCGCGGGCGCTCGACGTCGACCCGGCGGAGGCGGTCGTGTTCGAGGACGCCCTGGCCGGAGTCGCCGCCGGTCGCGCCGGTGGATTCGGCTACGTGATCGGGGTCGACCGGGTAGGGCAGGCCGAGCAGCTCCTGGCGCACGGCGCAGACCGGGTCGTGACCGATCTGGCCGACCTGCTGGGCAAAAAATGATCAACCATCCTTTGTTCACGGTCGAGCCCTGGTGCCTGCGGGCGACCGGCCTCGATCTCGACGTACTCGCGCAAGCGGAGTCGGTGTTCGCGCTGTCGAACGGGCATATCGGCTGGCGCGGAAATCTCGACGAGGGGGAACCGCACGGGTTGCCCGGTTCGTATCTCAACGGGGTGCACCAGTTGCTCACGTTGCCGTATGCGGAGCCTGGCTACGGCTATCCGGAGTCCGGTCAGACGGTCATCAATGTGACCAATGGCAAGGTGATCCGGCTGCTCGTCGACGACGAACCCTTCGATCTCACCTACGGCCGACTGGACGCTCATGAATGGTGCCTGGACTTCCGGGACGGGGTTCTGCACCGGCGTACCGACTGGGTATCCCCGGCAGATTGTCCGGTACGGGTGTCCTCGACCCGTCTGGTGTCGCTGGTGCAGCGTTCGATCGCCGCAATCCGCTACGAAGTGCAGGCTCTCGACCGGCCGGTACGGGTGGTGGTGCAGTCCGAACTCGTCGCCAATGAAGAACTGCCGGCGCCGGCCGCCGACCCGAGGGCCGGGCCGGCGGATTCGGCGTCGCTGGTGGGGGAGGAGCACGCTGCGAAGGGCGCCCGCGCCGGGCTGGTGCATTCGACCGGGCGCAGCGGGCTGTATATCGCCGCGGCGATGGACCATATCGTCGACGGACCCGACTCCACCCGGGTCGAGTCGGAAAGCTTCCCGGATCTGGGCCGGGTGACCGTGACCACGGAACTGCAGCCGGGACAACGGCTTCGGCTGGACAAGTTCGTCGCCTACGGGTGGTCGGGAACCCGGTCCCTGCCCGCTGTCCGCGACCAGGTCTACGCCGCTCTCGTTGGTGCACGCGGCACCGGGTGGGACGGTCTGTGCGCCGAACAACGCGACTACCTCGACGAATTCTGGTCTCGCGCAGACATTCTGCTCGAGGGCGATCCCGAAATCCAACAGGCGGTGCGGTTTTCGATTTTTCACGTGTTGCAGGCCGGTGCCCGTGCGGAAGGCCGGGCGATCCCGGCGAAGGGCCTCACCGGTCCCGGCTACGACGGGCATTGTTTCTGGGACACCGAGTCGTATGTCTTGCCGGTGCTGACCCAGGTCGTTCCCGAAGCGGCGGCCCACGCATTGCGCTGGCGGCACGCCACCCTGCCCATGGCTACCGCGCGGGCCGGTCAGCTCGGCCTCGCCGGCGCCGCATTTCCGTGGCGCACGATCCACGGCGAGGAATGCTCGAGCTACTGGCCCGCGGGGACGGACGCGTTCCACATCAACGCCGACATTGCCGACGCCGTGCTGCGCTACCTCGACACCACCGGCGACCAAGCATTCGAGCGCGAGGTCGGCGTGGAACTGCTGGCCGAAACCGCCAGGCTCTGGGCCAGTCTCGGCCACCACGACGTCAACGGCCGTTTCCGCATCGACGGTGTGACCGGTCCCGATGAGTACAGTGCCATCGCCGACAACAACGTCTACACCAACCTGATGGCGCAACAGAACTTGCACGCCGCCGCCGACGCCGCCGCCCGGCACCCCGACATCGCCCGCGGGCTCGGGATCGACGACGAGGAAACCGCCCGCTGGCGCGACGCCGCCGAAACCATACACATCCCCTACGACAAAGCGCTCGGGGTGCACCCGCAGGCCGAGGGTTTCACCGACCATCAGACGTGGGACTTCGCCGCCACCCCCGCCGAGCACTATCCCTTGCTGCTCAATTACCCCTACTTCGACCTGTACCGCAAACAGGTCGTCAAACAGGCCGACCTCGTCCTTGCCATGCATCGCCGTACCGACGCCTTCACCCCGGATCAGAAGGCCCGCAACTTCGACTACTACGAACGGCTCACCGTCCGTGACTCCTCACTGTCGGCGTGCACTCAGGCGGTCATCGCCGCCGAGGTCGGACACCTCAGCCTCGCCTACGACTATCTCGCCGAGGCCGCCCTCATGGACCTCGACGACCTCGAACACAACACCGGCGACGGTCTGCATATCGCCGCTCTCGCAGGCGCCTGGATCGCCGTGATCGCCGGACTGGCCGGCATGCGAGATCAGAACCGCACCTTGACCTTCGCGCCCCGACTGCCCGACACCGTGACTCGGCTCGCTTTCACCTTCCACTGGCAGGGACGACGCCTCGCCGTCGACATCACCGCCCACGCCGTGACCTACACCCTGCACGAGGGCGAACCACTGCGCATCACCCACCACGATCACGCGCTCGACGTGACCGCTGAGCACTCGGCCACCCTGCCGATCCCTGACCCCGCGGTGGCGACCCCACCGCCCACCCAGCCTCCCGGGCGTGCCCCGACCCGGCGCCGCTCGCGGACAGGAGCCCAGTGATGGCGGACCGGCATCTCGATCCTCGAATGGGTGACGTGGGACACCGCGGCTACATATGTCGCAGGGGAGACAGGTGACAAGCGGCTTGCTAGTGCGCAATTGGGCCATGCGGACGGTGCCGGTGTGGCGGTTCGCCACTACCTAGATCCGCAGGGCTACATGCGTGTCGTGGTGGACAACCCAGAGGTGCTGGAGGACCTGAGGCCGGCCGAAGTTGCAGTAAAACTCAATTCCGAGGTGCCCTGAGCCTGAGCCGAGCCGCTATCCTGCACGGACGCTCAAGTTTTGGGAGATTTATTTATGAATTACAAGAAGTTCGCGATCACCGCCATGATCGCGGTCGCCGCAACCGGTGTTGCGGCGGGGACCGGCTACGCCGCTCCTGCCGATCCGGCTCCGGCCGTCCAGACGGTTGCCGGATTGCCGCCGCAGGGCCAGGTCCAGGGCGTCGACTATTCGGTGAAGATGGCCGAGACCGGTCAGACCGTTGTCACCCAGGTGACCGGCGGCGTTTTCTCGCTCGACGCCGATGGCAAGGCTGTCACCCTGAAGAACCAGGCCGGAGACGTTGTCGCCCAGCTGCCGATCAGTGGTAAGGCGGGCACTCAGGACATCGCCCTGACGGCCGCGATCGACAATGGCGGACAGCAGCTGTCGCTGACCCCGCAGGCGAACAATGTGTCGCTCAAGTACATCGGCTCGCAGGATTGGTTCTTCTCCGAGCTGCAGCATGCCGCGCTGGGCGGCGTGATCGGCGCGATCATCGGTGCCTTCTTCTTCGGTATCGGTCTGCCGTTCGGTGCGCTCATCGGGCTGCTGATCGCCGGTGGTCAGCCGCTGATCGATTCGGGCCTGGCCTACTTCAGCGGTCAGCCCTGAAAATTCTGATTCTCGGCGGTACCCGGGAAGCCCGGGAAATCGCTGACATCGCCTCCGGCGAGCGAGGATTCGAGATCGTCTCCTCGCTCGCCGGACGCGTGCGCGAACCCGTGCTGCCGATCGGCGCGGTGCGGGTGGGGGGATTCGGGGGAGCCGAGGGGCTGCGGAAGTGGCTTGGCGACAATGGGATCGACGTTGTGATCGATGCCACGCATCCTTTTGCCGGGGGTATTACCGCGAATGCCGCGCAGGCCGCCGCGGCGGCCGGGCTGCCGGTGCTGCATGTGCGCCGCCCCGGCTGGAGCGAGCAGGCGGGGGATCGGTGGATCGGGGTGCCGAACCTGGCCGCGGCGGCGGAAACCGTTGCCGGACTGGGGGAGCGCGTATTCCTCACCATCGGCCGCCAGGGGGTGGCAGCCTTTGCTGGATCGCAACAGTGGTTCCTGATTCGCGCTATCGACCCGCCCGAGGATGCGGTGCCCGCCCGGCATGAATTGCTGCTGGCGCGTGGACCCTTCAGCGTCGCAGATGAAACCGCGCTACTCACCGATCGGCGCATCGATGTGCTGGTGACCAAGGACAGCGGGGGAGCCTTGACCGAGGCCAAGCTCGCCGCTGCCCGTGCACTCGCGCTGCCTGTGGTGATGATCGAGCGCCCGCCGCTGCCGGCGGGTGCGGTGCAGGTGGAAACCATTGCCGCAGCGTGGGATTGGCTGCGGCAACAGGCTTAGGACAACCGGCTGCTGGGGTCGAGCAGCTCGGGGAGCCGGTCGAACCAATCCAGCACGGCGCGTTCGTAGCGAATGCCGAAATCCACGGTGGCGCGCTCGAACGGGGACATGCGCTGCTCGTCGTGTCCGGCGAGATACGAGGTCAGGCGCTGTTCGTGCAGTGGGCGATTGGCGGCGATAATGCGTTCCAGGCGTGGCGGGTCGACGTATTCGCCGAAGGACAGGGTGAGCAGGAGCGGCACCCGGATGGTCTCCGCGCCCGGATCGCGGGCGATCCACTCCGCGAACGCCTCCCGGCCGTCCTCGGTAATGCGATAGGGCGTGCGGTCGCGCGCTCCGGCCTCGCCCTTCTCGACGAGGCCGTGCTGGTGCATGGTCGCCAGCTCGCGGTACACCTGACTCTGGGTGATGGTCCAGAAGTCGCCGATGCGATCCTGCGCCTGGGCGACCAGGTCCCAGCCGGACATATCGCCCTGATGTAGGAAACCCAGTAAGGATGCGGCCGTCGAATTGAGAGGGCGCCGCGTCTTGTCGTCTGCCACTACACTCCTTCCAGCCTGCATTCCACTATGGAATATTAGTCGCCGTACCGTCGAGAAGTGAACACCCGGGGCCCGCCGGCCGCGTCGAACACCGTGGTGGTCGAGGCGCCCACGATCAGCAGGGTGCGCATATCGACCTCGGCCGGGTCGAGATCGGCGAGCGTTACCACCCGCACCGACTCGGTCGGACCACCCACGTCCCGCCCGATCACCACCGGGGTCTCCGGCTTGCGATGCTCGAGCACGAGATCACGCATGGCGGCCACCTGCCAGGTGCGCTGCGACGAGGCCGGGTTGTAGACGGCGAACGCCATATCCGCGGCGGCCACCGCGGCTATCCGCCCGGCCACCACCTCCCACGGCTTCAATCGATCCGAGAGGGAGATCATGGCGAAATCGTGGCCCAGCGGCGCACCAACCCGGCTGGCCACGGCACTGGCCGCGGTCACTCCGGGCAGCACTCGCACCGGCACATCCCGCCACTGCGGATCGGCCGACTCCTCGACCACTGCCGCCGCCATGGCGAATACCCCGGGATCTCCACCCGAAACAACCACGACCCTCGCACCACCCTTGGCCAGATCCAAAGCCATTGCCGCCCGCTCGGATTCGACCTTGTTGTCACTGGAATGCCGTCGCTGTCCCACCCGCTCCGGCACCCGATTCACATACGTCGCGTACCCAACGATATCGGTAGCCTCGTCCAGCGCGCGCGTCACCTCCGGCGTAGTCCACTCCGCGGCACCGGGGCCCAGCCCGATCACCACCACCTCACCGATCGAATCACCCTGCGCCGCGCCCGCGCTCGCGGCGACGGCGAGAGCCGCTACAGTGCCGGCGACAATCGTGCTCGTTGTCGCGCCGGCGGTATCCGCTGCGGGCGCGCTCGTCACCGCCGCGGTCGCTGGAACGGCATGCGCCGCAACGGTGCCGGCAGCTGTTGTGCTCGTCGTCGTGGCAGCGGGGTCGGCTGCGGTCGATGGAGCGACAGGCACCGTGCTGGTATCGGTACCTGGTGTGCTGGTAGTCGTGACGGCGGTATCCCCGGCGGGTGCGCCGGCTCCGGGAGTACCAGTGTCCGAGGCGGTCGCGGCCCGCGCGGTGGTTGGTTGCGATGCGTCTGCTCCGCTGGCAGTGCGGCGGTTTGTGTCGACTGTGCCCGCGGCTCCGGCGGCTGCCAGCGTGGAATTGGTCGATGAAGCGTCGGATGTGCTGTCCGTCAGGGTGATTCGCGTCGCGGGTTTGGGCCCGGGAACCACGGTGATGGCGAAGTACGGGACGCTGGCTTCGTCCACGTCGGCGGCGCGGAGAACGCGCTGGCGGGTGGAGCTGGCGCGTTCGACGTAGTAGGCGTCGGCCAGACGGCCGGAGTCGGCGAGGGCCTGGCGGACACCGGGGTAGGTGCGGCCGAGCTTCATGATGGCGACGCCGTCGGCCTCGCGGAGGCGGCGGGTGAGTTCGTCGGTGGGCATGGTGCCGGGCAGGACGGTGAGGACCTGATCGCCCTCGACGAGGGGGGTGCCCAGGGCGGCCGAGGCGGCGCTGACCGAGGTGACGCCGGGGATGATCTCGGTATCGAAGTGGTCGGCCAGGCGGCGGTGCATGTGCTGGAAGGAGCTGTAGAACAGCGGGTCTCCGGCCGCCAGCAGAGCCACCGAACGTCCGGCGGCCAGGTGTTCGGCGAGGCGGGCGGCGGCGGTTTCGTAGAACTCGTCGATGGCGCCCTGATAGCCACCGGGGTGATCGGTGGTCTCGGTGGTCACCGGGTAGACGAGGTGCTCTTCGAGCTGGCCCTCGCGCATGTAGGGGGCCGCGATGGCGCGGGAGATGCTGCGTCCGTGCTTGGCGCTGTGGAAGGCGATGACATCGGCCGCGCCGATAATCCGCGCCGCCTTGACCGTCACCAGTTCCGGATCACCGGGGCCGAGGCCGACACCCCAGAGCTTGCCGCTCATTCTTGTTCGCTCGCAATCGCATTGAGGGCGGCGGCGGTCATGGCGCTACCGCCGCGCCGGCCACGCACGGTCAGGAATTCGATGCCGGTGTATTCGGCGAGGGCCTGCTTGGATTCGGCCGCGCCGATGAATCCGACCGGAATGCCGAGCACGGCAGCAGGTTTCGGGGCACCGGCGTCGAGCATGTCGAGCAGGTGGAACAGCGCGGTCGGCGCATTGCCGATGGCCACCACCGCGCCTTCCATGCGGTCGCGCAGCAGTTCCAGCGCCGCAACGGATCTGGTGTTGTTCATCTCGGCCGCGAGACCCGGGACGCGCGGATCGCCGAGCAGGCACAGGACTTCATTGTCGGCGGGCAGCCGCTTGCGGGTAACGCCGGAGGCGACCATATTCGCATCGCACAGGATCGGCGCGCCGGCGCGCATCGCGGCCCGCGCCTTGGTCACCACATCGTTGCTGAACTCGATGTCCCCGGCCAGATCCACCTGCCCGCAGGCGTGAATCATTCGCACCACCACCTGCGACACGTCCGCCGGGAAGCGGGCCAGATCCGCTTCGGAGCGAATGGTCGCGAACGAGCGCCGATAGATCTCGGCCCCGTCGGTGAGGTAGCTGGTGCGCACGTCGGACATGGCGTCCACCCTAGATTTCCCCTGCGCGTGACCGGGGAGCGGGTGGCGTCGCTCCCCGGAAATCAGGTGCGCGGGCGTTCCAGCAACCGCGACATGACGATGCTGCTGCGGGTGCGGCCGACACGGGCGTTCTCGCGGATGCGCTCGACGGTGACCTCGATTTCGGCCATATCGGTGGCCATGACGTGCACCAGGGCGTCGGCCTCACCGGCAATCGTCCAGATACCGATCACCTGGGGGATCGGTTCGAGGCTGCGGCGCAGTTCGGCCGGAGAGATGTTGTCGCGGTAGTAGACCTCGACGTACGCCTCGGTGCGCCAGCCCAGCGCGGCGGGATTGACCAGCGCGGTGAATCCGGTGATCTGCCCGCCCGCCACCATCTTGTCGACCCGGCGCTTGACGGCCGGGGCCGAGAGTCCGACCACCGCACCGATCTCCTGGAAGGAGGCGCGGGCCTGTTTGAGCAGGTGGGCCAGAATTCGCCGATCGAGGTCGTCCACCGGTCTCTCCGTTCGCCGAAGCGTGGCAGTTTCCGTCGTGACGCAATGATTCGCTGCTGAAATACAAATATACGCAATGATTCGCTATTTCAAGCGCAACGGTACGCCACTTATCTTCGGCATCAAGCATTGTCCGCGCTGTTCCGAAGGAGCCTCGTTGACCTCCGTAGCCACGCTTCGCGCACCCGAACCCGCAGGCACCCGCCGCCCGACTCCGCGCCGCTACCTCATGTGCCGCCCCGACCACTTCGACGTCTACTACGCGATCAATCCGTGGATGGACACCTCGGCTCCCGTGGACCGTGCGCTGGCACGGGCGCAATGGGAGAACCTGCGGGCCACCTATGAACGGCACGGCCATCTGGTCGATGTGGTCGAGGGCGTGGCCGCCCTGCCCGACATGGTGTTCGCCGCCAATGGCGGTCTGGTGATCGGTGAGAGGGCGCTGTCCGCCCGCTTCGCCAATCCCGAGCGCGCCGCCGAAGGCCCGGCCTATCACGATTGGCTTGTCGCACAACGCTTCACCCAGGTGCTGGCCGCCCGGGAAACCAATGAGGGCGAGGGTGATTTCGCCATTGCCGGGGACCGCATTCTGGCGGGCACCGGATTCCGCAGCTCCCGCGCCGCGCACGAGGAGGTGCAGGAGTTCTTCGAATTGCCGGTCATCTCACTGGAATTGATCGATCCGCGCTTCTACCACCTCGATACCGCGCTCATGGTGCTCGACGACACCATCGCCTACTACCCGGCGGCCTTCAGCGGGGAGAGCGCGCGCCTGCTGGCCGGCATGTACCCGGACGCCCTGCTCGCCACCGAGGACGATGCGAATGTGCTCGGCCTCAATGGTGTCTGCGACGGCTACCACGTCTTCATGAGCGAGCGCGCTACCGGCCTGGCGGCGCAATTGCGGGCGCGCGGCTACGAGCCGGTGGGCATCGACCTGTCGGAATTGCTGAAGGCCGGTGGCAGCGTGAAGTGCTGCACCATGGAACAGCATTCGGTCAGAATGGGAGCGTTGCCTTCCACGGACTGACCGTCGGATCGTGCAGCGGATGCGCCTGCACGAGGAACCGTAGTAGGAGGACCGCTCCGCTGATCTGAAGGAGCGCCAGCGGGATCTCGGCCACGACGGCGGTGGTCACCGATACCCAGAGATCTTCGGGCGCGGCGGTGACGATGTCGAACCAGGCGTCCACGAGGAGCAGCATTCCGGTGCCGAACGCTGGCAGGATCAGGAAAACCTGCCGCCGCCACCCGAGATAGGCCGTCGCGGCCATCATGAGTACCAGCAGCACATCGAACCCGATCCAGGTCAGCGACCAGTTGCGCGCGTGATAGTCGGCGGGCAACGTCAACCCCAGATAGACGAGCCACGGAATCATGGCGAGACAGCCGCCGACCATGAGCGTCAATCGAATCCGCCGATGCAACCGCACCAACTCGGGCCGGGGCAGTCTGGGCTCGTGCACCCGCAACCGTTTGATGAGCTCGCGCCGCTCCAGGTCGGACATGGCCGCGATCTCTTCAGCGCCCATTCTCGAAATGGTCATGCCGACCTCCTGCACCCGATCCGTATGCCTGATTCGGACAACACTCCAAGCCGCCTGAAACATCCACTGTGCACCCGAAAGATCGACGTGGATAGCCCTGCGGCGACCTCGCACCCCTACGACCGGGGAGTCGTGCCGAAGCTCAGTCGGCCGGATCGATGCGGTAGCCGTCGCCGGTGGCGATGATGTCGGTGACCGCGCCGCGCGGCCGGCCGCAGCGGCGCTCACAGCCGGACCAGTGCTGACGACCGGAGGCCACGATTTCGGTGGCTTCCAGGCCCTCGCGTGCGAATTGAGGCCCCCCGGCGGGCACTATGCGGCCGGATTCGACCGCCTCGGCCACATCGGCGCGCACATCGGTCCGGGATTTCGCGCAGCCCGGCATGCCCGCACAAGCGCTGGCCAGGAGCCAGGGGGAGTGGGCGTCGAAGATCAATCCCATGGGAGCGAGCACGCGCACTACCTGCTCGGCGGCCCACTCGTCGAGGTCGGCGATGACGAGACTGCGCCACGGGGTGAGCAGAATCGGGCGCTCGACGGCGGCAATGAATTCGGCGGTGCGCGCGGGCAGGGAACCGAGCCGCACGCCCGCGCCCAATGCCACACGATCATCGCTCTGGGTCATCCAGCCGATCGGAATCTCGTGCTGCACAACAACTTCGGTGGCTTCGTCGCTGGTATGGAGCCCGGATCGAGTGGTCAGCAGTCGATCGGTGAGACGGATACCGGCATCAGGGATTTCATGCAGCCGCCATTGCCCGTCGCGCAATTCGAGAAAGCCGTGCGCGGCCGCGAGCATGAGGTCGACCGCATCGCCCGCAGGTACTCGAACCCCGGTATCGGCACCCGCGAGCAGCAGCGCATAGGTGTCGCCGTCCACGGCGTGCACGCCGATATCCCCGCCGAGCCCGCTGACATCACCGCGCCCGTCGTCGAGCGTGAACAGCACGCGCCCCGGCAATTCCGCGAGCCGCGGGTCGGCCTGCAGCCCGGCGTCCAGCGCGGGCACCAGCCCGTGCACATCGCTCCGGCCGCCGACCCGCCCGGCCAAGGGTGAGGCGATGATATTGCGAATCCGCTCGTGCGAGGCGCTCGGCAGCAGCCCGGCTGCGGTCAGCTGCGCTTCGAGCGCGCTCGCATCGCGTACCTGCCGCAGTTGCACATTGCCGCGCGAGGTCAGTTCGATATTGCCGTCGGCAAGTTCGGTCGCCGCGGCGGCCAGGGCTTGCAATTGCTGCGGAGACAATTGCCCGCCGGGCACACGAATGCGCGCGAGGGGCCCGTCGGCGGCGTCGTGCAGGCGCAGCACGCCCGGGCAGGAGTCGGGATCTGTTCGGGTCATGACCGGTCAAGCTTACGGCGACCGGCACTGCGGTCAGCTATTAGGTCCGTGCTGCGCTTGCCATTCCGGCCAACCGGCCTGATGCGGTTCGATCGAGCTCGGGACACCGCGTCGCAGGGCGAAGGCCGGGGACGTTTCCCAGGTGTCCTGGAGCAGGTTCGGGGTGTTGTGGTGATCGAGGTGGTCCCGGTGCACGGTGGTCATCTGCACCGTGATCCCGAAGAGAGCTGTTGCGGCGAAGATGATGCCCGCCAGCATCGCGTACCGCGTATTGCCACTGCCGGCGGCGACCAAAGTCATGCCCAGCATTGCGAAGGCAACCAATGCGCAAAGATATCCTGACCAGGCAGCGAAGCGGTTCCGCCTGACCCATCCCGGAGTAATCGGCATACCGGCAGCGTACGCGCGGATTCCATAGCCGAACAGCATCGCCGACCAGGCTTTGCCGCACTGTGATCCGGGCGCGATAGCATCGGCGGGCTCGTCGGACGAGAAGTAGCCGGTGCAATTCCGGTGCGGTCGCGCCACTGTGACAGTCAGACCTTCCCGTCGAGCGCCACACCGTGCTGGGCGCGTCACCCGAGGAAGGCCGAAACCTGTGATTTTGCTGCTGTCCACGTCCGATACCGATCTGCTGAGCGCACGTGCCAGCGGAGCCGAGTATCGGCTCGCCAATCCCGCGCGCCTGCTGCCGGAGGATCTGCCGGCGCTGCTCGCCGGCGCCGATCTGGTGATCGTGCGCATTCTCGGCGGTAAGCGCGCGTGGGAGGAAGGCCTGGAGGCGGTGCGCGCCAGCGGGACTCCGCTGGTCGCCCTCGGCGGTGAGATCGCACCCGATGCCGAGCTCATGGAGTGCTCCACCGTGCCCGGCGGTGTCGCCGCCGACGCGCACAACTATCTGGCGGCCGGTGGGCCCGGAAACCTCTTGCAGCTGCACAACTTCCTCTCCGACACTGTGCTGCTCACCGGATTCGGCTTCGAGCCGCCGGTGGAGCTGCCCAGCTGGGGCCGGCTGGAACGGGATTCGCGCCCGGTAGCCGAGGGTGCGCCGACGGTGGCGGTCGTCTACTACCGCGCTCAGCATCTGGCCGGGAACACCGGCTATATCGAAGCGCTGTGTCAAGCCATCGAGGACAAGGGTGCGCGGGCGTTGCCGGTGTACTGTGCTTCGCTGCGGACCGCGGAAACCGATCTGCTGGCCGAGCTGCGCCAGGCGGACGCGCTCGTGGTGACCGTGCTCGCGGCCGGTGGCACCAAGCCGGCCACGGCGTCGGCCGGTGGTGATGACGAAGCCTGGGATGTGGGCGCGCTCGCCGACCTGGATGTGCCGATCCTGCAGGGACTCTGCCTCACCAGTGGCCGCGAGCAGTGGCAGGCCAATGACGACGGCCTCTCGCCCCTGGACGTCGCCACCCAGGTGGCGGTGCCGGAGTTCGACGGCCGCATCATCACGGTGCCGTTCTCCTTCAAGGAGTTCGACGCCGATGGCCTGTCCACCTATGTGCCCGATCCAGAGCGCGCTGCCCGGGTGGCCGGAATCGCGGTGCGGTACGCGCGACTTCGGCATATTCCCAATGCGGACAAGCATATTGCGATCGTGCTGTCGGCCTATCCGACCAAGCATGCTCGCATCGGCAATGCCGTCGGCCTGGACACCCCGGCCAGTGCGCTCCGGATTCTGAACGAATTACGTTCCGCCGGTTACTATCTCGGCGAGCCGGGGGAGATCCCCGGGCTCGAGGAGGGTGATGGCGACAAGCTCATCCACGCCCTGATTGCCGCCGGTGGCCAGGACCCGGACTGGCTGACCGCGCAGCAGCTGGAAGGCAACCCGATTCGCATCGGCGCCGACACCTACGGCGCCTGGTTCGCCACGCTGCCGGAGGATCTGCGCGCGAGCGTCACCGAGGCGTGGGGCGCCGCGCCGGGTGAACTGTATGTGGATCGCTCCGCCGATCCCAAGGGTGAGATCGTCATCGCCGCACTGCGTTTCGGCAATATCGTGCTGATCGTGCAGCCGCCGCGCGGCTTCGGTGAGAACCCGGTCGCCATCTACCACGACCCGGACCTGTCGCCCAGCCACCACTATCTGGCGGCCTACCGCTGGCTGGCCGCGCCCGACGGGTTCGCCGCCGACGCCATGGTGCACCTGGGTAAGCACGGCAATCTGGAATGGCTGCCGGGCAAGACCCTCGGCATGTCCGCTTCCTGTGGCACCGATGCGGCGCTCGGGGATCTGCCGCTCATCTACCCGTTCCTGGTGAACGATCCGGGCGAGGGCACGCAGGCCAAGCGCCGCGCCCACGCCACCCTGGTCGATCACCTGATTCCGCCCATGGCGCGCGCCGAAAGTTATGGCGATATCTCGCGTTTGGAGCAGCTGCTCGACGAGCACGCCAATATCTCCACGCTCGATCCGGCCAAGCTGCCCGCCATTCGCCAGCAGATCTGGACGCTCATGCGCGCGGCCAAGATGGACCACGACCTAGGGCTGGCCGAGCGGCCGGAGGAGGATGTCTTCGACGATATGCTGCTGCACGTCGACGGCTGGCTGTGCGAGATCAAGGATGTGCAGATCCGCGACGGCCTGCACATTCTCGGCCAGGCGCCCGTTGGTGAGGCCGAGGTCGACCTGGTGCTCGCCATGCTGCGCGCCCGCCAGCTGTGGGGCGGCGAGGTGAATGTGCCAGGTCTGCGAGAAGCGCTGGGGCTCAGCGAAAGCGGCGACGAATCGCGCGAGCGGGTCGACACCGTCGAGGCACGTGCCCGCGAGTTGGTCGCGGCCATGCAGGAGGTCGACTGGGATGTCGATTCCATCGACGCCATTACCGAAGACCTGGTCGGTACCGAGGATGCCGCTCGCCTCGACGTCGTGCGGCGCGTGATGGGATTCGCTGCGACAGAGGTGGTTCCGCGCCTGCGGCAGACTGGTATCGAGATCGCCCGCATTCTGCACGCCCTCAATGGCGGATTCATTCCGGCCGGTCCCAGCGGTTCGCCGCTGCGCGGGCTCATCAATGTGCTGCCCACCGGGCGCAATTTCTACTCGGTCGATCCCAAGGCCGTCCCGTCGCGGCTGGCTTGGGAAACCGGTCAGGCCATGGCCGATTCGCTGCTGGCGCGCTACCTCGCCGATCATGGCGAATACCCTCGCTCCGTGGGTCTTTCGGTGTGGGGAACCTCCGCCATGCGCACCTCCGGCGACGATATTGCCGAGGTCTTCGCGCTGCTCGGGGTGCGCCCCGTGTGGGATGAGGCCAGCCGCCGCGTCACCACTCTGGCGGCGATCGATCTCGAGGAATTGGGCCGTCCGCGCATCGATGTGACCGTGCGCATCAGCGGCTTCTTCCGCGACGCCTTCCCGCATGTGCTGGCACTGCTCGATGATGCGGTGCGCTTGGTCGCCGAGCTCGACGAGCCCGCCGAGTCCAATTATGTTCGCGCACATGCCCAGGCGGATCTGGCCGAGCACGGCGACGAGCGCCGTGCCACCACCCGCATCTTCGGGTCCAAGCCCGGCACCTACGGTGCGGGTCTGCTCCAGCTCATCGATTCCAAGAGCTGGCGCACCGATGACGATCTGGCGCAGGTCTATACGGCCTGGGGCGGGTTCGCCTACGGCCGCGATCTCGACGGTGCGCCCGCCGCCGATGATATGCGCACCGCGTATCGCCGAATTGCGGTGGCGGCCAAGAACACCGACACCCGCGAACACGATATTGCCGACTCCGATGACTATTTCCAGTATCACGGCGGCATGGTCGCCGCGGTGCGCGCGCTCACCGGTAAGAATCCCGAGGCGTATATCGGCGACAGCACGCGGCCGGACGCCGTGCGCACCCGCACGCTGTCGGAAGAGACCGCTCGGGTATTCCGGGCTCGTGTGGTGAATCCGCGATGGCTCGAGGCCATGCGCCGGCACGGCTACAAGGGCGCGTTCGAAATGGCGGCCACGGTCGACTATCTGTTCGGCTACGACGCCACCACCAATGTGGTCGCCGACTGGATGTATGAAAAGCTGGCGGAGAGTTATGTTTTCGACGACGTGAATCGCAAGTTCATGGAGCAGTCGAATCCGTGGGCGCTGCACGGCATTGCAGAGCGTTTGCTGGAAGCGGCCGAGCGCAAGCTCTGGGAGGCCCCGGAGGCCGATACGCTGGACCGTCTGCGCCAGGTCTACCTGGAAACCGAAGGCGAACTGGAATAAGCGAATTCCGCTTTCGCGCGGCGTGACGGGTTGTCCGCAGAGGACATCGGCGGACAACCCGGACACCTGTTCTATCCTGCGGGCGAGTCTGAGAGGACCATAAGAATGGTTCCCTCGTCATACTCGGGGAGGCGCCGGGAACTCCGACCACACTAGTGGGATTGATAATTAGATGTGGATTCCCTGATTCGCCGCGTGAATCCTGTACGCGCAATCGAGTCGTAGTCTCCGGCGTCCGCCGTGTCATCGATGACACGGAATGCGCCTACTCGACCGTGCGGTGAATCGGCTCTTTCGAATGCAGGGTAGTCATTATGAGAATCGCCAAATTCGCCGCAACAACACTTCTTTCGATTGCCGCGCTCTGCGTCGCGACGGTCACCGCCCATGGTGAACCGGTCCTGGCGCAACCGGGCATCAGTGGTGTCGATCGAGGGGTCGAATACACCACCAGTCTGGCGCCCGATCGCTCCGCAGTCACCACCACCCTCGCCGGTGGCCATTTCGAACTGGCCGGCGGGACGGTGAATGTGATCGGACCGGGTGGTGAGTCCATCGCTTCGCTACCGCTGGCGTACCAGCTGGCCGATCGCTCCCTGAACGTCATCCCCGAAATCGATTCCGCCGGTACGACATTGACCGTGCGGCCCGAGAACGCGGCCGATATCGCGGCGCCCACGCTGCAGACGGTCGCGCTGCAGAACGTGGCCAATGCCGGATCGATCGTGGGCGGTGCGGTCATCGGCTGCATCGTCGGTGCCGTGGTCGGTTTCTTCTTCTTCGTTGTCGGAGCCATTGTCGGCTGCGGAGTGGGTGGCTTGCTCGGCGCGATCATCGCCGGAGATCAACCCTGAGGTGAGCACGGCTGTGCACGGGGCAGCACTCGGCCGTGCGTATGGCGGACCGCCGGACCGGGCGACCGGCCCGGCGGTTCGACCGTGACGCTTGCACGACATTCCGGACGGCTAGGCGCGATCACCGAGTTCGCGCACCAGCTCGATACCGCGGCCGAGGTTGTCCAGTCGGGCGTGCAGGGTGTGACCGGCCGGGTAGAGGCGGACGGTGTCCACGCCGGTGTCCCGCCAGACCCGCAGGCGCTCGCGCACCCGCTCCTCGGTGCCGATGAGGGTGGTGGCCAGGACCATATCGTCGGTGATCAGGGTTGCCGCACCGTCGCGGTCGCCGCTCTGCCAGCGTTCGCGGACCCGCTCTGCGACTTCGGCCCAGCCCTGCCGACTGTAGGCATTGTTGTAGTAGTTCGTGGATCCGGAACCCATACCGCCGAGTGAGAAGGCGAGCTCCTTCTTGCGGCTGCCGAGGATTTCGGCGAGCTGCGCTTCGTCGGCGACGATATTGATCTCCGCGCCCTGACAGATATCGAGGTCGGCGCGGGTGCGACCGGAACGGGCCAGCCCGGCATCGAGATGCGTGAAGTACGCGTCCGCACCTTCGGGAACGAAGCTGGTGCCGAGCCAGCCGTCGGCGAGTTCGCCGGTGAGCTCCAGCATCTTCGGCGACAGCGTGGCCAGGTAGATCGGCACGGAGACGGGCGGCATGCTCAACCGCATCGGACGACTGTCACCCGGCAGCGGGATGGTGAACTGCTTGCCCTGGTAGGTGATCTTGTTGCCGGTGAACACATTTCGAATGATCTCG
Source organism: Nocardia sp. (assembly GCF_025465275.1). Lineage (GTDB taxonomy): Bacteria > Actinomycetota > Actinomycetes > Mycobacteriales > Mycobacteriaceae > Nocardia. Next base: position 109,838 of record NZ_JAODNK010000086.1, on the reverse strand, counting down.
ACGGTTTCGCGCATACGCGTCAGCGGGCGCGCGAAGGGAATGCCGTGCAGCCCTTCGATGACCTGTGGTCCCGAAGCCCCGAGGCCGAGCAGGAACCGTCCCTCCGAGAGCTGCGCCAGGGTCATGGCGGTCTGTGCGATGGTGACGGGGGAGCGGGTGCCGAGCTGAATAATGCCGGAGCCCAGCAGAATTCGCTGCGTGCGAGCCGCCAGGAAGCCCAGCGGTGTCGGTGCGTCGGTGCCCCACGCCTCGGCCACCCAGCAGATATCGAGTCCGAGCTTTTCGGCCTCGACCACAAAATCGGTGATATCGCGCCAGCTGCCCGCCGAGCCTTCGATCGTTGTCGCGGTGCGCATTACGCCTCACGTTCCAGCAGGGTCTTGATGGCGGCGAGGTTGGCTTCGATACCACTCTCGAATTCGCGCAGGCGCACGAAGACGATCTTCTGCTCCTTGTCGGGCATGGCATCGATGGCGTAGCTGAGGCCGGATCGGGCCGGGCCCATCTGCATCCACTGCTCGAGCACGGTTCCCAAGCCCTCCGGCCGGAGCGTGAATCGCCATATGCTGGAAGGGTATTCGGGCGATCCGACGGCCCAGGCGAAGCTGTGTTCCGGCTCGTACGTGACGACCGTGCTGATCGTCTCCCAGCTGCCGAGCGCATCGTGCACGTTCTGCCCGGCGAACCTGGCGCCGACCGCCGGTCCGCTCGCACCGTCGAGCCACTCGACGCTCCGCAGTTCCGCGCTCAGCCGGGGCATGAGCTGTATATCGCTGACGCACTCCCACACCTGGCGCGGCGCGGCTTCGATGTACGTCTCCGCCGACACTGTCGGGGTATCCGCGTACACCTGTCCGGTCCATTCCACAGCGAGCTCCTTCCATCCGTTGACGTCCATAGTTGCGTAGCTAGACTCAGGGGTGCAAGAGCTGTCCATGATTCTTATCTGCTGAGTCTCGAAGAGAGACTCGCTAGGATTGCGATATGAAGCGCACGTCGTTCGCGAACTGGCCCTGCTCGGTGGCTCGCACCATGGACCTACTCGGCGACTGGTGGACGCCCCTGGTGCTGCGTGAGGCGTTCTACGGCATCCGCCGGTTCGACGAGTTTCAGCAGGAATTGGGGATTGCCCGCAATACGCTCTCGGAGCGGCTGCGCCGACTCGTCGAGGCGGGACTGCTGGAGAAGCAGGTCTACGAGACCATGCCGGTCCGCCACGAGTATGTGCTCACCGAGTCCGGCCGCGATTTCTACGGCGTCCTGCTGGCAATGACCGCGTGGGGAGATCGCTGGCTCTCGGGGGAAGCGGGTCCGCCCGTTGTCACCCGGCACGAGGGCTGTGGTCATGACGCCGAGGCCGAGGTCGTCTGCTCACATTGCGGAGAACGCCTCGAATGGCCGGATGTCACCCCGCGTCCCGGACCCGGATATCCGCCGAAACTCTTGGCACGCCCCGATGTTCGGCGCAGGTTCGGGCTCGACGACACAGCGGAGCCGGCCGATTCGAATCGTTCGGCCGGCTGAGTACGAGTCGAAAGGCGCCCGTCAGGCGTCGGCGGTGATCTCGATGCCGACGGTGCCGTCCTTGCCCCGCCGCAGCGTGCTGGCACCGACAACGAGCTGGCCCTGCAACCCGTAGCGCCGCTTGATCAGCCCGCGCACCCGCTCGCTGCCCGCCCCGTCCAGCACGGTGGCCTTGGCCTGCACGACCTCACCCGAGGCCTTGCCGCGCACATCGCACGGTTGCACCGTGACCTGCGGATTGCGCCGGGCGCGCTTGACCTTCCAGCTGTCGGCGACCGTCCAGACATAGAGGCGGCCACCGTCGAGCGCCGCCCAGATCGGCGTACCGACCGGGGTGCCGTCCTTTTTGAAGGTGGTCAGCAGGACGTACTTGGCGGTCCCCGCGGGGCCGAACGGATTATCCACGCCTGCAGCCTATCCCGTGCCGGGGACGGCGGCAGACCCCGCAGACGGGTTATAGGCGCGTGTCGCCGCGGGCTCATAGGCTGGTTCGAGACCACCGCATGGAGGGATTTTCGAATGGCAGCAACGTCGGTTCCGATGCTCTGGGGCGGGAACCTACCGGAGACGCTCGACTTCTATCGCACGCTCGGATACACCGTCACCTACGAGCAGACCCGCCCGTATACCTATGGGGCAGTGCACCGCAGCGGGTTCGATCTGCACTTCGGGCCCACTCCGAAGGATCTGGATGCGCAGCAGGCGAATATCGGATGCCTGGTGCTCGTCGATGAGGTGGAGCCCTGGCACACCGAATTCACCGCAGCGCTGCGGACGCGCTACGGGAAGATCCCGGCACGCGGAATTCCGCGCATCACGCGGTTCCGGCCGGGGCAGACTCGGTTCACCGTGGTGGATCCGGTCGGCAATACCGTCATCTATATCCAGCGCGATGAACCCGATCCGGACTACGGCGGGTCGAAGGAGCTCCAGGGGCTGGCGCGAGTGCTGGACAATGCCCGGGTCCTGCGCGACTCCAAGAATGACGATGCCGCCGCCGTGCGCGTCATCGACACCGGTCTGCGCAGGCACGGTGCGACCGCTGCCGCCGTGGATCGCGCTCGCGCGCTGGCAATGCTCGCCGAAATCGCCGCGGCAGCTGATGATTCGGTGCGGGTGGCGCAACTGATCGCGGAGATCGAGTTGCTCGACCTGTCGGCCGACGACCGCGCGGTGGTCGTCGCCGAGTTGGATATTGTCGCCGAACTGCAGCGCTGGTTGGCGCGGTAGAGCTGAGTGCCGCCTGCTCAGCCGGAGTGGGCGGCGACCATGCGCCGGGCGACAGCGGCGTAGTCGGTGCCGATCTGTTCGGGGGTGCGGCGGTAACTGGGCCGATACCAGCGGGCCGTATCGATGCAGAGCGAGATCAGTGCCAGGGCAGTCGGGCCGGGTTCGGCGATGTCGAATTCGCCCGCCGCCGCGCCCTCGGTGACCAGATCGCGGACCACGGAATAGATGGCGTACTGGACAGTGACGACCTCGGCGTGATGCTCGGGGGTGAGGTCGGTCAGATGGTGCAGGACCACTCGTACCGAGGCGCTGTGCTCGGCGTGCCAGACCGTGAGGTCGTGAATGGTCGTGGCCAGCCGGTCGGCGACCGTGCCCGGCCCGGCGGCGGCGGTCGCGGCGACCTGTTCGGTCAGCCGCATGGACGATAGGGAAATACGGTGTAGTACTTCCTCTTTCGATCGGAAGTGGACATACAGTCCGGCGGGGCTGAGGCCGGCGCGGGCGGCGATATCGCGGGTGGTGGTGGCGTGGAAGCCGCGTTCGGAGAAGGCCTCGATGGCGGCGAGGAAGACCCGGCGCTGACCTTCCGGATAGCGGCGCTCGGAAGGTTCGAAGTTCGCCAGCGCGGTTGCCAGTGTCGTATTGCCGCCGGGCGGGTGGCCGTCGCCGGTGACCGGAACTGCGTCGGCCGGCGGTGTGTGGTCTATACCCATCGAAACATTATCGCGCGGAGCGGGTTTCGGGTGTACGGCGGCCGGTCGCGGAGCACGCCCGGGCCCGTGGTCGCCGGGCGTGATCCATGCGTTCACCGGCCGATGCCTCAGTTCGCCGGGCGCGGTGCGGGCAGGGGTGCGTTGATGGTCGTGAAGTATTGCGCCGCGGCGGCCAGCATGACCGGAGCGGTAACCAGCAGGGTGCCCGCGATGGTTCCCAATGCGGCCACTGCGGCGGCGCCCGCGATGCAGCCGACCGCGGCGGCGGGCAGGAAGGAGAACAGGCCGCCGATAATGCCGGTGGCGAGGGTGGCCCCGGCCCCGGCGGCCGCGCCGCCGAGCACGCAGCCGACCGCGCCGCCGCCGACTCCGCCGATCGCGGTGCCGACCGCGGCCCCGGCGAGGATGGTGCTGGTCAGGCGCTGCCAGGCGAGGGCTTCGCGCTGGCCGGCATCGTCGAGCACAAACGCCACCGGCTTGTAGGCGGCGTGCGCGATATCGAACTGCGGGGTGAGGGTGGCGGTGCGGCCGGAGATATCGGCCGCGACGGGGAAGACGAAATCATCGACGCGGAAAGACAATTCGGTGCCCGCGACCATGGTGCCGTCGGCCGCCTTGATCTTCAGCGCCCCGTCCTCGACGGCCAGCGAGCCGGTGTCGGTGGAGATCAGCGCCGCATTGTCGAGGGTCTTCGCGGTGTAGTTCACGGGTGCGATGGGGGCGGGCGCGGCGTTGGCCGTTCCACAGCCGATGACGGCGGTGCCGATCAGCAGCGCGGAGGTGGCGGCAATCTTCCTCATCTTTGTCCTTACAGCGGTGTGTCGTCAGTCACTGGAATCTACTAAGCGGGCGCTTAGTGACCGGAACGTTAGCTGGGTCACATGTCCTGGTCAAGCGCGTATTCAAACGCCGAGGTGAGAGGGCTATTTGAGACAGAAGTGCCGCCGTGTATCGAACACGGCGGCACTATTGCAGGGCGCTCGGGGGGCGCTGAGCGGGATTCAGGCAGTGTGGGTGAGGATCTCCGGACCGTCGGCGGTAATGGCGATTGTGTGCTCGGAGTGTGCGGTGCGGGAGCCGTCGGCGGAGCGAATGGTCCAGCCGTCCGGATCGGTGATCACCCGGTCGGTGGTGCGTGCGAACCACGGTTCGATGGCAATGGTCAGGCCGGGGCGCAATTGGTAGCCGCGGCCCGGGCGCCCGGCATTGGAGATGTGCGGGTCCTCGTGCATGGTGCGGCCCAGGCCGTGGCCGCCGAATTCGGTATTCACCGGGTAGCCGTGGTCGCGGGCCACCGCGGCGATGGCGGCGGAGATATCGCCGATCCGATTGCCGGGCTGTGCCACGGAAATGGCGGCGTCGAGCGCGATTTCGGTGGCGCGCACCAGCCGTGTGTCGGCGGGGTCGGCGGTGCCGACGATGACGGTGGTGGCCGAGTCGGCGACCCAGCCGTCGACGTCGACGGCCAGGTCCATGGTCAGCACATCGCCGTCGCGCAGGGCGTAATCGAACGGAAGGCCGTGCAGCACAGCGTCGTTCACCGACAGGCAAACGGTATTGCGGAAGGGTCCGCGGCCGAAGGACGGTGAGTAGTCCCAGTAGCAGGAGGTGGCGCCGCGCTCGCGAATGCGTTCGCGCACATGGGCTTCCAGCTCCAGCAGGTTCACGCCGATCGCGGCCTTCGCGCGCAGTTCGGCGAGCACCGCCGCGACAAATTCTCCTGTCACCCGCATGCGGGCGATCTCCGCCGCGGACTTGAGTTCCACCATGACAACCTCCGTATCGGTATTTTAATACCGACCATAGCGGGTTGCGGTATTTTTATACCAACCGTAGGGTGGTGGACATGGTGCGACTTCCCTTGACTCCGGCTCAGGTCCAAGCGGGCCGCCGGCTGGGCGCCGCGCTTCGCGCCGCCCGCGCCGAGCGTGATCTGGCCGAGGTGGCGGTTGCGGCCGGTATTTCACCGGAGACGCTGCGCAAGATCGAATCCGGGCGGCTGCCCACCCCGGCGTTCGGTACGGTCGTCGCACTCGGTCGCGCCCTCGGTATCTCGCTCGAGGACCTGGCTGAGAACTGGCAGCCCGTACTGTCCGACACCGCCAGGCGCACCGCGTCCTGACCCGGGTAGGACCGCGCGGTCGGCTAATACTGCAACGGCACTCAGGTGAGTGGGTGGCCGCGCCGCCGGTAATGCGATTGCCGGGCCTGATACTGCCGGCCACCTGCATCGGGTCCGCTGGATCGATCAGTGAACTGCGGGTCCTCGCCGAGTCCGCCCCGAGCGCACTCCGATCCTTCACCGGCGGCACCGAGAATCGCCGTATCAGCACCGGATCGCAACCTTACGGGTTCGGCAGCGGACGGATAGGTCAACGGTTCTGGACCAGCGAAGAAAGCGCAACTTCGGTGAGAAGGACGGCCGAAAACGCGGGGAGAATCGGCCACGAAGCCCGAAGTCGGATGGGGCCGGCGGCGCAAGATCGATCGAGAACCTGCAAGGGCCGGGGATTCGTCGCTGTCCGATCGTGGTGTGCTCACCACGGAGGAAACGCGCTGGCAGACCGCAGTACACCGAGCGGCGGTGATCGGCCCCCCAGCCGAGCTGGATCGGGTTAGGGGCCGGTCGCCCAGGAGGCCGCCGCGCGGTTGGCGGTGACGCAGCGATCAATGGCAGGCGCCGGGGTCACCGCTCAGACGAACACTTCCGGTTTCCGTGCCACCGTTACCACCTCCACCGGCAGCATCACCGCTGAAAGGTGAACGGCCAAAACGACACTCGGTTATCCCACCGATCTATCTGTACGAGGCGCCAGCTCGTGAAACTGACCGCGCGGACTCTCGGGGTCACTCAGTCTCCCTGTTGGTCCCAGCCCCTGTCGTCATCGGAATGTGTCGGCGTGGGATCGGACCCATGCTTCGAAGGATTCTGGGGTGGTGCCGGTGACGTCTCGCACGGTGTCGGTGACCACGACCTCCAGCGGTAATGGGTTGTCGCGGATATTTGATATTTCGTGGAGGTGGGGTTCGATATCGGCCATCGTTTTCACGTACCGCAGTGTTTTGCCGATGACTCGTCCTATTGTGGCAAGCCGGGCGCGGGCGGTGATCGCGTACGGGCCGGTCAGGTGCAGGTATTGCTGCGAGTAGCTGGCCGCGGTCATCGCTTCGGCTGCAACAGCGGCTATGTCTGTCGGGCTCACGACCGGTAGGGCGGTGTCTGGCTGCCGGCCGGTGACCTGGCTGCCACTGCGGATTTGAGGCGCCCATTCTTTCGCGTTCGAGGCGAAGTGGGTGGGGCGCAGGATGGTCCATTCCGCAGCGGTGTCGGTGACGGCCTGTTCGCAGTGCCGGTGGTCGCGACCGATCGATGAATCCGGCCGACTTTGTACCGCAATCGTTGATAGCAGCACGATGCGGTTCACGCCCTGCCGCGCGGCGATCTCGAGCAGTTCACGTTCGTTTCCCGACGCCAACAGAAACGCCGCCTGGACGCCGGCGAACGCTGGTGCCATGGTCTGAGCTGAGAGCAGGTCGGCGTGGACGCTGTCGACGCCCACGCCGAGGGCAACCTCAGCGGGTGGTCGCCGTGAGACTCCGCGCACGGGCAAGCCACGGTCGGCAAGGAGTCTTGCGAGTTCGGAGCCGACGTTGCCGGTGGCTCCGGTGACGAGGAAGGTCATGGTCGTCACCTCGGATCGAACGGTGCGTCCGTGCTGCGGATCTGGCGTGGGTCGCCGGATCACGCTGGCATGTCGAGGAACGGTTCCAGCAGGGCAAGAACGAGGCCGGGCTCGATCACTACCAGGTGCGTTCCTGGCGGGCCTGGTACGCGCACATCACGCTGTCGATGCTCGCGCTGGCGTGGTTGCAGTACTAATCGACGGTGAGTTCCATGGGTACGGCGATCACATCGACCATCGCGCCATTGCGCAGTACCGTCACCGGCATCGCGCGGCCGATGGCGTCGCCGAAGAGTTGGCGCTGAATGCCCTGTGCGTCACGGACTTCGCGGCGCGCCACGCTCAGCACCAGGTCGCCGCGGCGTAATCCGGCGCGGTCGGCGGGGCCACCGCGCACTACCTCGACAATGCGCAGTCCGCCGCTCTGCCCGGTGCGTTCGGCGACCGCCGCGGGCAGGGGAGCGGGTACCCCGACAACGCCGAGATAGGCCCGCTTCACCCGTCCCTCGTGCAGCAGGGTGGTAATGATCCGGCGTGTGGTGACATTGATCGGAATCGCCAGGCCCAGTCCGATTCCCGCGACGGCGGTATTCACACCGACAACTCGACCGGCTGAATCTGCCAGCGCGCCACCGGAATTGCCTGGATTCAAGGCGGCGTCGGTTTGAATCACGTCCTCGATCACGCGTGCCGCGCGGCCGTTCCCGACCGGTACCGAGCGTCCGAGTGCACTCACCACCCCCGCGGTCACTGATCCGGCCAGGCCCAGCGGACTACCCACTGCGACGACCAGCTGCCCCACCACCAAGCCGTCGGCGTCTCCCATCGGAACCGCCCGCGGCGCACCGCCCCGCGCCCGCAGCACTGCCAGATCCGAGAGCGGATCCACGCCCACCACATCGAATCTCGACTCGACCCCGTCCGCGAAGACGACGACCCCGTTCTTGGCCGTCCCCACCACGTGCGCATTGGTCAGCAGCGCCCCGTCATCGGTGAACACCACCGCGGACCCGCCTCCGCGCCGTGTCTGCACGCTGGCGACATGTGGCGTCACCGACGCGGCCACCGCGATCACAGTTCTCGAGTAGGCATCGAGCGCAGCGGCGTCCGTCGCGGCCCCGCCGACTCGCGCGCCGTTGCCGTTGCCGGATCCGGTACTCGTTGTACTGATTTCGCCTGGGCCGGAGCCGGTCTCGGCGGTAGTACCCGTAGGCCCGCTGTTCGTCCCGATGCTGGGTTCGGCGGGGAGTTGGCCGTTGCTCGTGGGCACGGCATCAGGATCGGGCTCACGCCCGGTGTCATCCGGTCTCGCCGCGGGCGAGAGGGCTGGTTCATCACTCACGGCGACCACCCGCTTACATGATTACGTTGCTTTCTCCCAGCATGCCTGTGCGCGGGCGGCACGGCATCCTGTTCGCTGGTGGCGCAATGTCGTTGTGACGCAGTGGGGTCTCAATTGACCTGCCGGGCGTGTCCGGCCCAGTAGGGCGCACGCAGGGCTTTCTTGTCCACTTTGCCCGAAGCGTTGAGCGGGAGGGTGTCCACGAAGTCGAGGGTCTTGGGCGCCCAGACGCTGCCTTTGTGCGCCTTGACCAGCGCGATCAGTTGCTCCGCCGTGACGGTGTGGCCGGGCTTCGGGACGACGACCGCATGCACCGCCTCACCCCATTTCGGATGCGGGATGCCGATGACCGCGCACTGGGCGACCGCCGCGTGCTGGGTGAGGACATCTTCGACCTGACGCGGGAAGACATTGAAACCGCCGGTGACAACAAGGTCCTTCTTGCGGTCCACCAGGAACAGATAGCCGTCGGCGTCGAGGTAGCCGATATCGCCGGAGTGCACCCAGCCGTCACGGAGTGCCTCGGTGTCCTTGCCCGAGTCCAGATAGCCGGACATGCGGCCGAGTTGGCGCGCACAGATCTCCCCGGTCTCGCCGACGGGCAGGTGCCGGTCCTGTTCGTCCTGAATGGAGACATCGACGTGGAACAGGGGACGACCGGCGGAGCCGAGCCGCGCGAGGGCGGCGGGATCGTCGAGCATATGGTCCTGTTTGCGCAGACAGCTGATGAAACCCGGTTCGGTGCCCGCGTACGTCTGGATGAAGACCGGGCCGAGCGCCTCGATCGCCGTGCGCAGCTTCTCCGGCGCCATGGGTGAACCGGCGTAGATCACCGTGCCCAGCGAAGACAGATCTGCCGCAGCGAGTTTCGGATGGGTGAGCATCAGATAGATCACCGTGGGCACGACGGCGGTGGCCGTCGCGCGATGCCGGACGATGGTATCGAGCAGCGTGTCCACGTCCAGGCCCGGCATGATCACATTGGCGCCGCCGCGCAGGAAGGTCGGCAGCAGGAAGATCTGGGTGAAGTGGGTCAGCGGCGCACCGTGCGCGAAGACCTCGCCGGGGCGGGTATCACCGATTTCGAGGCCCGCGGTGAGCAGATAGTGGCTCAGCCGATCGTGTGTGAACAGCACGCCCTTGGGGGTTCCGGTGGATCCGGAGGTGAACATGATCTGGGCGGGATCACCCGGGCCGATATCCACGGGCGGTGTGGAATCGTCTTGGGTGCCGAAGATTTCGTAGTAATCGGCCGCCGAGTCGCCGGGCTGCTCGCCCAGGCGAATCAGCCGCCGCAGCGTGGGCACCTGATCCGCGAGCGCCGCGACGGTCGCGTCGAACGACGCGTGATAAATCAGAGTGGTGGCACCGGATTCGGTCAGAAAGTAGCGGTGGTCCTCGGCGGAAGCCTTCGCGGCCATCTGCACGGGTACGGCGCCCGACTTCCAGATCCCGTACTGGGTGGGCACGAATTCCAGGATGTTCGGCATGAGCAGGCCCACGCGTTCGCCGGGGGTAATGCCCAGGGCGAGAAGGCCATTGGCAATGCGATTGGTCACCGATCGCAGTTCGGTGTAGGTCAGCGACCGGTCACCGGCAATCAGCGCGGTGCGGTCGGAGTAGTAGGTGCAGGCTCGATCGAGGACCCGGGTGACCGGGCCCCATAGTGAGTTCTGGTCCGTCATGGCAGTTGTTCCGTTCACTTGCAAGAGGTTTCGAGAAGTGCGGTGCGGGCCTCGTGGTATTCGCGCCGCACGCGGTCGATGACCTCGGCGACCGGGGTCACGCCGTGCACGCCGGAGACCGAATGCCCGGCACTCCACACGGTGTTCCCGCCCAGGAGCCGTTCGGTCTGGAAGTCGCCTGCCGAAACCTGCTGGGCGGCATGGGCGTCCAGCCACTCGGTGAGCAGGTTGGCGGGCAGTCCGCCGACGTGCGCGGTCTCGCGGACATCATCGAGGGTCGCGGCGACGACCGCGGCCTGATAGTCCTCGCGCGCCAGGCTTTCCGGCGTGGCGATGAATCCGGTGCCCATATAGGCCAGGTCCGCGCCCAGTGCCTGGGCGGCCAGCAGTGCGTGGCCGTCGCTGATGCCACCGGCCAAGACAATGGGGCCACTGAAGGTTTCGCGTACCGCGCGCGCGAAGGCGAAGGGGTTGGCCGATCCGGTCTGGCCGCCTGCGCCCGCAGTGAGCAGGATGAGGCCGTCCACGCCGGCGGCCAAAGCGCGTTCGGCATGGCGCAGGGTCGCGACATCGGCGAAGACGCGGCAGCCCGCCCGGTGCAGCGGTTCGATGACGGGTGCGGGGGAGCCGACGCTGGTGATGACCAGTTCGACGCGATGCGCGATGAGTCGATCCAGGTCGGCGGTCAGGCGCGCGTTGGTGCGATGCACCACCAGATTGGGTGCGATCGGCGCTGCCCCGGGCGGCAGATCCGCGGCGATGCGGGTCAGCCATTCGTCGAGTAGCTCGGGGGTGGCCGCATTGTGTGTCGGGAAGGAGCCGATCACACCATTGCGGCACGCCGTGGCCACCAGTTCCGGGCCGGACACGCCGGTCATCGGGGCGGCGATCAGCGGGAGCGCCAGCCGGTCGGCCCAGTCTGCGGGTAGTGCCACGAATCCTCCGAAATGTGCATCTTGTTGACATGAAAGTGCGTTAAGTGCACTCTGAATCAAGTAGAGTGCAACTATCCAGGTTGCGGCGGGCCGATGTCAACCGCGAGGCGAAGGGCTGAGCGATCGTGGCGACAGGGAAGGATGTGGATCGTGAAAAGCGAGACGCCCTCCCTGCGCGCGGCCGCCCGGACCCTGGCCCGTCAGCGCATTGTCGACGCCGCCATCGAGCTGGCCGGTACCACCGGCTGGAACGCGGTCCGCATGGTCGATATAGCGACACAGGCGGGCGTGAGCAGGCGCACGGTGTTCAACGAGTTCGGCTCCAAAGCCGCTGTGCTCGAGGCTATGTCGTGGCAGAACACCTCGCGCTACCTCGCCGGTGCGGCGGCGGTGTTCGAGGAGAATCTCGACGATCCGGTCGCGGCGGTGACGGCGATCGCCGAATTCGTGCTGCGGACGATTGCGGAGGATCCGCTGGCGGCGGTGGTTCTGCACGCCGCACCGGAGGCCCCGGACGAGATGCTGTCCATGGTCACCACCGGATCGGGCCCGTTCGTGGCCGCTGCGGCCCAGCTCGCGCTCCAGCGCATGGAAGAGCACTGGAGCGGCCGGTTCCGTCCCGGTATCGATCTGGAATTCTTCGCCGACAGCCTGGTCCGCTTGCTGTTCAGCCATCTGGTCCAGTCCACCGGCACCCCGGAGCGCACCGCGCGCTCGCTCGGGCAGCTCATGCGCTTGGTGCTGCTCGATCCGCCCTAGAAAGGAGTCGTCAACGATGACGAACCTCGACAATCGCCTCCCGCCCAGCTCGGCCACCTCGCTGCGGGCCGGAAACGGCGAACCGCTGCTGCTGCTACACGGCGGCACCAGCTCCTGGCATTGCTGGGAAGCGGTCGCGCCCTTGCTGTTCGACGACCACGATGTCTTCGCCCCGACCATGGCCGGGCATGCAGGTATGCCCGATCTGCCGCGGCCGTACACCATCAGCGCCGCCGTCGACTGGCTCGAAAAGACCATGGACGAGGCTGGATTCGAGACCGCGCACATTGCCGGGAACTCGCTCGGCGGCTGGCTGGGTATGGAGCTGGTACGCCGCGGGCGGGCGCGCAGCCTGATCGCGCTCTCGCCCGCCGGGGCCTGGTCCACCACCGAGACGCGGGTGCCGCGGATCTTCCGCGTCATGCACAACCAGTTGCGATTCGGGGAACCACTGCTGCCGCTGGTGATGCGGTCGCCGATGCTGCGGCGCACCCTGCTGCGCACCGTCTGCGAGCACGGTGACCGGATCACCGCCGAGCAGGCCGTGCTCGCGGGGCGAAATGCGCTGCAATGCACGGCACTGGACGATTTTCCGGCGGTGATCGCCACCGAGTACGAGCCCTACGGGATGCTCGATACGCCGGTGCTCATCGCCTGGAGCGAGAAGGATCGCATCATCCCGGCCGAGCGCTATGCCGCGGGCTGGCGTCGCTACGCACCCTCGGCAACGTGGCGCACCCTGCCCGATGTCGGCCACGTGCCGATGTACGACGACCCGGAACTGGTGGCGCGCACCATCCTCGAATGGACCGCACAGGCGGCCGCGACCCGCACGGCGAGCTGACGCCGCAGCCCGTATGCGACCCCGCCCGACGACCGGTGTGGGGAGCTGACACCAGAATCCGCATGCCGAGCCGGCACGATAGGCCTGTGGCGAGCAGACACTCCGACCCGCATGGCGATCTGAGGGTGGATTGCGCACGATGAGCTGACACGGGTGCCGCCACGTGATTGCGGCTGGATTGCTGGGCGAGGTTCGGTTGTCGATCATGAAAGGATCATGCGGCCGTCTTCTGGTAGCCGGCCGTATGTGGCTGAGAGCCTTTAGCATTCGAGGTATGCGCGGGGTTGGTTGGTTTCGAGTCGCACTGTGTCTGGCCGTGCTCGGGACGAGTGGATGTATCGGCGCGGTGGATCGTGCGGATTTCGAGCAGCAGATCCGTACGCGCGGTGGGGGACTGGTGAGTGCGCTGCCGCAGGGGGCGGTGATCGCGCTGGCACAGCGTGTGGGCGCTGCCGAGCTGCAGGCCGATGTGATGGTGCTGAGCGCGCCGAATTCGACGCAGTTCCGCCTCGTGCTGAACGACCAACCGGCCCAGGTGAGCAGGTTCCTGGCCGACCACGATGACATGAGCGCCACCGCGCCCACCGTGCGCTTGCGGATTCGGCATCCGGACGGATCGCGGCAGGTCGACGACTATTCGTACATGCTCGGCGCGCTCAGTTCCGCGCAGCCGGTACGGGTTTCGGCATACGACGATCTTGAGGGCGAATGTTTCACCGTCGGCGAGGTGACGGGCCTGGCGCGGCTCGAGGAGGTCGTCGATACGGCGCTGGCGCGCAGCGAACTGCCAGACGGTCAGGTGACCGTGATCGTGGTGAGCCGATTCGGCAGCGATATCCGGATGGTCGCCAATGTGGTGTCGCCGCGCTCGGAGGTGGTCGCCGAGTTCGACCGCACGGGTGCTTTTCTTCGAATGCAGCAGGTGTGAGCCGTGAGCCGAGTGTTTGTGACTGTCCTGTCGACCGCAGTCGGTGCGGGCATCTTCAGCTGTGTGGTTCCGGTGGCGATCTGGCCCGGGGAAGCGAAACTGACTGCGCCTCTGTTCTGTTCGGCCCCCTTCACCGAGCCGATCGTGGTGTCCGACACTACGCACGACTCGGAGGGAACATCGACCAACTACACGCTGTACTGCGTGGGCGAGCGCGGCGCGCTCACCGATGAGGGCTTCGCGTTGCCGATGCTGGTACTGCTCGCGGCGCACATACTGATCGCGTCCGCGGTGGTGCTGACGGTGAGTCTGTGGGCGCGCCGCCGTCCCGCACCGCTCGAGGATGCACCCGTCACCAGTACCGATGGGCCCGTCGACGCCGTCGAATACTGATCCGCCGGTGCACCTGAAACCGAGCCTGCCGGATGTCCGGCAGGCGTGCGGTTGTTCAGGAGACTAAGCCTCGAGGAACTTCTTCAGGGTGGGTGTGAAGAACTTCGCCTTCACCTGATGGGTCTGGCCGGGCAGCTCGACGTAGACCGCACCGGGAATGGCCTGGGCGAGTGCGACATTGCCGTGCCGCATCCACTGCGGGCTCTTGGAACCGGCGAAAACCGTTGTGGGGGCGGTGATGTAGTCGTACCGTCCGGTGGGAATGGGGCGGCCGTCGAGGGCGTCCTCCATGAAGTGGCGGTCGTAGGTGAGGGTGAAGGCGGTCTTCCTCATCTTGGACCAGCCGGGCAGCAGCGGGAACAGGGCGACCAGCACGCTCGACAGGCCGATGCCCGCGTGCAGGAAGTACTTGATCGCCGCGCTGGGCTTATCGGCGGCGATGAGTTCAGCGATGTGGTCCTGATACCCGTGCGGTACGGGCTTGCGGGAATCGTCTGTGATGAGCGGGTATTCGTATAGCGCGAGCTTGTCGACGGCGAGGCCGTTCTCGACAGCGGCCAGCACCAGCCCGACGCCTGAGGAGAACGTGCAGAGGCTGACCGGTTCGCCCGCCTCGGCGGCCACGGCGGCTAGGTCTTCGATCTCGTGCTGCCGATCGTAGGGCAGCGTGTTGCCGCTCTCCCCGCGCCCGCGCCGATCGTAGGTGTAAACGGTATAGCGATCCGAGAGTTCCTGCGCGACAGCGGCGCACGGGCCCATATCGCGGTAGCAGAACGCACCGTCGACGAGTACGACAGCGGGGCCGCTGCCCACCTTGTCGTAGGCGATGACGGTGCCGTCTTTGGAGATCACGGTCGAGGTGCTCATGGCGGGAATCCTTCGTGTGCGAACACTGAAGAGGGGCTTTACCAATGCAGACGGGGCCGATACCCAGGAATCATCGCGCGGCAGGCCACTTTTCGCGGAGCTTCCGGGGGGAAACCACGTCCGGGCGCGCCGCCGCGGCACTGCGAAGGTACGTCAGTGCGCGGGGTGCCCCTGCCGGTGGTACCGGTGGGCGGCGGATATCCGCCCAGTGGTACCGCGCCGCCGGCGAGGTAGTGACTGGGGTATCCGAGCGTTTGCCAAGTGCGACTTCACATTCAATATTTGCGGAGTGAATTCGATGTCGCCCGTGGTGACCGCGCTCCGATTGAATATGACCAATATCGACGATCCCGCCGCGGGGCACCAGCAGCGGTATCAGGCGGCGCTGGAGATGGCCGAGTACGCCGATCGGCACGGGTTCGCCGCCGTCAGCTGCGAGGAACACCATCTCTCCGGTACCGGGTGGCTGCCCTCGCCGCTGCTGCTGGCCTCGGCGATAGCGGCCCGCACCCGCACTGCGGGGGTGAGTATCAGCGCCCTGCTGGTACCGCTGTACGACCCGGTGCGGCTGGCCGAGGACATAGCGGTGCTGGACAACCTTTCCGGTGGTCGGCTGGCCATTGTCGCCGGAATGGGTTACCGGCCGGCGGAATACGCCGCGATGGGCCGCGACTGGGCCCGGCGCGGGCAGCTCATGGATACCGCGCTCGAGGTCATGCTGGCGGCCTGGGGTGATGCGCCGTTCGAGTACAACGGCGCGCTGATCGATGTCACGCCCAAACCGTTCACGAAACCGCACCCGCTGCTGTTCGTCGGCGGCATGACCGAGGCGGCGGCCCGCCGTGCCGCCCGGTTCGGGCTGCCCTACTCGCCGCCGATGTCCATGCCCTCGCTCGAGGCGCTGTACCTGCGGGAGCTGGAAATTCACGGCCACCAGGGCTTTGTGCATCGGCCCGAGCCTGGCAGCAGAATCACACTGCTGCACGAGGATCCGGATGCGGCATGGGCGGAATTCGGGCCGTACATCCTCAATGAGGCCCGCGAATACGCTTCCTGGCGGCGGGCCGGACTGCCGCGCCCCAATGAAGCCTCGGTGAGTTCCGTCGAGCGGGTGCGGGCACACGGATACGCCGAAATCCTGACTCCCGGCCAGCTGCTCGCCCAAATCACCGGTGGCCGTACCGAAATCATTGTGAACCCGTTGATCGGCGGCCTGCCGGTGGCGGCGGGCTGGGCCGGTCTGCGATTGCTCGGTGACGAGGTGCTGCCCCGCATCGGCGCTGCGCAGGACTCGGCGCACACCGATTCCCGCACTACGAAAGGCGTGCACGCATGATTTCCGAGCTCATGTCCTACCGGGAGGGCCTCGCCGTTGACGGCCTGATCATCCGCCGGGCCCGCGAGGACGATTGGGATGCCCTGCGTGACTGCTACTCCCGCGCTTTCGGCGGTGTGCGTACCAAGGACTTCGAGAGCTGGAAACAGCAGTTCCTGCTCACCGATATCATTGTGGCCGAGGATGTTTCGGATCCGGACGCGCCGTTCATCGTCGGCACCGGCTCGGTGATCCGGATGAGCACCACGGTGCCCGGCGGCGCACAACTGCAGGTCGCGGCGTGTGCGCAGGGCATGGTCGCCACCACTCATCAGAAGCGCGGGCTGTACTCCAAGATCCAGGCCGAGATGATGTACATCGCGCTGGAGACCGGTGCGGACGTCTTCGCCGCCATGCCGGGACCGGGCGGCAATTACGGCGCGGTCGGGGTGGCCAGTCATACCCGGCATCTGCGCATCGACCGCCGGCGCGCGAAACTGCGTGCGGGCGGCGATGATTCGGCCCTGGTGCGGGAGCTGCGCCCCAGTGCGGCCCGCCCGCGCCTGCGGGAGATCTACGATCGCTGGCAGCAGTCCATTCCGGCGGCCCTGAGTCGTGGTGAATTCTTCTGGCCCGCAACCTTCGACGACCAGTCGTGCGTGATCGTCCATCCGGACGGCTATGTGGTGTTCGATCTTGTCGGGGATACCGTGCTGGTGCGTGATTTCTGCGTGCTCACTGTCGCCGCGCACCGCGAACTGCTGCGCTGCCTGCTGGGACACGGCGAATACAACGAGGTCCGGATGGACACCGCGGTGGACGATCCGACACCGCTACTGCTGGAGGATCCGCGGGTCGCCGCGGTGACCGGGGTCGACACCGGCGTATGGATGTGGATCCTGAAGGCCGCCAAGGCCTTCCGGCTGCGCACCTATCGCGCGGACTTCCACGGCGTGATACGGGTCGACGATCCGTACGGCATGAGCCCGGGCCTGTTCCTCCTCGACATCACCGATGGTCAGGGCAGCTGGGAACCTGCGCCCGGCGACGCCCAGGCGGACCTGCGCCTCGGCCCGGTCGAGCTCGCCAGCAGCTACTTCGGTGCGCATACGCCACTGGAACTGCACCGCGCCGGACGGATCGAGGAGCTCACCGCCGGTGCGGTCGCGGCCCTGGATCAGGCATTGGTCCCGACTCGGCGGCCTTTCAATATCACCCCCTTCTGACGAGGACATTCATGACAGACCTGCGCCCCGGGCGGCTGACCGCCGCCGCCAAGAAGTTCCTGATGTGGGATCCGAATCCGGCCCTGTTCGGGATCACCATCCCCTGCCCCGTTCCGGTCTCCATGGGATTGGAACAGGCGCAGCATCTGATCAATGCGCTCATGGACAATCACGAGTCGCTGCGCAGCCGCTACAGCTACGGGATGGAGGCCACCTGCCTCATCGAGCCCGCATCCGGCGGCGAGATCGATACCGCCAGAATCGATGTGCGGACCGTCGATATCGAGAATCTGGACCACAACCTGCTGCCGCAGTTGATGGAGGAGGAGACCGCCAAGAGTAATCTGCGGCTCGACCCGCCCTCGGGCAAGCTCGTGACCGCGGCGCTGCTCACCCGGTCGACGGATGTCAATATTCTGCTGCTCACCATTCACCACATCGCCATCGACGGCGTCGCCATGTGGGTGATGTGGGACGACGTCGCGACCTATGTGCGGCAATGGGAAGCGGGCGAGACCATTGCGCTGGCGCCGGAGCAGACGACCGGCTCGGACTGGGCTGCTTTCCTGGACGAGTACGCGCTCACACGTGCCGCCGATGTGGACTACTGGGTCGGCGCCTCCGATAGCGAACCCAATATCGAGACCCGGCCCGCCGCACCCGAATCCGCATTCCTGGACGGCGTGATCGAAGGTGCTGTCGCGGAACGGTTGCTCGATGAACTGCCCACGGCGCTGGACTGTTCCTACACCCGGATTCTGCTCGTGGCACTGGGTTTGGCGATCGAGGATGTCACCGGTGTCGCGCGGCCCGTGCAGGTGCAGAAGCACGGCCGCTACAGCCGGCTCCGTCCGGGGACCGACCTCGGCCGGACCGTCGCCTGGCTCTCGGACGATTACCCCTGGCTGGTGCGACCGGTGGCAGGCAGTCACAGCGACCGCATGCGCGATGCGATTGCCACCTACCCGGAGAATCCGGAGGATTTCACGCTGCTGTTCTGGCATCACCCCGAGAGCTGGTCGCGGCTCATCGAATTCAACTTCCCGAAGTTCTACTTCAACTTCCTCGGTGATGTCGGCGTGTGGATTCCGGGCGCGCACTCCCGCGAGCAGGCGCGCCTCACGGTGTTCGATCTGAGCATGTTCCTCGGCGCGAGCCAGAACGACGGTGTCCGGCGCGTGCACTACTCGGTGCACTCGCCGACCGGCGGTATCGGCATCGATCGGGTGAAAGAGATTGTGGCGCAGTGGTTGTCGATTATCGGAACGGTGGAGGTGGCATGAGCAGGATCATTATGGCCGGCATCGGCAGCCGCGGTGATATCGCGCCGCTGACCGGTCTCGGACTGCGATTGCGGGAGGTCGGGCACGAGGTTGTGGTGGCCGCGCATTCGGTCTTCGCCGACCTGATCACCGGATGCGGCCTCGAATTCCGGGAGATGGACACCAATGTCGATGTTGATATGACCGATCCCGATGTCGACAAGCGGAAGGCCGGGTGGAAGTTCGCTTCCCCCCGCGGTGTCCGGGGCATGGGGGAGGGCATGATCGCGGCCCTGCGCGACGAACCCGCCGATCTGCTGCTGCTTGCGCAATTGACCGAGTTCGCGGGCTTCGCGCTCGCGGAGGCCAAGGGCATTCCGGCCATCGGGCTGCGCTTCCAGCCGATGTCCTCGACCGGTGACCACCCACCTGCCTCGATGGGCGCGGTTTCCCTCGGCGCAACCGGCAACCGGTGGGCCGCAGGGATCGGCGCGTGGATCATCGATCGTGTTTTCGGCGGGGTCGTCGCGGGTTTCCGCCGCGAGTTGGGCCTGCCGGAGGTCTCCATGCGGGAACTTCGCCGTCGCCGGACGGCCGCGCAATGGCTGGTGCTGCACGGCTATTCGCCGAATGTGGCGCCGCGGCCCACGGATTGGCGGCCGGGCCTGGAGGTGACCGGCTACTGGTGGCCGCCCCGGCCCACGGATTGGGAACCGCCCGCTGATCTGGCGGAGTTTCTGAAGGCCGGAGCGCCGCCGGTATTCGTCGGGTTCGGCAGCATGGTCGGCAGCGCCGAACACAGTGCGCGGGTATCGAAGATCGTGGGCGAGGCGCTCCGGCAGGCGGGTGTGCGCGGGATCGTGCAGGCGGGCTGGTTGCAGCTGGATGTGAGCGGCGACGACTTGATGACCATCGGCGAGGTCCCGCACGAGTGGCTGTTCCCGCACATGTCCGCGGTCGTACATCATTGTGGCGCAGGCACAACCGCCGCGGGGATCCGCGCCGGGGTGCCCGCGATCGCCGTACCGGTCTATTCGGACCAGCCGTTCTGGGCCGAGCGCCTGGCCGCGCTCGGTGTCAGCGCCGCGACCATCCCGCATCCGAAACTGTCCGTGGACAATCTCGCCGCGGCGATCCGCATCGCGATCACCGATACCACCCTCCGCGGCAACGCGACTCGATTGGCAGCCCTTATCGCCGAGGAGGACGGCGTCGGCGCAGCGGTGAAAATCATCGAAGCACAACTCGCCGCGGTCCGGAAGGTCTGACGACGTGCGCTCGGCGAGGTCATCTCGCCGAGCACACAGTCTTCCTTCGTAGACGACTTCGTGTGTGTCACAAAGGAATACTGAAACCCTTACACTGATGTGAGGGTCAAGGGCCGGATGAGTGAGATGTGGGTTACATGCGAATCGGCGAGCTGTCACAGCGCACGGAAACCTCGCGCCGCCTGCTGCGGTACTACGAGGAGCAGGGTCTGATCTTCTCCGACCGGGAGGCCAACGGCTACCGCGACTATGACGACGCACTGGTCGACAGGGTTTTGCAGATCCGCGGCATGCTGGCAGCCGGGCTGCCCACGCGGATCATCAAGCAGATCCTGCCGTGCCTGCTCACGCCCCGGGCCATCCACTCCTTCGACGCCACTCCCGAAATGCTGGCCACCCTCGAACTCGAGCGCGACCGCATGACCGAGCGCATCCACATCCTGGAACGTAATCGCGACGCCGTCGCCCGGTACGTCGCGGAAGTGCGCCGCGTGGAAGCGGAATCGCAGACTCCCGTCGGTGCTACGTCGCCCGGCTGACCGAGGACATGTGGAAGTCCGGGATGCGCAGGGCGGGCATGGCCGTGCGGGTGAACCAGTCCTTCCATTCGCGGGGGAGAGTGATCTCGGTGCGGCCCGCCTCGCTCACCCGGCGCAGCAGATCCAGCGGTGATTCGTTGAAGCGGAAGTTATTGACCGCCGCGGTGACCTCACCGTTCTCGACCAGGTAGACGCCGTCCCGGGTGAGACCGGTCAGCAGCAGGGTCGCCGGATCCACCTCGCGGATGTACCAGAGGCAGGTGAGCAGTAGTCCGCGTTCGGTGTTCGCGATCATCTCCGCGAGCGACGCGTCGCTACCACCGGTCATGAGCAGGTTCTCACCGGGAAGCGTGACGGGAGCATCGAATTCGGCGGCGGTGGCGCGCGGGTAGACCAGCGATTCGATCACACCGTCGCGCACCCAGTCGGCACGCTGTGCGCTCAGGCCGTTGTCGAAGACCGACAGCGACTCCGAGGACGCGGGAGTGGCCACGAACGGGCGGTACTCCAGCCCGGCCGCGCTCGGATCGGAGTAGAGGGTCAGTGGAATATCGCTGAGCCGCTCACCGATTCGCGTACCGCCCGCGCGGGAGAGCGCCGTATGGCCCTCGTGCGCGCCGCGGCCCTCCATGGTCCAGGCCAGATAGATCATGAGATCGGCGACGGCGGAAGGCGGCAGCAGCGTCTCGTAGCGACCGGCGGGCAGATCCACCCGGCGCTTGCTCCAATCGAGCCGGCGCGACAGTTCGGCGAGTAGCCCTGGCACATCCACATTCTGGAAGTCGCCGGTGCCGGTGCCGACCCAGGCGCTGGCCAACTCGTCGCCCGATCCGCGCTTGCCATTGATCTCCGCCGATCCGGTCGGCTGCACCCAGCGCCGCCGAATACCGGTCGAGGTGCCCAGCCAGGTGGAGTGCACCTGGTGATGGGCGAAACCGTAGAGCTGATCGGCGCCGTCGAAGCCGGGCGCGAGATCGCGTGCCAGCTCGGCGAATACGGAGATATCGGTGGCGCCGGGCGGGCCGTCCCACTCCAGCGCCGAGTCCAGCGTCGCGGTGTCGACGGTCTGCGGATCGAGCAGCGGCATGGCATCGCGCGCCGGTTCGGCGGTGCGGGCGGCCTCTTCACTGGCGCGCACCACGGCCTCGATATCGCCCGGGTCCACACTCGTGGAACTGACACTGCCGACGCGGGCCGCGCCGGAGCCGTCGCGCAGCACCGACACCACCGCCCAGTCCCGCGCGATCGAGGAACCGTTGGTGGTCATGGAATTTCCGGCCCAGCGCAGCGACGCCTCGTGCGCGTCGGTGACTATGACCACGGCTTCGTCGGCGTGCGAGGATCGCAGCGCGCGTTCGACTACTTCGGGGGCGGGGAGCACGCTCATCGTGTCGGTCCTTTCCTCACTGCCCGGCTTCGGCGCGGGTATTGAGAATATTGATGCCGCGCACCAGGACTGATGGGCAGCCGTGCGAGACCGCCGCCACCTGGCCGGGCTGCGCCTTACCGCAATTGAACGCGCCGCCGAGCTGCCAGGTGGACGGGCCGCCGACGGCCTCCATGGATCCCCAGAAGTCGGTGGTGGTGGCCTGGTATGCGACATCCCGCAGCTGCCCGGCGAGCTCGCCATTGCGGATGCGGAAGAAGCGCTGGCCGGTGAACTGGAAGTTGTAGCGCTGCATATCGATCGACCAGGACTTGTCGCCGACGATGTAGATGCCGTCCTGCACCCGGGAGATGAGCTCGGTGGTCGAGGTATCGCGCTCGGGATCGGGTTGCAGTGACACATTGGCCATGCGCTGGATCGGCACATGGTGTGCGGAGTCGGCGTAGGAGCAGCCGTTGGAACGCTCCAGGCCGAGTCGCGGTGCGAACACCCGATCCAGTTGATATCCGACCAGAGTGCCGTCGCGTACCAGATCCCAGCGTTGCCCGGCCACGCCCTCGTCGTCCCAGCCGATGCTGGCCAGGCCGTGCTCCTGGGTGCGGTCGCCGGTCACATGCATGATCGGGGTGCCGTAGCGCAGGGTGCCCAGCTGGTCGGGGGTGGCGAAGGAGGTTCCGGCGTAGGCGGATTCGTAGCCGATGGCGCGGTCGTACTCGGTGGCGTGGCCGATGGATTCGTGGATGGTCAGCCACAGATTGGTCGGGTCGATGACCAGATCGGTGGCGCCGGCGGTGACGGTGGGGGCCTTCACCTTCTCGGCCAGCCACTCCGGGATCTGCGCGAGTTCGCTGTGCCAGTCCCAGGTTCCGTCGGCGCCGGTGACGTACTCCCAGCCGCGCCCGGCCGGGGCGGCGAGGGTGCGCATGGTTTCGAACACGCCCGCTGATGGATCGACGGTGATGGCTTCCAATTGCGGATGCAGTCGCACCCGCTGCTGGGTGATGCGTGAGCCGAGTGTGTCGGCGTAGAAGGTCTGCTCCTTGACCTGCAGCACGGTTGCCGTCACGTGATCCACGCCGTCGGCGGCTTTGAGCCGTTCCGAATAGTCCAGCAGCAGTGCCACTTTGTCCTGTGTCGGGACCGCGAAGGGGTCGACGTCGTAGGCGGACACGTATTCGGCGTCGACGTAGCGGGGCTCGTCGGCCAGCTCGACACGCTCGCGGTTCAGGGCCCGCAATGTGCTGGCAACCGTCACGGCGCGCCGGGCGACCTCAACGGCCGCCTCCGGAGTGAGGTCGGCATGCGAGGCGAAACCCCAGGTGCCGTCGACGATCACCCGCACCGCGAAGCCGAGATCGGTGCTGTCGCGCACCGATTCGACCCGGCCGTCACGCAATCGGATGGACTGCTGCACAAGTCGATGCACCCGCAGATCGGCATAGTCGGCCCCGGCCGCGCGCGCCGCCGACAGAGCGGCCTCGGCAAGCGCTGCCAGGGGGAGTGCGCGGAACTGCTCGTCCACGACCTTGGTTGCGATGCTCACCCCGACCACGCTAGAGGGTGCCGTAGGTGTCGATCAACAACACGCTGCCTCCCCATGGAATTCGCACCGTGCAAACATGCACACGCTGCAACGATGCACGAAGTGCGAAGAAGCACACCAGGAAACGCACCCGACAAGCCCAGTACATGCGGCGTTTTCGCGCCCGAATGCCGTAGCGTCTGCCCGCGTGCCGCCATCAGCGCTTCGCGACCGCAAACGAGAACGCACCCGCCGCGCCCTTTTCGAGGCCGCCGTCGAACTATTCGAGGCCAGAGGCTATGACGCGACCACCGTCGCCGATATCGCCGCAGCGGCCGAAGTCGGGACCCGGACCTTCTTCAATTACTTCGCCAGTAAAGAGGAGCTGCTGTTCCCCGAACCGGACGAACGGGTGCAGTCGGCGGCGCAAGCCATCGCCACCCGCAGCCCGGGGGAACGACCGGTCGAGGTGCTGTTGCGCGCGCTGCGTGCGGCCGGCGACAATCCCGGTGCTCACCTCGGCGATACCCTGCCCGCCCGGATCGCCGTACTGCGCGCACAGGTTTCGCGCACCGTGCCGGCGGTGAGCGGGCGTGCCGCCCATGCGCAGTTGGCCGCGCAACAGGAGATCGCCAAACATTTGCGGGCAGCTTTCCCGGAGGAGCTCGACGAAGTGGGTTCGGCGGCACTGGTCGGTGCCGTGGTCGGCGCGGTCTCGGGCGCGCTCACCGTGCTGTTCCAGACCGGGGCCATCGATGATCCCGAACAGCTGCAACGCAAAATCCAGGAGACCACCTCGAAGGTGCTGGCGCCGTGGCTCACTGAGCCCGCGGACGGGGACGGCAGTCGTGAACTGCGTGCCGGGAACGCCGAGACGTCCGGGGACCGGGATGCGGCCGCGGGCCGTCTGGTCGCCGCACCTCGCGAGCCGGTGACCGCCGCTCGTGAGACATACGCGCTGCCGCGCAATGATGTTCCGGTGCGGCATCTCGGCTCGGCCGTACTGCGGCGCACCGAGCCCTATCGCGCCGAGGAACACGAGCTACGCAAGTCGGAAGACGCTTACGTCTAACCGAATTGCTGCCAGCCCAGTCGAATCACCATGGCCACCACCACAACCAGCAGCACGATGCGCACGAAACCCGCGCCCCGGGCCAGCGCCATGCGTGAACCGACAATTGACCCGGCCACATTCGCGACCGCCATGGACAGGCCCAGCGCCCACAGCACATGACCGGTCGAGGCCAGGAAGATCAGCGAACCCAGATTCGAACCGCAGTTGATGACCTTCGCCATGGCGGCGGCGCGCACGAATTCGGTGCCGAGCAGCGTGGCGAAGGTGATGATCAGGAAGGTCCCGGTCCCGGGACCGAGCACACCGTCGTAGAGCCCGATCAACCCGGCGGCCAGACCCACCACCAGCAGGGTCTTGCGCCGGGTCGGCGGATGTGTCGCCATGGTCAGGCCTACCGCGGGCCGCAGCGTCACGAAGATCGCCACCCCGACCAGCACCACCATCACCAGCGGCACGAAGTACTGACGATCGATGAGCGCCACCGCCGCCGACCCGCACGCCGCCGCGATCGCGGCCAGCACCGCCCCCGGCAACAGCAGTTTCCACTGGACAGGCACCTTCCGCGCGAAGGTGATCATCGCCGCACTGGTCCCCGAAAACGCCGCAACCTTATTGGTCCCCAGCGCAGTCTGCGGCGCCAACCCAGGCAACACCACAAACAACGTCGGCAACACAATCAACCCGCCCCCACCCACCACAGCATCAACCCACCCCGCCGCCGTAGCCGCACTCAGCAATACCGCCCAGTCACCCACACCCATCCCGCGACCCAATCAGACCCGACACTCCCGGGCAAACCGCCCACAGGCCGTGCCCCGCGCACTCCTTCCGCTGACGCGCACAGAATCTGTTGCAATTTCCTGCGCGGTGGACGACTTGGTACGCGGCGCGCTCCTGGTGCCGGTTTCCCGGGAAGTGCGGGCCTCTAGGGTGGTGGTGTGCGCCGGTTCAGTTTGTGGCTGCGGGGGAAGCCGCTCATCGCCGATTCCATACTGGCGCTGGGGCTGCTGACCATCGATGTGCTGGCGGTGAGCGAGAGCCGGCACAAGATCACGTATCTGGTGCTGGGTGTGGCGCTGGTGCTGCCGATCATCTTCAGGCGGACGTATCCGCGGGGTGCGGCTATCGCGCTGGTGCTGGTGTCGATGAGCACGAGCCTGGTGCACGGTGCGGGGGATGACACGTCGGTGCATCCGGCGCTGCTCGGGCTGGGCATCATGCTCTACACGCTGGTCGCGTATGTGGCGCGCCGCGAAGGGCTTTGGTATCTGGGCGCGCTGCTGCTCGACAGCCTGCTGTCCTACGCGATGATCGGGAAGCCCGGGGGGACGGACATTCCGTTCACCGCGCTGTATTACGCCCTGTGCTGGACTTTCGCCGAATTCGTCGGCGCGCGGCACGCTTACGACAATGAGGTCGCGGCCCGGCTGGCTGTCGCGGACTACGACCGGGAACGCCGTTCCCACGATGCTGTTGCCGCCGAACGCACTCGCATCGCCCGTGAGTTGCACGATGTGGTGGCGCATGCGGTGAGCGTCATCATCGTGCAGGCGGATGGGGCGCGTTATGCCTTGCGGCACAATCCGGAGACCGCGGAGAAGGCGCTGACGATCATTGCCGGGACCGGGCGCGATGCGCTGCGCGAGCTGCGCCGCACCGTCGAGCTGCTGCGCATCGAGCATGCGCCGGAAGAACTTCCGCAGCACGGCACCGCGGGCATTGCGAAAATGGTGCAGATGATGCGTGATACCGGGCTCGATGTAGCCCTGGAACTGTGCGGGGAACTCGATACCGTGAGTCCGGAAGTCAGCCTGGGCATCCACCGGATCGTCCAGGAATCGCTCACCAACACCCTCCGGCACGCCGGTCCCGCTCCGCGTGCCGAGGTCCGGGTCGCTCGCGGGGACACCGATGTGGTGATCGGCATCGTCGACTTCGGCGGGACGCCTGCCGCGCCTGTTTCCGACTCCTCGCCCTGTGGACCGGGAGTGCCCCGCAATGGTTCGGGGGCCTGGGTCAACGGACCCTCCGGCCCCGAGGCTCGCATCCCGGGTAGCGGACTCGGCCTGGTCGGTATGCGCGAACGCATCGCCGTGCTCGGCGGCACCCTGAGTACGGGCAAGAACTCCACCGGCGGCTGGGCTGTGCACGCCAGCATCCCGCTCGACCGCACCGCCGGTGAGTGAGATAGTCCGACCGATAGATTGGTTGCCGTGCCGATCACCGTACTTGTAGTCGACGATCAGGAACTCATGCGCGCGGGGCTGAAGATGGTGCTCGGCGCCCACCCCGACATCGAGGTGGTGGGGGAGGCCGACAATGGCGCGACCGCCATCTCCCGCACCGCGGAACTGCGCCCCGACGTCGTGCTCATGGATGTGCGCATGCCGGTCACCGACGGCGTCACCGCGACCGCCCGCATTATCGAATCCGGTTGCGGCAGCCGGGTACTCGTCATGACCACCTTCGACCTCGACGAACACGCGCTGGGCGCACTGCGTGCCGGCGCCAGCGGGTTTCTGCTCAAGGACACCCCGCCCGAAGACCTCATCTCGGCGATCCGCAGCGTCGCCGCCGGAGACGCCGTCGTCTCCCCGAAGGTCACCAAGCGACTACTGGACCGCCTCATCGCCGATGACCCGGCCGCCGGCCGCGATCCGGCCATCCTGGACGCCCTCACCGCCCGCGAACGCGAAGTCCTCGAACACATCGCGGTCGGCCGCTCCAATGCCGAAATCGCCGCCACTCTTTTCCTCTCCGAAGCCACCGTCAAAACCCACGTAGGCCGCGTCCTCACCAAACTCGGTCTCCGCGACCGAGTCCAAGCCGTCGTCCTCGCCTACGAAACCGGCCTGGTCAGGCCAGGCAGCGCCTGACGCGCGGTCGATCGGCGTTCTACCGTGGGTGTCGGCCACTTCGATTGCGGCGGCGGGGGCGCGTGCTGCGTCGGCCCGGGTGCCCGCAGGGGGTAATGAGCGTTAGTTCTCGGTTCGGGCCGACAGCTGCTCGCGTGCGGGGGTGATGATCTGCTCGGTGAGCCAGGCGCCTACCGCGGGTGGGTAGGGGGCGCGCAGGCTCAGGACGATGTGGGTGATTCCGGCGGTGGTCAGGTCGAGGACGGTTCGGCGGGCGGCGGCCGGATTGTCGTAGTCGACGATCAGTTGCACCGAGCGGGTGATTTCCGCCGGGTTCCGGCCGATCTCTGCACAGTGGCGGTCGAGCATGCGGCTGCGGTCGGTGATGAAGTCGAGGCCGTTGTGGGGTGGGCCGGGGATGTTCCAGAGGTCCGCGTGCTCGGCGATCAGGCGCAGGGTGCGATTGCCCCAGCCGCCGATCAAGAGGGGTGGGCGGCGGGACGGTTTGGGTTCGCTGCGGTTGCCGACCAGGGTGTAGTGCTTGCCGTGGAAGTCGAATTCGGTTTCGGTCCACATCTTTTCGAGGATGGTGATCGTTTCGGCCAGTCGTTCCAGGCCTTCGGCGGGGGAGAGGAGGGGGAGGCCGTAGGCGGTGTATTCGGCTTCGGCGGGGTTGGGGCCGGGGATGCCGCCGGTGTTCGGGGGCTGGCGGGTGCCGCCTACGCCGAGGCCCATGATGAGGCGGCCGCCGGCGATGGCGTCGACTGTGCCCGCGATCTTGCCGAGGACGGCGGGTTCGCGAATTCTATTGCTGGTCACCAGGAGCCCGAGTTGCAGTCGCTGCGTTCGGGCGGCCAGTGCGGCGAGCAGGGTCCAGCCCTCGAGCACCGGGCCGTCGGCGGGACCGTTGATCGGCATGAGGTGGTCCCACAGCCAGGCGTCCTCGATGTCGGGGAGATCGTCGATCTCTTCCCATACTCGGCGGATGTCGTTGTAGTCGACGCGCATGGGCGTGGTTTTCACGCCGAATCTGATTTGTGCCATAAGTTCAGGCTAGCTGATCGTCAGTGATGCTGACTATCAGTTGGACGGTAGGGTTATCGGCATGGCCGACCCGACATCGGACGACGACGTCCTCACCCCCCGCCTGGGCTACCTCCTCAAGCGCGCGTATGCCGGGCTGGCCGAGGAGATCGGGAAGGCATTGCAGCCCTTGGGGATCGACGGTCGTGAACTGGCTGTCCTGGTTCTCCTGAATGCGACCGATACGCCGCTGTCCCAGTTGGATGCAGCCCAGCGGCTCGGCATCGACCGCACCACCATGACCAGCTTTGTCGATGGCTTGGAGGACAAAGGCCTGGTCACGCGCCGTCGCAGTGTGGATGACCGGCGTAAGAACATCATCGAACTCACCGCCACCGGTGACGAACGGCTCATCGCCGCCGAGCGGCTGCGCGCGGCGGCGGAATCACGCTTCCTCGCGCCGCTCGGCGCCGCACGACACGAGGCACTGCTGGATGCGCTGCGCACCCTTACGCTGTGACCGACGCCGCAGCCGGGAGAAAAATCGAGGGGTCGGGCGTTACTAGGGGTAGATCGCCGAAAGGATCGCCACATGCCCGCACTACTGTTTGCCGCGTACTTCATTGCCGAGATCGCCACCCTGGTGCTTTTCGGCCACCTGATCGGCGTTTTTCCCACGATTCTCCTGCTCATCGCGGGTTCGGCCATGGGGCTGATCCTGGTTCGCTCGCAGGGGCGCCGTGTCTTCGAGAACTTCCGCAAAGCCTCACGCGGTGAGATCGAGCCTTCTACCGCTGTCGCCGACGGCGCGCTGGTCACGGTCGGCGCTGTACTGATGTTCGTGCCCGGTCTGCTCACCTCGCTGATCGGTCTGGTGGCCCTGGTGCCGTTCACCCGCTTCGTATTGCGCCCGGTCGTCGCGGCTTTCGCTGCGCGCCGGCTCAATCGGGTGGCCATGGCGGTCGGTCCGAACGGATACCGCAATGTGGTCATCGACCCGGATGGTGAAGTCATCGACGCTACTGTCGTCTCCGAGTACTACGACGATGGTCAGGGCACTGCCCACCGGATCATCGATCCTCGCTGACCACATATCCGGAAATACCTCGAAGGACAGATAACTCCATGTCGAGCGATACGACCGTGTCCAATGGCGATGTCACCCTGCCGGTGACGCGCTCGGGATCCGGCCCGCAGCTGGTATTCATCAATGGCGCCGGCGCGACCCAGGTCGCGTGGAAAGCCGTCATTGCCGAGCTGCCCGGCTATGAGAGCATCACCTTCGATCTACGCGGTCATGGAAAAGCTTCCACCGCAAGCACATACAAGGTCGAAGGCTTCCTGTCCGATGTCGAGGCCGTGCTGGCCGAGGCGCAGGTGGACCGGCCGATTCTGATCGGCTGGTCGCTGGGCGCCGATCTCGCGCTCGCCTACGCCGCCGCGCATCCGGGAACCGTGGCCGGACTGGTGCTCGTCGACGGCGCGGTGCCGATCCAGCAGCCGCTGGTCACCGATGCGAAAGCCATGCGGGCCTCGGTGACCAGTCTCGGCACCAAGATCGCCATGCTGCTGGTGCGACTGACTCCCTATCGCTACGCCATGCCGGGGAATGCCTTCGCCGATCTCACCCTCGAGGTCGACGAGCGCCGCCAGCACAATCTGCTCGATACCTACCGCACGCTCGACTGCCCCGTGTCCATGCTGCTGGCGACCGATACCGCCAGTGGGCACGACGCCAAGGCGGAACGGGTGAACCGCACCTGGCGTGAGGGCGTCGAGGTACTGCAGGCCGCCGATCCGGACATCACCGTGCAGTGGATCCAAGGCGATCACAAGCTGCCCTTCAGCCACCCGGCCGAGATCGTCAGTGCCGTCAATGCCCTGTCCAAGCAGGTGCAGCAACCGCGGTAGTGCCCGGAGTGTGAGCTAGGTCCGGTGTGTGGAGTGCGGTTGCGGTCCACACGAGGGCGTGGGGCAGACTTGAAATCCGTGAGTACCCAGTTGCTTGTCGGCGGTCGCATCTACAGTTCGAGTAATCCCGACGCTACGGCCATGGCGGTCACCGACGGCACCGTGGTGTGGGTCGGCGCGGATCGCACCGGGCGCGCATTGCATCCGGATGCGGAGGTCATCGACCTCGACGGGGCGTTTGTCGCACCGGCCTTCGTGGATCCGCACGTGCACGTGACGGCACTGGGGTTGAAGCTCACGGGACTCGATCTCTACCAGGCCGGTTCACTCGCGGAATGTCTGGAGCTGCTGGCCGCATACGCGGCCGCGCATCCGGAAGGACCGGTGCTGGGCGACGGCTGGGACGAGACCAACTGGGCCGAGGGGCGCGCGCCCGACCTCGCCGAAATCGATGCCGCCGCACCCGGCCGCATCGTGTATCTCGTTCGCGTGGACGCGCATTCGGCCGTCGTCTCGACTCCGCTGCTGAATGCGGTCGAGGCGATCACCGAGGCCACCGGCTTCACTCGCGGCGAGCCGCTACGCAGCGAGGCGCATCACCGGGTGCGTGCCGCCGCACTCAGCGCACTGCAGCCCGCCCAGCGTGACCGGGCGCGCCGCGCCGCCCTCGATGCCGCCGCCGCCAACGGCATTGCCGCCGTGCACGAATGTGCCGGACCCGATATCTCGGGCGAAACCGATGTGCGTGAGCTGCTGGAGTTCTCGCACGGCATGGAGGTCCGCGCGTACTGGGGTCAAGCCGTGCGCACCGCCGATGAAGCCCGCAGTCTGATCAAGGAACTCGGCGTGCACGCCCTCGGCGGCGACCTGTTCGTCGACGGTTCGATCGGCTCGCACACCGCCTGGCTGCGCGACACCTACGCCGACCGCGACAGCACCGGCACCGCCTACCTCGATGCCGATGCCATTGCCGCACATGTACTGGCCTGCACCGAAGCCGGTATCCAAGCCGGATTCCACGTCATCGGCGACGCTGCCATGGATGCCGTGGTGACCGGCTTCGAACGTGTTGTCGCCCAGGTCGGCGGCCCGGCCTTCGCCTCGCGCGGCCACCGCATCGAACACGCCGAAATGATCGACGCCGGCCAAATCGCCCAGCTTGCCGCCTGGGGCGTAATCGCCAGTGTCCAACCGGCTTTCGATGCCACCTGGGGCGGCGCGGACGGCATGTACGCGACCCGCCTCGGCGCGGACCGCGCCGCCACCCTGAACCCCTTCTCCGCCATGGCCGCCGCGGGCATCTCCCTCGCCATCGGTTCCGACGCCCCCGTCACGATCTTGAATCCGTGGGAAGCCTTGCGCGCCGCCGCAAATCACCGCACCCCCGGCCACCAGATCTCCCCCCGCGCGGCCTTCGCCGCCGCCACCCGCGGCGCCTGGCGCGCCGGCGGCGTCCGCGACGGCGTCGCCGGAACCCTGGTCCCCGGCGCCCCCGCCACCTACGCCGTCTGGGAAGCCACCGACCTCGTCGTGGCCGCCGCCTCCGACAAAGTCCAGCGCTGGTCCACCGACCCCCGCTCCAGAGTCCCCGGCCTCCCACCCCTCACCCCCGGCACACCCCTGCCCCGCTGCCTGACCACCGTGCACCGCGGGACCACCATCCATGCCCTCTGAACCCGGCGCCGAAAAAGACTCTTCCGCAGCGCTTCCGGGCGCTCAACCCGCTGACCAGGTTGCCACGAACGCAGCGAATGACGGCCCGGCCAGCGCGATCACCGCGGAGCAGGAAGAATCGAGCGCGCGGAGTATGTCGTCGGAAGGTGCTGGGGTTGTGGGTGAGTCGGCAGTAGTGACCGTCGATCGGACCGGCATCGGATCGGTGGATCGCGTGGTCGCGGTGCTGAGCGGTTATCCGGTGCTGGTGCGGATGATCAGTGCTGTTGTCGCGGGGCTGTTGCTGTTCGCTAGTTTTCCGCCTCGGACGCTGTGGTTTTTGGCGCCGGTGGGGATTGCGGTGCTGGTGCTCACGGTGCGTGGGAGTGGGCGGCTGCGTGGGGGTTTCGGGTACGGGATGCTGGCGGGGCTGGCGTTCTTTTTGCCCTTGCTGCCGTGGACCGGGATTTATGTGGGGCCGGTGCCGTGGATTGCGTTGTCTGCGGCGCTGTCGGTGTATGTCGGGTTGTTCGGGGTGTTCGTCCGGCTTGTCGGGCGGCTGCCGGGATGGCCGGTGTGGATAGGGCTGGGGTGGTCGTTGACCGAATGGGGGCGGTCGAGTTTTCCGTTCGGCGGGTTTCCTTGGGGGAGGCTGGCTTTCGGGCAGGCCGATGGGTGGTATCTGCCGTTTGCCATGGTCGGCGGTGCGCCGCTGGTGAGTTTCCTGGTGGCGCTCACCGGTGGTGGCGTGGCGGCGCTCGCGGTGTGGTTGCTGCCGTCCGCGCGCGCGGCCTACGCGGCGCGACCGAATCGTCCCAGATGGGGCGCGCAACGTCTCACATCGTGGAACCGGATTGTTGCTGCGGCAATGCTTGTCGCTACAATTCCTCTCACCGGAGTGATCCTCCGGACCGCGCTGCCCGGCCCGGAGGACGGCAACCGGCCGATCACGGTCGCCGCGATCCAGGGCAGCGTGCCGCGGCTGGGACTGGACTTCAATGCCCAGCGCCGCGCGGTTCTCGACTATCACATCAAGCGCACCGAGGAACTCGCCAAGGCCGTCGCGGCCGGGCAGGCCACGCAGCCGGATGTGGTGATCTGGCCGGAGAATTCGTCGGATATCGATCCACTCCGCAATGACGACGCCTACGACCTCATCACACAGACCGTGCGAGATATCAAGGCGCCCATCCTGGTCGGCGCGGTGCTCGTCAATGACGATCGCACCACCACCAATTCGGTCATCGTGTGGGATGCCGCCGGTCCGGGCGAGCGACACGACAAGAAGATCATCCAGCCGTTCGGTGAGTACCTCCCGTATCGCGGCTTCTTCCGGCACTTCTCCGAATACGCCGACCGGGCGGGCTATTTCGTCCCGGGCAAGGGCGACGGCGTGGTGCACATGGTGCCCGCGAGCGGCGGCGCACCCGTCGCGATCGGCGTGGCCACCTGTTACGAGGTCGCGTTCGATCGCGCCTTCGAGGAAGCCGTGCGGGCGGGCGCGCAGATTCTGACCGTGCCCTCCAACAACGCGACCTTCGGCCACAGCGAGATGACCTATCAGCAGCTGGCCATGTCGCGCATTCGCGCGGTGGAGCACGGTCGCGCCGTGGTGGTTTCGGTGACCACCGGTGTCAGCGCCATGATCAGCGCCGATGGCACCATCCAGCAGCAGACCCCGCAGTTCGTTCCGGCCGCGCTGGTGGCGACACTGCCGCTGCGTTCGGACACGACACTCGCCACCCGTTTAGGTCCCGCGCCGGAGTACATCTTGTGTATCCTGGCCGCGGCTGTCGCTGCGGCGGCAGTGATTCGACGGCGGACGCGTACCCCTGCGACGCCGGTCGATGCGGAGGGAACCGGCAGTACGCAGCCGGTATAGGAGACAGCGGGCACGTGCGACGAGGGCCGTCCCGCTTCGGCGATACATATTCGCCAATATTTAGCTGGGGCCTGTCGTCCGACCGATATGCCCAGATTCCCAGCGGTTACTTTTGCGAGTTAAGCCACAATCATGAGGTTTGCTTTAAGGTAACTGTCTAAAAATATGCTCCGCCAACGCTGTTGGTTGCCGAGCAACTCGAGATCAACACCCGTCCACTGGGCGGGAGGCTCCGAATCATAGGGCGTGGATCACGTCCTACGGCTGCTCGCGCGTGCGCGAAACCCGGTAGGACGGCCCGCCGGGGTTCGGGGAGTTGCGTCTTACAGCGGCAGAAGGAGTGTTTGATGAGTTCATTGGCCACCGATCGTGTCGACCAATGTTCTTCGGGTGAATTCTCGGTTCAACCTTTCGCGCTGTCTCCCGCGCAATCGGCCCTCTGGTACGCGCAACGCATCCGGCCCGACATTCCGCTCACCATCGCCCAATACGTGGAGATCCACGGCGATCTGGATGTCGGCCGGCTGCTGTACGCCATCGAGCGGTTCGGCGCGGAGACCGAGGTCGGCCATGTGCGGCTGCTGGAGCTCGACGGGGTCCCGCACCAGGTGGTCGACCCCACCTGGCGGCCGGGCTGGGCGCGGATCGACCTGCGCGAGGAGCCGGATCCGCGCGCCGCGGCCCTGGCGTGGATGAACGACCACGCCAGCTCCGCCATCGATATCGAACACGATCCGCTGACCATCAATGTGGTGCTGCGGACCGGGGATTCGCACTACATCTGGTACACGCGCGGCCACCACATCGTCATCGACGGCTACGGCGCCATGAACGCGACCACCCGCACCGCCGAGATCTATTCGGCGCTCGAAAGTCATTCGGAGCCGGTGGTTTCCCGCGCTACGCCGCTCGCCACCATCTACGGCGACGAGAACCGCTACCGCGATACCAGCCGCTTCCGCAATGACGGCGACTACTGGCGCGAACAGCTCGAGGGCGTCAGCGAGCCGATCACCTTGTCCGCCAGCAGTGTTGGCGGCGGCGGTTCCGATGCGGGCCGCCGGTGCGCCACCGCCGTCCTCAGCGAGCAGGTCGAATCCGCCGTGCAGGATGCGGCAACCACCTTCGGCTCCAATACTTCCGCGCTCTTCGTGGCTGCCCTGGCCTGCTACGTGCGGTCGGTCTCCGGTAATCAGGATGTGGTGCTGAGCCTTCCGGTCTCGGCGCGTACCACGGTGGCGCTGCGCCGTTCGGCGGGCGTGGTGTCGAATGTGGTGCCCATCCGGGTGCGCTTCGAAGGTTCGGTCACCGTCGCGGACACCGTGCGCGCCGTCGAGCTGCAGATCACCGGTGCGCTGCGCCATCAGCGCTACCGCAGCGACGATATCCGCCGCGATTGCGGCTACTCCCGCGATGCCCGCGGGTTCTTCGGGCCCATGGTCAATCTCATGCTGTTCCACAGCGAATTGAAGTTCGGCAGCCTCGTCGGCTCGCTCAATGTGGTCTCCACCGGCCCCGTCGAAGACCTCTCCATCAATCTCTACAACGGTGGCGGCAACCGCATCCACATCGACTTCGAGGCCAACCCGCGCCTGTACGGCGATGCCGAATTGGCCATGCACCACGGTCGTTTCCTCGATTTCCTGGAGCGCTTCCTGCGCGCCGACCCGCAGACCGCCGTCGGCGATATGCCCGCCCTCACCGACCTCGAGCGCGAACGTGTACTGCACGAATGGAATTCGACCCAGGTCGCCCGTCAGGAGGGCACCCTGGCCGGGCTCTTCGCCGACCGGGCCGCCATGTGCCCGAGCCGGGTGGCCCTGGATTTCGAGGGTGAAACCCTCACCTACGCCGCCTTCGACGAGCGCGCCAATCGCCTTGCCCGCGAACTGATCGCCCGCGGCGCCGGACCGGACAAGGTGGTCGGCCTGGCCATCCGCCGTCACCTCGACCTGCTCATCGGCATGTACGCCGTGGTCAAGGCGGGTGCGGCCTATCTCCCCCTGGATCCCGATCACCCGATCGACCGCATCGAGCAGATCCTCGAGCAGGCGCATCCGGTGTGTGTGCTGACCGCCTCCCGCGACAAGCTCGAATTGCCCGCGCTGGCAACCAGATTCGATATCGATACCGCCGATCTGTCCGCTCGCGGCGGCCGCCCGATCACCGATGCCGACCGCATCGCCCCGCTGCGCGCCGACCACCTGGCCTATCTGCTGTTCACCTCCGGCTCCACCGGTAAGCCCAAGGGCGTCGGTGTCAGTCACGCCGCCATCGTCAACCGGTTGCGCTGGATGCAGCACGCCTACCCGCTCGACAGCACCGACGTCGTGCTGCAGAAGACCCCCGCCACCTTCGATGTCTCGGTGTGGGAGTTCTTCTGGCCGTTGCAGATCGGGGCACGCCTGCTCATCGCCGCCCCCGACGGGCATCGTGATCCGGGATACCTGGCCCGGATCATTGCCGGCAAGGGCGTCACCACGGCGCATTTCGTGCCGTCCATGCTGTCGGTCTTCCTCACCGATACCGATGTGGCCGGCTGCACCGGCCTGGCCCGGGTCTTCTGCAGTGGTGAGGCGCTGCCCGCCGCCACCGTCGCCGAATTCCATGCCGCACTCGGCACCGGTCCCGGCGCCCCGCAGCTGCATAATCTCTACGGTCCCACCGAGGCCGCCGTCGACGTCACCGCCTGGCACTGCACGCCCGGTGCGACGGAAGTGCCCATCGGCGCACCTGTTTGGAACACCCGCACCTATGTGCTGGACTCCCGCATGCAGCCGGTCGCGCCCGGCGTGGTGGGTGAGCTGTACCTGGCGGGCGTGCAGTTGGCTCGCGGTTACCTCGGCCGCCCCGCGCTGACCTCGGATCGTTTCGTGGCCAACCCCTTCACCCCCGGCACCCGCATGTACCGCACCGGTGACCTGGTGCGCTGGCGCGGTGGCCGGACCGGTGTACTGGAATACCTGGGCCGCAGCGACTTCCAGGTCAAGATCCGTGGCCTGCGCATCGAACTCGGCGAGATCGAGGCCGCCCTGCTGTCCGATAAGCGGGTCGCGCGTGCGGTCTGCGTGGCCCGGCGTGGCCGCGGCGGTGACGAACTCGCCGCGTATGCGGTGGCCGCTCCCGGTACGGGACTGCTCGATCCCGCCGAACTCACCGCCGGACTGCGCCGCGTACTGCCCAGTTACATGGTGCCGCCGGTCATCATGGTGCTCGACGAACTACCGCTCAGCGCCAACGGCAAGGTGGACCGCAAGGCGCTGCCCGATCCGGGTGTGGCCGCGCGCCGCCCCGCCCGCACCGCCGCCGCCCCGCGCACCGAGGTCGAACGGCAGATCACGGGCATCTTTGCCGAGATGCTCGGCACCGACGATGTCGGCGTCACCGACAATTTCTTCGACCTCGGCGGCAATTCGCTCACCGCTGCCCGGGCGATCGCGCGGGTGAATGCGGCCCTCGATGCGACCGTCACTATTCGCGACCTGTTCGAATACTCCACCGTCACCGCCCTGGCCGGTCGCCTCGACAGCCTGCAGGGGGAAACCGCCTCGCCGAAACTGACAGCGGGGCCGCGCCCCGACCACATTCCGCTGTCGCTGGCACAGCAGCGACTGTGGATCCTCAACCGCTTCGCCGAACATGCCGCCGCCTACAACATGCCGCTCGCGGTGGAACTTGTCGGGCCGCTGGACATTCCGGCGCTGCGGGCGGGTCTCGTCGATGTGCTGGAGCGGCACGAAAGCCTGCGCTCCACCTTCCCGGACACTCCGGAAGGGCCGTGCCAGGTGGTGCATCCGGCCGCGGAGATCCCGCTCACCCTCGACCCGATCGATGCCACCGAGGCCGATGTCCTCACCCTCGCCGGTGAATTCGCCGGATACGGTTTCGATCTGCGCAGCCAGGCCCCGGTCCGGGTGGCGCTGTACGAGACCGGACCCGACCGGTACGTCTTCCTGATGGTGCTGCACCACATCAGCGGCGACGGCTGGTCCATCGCCCCGCTGACCCGCGACATCATGGTCGCCGTCGCCGCGCGTGCCGAGGGCGCGGCACCCGCATGGACGCCATTGCCCGTGCAGTACGCGGATTTCGCGCTGTGGCAACGGGAACTGCTCGGCGACGAAGCCGATCCGGCGAGTGCGCTGTCGAAGCAGCTGGCGTACTGGCGGGCGGCCCTGGCCGATCTGCCCGATCAGCTGGATCTGCCCCTGGACCGCCCGCGCCCGCGGCAGCGGTCCACCGACGGCGGCCGGGTGGAATTCACCATTCCCGCCGATATCCGCCGCCGGCTCGCCGCCGTCGCGGCCGAGCGGGGCGTCAGCACCTTCATGGTGCTGCATGCCGCACTCGCGACAGTGCTTGCGCGCCTGTGCAATACGGTCGATATCGCCATCGGCACGCCCATCGCGGGCCGCAGCGATCCGGCGCTGGACGAGCTCGTCGGTATGTTCGTCAATACCCTCGTGCTGCGCACCCGTGTCGACCTGGCCGCCGGATTCGATCGCATGCTCGCCGAGGTCCGCGATACCGACCTCAATGCCTTCGCCAATGCCGACGTGCCGTTCGAACGCCTGGTGGAGGTGGTCAATCCGGAGCGTTCCGCCGCCCGGCACCCGCTGTTCCAGGTCATGCTGTCCTACGACAGCACCCCGGAACTGAGCATCCAGCTGCCCGGCGTGCTCGCCACCGTGCAGACCATGGACGTGGACATCGCGAAATTCGATCTGCAGCTGACGGTGCACGAACCGCTGGGCGTCGCGGCTGAAGCTGTGTCTCCTCGAGACATGCCGCTCACCGCCGAATTCGGTTATGCCGCAGATGTCTTCGATCACAGCACGGTGGAGGCCATCGCCCGCCGGTTCAGCGGGATACTGGCCGCCGCGGTCGCCGACCCGTCCATCCCGGTGGGTGACCTGCCGCTGCTGGATGCCCGGGAAACCGCCAAGCTGGTGCCCATCACCGGTTCTCCGGCCGAAGCGTCGAGCACTCTCGCGCGCCTGCTCACCGATACCGCCGAGCGCCTGCCCGATGCGGTGGCCGTGCGCTACCTCGGTCAGGACACCACCTACCGCGAACTCGACGAGCTCTCCAATCGCCTGGCGCGGGTACTGATCGAGCACGGCGCGGGGCCCGAGGTCGTGGTGGCCGTCGCGCTGCCGCGCAGCCTGGACTGCATTCTCGCGGTGTGGTCGGTGGCCAAGACCGGCGCGGCGTACGTGCCCATCGATCCGGACTATCCGGCCGATCGCATTGCGCATATGCTCGCCGATTCCGGCGCCATGCTCGGCCTCACCAGCCCGGACCGGCATGCCGAAATGCCGGACTGGCCGGGAAGTCGCGGGCGGCACCGCAAGACGTATGTGGACTGGCTGCTGATCGGCTCGCAGGAGTTGGCCGCCGAATGCGCGCAGTACCCGCTCACGCCCGTCACGAATGCGGACCGGCACTACCCGTTGCGTACCGCCGGGCCGGCGTACCTGATCTACACCTCGGGCTCCACCGGTCAGCCCAAGGCCGTTGTGGTCACCAATGCCGGTATCGCCTCGCTGGCACGGGAGCAGATGCATCTGTTCCGGGTCACCGATTCGGCACGCACCCTGCACTTCTCATCGCCGAGCTTCGATGCCTCGGTGCTCGAGCTGCTGCTCGGCTTCGCCTCCGGGGCCACCCTGGTGGTCGCGCCTGCCGGTATCTTCGGCGGCGCGGAGCTGGCCACCCTGCTGCGCGAGGAGCGGGTGACACACGCGTTTGTCACCCCCGCCGCGCTCGGGACCGTCCCGGCCGAGGGTCTGCCCGATCTGGAAGCGGTCATCGTCGG
Source organism: Nocardia sp. (assembly GCF_025465275.1). Classification (GTDB taxonomy): domain Bacteria; phylum Actinomycetota; class Actinomycetes; order Mycobacteriales; family Mycobacteriaceae; genus Nocardia. The sequence goes on along the minus strand of NZ_JAODNK010000086.1, from coordinate 70,199 downwards.
CGGCGAAGCCTGCCCCGAAGAATTGGTCCGGGTCTGGACCGATCCGCAGTCGCGGCCCGCGCGACTTCCCGTGCGCCGCATGCACAATATGTACGGCCCGTCGGAGGCGACGGTGGCCGCCACCGCCACCGGACCCATGATCGCGGGCCGGCCCGTGCCCATCGGCCTGCCGGTGCGCGGAATGCGATTGTTCGTGCTCGACGGCCGCCTGCACCCGGTGCCGCCGGGGGTCGCGGGTGAGCTCTACCTGTCCGGGCCGGGCTTGGCGCGCGGTTATCTCGGACGGCAGGGCCTGACGTCGCAAGCCTTCCCGGCCAATCCGCACGGCCGTCGTGGTGAGCGTATGTACCGCACCGGCGATCTGGTGGTCTCCGACGGTCTCGGGCAGCTGCGCTTCCTGGGCCGCGCCGACGATCAGATCAAGATTCGCGGCTTCCGTATCGAACTGCGCGAGATCGACCATGTGCTGCGCTCGTACGAGGGAATCACCTTCGCGCTCACCGTCGTCCACAATGACGAGCGCGGTATCGGCCGTCTGGTCTCGTATCTCACCGCCGAGACCGAGCTGGATATCGCCGCGGTGCTCGAGACCGCCCGGGGCCGGCTGCCCGGATACATGGTGCCCGCGGCGCTGACTGTGCTGGACGCCATGCCCGTCACCCCGTCCGGCAAGCTCGATCGCAAGGCGCTGCCCGCACCGGATTTCGCGGCCACCGCTCCGTCGCGCGCGCCGGAATCGGAGATGGAACAGCAGGTCGCGCAGGTGTTCGGCACCGTGCTCGGCGCCGAAGTACAAGGCGTGGAAGACAATTTCTTCGAGATCGGCGGCAATTCGCTGCTCGCCACCCGGCTCACCGCGGCCCTGCACACCGAATTCGGGGTCGAGCTCCCCGTGCGCGCCATCTTCGAGGCGCCGACCGTGGCGGGTGTGACTGTGCGCCTGCAGGAGGCGCCCCGGACGCAGCGGGCAGCGCTGGCTGTGCACACCCCGCGTCCGGAGCGCATTCCACTGTCGCTGCCGCAGCAGCGACTGTGGTTCCTGAATCGATATTCCCCCGAATCCAGTGCCTACAACATTGCATTCGTGCTGCGAATCGACGGCGATCCGGATGTGGCGGCCCTGCAGGCGGCGCTCGCGGACCTCGTCGAGCGGCACGAGGTGCTGCGCACCGTCTTCCCGGAGGACGAGCACGGCGCCCACCAGGCGCTGCTGGACACCGACCGCTGCCTGCCGGTGCTCGGGGCCATCGAGACCGACGATGTGGGCGCGCGCACCGCGCTGCGCTCGCTGGCCCGGCGCGGTTTCGATCTGGCCCACGAGATCCCGCTGCGAATCACCTTGCTGCGCACCGGGAAGCGACGGCACCTGCTCGGTATCGTGCTGCACCACATTGCCGCCGACGGCTGGTCGCTGGGCCCGCTGACCCGGGATCTGGCGCTCGCCTACAGCGCCCGGCACGGCGGCGTCGCGCCGAAATGGTCGCCACTTCCGGTGCAGTACGCGGACTTCAGCCTGTGGCAGCGCGAATGCCTCGGCCAGGAGAACGATCCGGAGAGCTCGGCCGCCACCCAGCTGGCCTACTGGCGCACCGCGCTGGCGGACCTGCCGGAGGAGATGCCGCTGCCCTACGATCGGCCGCGGCCCGTCGAGGCCACCCAGCGTTCCGGCGTGGTGCGCTTCGAGGTGCCGGAAGCCTTGCAGCGCCGCCTCGCCGACACCGCCCGCGCCAATGGCGTGAGCATGTTCATGGTGCTGCGCTCCACCCTCGCGGTACTGCTGCGAGTGGTGACCGGTGGCCGCGACATCGTCATCGGCACCCCGGTCGCCGGACGTACCGATACGCGTCTGGACGAGCTCGTCGGTATGTTCGTCAATACCCTGGTCCTGCGCTCGGATGTGGACCCGGACCGCAGCTTCGCCGAACTGCTGCAGGCCGACCGCGATACCGAGCTGGCGGCCATGGCCAATGCGGAGGTCCCGTTCGAACGCGTGGTGGAGGAACTCGGCAGTGGCGCCGGCGCCATGCGCCCGCTGCTGCAGGTCGCGCTCACCGTGCAGGACACCCCGCTGCCGGGGCTGCAACTGCCCGGACTCGCCCTGCAGGCCGAGGAACTCGATATCGCGCTCGCCAAGTTCGATCTCGAACTGCGGGTGCTGCCCAGCGACCGCGGCGGGGCCGATCAGCGGTCCTACGAATTCGTCTATGCCGCAGAACTGTTCGATCAGCAGACGGTGCAGGTGCTCGCCGAGCGCCTGGTGCGGGTCTTCGGCACCGTCACCGCCGATCCGCGGGTTCGCATTCGCTCTATCGACGCTCGCACCGACGCCGAACGCGAACTGCTCACCCCCGCCTGGGGACCGGCGCCGGAACCGCAGTGCAGTCTGGCGGCCTACTTCGCCGCCACCGCGCACCTGAATCCCGAGCGCGAATTCCTGCGCTTCGGCGATACGGCACTGACGTACCTGGAATCGGACGTCTACTCCAATCGCCTGGCACGGGCGCTCATTGCGCAGGGCATCGGCCCGGGTGACCGGGTCGCACTCGGACTCACCCGTTCGGCGGAGTCGGTGCTGTCGGTACTGGCCGTCGCCAAATCCGGGGCGGCCTTCGTCCCGGTCGACCCCAACTATCCGGCGGATCGGGTGCGGCACATGCTCACCGACTCCGGCTGCCGGGTCGGCGTCAGCATGACCGAGCACGCCGATCGGCTGCACGCGGCCGCCGGCGATCATCCCATCCAGTGGATGCTGCTCGACAATCCCGAGCTGATCGACGAATTGGAGGTGCTCGACGACAGTCCGATCACCGACGTGGATCGCACCACCACGCTCTGGACGGGTGACCTCTCCTACGTCATCTACACCTCCGGTTCCACCGGGCGACCCAAGGGTGTGGCCGTCACGCACGGCGGCCTCTCTAATTTCGCCGACGAGATTCGCGATCGCATGCGCGTGGAGCGGGATTCGCGCACCATGCACTTCTCCTCGCCGAGCTTCGACGCCGCCATCTTCGATCTGCTGCTGGCGGTCGGATCCGGCGCGACCATGGTCATCGTGCCCGCCGATATCTACGGCGGTGACGAACTGGCTGCGCTCATGGAGGCGGAGGAGATCAGCCACACCTTCATGACCCCGGCCGCACTGGCCACCATCGATCGTGATCGATGGGAGCTGCCGCAGCTGCGGGCGGTCATGGTGGGCGGCGAGGCCTGCGGTCCGGAACTGGTGGCGCGCTGGGCTCCCGGACGCCTGATGTTCAACGGCTACGGGCCCACCGAGACCACGGTGGTCGTCACCATCGCCGGACCCATGGAGCCCGGCGTGCCGGTCACCATCGGCGCCCTGGTGCGCGGCGCGCGTGCACTGGTACTCGACGAACGGCTGTGCCCGGTGCCCGTCGGTGTGCCCGGTGAGCTGTATGTCGGCGGCCAGGGCACCGCGCGCGGCTATATCGACCGATTCGACCTCACCTCAGCGCGATTCATCGCCGACCCGTACGGGCCGGAGGGTTCGCGCATGTACCGCACCGGTGATGTGGTGCGCTGGACCGGCGCGGGCGAACTCGTCTACCTCGGCCGCAGCGATCATCAGGTCAAGGTGCGCGGTTTCCGCATCGAACTCGGCGAGATCGACGCGGTGCTCACCTCGCACCCGGCAATCCGCTTCGCGCACACCGAAGTCCGCGATATCGCGGGCACCAGGCGGATCGTCTCCTATGTGCTCCCCGCGGGGCCTGCGGAGCTCGATCTGGAGCAGGTGCGGGTGCACTGCGCCGAACACCTGCCCGTGCACATGGTGCCGAGCAGTCTCACTCTGCTCGACCACATTCCGCTGACTCCCGTCGGTAAGCTCGATCGCGACGCACTGCCGCAACCCCAGGCCGCCGTCGCGCAGATCTCCCGCGATCCGGAGACCGATACCGAACTGCTGGTCGCCGAGGTCATGGGCGATCTGGTCGGCGCGCAGCAGTTGGGCGCCGACGACAGCTTCTTCGAGGTCGGCGGAAACTCGCTGCTCGCCACCCAATTGGTGGCCCGCCTGGCGACCGCTACCGGTGTCCGCCTCGAAGTGCGCGCCGTGTTCGCCGCGCCCACCGTGGCCGGACTCGCGGCACAGCTCGATGCCGGACCCGCCTCGTCGGATCTGCGACCCGAACCACGGCGCCGCACCCGTCCCCGGCAGATTCCGCTGTCCGCCGCACAACGGCGGCTGTGGTTCCTGGAGACCTTCAATGCCTCCGGCGACCACGGTGAAGCCATGGGCGCGTACAACATTCCGGTCGCGCTGCGCCTGCGGGGCGAACTGAATGTTGCGGCGCTGCGTGCCGCACTGCATGCGGTGCAACAGCGCCACGAAACGCTGCGCACCGTATTCCCCGAGGTCGACGGCGAGCCCTGCCAGCACGTGCTCGACGCGGCCGAAGCCGCAGTGGCACTGCCGGTCTGCACCGTTGCGGCCGCGGACGTCCCCGGCGAGATCCGGCGTATCTCCGCTGCCGGATTCGACCTCGCCACCACGGTGCCGCTGCGCGCCACTCTGCTGCGCCTGACCGGTGGCGATCGGGGCGAACCGGACGAACACGTCCTGGTACTGGTGGTACACCACATCGCCATGGACGGCTGGTCACTGCAGCCGCTCGCCGCCGATGTGGCCACCGCCTACAGCGCACACGCCGGCGGGCAGGAACCGGACTGGCCCGAACTGCCCATCCAGTACGCCGATTACACGCTGTGGCAGCAGGATGTGCTGGGTCGCGAAAGCGATTCGGATTCGGTCATCAGCCGTCAGCTCGACTACTGGCGCCGCGCCCTCGACGGCAGTCCGGAACTGCTCGCGGTACCCGCCGATCGGCCGCGGCCGCCGGTGCCCACCTACCGCGGCGGCACCGTCGACTGCACCCTCGATGCCTTCACCCACCGCGAATTACAGTCCCTGGCAGCCGAACACGGCGTCACCATGTTCATGGTGCTGCACGCCGCTCTCGTCGCCCTGCTGCACCGTCTCACCGCCGGTGACGACATCACCGTCGGCACACCCATTGCCGGGCGCGGGCATCCGGCGCTCGACCGGCTCGTCGGCATGTTCGTCGGCACCCTGGTGCTGCGCACCCAGCTCGACGGCGATGCCGCCTTCGGTGATCTGCTGCGTGCGGTCCGCGATACCGATCTGGAAGCTTTCGCACACGCCGACGTGCCGTTCGAACGGCTCGTCGAGGTGCTCAATCCCGCACGGACGCAGTCGCATCACCCGATGTTCCAGGTCATGCTCTCGGTGCAGAACCAGCCCGTCCAGGTCCTGGAACTGCCCGGACTGCGCATCGAAGCCGACGACGCCGATCCGGGCCTCGCCAAATTCGATCTGCAGTTCACGCTCACCGAATCCTGGACGCCGGGCCGTCAGCCCGACGGCATCACCGTCTCGGTGAACTATGCGGCGGACCTGTTCGACGAGCGCACGGCGCAGCGACTGGCAGACCGGTTCGTCCGGCTGCTCGGTGCCGCCGTCGCGAATCCCGCGACCGCCGTGGGCGATCTGGAACTGCTCGATTCCGGCGAGTGGTCGGCACTGGCACCGGTGCGCGGCGCCGAAGCCGGTCTGCCGATCACCTTCCCCGAGGTGTTCGAGGCCGCGGCCAACCTGAACCGCCAGGCCATCGCCGTGCGGGCGGCCGGCACCCAGATCTCCTACGATGCCCTCGACCGCTGGACCAACCGGCTGGCCCGCACGCTCATCAGCTACGGCGTCGGCCCGGAAACCCTGGTCGCCATGGGTATTCCGCGCTCGGCCGAATCCGTGGCCGTCACCCTGGCCATCGCCAAGGCCGGTGCGGCGTTCGTACCCGTCGATCCCAACTACCCGGAGCAGCGCATCAGCCATATGCTGCTGGACTCCGGCGCGGCAGTGGGCATCACCCTCGCCGCACATCGCGAGCGCATGCCCGACGGCGCGAATTGGACGGTGCTGGACGCGCCTTCGTTCCGGCGGCGGGTGCTGGCCGCCTCGGACGCACCCATCACCGACGACGAGCGCACCAGCCCACTGCGCATGGACAATCCGGCGTACGTGATCTACACCTCCGGCTCCACCGGCATCCCCAAGGGTGTGGTCGTCACGCACGGCGGCCTGTCCAACTTCGCCGCCGAAACCGCCAATCGCTTCGACGTCGGACCCGGCTGCCGGGTACTGCACTTCGCCACACCGAGCTTCGACGCCGCCATGCTCGACCTGCTGTTCGCGCTCGGTGGCGCGGCCACCCTGGTGATCAGTCCGCCCGGCGTGGTCGGTGGTGCGGAACTGGGTCAGGTGTTCATGCAGGAGGGCATCACCCACGCCTTCATCACCACCTCGGCGCTGGGCACGGTCGACCCGGCCGGTGTCACCTCGCTGCGGCACGTGCTCGTCGGCGGTGAGGCGCTGCCGCCGGACCTGGTGACTCGCTGGGCGCCGGGCCGCAAGCTCTACAACGTGTACGGGCCGACTGAAACCACCATCGTGACGGTGATGTCGCAGCCCCTGAACCCGGACGGCCACATCACCATCGGCGGACCCATCCGTGGTGTGCACGCCACCGTGCTTGATGGCCGCTTGCATCCGGTCCCCGCCGGGGTCACCGGTGAACTGCAATTGTCCGGCACCGCACTGGCACGCGGCTACCTGCGGCGGCCCGGGCTCACCGCACAGCGGTTTGTCGCCAACCCGTTCGGCAAGCCCGGCGAGCGTATGTACCGCACCGGCGATCTGGTGCGCTGGATCGAACGCAGTGGCCGCGTGCAGGATCTGGAGTACCTGGGCCGCACCGACCACCAGGTCAAGATTCGCGGCTTCCGCATCGAGCTCGGTGAGATCGACGCGGCGCTGGCCCGGCATCCGGAGGTGGAGTTCGCCACCACCATCGGCCACCGCACCCAGGCCGGCGCGACCGCGCTGGTGGCCTATGTGAAGCCGCGCAACGGCACCGCGCCCTCGGTGGACGCGCTGACCGCGCACGTGGCGGAGCTGGTACCCAATTACATGGTCCCGCAGTCGATCATGCTGCTGGACCGGGTGCCGCTCTCACCGGTCGGCAAGCTCGACCGTGATGCCCTGCCCGAACCGGTCTTCGCGGCCCGCGAGGGCTACCGGGCGCCCGGCACCCCGACCGAAGCAGCGCTGTGCGCCGCGTTCGCCGAGGTGCTCGGTGTCGAGCAGGTCGGCGTGGACGACGGCTTCTTCGAACTGGGCGGTAATTCGCTGCTGGCCACCAAGGTGGTCTCGCAGCTGCGGGCGGCGGGTGTCGACCTGCCGGTGCAGGCCATGTTCGGTGAGTCCACCCCCGCCGCCATCGCGCGCCGCCTCGCGGACGCCGATGGTGACGCGGGCGCCGCTCTGGCCGTCGCACTGCAACCGGTACTGCCGCTGCGGCCGATCACCGAAGCCGGTGTGCCACCGCTGTTCTGCGTGCACCCGGCCATCGGCCTGGCGTGGTGCTTCGCCGGACTGCTCGCCCACCTGCCGGCCGACCGGCCCGTCTACGGTCTGCAGGCGCCGCACGTCAGCGGCGACAACGATCACAGCACCATCGGCGACGCCGCGAAAAACTATGTGGCGCATATGAAATCGGTGCAACCGCACGGTCCCTACCACCTGCTCGGCTGGTCGCTGGGCGGTTTGCTCGCCCACGAGATCGCGGTGCAGCTGCAGGAGGCCGGGGAGGAGGTCGCGCTGCTCGCGCTCATGGACAGCTACCAGCTGTCGGATCAGTGGCTCGAGGAGGCGGTGCCCAGCGTCGCCGACATCATCGGCGAATTCGGCAGCGACCTGCTCGGCGGCACCACCGATGTGGATCCGCGCATGAGCCTGCAGGAGGCGGCGGAATTCCTGCGCAACCGGCCGGGACCGTTCGCGGCCCTGACCGTCGACCATCTGGAACGGCTCTACACCGGCTATGCCAATGGTGCCTTGCTCGCGCACAATTTCGACCCCCGCGTCTTCATCGGCGATCTGCTCTTCTTCACCGCCGCCGACGACGAGATCAACCGGGCCGATCCGGACCGCTGCGCCGCGGCCTGGGACCCGCACATCACCGGCGTCGTGCGCGACCAACTCGTGCGCTGCCGCCACTCGGGCATGACCACGCCCGAATCCCTCGCAGTGATCGGACCCGTGCTGCGGGATCACCTGTCCGCCAACGTTTCACGCACCCAGCGGGAGGAAAGCCGATGAGCCTCGCGGTAGAAGTGGACGGCCTGGTCAAGTACTACGGCAAGGTACGGGTACTGGACGGGGTGGATCTGGAAATCCCGTCCGGCACCGTCATGGGCCTGCTCGGGCCCAATGGCGCCGGGAAGACCACCACCGTCCGGATCGTCACCACCCTGCTGGCCCCGAGCTCGGGGACCGTGCGGGTGGCGGGCGTCGACGTACTGAAGGATCCGGCCCGCGCCCGGACCCGGCTCGGCCTGTCCGGGCAGTACGCGGCGGTCGATGCCAATCTGACCGGCTTCGAGAACCTGCGCATGGTGGCGAGGCTGTACGGCATGAGCCACCGCAAGTCCGCTGAACGCGCCGCCGAACTGCTCGCCGCCCTCGGGCTCGAACATGCGGCGGGGCGGCAGGCGGGCACCTACTCCGGCGGTATGTCCCGCCGGCTCGACCTCGCCGGGGCACTGGTGTGCCGGCCGCCGGTGGTGGTGCTCGACGAACCGACCACCGGTCTCGATCCGCGCGGGCGCATCGATATGTGGCGTGTCATCGGCGAATTGGTGGACGATGGCACCACGGTGCTGCTCACCACCCAGTACCTGGAGGAAGCGGACCTGCTCGCCGATCGCATCACGGTCATCGACCGTGGGCGGGTCATTGCCCGCGGGTCGGCCGACGAGCTCAAGACCTCCATCGGCGGTGACAAACTCACTGTCACCCTCGCCGCCGGTCAGGATCCCAAGCCCGCCAAGCAGATTCTGGCCCAGGTCGGCATCGGCGAACCCAGTGCGGACGCGGACGCCGATCAGGTGACCGTTGTGGTGGGCGACGGCACCCGCACCATGGTCGAAGCACTGCGCCGCCTCGACGACGCCGGCGTCTGCGTCGTCGACGCCGCCGTGCACCGGCCCAGCCTCGACGACGTATTCCTTTCTCTCACCGGCAAATCCGCGGATCGCAAAGCAGCGGCCCGCCGCACCGACACCGTGCAAGAGGAGATCCTCTCGTGACCACCACCGCCCCCGAGACCGCCGAGGCGCAGGACAGACAGCGCGAACCCGGCGGCGCCTCGCCCGTCCTGCTGCCCAGGGCCATTCGGGACAGCGCCATCGTCGCCTACCGCAATCTGCTGACCATCCTGCGTGTGCCGACCCTGTTGGTGACCGCCACCATCCAGCCGCTCATGTTCGTGTTCCTGTTCGCCTACATCTTCGGGGCGTCCCTGGGCGGCGGTCAGTACCGGGAATTCCTGCTTGCCGGAATCTTCACGCAGACAGTGGCTTTCAATGCGGCCTTCACCACCGTCGGCCTGGCCAATGACCTGCACAAGGGCATTATCGACCGCATGCGCACGCTGCCCATGTCGCGGCTGGCGGTGCTCATGGGCCGCACGCTGTCGGATCTGGTGGTCAATATTCTCGCGCTCGCCGTCATGGTCGGCTGCGGGTACGCGGTCGGCTGGCGCATCAATGGCGGAATCATCGACGCGATCATGGCCTTCGCGGTAATCCTGCTGTTCGCCTTCGCCATGTCCTGGATCGGCGCGCTGACCGGGCTGCTGTCACCGAGCGTCGAGGTGGCGCAGAGCGCGGGCCTGATCTGGCTGTTCCCGGTGACCTTCATTTCCTCGGCGTTCATCTCGGGGGAGACGCTGCCGGGGCCGCTGCGGACCGTCGCGGCCTGGAATCCCATTACGGCCGTGTCGGCGGCCGGGCGCAAGCTCTTCGCCAATGGTTCCCCGCCCGGGTTCACCCCGGCCGTGGGCTGGCCCGCCGATCACTGCATCGAGTACTCGGTGCTGTGCTCGCTCGCGATTCTCGCGGTCGCGGTACCGCTGTCGCTGCTGCGCTACCGCAAGGTCGCCAGCCACTAAGCCGTCGAAACAGGTCGGCACAACGAAACGAGCCCCGCTCCCGGTAGGGAAGGGGCTCGTTTCGTTGTGCCGGCGATTACGCCCGGCGACGGCTCTTGATCAGATCCATCCGCTCCTGCAGGAGCTCCTCGAGCTCCTCCTTGCTGCGACGCTCCAGCAGCATGTCCCAGTGCGTACGCGGCGGCTTCACCTTCTTGGGCTCCTGTGTGGTGCCCTCGAGCAGGATGCCCTCCTGGCCGTTGCGGCACAGCCAGGTCGGGGGGATCTCGGCGTCGTCGGCGAAGGGAACATCGAATTCCTCGCCATTGTCCGTCCGGTACTTCGCCATCCGACGGGGAGCCAGGTCGTGGTCGCGGTCGGTCTCGTAGCTCACCGCTCCGAGCCGACTGCCACGGAGTACGCGATCTGCCATGAGTGCGGTCCCTTCTCGCCTATCGGCAACGTCTTGACTTCAGTTCAACGCTTCTACCTACTGAACGTAAAAGCGCAGGCTTCCGTTCCCGTGGGGAGAACCCAGCCATTCTACTCTGTGTCTAATTTGCCTCCGCTTCGCTCCGGCGGTTCGGGGCCCTCGTAACCCGGTTCTTCCCTCCTCCGCTCCTCCAAGGCGCAGGTCTATGGAGCCGTTCGCTCCCCCGCTCCGTCAGTCCAGAACCGGGCGGGCCCCGAACACCAGGGTTGTGCGACCTTTTCGGCGTGCCACTTGCACGCAGCACCCCGGTCGTCGCTAATGTCTCCGGTCATGTCGCGCCGCCTGACGCCGCCCTGCCAATGGTGTGGCAGAGAGATCGCCGATTCCGAGGTCGGGCGCCGTCGGCGCTACTGTCGGCAGTCCTGCCGGCAGCGGGCCTACGAGCATCGAAACAGTGTGAAGGGCACCGGTATTCCGGAGGACTCGGTGGTGCTGACGGTCCAGGAGGTGTCGGACCTGTCCGATCGCTGGTTCGCGGCCCGTTGTGCGGCAGAGGATGTCGCCACCGCCGTCGCCGAGGGTGCGGATTCCATCGAACTGTCCGAACTCACTGCGATATTGGTGAAGTTGACGCGGGACGCGGAGCGGTTGCGCTGACGATCGGTTGCGTAGCGGGCGTGTCGAGCACCGATTCGCTCGAGGCGCGGCGGCGTACCGCGTAGACGAGACCGATGCCAGCGGCGGTCACCACGGCGACGAGGCCGAATCCGGTGAGGGTGGCGGAATCGGGATGGGTGAGCGGTTGTCCGCGGTGCGCCTGCCAGGCCAGTACGCCGACCAGTCCGGCATAGCCCAGCGCCAGTACCCGGATCAGGTCGGCGCGAGCCCGTTCGCCGCGCAGCCACGGCACGCGCGGTCCGAACCGGTTGAGCAGCAGTGCGGCCAGGATCAGCACCTGAATGGCGTGTAATCCGACGAAGTGCGGGATACGCAGGTCACCGCCCACGGTGCTCCAGTGCGTGATCGGCATGCCGCCCCCATCGTCGTGCACCTGTCCGGTCGTCACGGTGTGACTGGCGCGCAGGGAGACCGGATTGCCGTAGGCGTCGGTGGTCTGCTGTGGCGCGCCGCCGCCCGCGAAAATCATCAGCGCCATGGCCGCCGCCGCGATCCCCAGCCCGGCATTGATGGCGCGGCCGGTGGGCCGGTCGGTCACCCGCTGCCACGTAAGGGTCAGGGCGATAATGAGATTCGCGAAGAACAAGGCCGGTATCCCGGCGTCGAAGACGATCTGTCCGATGCTGTTGACCGCGTCGGTCTGCGAGTTGAAATGGCTGAAGGTGCCGCGCGCGGCCTGTACGGCGATGAATCCGACATCCGCCACACCGGCGATGGCGAAGACGGTGCCCATCCACCAGGTCAGCCGTTGCCCCCGGTGCGGGAAGGACAGCAGCCAGGCGAGCGTGCCGGTGTAGAGGGTGAAGGCGACGGCGAACTTGAGCGGTTTGAGCCAGACCGATTCGTGCAGCAGCGTGCGATCGTCGAACAGCATGGCGCACAACGAGAATACGGCCAGCGTGATCATGACGGCGGAGGTGGCGAGCAGGGGGCGATGCAGCCGTCGAAGGGCGGGAGCGAGGGCAGCGGTGGTCATATCTCGACGCTATGGTCGCCGTTCATGCGGCCACGTCCCCCGAAGGTGTGGTTCGCACGTAGTACCCGGGTACTAGAACAGCCCCGCCCGGAGTGCTCCGGGCGGGGCTGTCAGCGGCCCGGTTTCAGGCGGCCGCAGCGGTAACCCCTCATCGATAACCGTTGCGGCGCCTGACCTTCGGTGTGTCAGTCGGCCTGGCCGACATCCATGCCGCGCCCAGCCAGCCACGGCAGCGGGTCGATGGCCGCGCCCGGGGCGGTGTGCACCTCGTAGTGCAGGTGCGGTCCGGTGGAGTAGCCGCGGTTTCCCACGGTGGCGATCTCGTCGCCCGCGCGCAGCTGCTGGCCCGGCTGCACCAGGATGTCCTGCATATGGCCGTAGACGCCGATGGTGCCGTCGTCCTGCTGCACGCGCACCCACAGGCCGAAGCCGGAGGCAGGACCGGCCTCGATGACGGTGCCGTCGGTGACGGCGCGAATCGGCGTGCCGAAGCCCTCGCCGAAGTCGATGCCGGCGTGCATGGCGCCCCAGCGGACGCCGAAGCCGGAGGTCAGCGGGCCGCCCACCGGGCGAACGGTCTTCGGGCGGGCCTGCTCGATGCCCAGATTCTTCAGGAAGTCGACAACCTCCGGCGGTACGAACTGCGGCATCTGCGCTTCGCGCGGGGTGAAGGCGGTGAATTCCACATTGTGGGTGGCGGCGACATTCTCGGCGACCGTGCGGGTCTCGGCGTCGGCATGCGGATCGGCGGCGGCGAGCACGCTCAGCGAGGCGCCGACGACTGCGGTAACGGCTACTGCGCGAGTTGCCGCCGCTCGGTACCGGCGGGCCTGACGGCTTCTGGATAACGGAACGGTTACGGGCATGGACTGAACGTACGGGAGGTTATAACCAGTCGAGAAACCGTGTAATCGCCGTCACGTCGGCACAAAAGCGCAGTTGGCAGGTTACGGACAGGTAACGACACGCGGGTAATTTCGGTATGACCTCGGGGATGGCCGGATCGGCGTGTATTGACATGATCATCGGCGGTGGACACCCTATTTAAGTGGCCGCTAATGGAGTCAAGGTGCTGAGCGCGCTTGCCGATCCCACTCGGCGGGCCATCTTCGAAGCACTGCCGCAGGGGCCGCGATCGGTCGGTGAACTGGCCGCGACTGCGGGTGTCACCAGCTCAGCGGTATCGCAGCATCTGAAGGTGCTGCGCGATGCGCGTTTGGTGATGGCCCAGCCCGAAGGCAATCGCCGCCTGTACTGCCTGGACCCGCGCGGCCTGGCCGATGCGCGCGACTATCTGGAGCAGTTCTGGCCCAGTGCGATCGCGGCCTATTCGGCGGCCCTGTCGAGTGCGCGCGCCGATATCGCGGACACCTAGCCCATCGCGGACATGCAGTGCATAGAGAGGAGCGGCTCAGCCGACGCGCCGATACGCCTGCTGCCCACGGCGATCCATGCCGGTGCCGGGCCAGGGCCGTTTGCGCAACTGCTTGTCGATGGCAGTGACGACCTCGGGCACGCCGATCTTCAGTAGCCCCGCATCCGGCGTGTCACCCTGCGGATCCCCGGTCTGCCCGGCCCACAGCACAGCATGGCGACCCAGGAGGTGCGGCGGCGGACCACTGCGGCTGGGCGGTGTGGGACCGAACAGCAGCACCGTGCGCGTGCCGAAAGCTGTTGCGAGATGGGCGACTCCGGTGTCCCCGCACACCACGAGGGCGGCTTCGGCGACGGTGGCGGCCAATTCGATGAGGTTCTGCTGACCGGCGAGCACCCGGGCCGGGGCCAGTCCAGCGCGGGCGGCGACGCCGAGGGCGATATCGCGCTCGGTCTCGTCCCCGGTGAGTACCACCTCGCGACCCTGCACCAGCAGATGCCGCACCACGGCCGCGAACCGGTCCGGTGGCCAGCGGCGTGCGGGTGCGCCCGCGCCGATGTGCACGACCACGCAGTCACGATGGCTGGTCGCCGCGACCGGCGGCACCAGGCCCAGATTGCGGCGATCGGCGCTGATGCCCGCGGTCTCGAGCAGATAGCACCAGCGGTCCACATCGTGCATATCGGCGGGCCAGTCCGGTCCGTCCAGATCGGGGAAGGCGGGATTGCGATAGGTCAGAATCTGGTCCGGCCGGGTGCGATTGAGTTCCACAATGCTCTCGGCGGTGGCGCTGTGCAGATTGACCACGAGTGCGGGTGACTCACCGTCCCAGCGGATTGCGCCCGGATCGGTGGTCGGCACCATCTCGTCGACGGAGGCGATGAGGTCCACAATGGGTTTGAGCCGGTGCGGTGCGGCGAGCACGATATGATCCCCGGGCCTGGCCCGGCGGAGTGCGCGCAGCGCGGGGACCGCGGTGAGAAGATCACCCAGTCCACGTGCCCGCAGCACGAGTACAACCGCCACCTGCTTCTCCTGCCCGGTTACTGCCCGCAACGGGAAGCCCCTGCACTCTCGACGCAGAGGGTCACTGGAGGTGGACTACCCGGCCCGGAGGGGCGTGAAACTCTCTCGCGGGTAGGGCGTGGAACACATTCACCCCCGCCCATCAGCGGCCTTTTCAGGTACTACCGCCTGTCGTTGACGAGTGCCGATCAACTACCGTGTGCAGTCATGGACTTCGTCTACAACCTGGTCGTCGTATCGCATCTGCTGGGTATGGCGGCGGTGGTCGGCGGATATATCGCCGCCCAGCCGCGCGTTTCCGAATTGATGGTGTGGGGCGCCCGCGCCCAGCTCGTCACCGGCATCATTCTGGTCGGGATGGCCGAGTCGATCGGCTCGCTCGACAAGGACCTGAATATGCCGAAGGTCATTACCAAACTTGTTGTGGCGGTGCTCGTCGCGGGCTTCGCCGAAGTGGGTCGCGCCGATGCCAAGCGCGGCAAGGCACTGCCGTGGATGACACATGCGGCCGGTGGGCTGGCGATTCTGAATGTCTTCATCGCCACGCTCTGGCACTGAGCAACTCTCGAAACCATTGCCGCACAGGGCGCATCACTGCACCCTGTGCGGTTCTGTATTTCCGGGGCCCGGCTTACTCGCCGCCCGGTCCCGAGTCCGCGTGGCGGGCCAGTGCTTTCGCGAGCTCGGCGGCGACGATGGCCTGACCGGCCATGGTCAGATGAATCCGGTCGGTGCTGAGCCAGTCCGGGCGCAGGCGGGCGGGATGTCCCCAGAACTCGATGAGAATGGCGTCGTGGTGGGCCGCGATCCGGCGAATGCTGTCGGCGAACGCGGCGAAGCGGGGTCGTAGCGGTTGCATGGGCCCGGTGAAGGCATCGGCGAGGGTGAACAGGGCCAGGCGCGCACCGGTGGCCGTCGCCTCCGCGCACAGTCGGTCCAGATCGCGTTCAACGGCAGACAGATCGGCGTCGCGGCGCATGAGGTCATTGCCACCGCCGTTGACGAAGACCAGATCCGGGCGGAAATCATCCAGGGCGGCAAGCTGTTCGGTGCGGATCTCGTCGATGGTCGCCCCCATGCGGCCGGTATTGAGGTAGCGGGTCTCCGGATGTGCGGCGCGCAACCAGCCGGCCAGGCGATCGGCCCAGGACAGCATGGCGAATCCGGGAGTGGGATCACCTGTACCGGCCGCGATGGAGTCGCCGATTACGGCGAAGCGTCGCCACGGCACCGGGCGGAGCAGCTCACGGGCAGCGGTGTCGGACAGGAGCATCGGGTCCTCGAACGCGGCCGGATCGTCTTTGCGGGTTCGTAGGTCGTAACTGGTCATGCGATTGCCTCCTCGGCACGAGCGGGCAGGGCGGCGAGTACGGCCGCGACGACTGAAATGACTCCGCACACCGCGAACAGGGTGTGGAACGCGGCGAGTGGATTCCCGGGGTGCGCGGCGAAAACCGCGGCCAGCACTCCTACGCCGAGCGCGCCGCCGGACTGCCGGGCGGTCAGGTTCATGCCGACGCCTGCGGCGAAGCGTTGTGGTGGCAGCGATCTCGCGGCGACCGTGCCGAGCACCGTGATGACCAGGCCGACTCCGCCGCCGCCCAGAATGCCCGCGGGCAGCCATGCTTTCCAGAGCGCCGGCGTGGCGTTCCAGACATCGGTGCTCATATAGAAGGTGGATGCCGCGAACATGAGTGCGCCCAGGACCCCCAGCCACCGCTGCACATTCTCGGGGGCGCGTCCGGCAGGTATCGCGGTCACCATGGACGCGATGGCCCCGACGGTCATCAGGCCCGCGGACTGCAGTACCGAGTAGTGCCACACATTGGCCAACCACAGCGGTCCGGCCAGCAGCCAGGCGAACATGCCCGCGCCGAATACGAACGCCACGGCATTGACCAGCGCATACCGGTGGCTGCGCCACAGTGTGACGGCAATGGCCGGACGCGGATGCGAGCGCAACCGCCACAGGGCGAGAGCGAGCAGCGCCAGTCCGCCCGTCCCGCAGGCGAGCGTGCGCCAGGAATCCCAGCCCCACTGCTGCCCCTGCGTCACCGCGGCGACCGCGGCGCCGATGCCGAGCCCGGTGGCGGCGGTGCCGAGCAGATCGGGCAGTCCGTCGGAGTGTCCCGTCTCGCGGATGGTCAGGGTGAGTCCGAGTGCGATGAGTGCCACCGCGATCGGCGCATTGATGACGAAAACCGAGCGCCAGCCGAACCCTTCGACAAGTGCCCCGCCGACGGCCGGTCCGATCGTCGCGGCGAATCCGCCGGCCGCCGTCCATGCGGCCATGGCCACGCCTATGCGCTGTGGCGGCGTGACGCTCAGGACCAGGCTGAGACCGGCGGGAATGAGGAAGGCAGCAGTCGCGCCTTGGAGGAAGCGCCCGGTGATGAGCCAGTCGGCTCCGGGGGCGAGGGCGCACAGCAGTGAGGTCAGGGCGAATCCGGCCAGCGCGCCGAGGAATACGCGTCGCCGACCCAGTGCGTCGGCGAGGCGTCCGGCGGGGGTGAGGAGTGCGGCGAAGGCGACCGCGTATCCGCTGACAACCCAGGTGAGGGTGGCCGGTGAGGTGTGCGGGTAATCGCGGCCGATGGCAGGGAAGGCGATATTGACCACCGAAAGGTCAAGGAAGGCAACAAATGCTGCACCGCATGCCACGAGCAGGGCGCGTGTGGTCGACCGGTCGGCGGGCGCTGCCGATGCGGGCGATGACGACGGCGATGACGACGGCGATGACGGCGATGGCGGTCCGAACGGTGACGATGAGGCCGACGGTGGCGGTGACGATGAGGGTGGTGCCGGCGTCGGCGAGGGCGGTGTCGGGGGTGTGGTGAGCGGTTCGGCACTGGTGGCAGCTGTGCGTGGGATGCCGGATTGGGTGGGGTGTGGAGGCACGGCGGGCGGCCGCGCGGAAATGTCTGTCATGTCGGGGCTTTCGAGCGGAGGTGACAAGCCGGATGAAAACTGTACGCACGATCGTTCGTATTGTTGAAAAGTACGACCGATCGTGCGTTTTTGCAACAGATAATGCGAGACTGGAAGGATGTCCGACCCGATGCACACTGCTGAGCAGCAGGTTTCCGATCAGCGCTTACTCAAGGGGGCTCGCGCCCGCGCCACTATCGCCCGGCATGCCGCCGATGTGGCCTCGGTGGAGGGACTGACCGGATTGAGCCTGGGCCGGCTGGCCACCGACCTCGGCGTCAGCAAGAGCGGCGTGGCGACACTCTTCGGCACCAAGGAGAACCTGCAATTGGCTGCCGTGGAATCGGCGCGTCAGGTGTTCATCGATCATGTGGTGCGACCGGCGCTGTCCGAGCCGAAGGGCATAGCGCGCCTGCGTGCCTTCATCGGCCATTGGTTCGCGTATATCGATGAACCCGTCCTGCCCGGTGGTTGCTTCCGGGTCGCGGGGCTCTCGGAATTCGACAGCCGCCCCGGTCCGGTGCGCGATGCGCTGGCGGCCGACCGGTCGGATTGGTTTGCACTGCTGGAGAAGGAGATTCGGCGGGCGCAGCAGGAGGGCTATGCAGGTGTGCACGACGCGCACGCGCTGGCGTTCCAGCTCGACGCGCTGGTCTCGGCCGCCAATACCGCTGCTCGCCTCGGCGACGAGAGTGCCGTTTCGACTGCGCGGACTCTTGTCGATGCGCTGATCGGGGCGAATGCGTAATCGCCTCTGCGAGTGCAATTCTGCACTCACTGCCTCAGGTGGTCTCGAACCCTGTTTCGCACCGGGTGCGTGAATGCATCGAGGCCACAGGTGGTTTCACGTTGAACGAGGCCCGTACATGATGAGCGCGACGCCGGCGAGACACACGAGTGCGCCGGATACATCCCAGCGGTCGGGCCGGAAACCGTCGAATGCCATGCCCCACAGCAGCGATCCCGCCACGAACACTCCGCCGTAGGCGGCGAGGATGCGGCCGAAGCTCGCATCGGGCTGCAGGGTTGCCACGAACCCGTACAGCCCGAGCGCGATGACTCCGGCGCCCATCCACTCCCATCCGCGATGTTCGCGGACGCCCTGCCAGATGAGCCACGCCCCGCCGATCTCGGCGACGGCGGCCAGTGCGAACAGCATGATCGAACGCAGCACGGTCATGCCGGTCACCCTAGGGCCCGGCCGGGCCGCCCCTCATGGAAGGTCCGGCCGGGTCGGATCAGTGGTCGAACAACTGCTGTCCCAGATATCCGCCGGGCGCCGGCACGCCGGGCGGGATGACGAAGACGGCAGAACCGACCGGTGTCGTCCATTGGTTGAGCGCGTCGAACTCCGCGAGTCGCTGCTGCACCGGCAGGTATTGCGCCTCGACATCGCGTTGACAGGACACGAACAACAGACCCGAATTCGACACCTGGCCGGGTGCGGGCGCTTCGTCGTAGTTGTAGCCACGACGCAGGAACCGCTCACCGTCGTGCGCGTGATGGGCGCGCGCGATATGCGAGGACGGCGGGATGACCGGAATGCCGTACTTGTCGACGGCGGCGAAATCCGGTTCGTCGAATTCCCGGGTGCCCGAGAGCGGTGCGCCGGTGGAATCGTGCCGGCCGAGGGTAATGGCACGCCCGTCGGCATCGAGCTCGTCCCAGGTGTCCAACTTCATGGCAATGCGCCGCAACACCAGGGACGTGCCGCCCGCCAGCCACGGCCGCCGGCTGCCGTCATCCCAGACCAGGCGATCGAAATCGACTGTGCGCGGGGCGATATTGACCGTCCCGTCGATCTGTCCGAGCAGATTGCGCATGGTCTGGCCCTTGGCCGCATTGCGGAAGCCGCGCTGCACCCACCGCACCTGCACCAGCGATTTCACATGCTTGGACAGCACCCGCACCGCATGCGACACGGTGGTGGTCTCGTCGGCGCAGATCTGCAGCAGCAGGTCCGCGCCGGTGTAGACCGGATCGAGGCGGTCGATGGTGAAGGGCGGCAACTGCTTCAGCCAGCTCGGGCGCCGGTCCTCGAGTCCGGCCACCGTGAACAGCTCCGGCCCGAACCCGACCGTCACCGTGAGCCGGGCGGGGCGCTGGGCCAGCTCCGGTTCGGTATCGGCGAGGGCGGGCTTGCCCTGAGTCAGGCGCGAGGCATCGTCGGTCCAGATCTTCAGTACGCCGATGATGTCCTCACGCCCGACACCCCGCTTCAGATCGAAGCCGACGAAGGCCGCCGCACCCGGTGGTTCGGTATCGATGCCCGCCTGGTGCTGGCCATAGAACGGGACGGTCTCGAGCGCGGGATCGGCATGGTGCTCGTGATGGGTGAGAGTGGCCGCACCCCAGCCGATTCCGGCAGCGCCCGCGGCTCCGGCCACGGCGGCGCCCCCGCCCAGCAGACGCCGCCTGCTGAGCCGGGAGGGCTGCGAGGGGGTTTGCTCAGCCACCGTGCGCGGGGTTCTCGGCGCCGCTGGTAGGGGGAGCGTAATTCTCCTGGCCGCCCGCGAAGTCACGCACCTGCGCGGTGACGGTCGTCGTGGAACCGTCCGAGAACACCAGCGTGATCTGGGTATCGGAACCGGTGCGCAGCGGCTGCTTCAGATCCATGAACATGAGGTGCTCGGCGCCCGGCTCGAGCGTGGCCGACCCGTGCGCGGGGATGGTGAGTCCACCCTCCTTGGGGCGCATGGTCTTATCGCCGCCGACGCCATCGGTGACCACCTCGTGAATCTCGACTCGCGCCGAGGCTGGGCTGGAGGCGGCGACCAATTGCACCGGATTGTCACCGGCATTGTCGAGCGTGCCGAACGCGGCGGACATACCGCTGTCGGCGGCCTTGATCCACTGATCGCTCATGGTCACCTTGTCCGCGGCCTTGGCGGCGGAGGTGGAACCGGAATCGGAGGAACAGGCGACAGGGAATACGGCGAGCGCCGAGACGGCGGCGACGGCCGTGAGGCGGCGGACCACGCGGGGAGCGCGCAGGCCGCGGAGAACAGATGCGGACACGAAGAATCTCCGATCGATGAGGGGAGGCAGCGGAACCCCGGACCGTGTCGGCCGCGACCGCGAATCCGGTATGCCGGATATCGAAGTGATGGCCGCACAGGTGGAGAGCCACGCAACGCGACCTGAGACGCGCTACTCGAGCGTGCCGAATCGGTCGGTCGGTATCGCGGACAAGGCAACTCGCGCCAGAGGTGTAACCCGGTGGGTCATTCAGCGAGCTGCGTCGGTATCGCGCCCATGTGGCGTGACGACCAGCGGCGTTTGCGCGGAGCTACTACGCCGGTACGGGGTGAAGGAACGGGAATGCGAACTCGGGTGGCCCGCGTCGCCCGATTCCAGGGCTGACCAACAGCCTCCGCAGCACCGCCCGATCATCGGGAGTGGTCGTACGCGCACGGTGCGCGGGCGGCACCGGCGCGATACCCAGCACCACCATGAATCGCCGCACGCTGGTGACAGCCCGCCGCATTCCGGCCTCGGCGGCCCGAATGACCATGGCGCCGAACGGAATCGCCACCAGATGCGCGATCAGCATGATCGGCGACGCGGCGTGATGATGATGTTCCGGCGACGTGGACAGCGCGATATGCCCGATGGCCTGCCCTGCGGCCAGCATGCCCATGAGAGAGATCAGCCCGTACCGAGGCCGCAGTGAGGCAACAACCACACCGATCAACCCGCACGCCGCGAACAGCAATGCCAGTGACGATCCCTCAGGCGTGGCATTCCCGCCGCCGAGCCCGTGCGCCCCGAGAGCAACCGCCCCGGAGGCTGCGCCGACGGCAGCGCCGCGCAGGCGCGCGGTGTGATCCGTCGGTAATTGCACGCGGTCATGCTACGGCGCGGCTTGTTCGCGCCCTCGTCCAGCCCCGGACGTCCTCAGCGCCGCGTACTGCCGCAGGGTGGCCGCTGACGGCGGTCTCCACAGGATCTTCACAAGCGGTGCGAACCATCTCCACGCGCACTGCCTAGTGTCACCAGCATGGAAATCAGCCAGCAGGGCAGTGCGCGGCGGATTCTGGTGGTGGAGGACGAGCCGACCATCGCCGAATCCATTGCCGCCCGCCTGCGCGCCGAGGGCTTCACCGTAGATCTGGCTCACGACGGCCCCGCCGGCGTCGCGGCCGCCGACACTCTGCACCCGGATCTGGTGGTCCTCGACATCATGTTGCCCGGCTTCGACGGCCTCGAGGTGTGCCGCCGCATTCAGGCCCGCCGGCCCGTGCCGGTGCTCATGCTCACCGCCCGCACCGATGAAACCGACATGCTGATCGGCTTGGGTGTCGGCGCCGACGACTATCTGACCAAGCCCTTCTCCATGCGCGTCCTGACCGCGCGTATCCACGCCCTGCTGCGCCGCGTCGAGCGCACCGCGGCCCCCGGCGCCACCATCATCGTCGGCGATTTGCGTATCGATATCGACCAGCGCCGGGTCTGGCGCGCCGATACCGAAACCCAGCTCACCCCACTCGAATTCGAACTTCTGGTCCACCTGGCCCGCCGCCCGCGCGCGGTCCTGGCCCGTGACCGCCTGCTCTCGGAAGTCTGGGGCTGGGCCGATGCCTCCGGGACTCGGGCCGTCGACAGCCACATCAAAGCGCTTCGCCGCAAACTCGGCCCGGATCTCATCCGCACCGTTCACGGCGTCGGCTATGCGCTGGAGGCGCGATGAGCACGCCGCGTGCCGCCAGCGAGTTGCCTTCGACGGACGACACTCTGCCTCCCGGATCCGCCGCTGCTGTCCTACCGGGAGCCCTGGCTGCCGACAGTGAGGTGCGTTCAACCGATAGTGCGGCGGCGTCCGCTTCGGGCGCTCGTCCTGCGCGGGGGTGTGCGGCGCGTGGTCTGGGGTCGTTGCGCGAGGCAGGCAATCGCCTCACCGCGCGGTTGCCCCGGCCACTGGACCGAGTGCGGTCGATCAAGATGAAACTGGCCATTCTCATGCTGGGGTCGGGGGCGGTGGCGTTCGGGTTCTTCGCCTCGCGCATCGGCTGGCTGCCACCGCGCACCACCCTGGCCGCCATGCTGATCGCGCTGGTGACCTCACAGGTGCTCGCGCACGGTATGACGCTGCCGCTGCGGGAAATGACCGCGGCCGCCAAACGCATGGCGCAGGGCGACTATTCGCGGCGGGTGCGCGCCACCTCCCGTGACGAGGTCGGGCAGCTGGCGGAGGCGTTCAACCAGATGGCCGCCGATCTGGGCGCCGCCGATCAGCAGCGCCGCGATTTCATCGCCAATGTGTCGCACGAATTGCGCACGCCCATCACCGCATTGGGTGCGGTCCTGGAAAACCTCGTCGACGGTGTCGCCGAACCGGACCCGGCCACCCTGCGCACCGCTCTCGCGCAAACCGAACGCCTCAGCCTGCTGGTCTCGGAACTGCTGGCGCTCTCCAGCATCGAGGCCGGCGCGGTCCGCCTGGAAATGGAACATCTTCCGGTGGAGCCGTTGCTGAAAGAGGTTGTCGCCGAGGCGGAAGCCATGGCCGCCGCCATCGGCCGCCCCGTCCGCTTCACCATCGCCACCACCCCCGGCCTGACGGTCCGCGCCGACCGCGCCCGCCTGCACCAGGTCCTGCTCAACCTCCTCGACAATGCCACCCGCCACGGCCCCGCCCACGGCGAAGTCCGCCTCACCGCCCACACCCTGCGCTCCCACACGGTCATCGAAGTCCAGGACGACGGCCCCGGCATCCCCATCCCCGAACGCGCCCGCATCTTCGAACGCTTCACCCGAGGCGGCAGCACCAGCGGCGGCGGCACCGGCCTGGGCCTGGCCATAGCCCGCTGGATAGTCGAACTCCACGGCGGCACCATCGCCGTCACCGCCCCCGGCTCCCGAATCCGCGTAACCCTCCCCAACACCTAACTCCCACCGCGCCCGGTCACCACCGGTCCCACCCAGATCTCACATCCCACCCACCCGGCCGCCCCAGGCTCCCGGGCCATTCCCGCACGCCTATCGAAGGATCACCCATGCCCGAAAACCCCATCCCCACACCCGACCCCGAGACCCCACCCACTCAGCAACTCCCCAACGAGCCCACGCCCGCCGCCCCCGCTCCGGCCCCATCGCCCGGGGAGGCAACCCCGCCCGCCGGTGGACCACCGACCACATCGAGACCGCCCGAGACGCTCCCCTCCGGTGAAGCGAGAACCGGTCCAACAGTGTCGGACGTAGTAACGACGCCGGGTCACTCCGCAGCAGGGGCCCAACGGTCCGTTGGAGCCCTCTCCGATGCTTCCGGACCGGTCGAGACGCCACGGCTGACCGAATCGGAAACCGGCTCGAAGCAGTCGGACGCGGCCGGAACGCCTGGCGCGCCGGCCGCACGAACCGAGCCGACGGGTGGAGTGCTGCCCAACGCGTCCTCATCGACCGAGCGGCAGCCATCCATTGAAACAGGCACTAGCGCAATCGAATTCGTGGAAGACGGCGTGCTGCCCACGGTTTCGGGCGAGTTGAATCCGGCCGGGGCATCGGCGGGACCAGTTCGGGGACCGGAACCATCGGCGATGAAGTCGGCTTCGGACCTCACGCCGGGCGCGAGTTCTGCGGGTTCTGAATCGGCTGGTTTCGCTGCCTCGCAGGCGCATTTGCTGGGCGCGGTCTCTCCGGCGAGTACCGATTTGGCGGTTGCGGGCGGGTCTGCGCCTGTATCGGAGACAGTCGAGGCGCCAGTATCCGGCGCGGCGTCGGGGGTATCGGGCGCGGCGTCGGTTTGGTCGGCGAGTCCGCCGCCGGGGTGGGTGGCCGAGGTGACGGGGTGGGTGTCGGAGGTAGGGGTTGGGGGCGATGGTGTTCCGCCGGGCGGCGGGCTTGGGTCCACTGTCCCGCAATTTCCGAGACGGACTGTGCCGCTGCGGCTTCCGCCGAGGTCGGCGATTGTTCCGATGCCGCGTGGGACGTTGCTCGCTGTGGGCGGGGCGGGGGTGGCTGCGGCTGTGCTGGTGCCGCTGGATCGGCCGGGGATCGGGTGGTTGCTCGCGGGCTGTGCGATTGCCGCTGCGGTCTGTGCGGTTGATCGTGTCGGGCGGCGGGATGCGGCGTTGGGGGCTCGCAAAACCGCAGGTGGCACCACCGCGGAGGCATCGGTTGAGGCGTTGGCGGCGGAGTCTGGGTTTGGCGCTGGTGCGGTGGGTGGTGTCGCTACCCCGGTTACGGCGGCGAAGGCTCGCAAAACCGCAGGTGGCACCCTGGCGGATTCGTCGGTTGAGGCAACTGCGGCGGCTACGGGGAGTGCCGCCGCAGGGTTGCACGATTCCGGCGGCGCATCGATGCGGGAGGACGTTGAGCGATCGAAGCGGGACGACGTTGGGCGGGAAGACGGCAGCACATCTTCCCTGCCTGCGCCTGCCGACGTTGAGCCGTCGTTGCGGGAAGACACTGAGCAGTCGAGGGTACGGCGTGGTTGGAGCGCTGCGCGGGTGCGCGGGCTGTGGGGGGATTCGCGTGGGGATGCACCGTTGTCGCGGTTGTGGTGGGGCGCTTTGGCATTGGGATTGCTGGGCGTCGGGGTTGTTCGGGCTGCGCCGTGGTTGTTTGTGCTGTGTGTGATCGGGGCGGGGGTGGCTGGATCCTTTGCGGTCGTGGGGCGGCGGTCGGTGTTCGGGGTGTTCTTCGACATGGTGGCGGTGCCGTGGGCGGCGGTGACATCGGTGCCGTGGCTGTATCGGGGAGTGGGGAGCGGGGCCGGGAGTCGACGAAGAGTCGGGCCGCGGGTGTGGTGGTCGGTCGCGGCGACCGTGCTGCTGCTGGTGGTGTTCGTGCCGCTGCTGGTGGGGGCTGATCCGGTGTTCGCGCGATTGGTCGATGATGTGGTGCCGGCGCTCGATACCGCTCTGCTGGTGCAGTGGGGGTTCGTGTTCACGATTGCGGGGCTGGGGGTTTCCGGGGCGCTGTATGTGCTGGCGGGTCCACCTCCTCCGGCGGACGGGCCGTCGCGGGTGACCGGCTGGATGGATCTGGTGATTGCCGGCGGGGCAGCGTCTGTTGCGTCCCGAGGTGCGGAATCTGTTGCGGCGCCGCATATTCGGCGGCTGTCCCGGACCGAATGGGGCCTGCCGATGGGGGCGTTGACCCTCTTGTTCATGGTATTTGTGGGCACGCAGCTGGCGGTCATGTTCGGCGGCGACGGGTATGTGCAGCGGACGGCGGATCTCACTTATGCGGAGTACGCGCGCAGTGGGTTCTGGGAGCTCTCGATAGTCACCATGCTGACGCTCGCCGTGATAGCGGTGGTGCAGCGGTGGGCGGCGCAGCAGTCGGCGGGGGATCGGCTGTGGCTGCGGATCGGGGTGGCCGCGGTGAGTGTGCTGACGCTGGTGATCGTGGCGTCCGCGCTGCATCGCATGTGGACCTACCAGCAGGCCTACGGATTCACGGTGCTGCGACTACTGGTGGAGGTGTTCGAACTCTGGATCGGAGTGGTCTACCTGCTGGTCCTGGCCAGCCTGGTGCGATTGCGCCGGGAATGGGTGCCCCGGGCAGCGGCAGGCGCGGCCCTGGCCACCCTGCTGGTGCTGGCGGTGGTGAATCCGGAACGCCTGGTGGCCGACCGCAATATCGATCGCTGGCAGGCGGGCAAGACCCTCGACTCGGGCTACCTCGGCAGGCTCTCGGCCGATATCCTTCCAGCCACCGACCGCCTGCCCGCGGTGCAGCGCGAGGAGATCGCGAAGGATGTCCGCGCCGGGCTCGACCGCGATACCTGGCAGGGCTGGAATCTTTCCCGATCGTCCGGCCGCTGAATCTCAGCGAACATACCCGGCAACGCGAAACCGATTGTCACGGAATCGAATTGCCCGCCATGGAGCGTCGTCCGCTCAGTGGCGGGCGCTGCGTTCGGCGAGCAGTGTGGCCGTCCGCCCGATGAGGTCATAGGGAATCGGCTTGTCCAGCGCGAACTTCAGCGTCCCCCGGCCCGATTGATACGGCGCGATGGCCCGCGCGTACGCGGTATCGCCTTCGGGCACCGGGTACATGCTGACGTGCTTCTTCCACCCGGCGAAGTACATCACCGCCTGCGAGCCGACCTGCATGGTCGGAATCTGATAGCTGATGGTCTCGGTGCAGTCCGGTAGCGCCGCCCGGATGGTCTCGCGCACGTGCTGCAGAACCTGCTGCACCGCATCGGGGAAGTCCGCGATGTACTCGTCGACGGTCGAAGCCTCCGACATGACTGCCGCCTTCCGCGCATCGGCCGGGGTACACAGCATCCGTCTATGACGGTACCGGCGGCACGCACCCCGTACCCCGTGAACCGCGCACAGTTCACCTGCGCAATCGCTCCAGCAGCTCGATGGCGGCAGCGAGCATGCCGTCCACCGAATCGGTGAGGTACATGAGATCGATGAACACATCCTCGAATCCGGTCTCGGCGACAACCTGTTCGATGGTGTCGACCACCTGCGATACCGAGCTGCCGGCCGCGACATTCACCCGCAGAATCGTGTCGATGTGCTCCGGGTCGCGCCCCGCCGCCACCGCGGCCTCATCGATGATCGCGCGCAAGTGCAGCAGCCGCGCACCCCACCCGGGCGGCCCGGGCACCGGCACCACCGGCAGCCAGCCCTCGGCTCGCTGCCCGATCCGCACCAGCCCCGCCGGACTGAACGCGCCGAGATAGATCGGCGGCCGCGGCCGCTGCACGGGCTTCAACTCGCTGCGATGCTCCCGCGCCGAGACGAAGCGCCCCTCGTACCCGGCCGGATCAGTGGTCCAGATGGCTTCCAGCGCATCGAGAGTCTCGTCCAGTCGCGCCCCGCGATGGGTGAACGGCACCCCCGCCGCCTCGTATTCGTCCGGCGACCACCCGATCCCGAACCCGGGCACCAACCGCCCGCCGCTCACCACATCCAGGGTGGTCAGCGACCGCGCCAGCAGCGCGGGCCGATACAGCGGCGCGATAAGCACATTGGTGCCCAGCCGCACCCGCTCGGTGACCGCGGCCGCGAGCGCGAGTACCAGGAACGGGTCGAGAATCGAATTGAATTCGTCCGGAATGGTGTCCTTGCCGCCGTATCCGATCGTCGGGTCGGTCGCGGCGATGAGCCGATCCCCGACCCACAGGCTGTCCGCCCCGGCCTGTTCCACCGCCACCGCATAGCGCATCACCTGAATGCCCTGGGAGGCCTGAGTACCGAACTGGGGAAGCGAGAATCCGATCTTCACTTCTTCGTTGATACCAGATGCAGCGCCGCCGGCGCACAATCCGCTATTCGGCAGGATGGGAGCGTGGGAGAACACAAAGACCGCATGCTGCGTGGCGAGCTCTACCGCGACAACGCCCCCGAACTCGTCGCCGAACGCCGCCACTGCCAGGAGTTGCTCGACAGGTTCAATGCCGCCGGTGCGGGGGAGGAGCAGCAGCGGCACGCCCTGCTCACCGATCTGCTGGGGGCGATCGGGCAAGGTTCCTGGATCATGCCGCGCTTCCAATGCGATTACGGGCATCTGATCCGGCTGGGAGACAACAGTTTCCTCAACTACGACGCCATCGTGCTCGATTGCGCGCCGGTGACCATCGGCAATGACGTGTCCATCGGCCCGCGTGCGCAACTGCTCACCGCACTGCATCCGATGGAGGATCACGAACTGCGCCGACAACGCTGGGAGAGCGCCGCGCCCATCGTGATCGGTGACAATGTGTGGCTCGGCGGCGGGGTGATCGTGTGCCCGGGAGTTACCATCGGCGCGGACACGGTGGTCGGTGCCGGCAGTGTGGTGACTCGTGATCTGCCGGAACGGGTTTTCGCCGCGGGCAATCCGGCGCGGGTGATCCGCGCGCTGTGAACCGTGACCTGCGGATCGCGAGAATCTCTGTCCCGCAACATCGTGTGTCTTGGTCGATTGCACAATCCGCCTGCCGGAATTCGGACTCGCTGCCGTAGTGACAGCGCCGCAGAAAACCCTTACCGTCTGAGACACCGGGCTCGCGTGCTGGCGAGCCGCCTCGGCAAAGGAGCCGAACATGTCGCCTTCGCAGGAATCCGCCTCCGCTTCGGCCGCGATAGGCGCACGCGGCGCCACACTGCCCCCGAACGCACGCTTCAAGCTCGGGCCGGCCATTCATCCCCGCATTCACGTGGATCGGGGGATCGGAATCCGCTTGAGCGACGGGACAATTCTGTCCGCCGACATCACCCGGCCCGCCGATCGGCACGGCACTGTGGTCACCGAGGAACTCCCGGCGGTCATCACCCTGAGCCCGTACAACAAGACCCTGATGACCCGTGCCAACCCGCTGATCAACCTGGTCTCGGCGCTCGGGCCCCTGGTGTACCGGGCGGTCCCGCCGTCCGCACACGGGCGTGCGGGCGGCCGGGAAATGCTGCGTGCGCTCGGCGGCGGTGCGCTGGAATCGATACGCGCCAACCGAACCCTGATCGCCCGCGGCTACATCCATGTCGCGGTCGATGTGCGCGGCACCGGAACCTCCACCGGGCGACTCGAACTCATGTCCGCGCGGGAACAGCGTGACCACCTCGAGGTCCTGGAGTGGGTGCGCAATCAGCCCTGGTGCAATGGCGACCTCGCCATGACCGGCATCTCCTACCTCGCCATCACCGCCCTGCAAACCGCCGGACACCGGCCCGAAGGCCTGAAAGCGGTCTTCGCCCTGGTCGGTTCGGAAGACCCGACCCGCGACATCATGCTCACCGGCGGCACCCAGTCCACCTTCAATCTGGCCTGGATCGCCGCCGTCAACGGCACCAAATGGCTGCCCTCGGTCCCCGGACTGGTGAAAACCGGTGCCGTCGGCCAGTTTCTGCGCGACCGCCTCGCCAGCCCTTTCACCCGGCTGCCCGATGTCGCCGGAGCACTGCTGTCCGATCAACACCACCAGCACTTCTACGATGACGAAGCCACCGACCGGCGACCTCGGCTGGAGAACTTCACCGCCGCCACCTGGATCCACGCCGGCTGGCACGACGTCTTCGTGCGCTCCGCGCCCGCCCTGCACCAGCGGCTCCGACTGCCCGCCGGCGCAGCACAACTCGTCGTCGAGGACAGCTATCACGTCGGCCCCGGCACCGGATTCGGCTCCGCCGACCACCCGCAACGCCTCGACGAACTGCAATGCGCCTTCTTCGACCGCTGGGTCAAAGGCATCGACAACGGGATAGACGAATACGGGCCCGTCACCGTCCGACAGCTCGGCGGCGGCTGGGTCAGTCGCGACACCTTCCCGCACCCCGACGCCCGCGTCCACCAGTGGTACCTGTCCGCCGATGCCAGCGGCGCGGCATCACACGCCGCCGACGACGGCTCCCTGACCGACACACCTGACCGCTACCCCGGCCGAATCCGCATGCCGCGCAAGCGACCCGGCATCACCTCCCAGACCAGCAGCTGGATCCTGATGGGCCTGCCGACCCTGCTCGGACGCGACTGGGCCGTCGACGATCGCGCGCACGAGGCCGCGGCCGTCGCCTTCACCAGTGCGCCGCTGCCGGAGGATCTGCTGCTCTCGGGTCCGCTCAACCTGCATCTGCGGGTAGTCACCAGTGGTACGGACGCCTTCTGGGCAGTCACGATCTGCGATGTCTCCCCGGACGGTTCCTCCGCGGTCATCGCCCGCGGCGCCCTGCGCTCCAGCCGCCGCGCCGTGCACGACAGCACCAGCCACTACGTCGACGGCCAACTCCTCACCGCAGACCATCCTTTGACCGCCGACACCGTCCTCCCCGTCCAACCCGGCACCCCCCACGATCTCGACATAGACATCACCCCCACGGAGGCAGTCCTGCACGAGGGCCACCGCCTCCGGGTAGCCGTAGCCCGAACCAGCTGGCCTCGCTACTTCCTCACCCCGGTTGTCTCCCGCCACATCAAAGACCAAGCCATCGTGCTCGACCCCCGCCACCCCAGCCGGCTCACCTTCCTGGCCGCCCCCGCAACCCTCGAGGAACCACCCGTCACGGCATAACGGGCAAACCACACCCCAAGCGGTGCGCCGCCAACGCACAAGCGAACGACATCGAGTGGGCTCTGGTGGCGGGAAACGCCGAGAAAATCCTCCACCAGAGCCCACTCGGCGATGGGACGGTTTTGCGGACCGCCGCTATGTGAATGGCGCTCACCGGCCTGGTTGCACGGAGTGCCTTCGGCTGCATCAGCTCGTCGGTCGGCCCGAGCGCGGATACGAGCTCTCCGATAGACCGTGCGACGCTCCGCCGGCTCGTGCAGCGCTCATCGAAGGTCGCCACGCGCGGCATGCTGATGGATCTCGCGACGGGGGGTGAAACGGGCTGTGGCGCAATGGCCTGGGCCGTACCGTTGGATGATGGAACCGGTACTCGTCACCGGTGCCGCCGGGGGACGGCAGGGATCGACCGGGCGGCACCTCACAGCGCAACTCCTCGGGCGCGGCATCCCCGTGCGTGCTCTCGTCCATACCGATGACGAACGTGCCATGGTGCTACGGGCACTCGGCGCGAACGTCCTGGTCGGGGACCTCCGCGAGATCGCCTTCACCCGCGCTGCCATGGACGGTGTGCGGGCCGCGTACTTCACCTATCCTGTAATCGACGGACTCCTCGATGCCGCAGGCGCTTTCGCGGTCTGTGCCCGTGAAGCCCGGATCGAGCGTGTTGTCGCCGTCTCCCAGCTCGCCGCCGGACCGCAGGCGCTCACCCCGCGCATGCGCCAGCACTGGGTGGCCGAACAACTCCTCGATTGGGCGGAGGTCGGCGCAATCCACTTGCGCGCGGCCGTCTTCTACGAAAACCTCGCCCGCATCGCCGACACCGGGGACCCCGCCGCTCTCACCCTGCCCATGGGCCCGGCGCACACCGAATTACCGCTCGTCGCCGCGAGCGATGTCGCCCGCGTGGCCGCGGGCCTGCTCAGCGACCTCGACATCAAAGCCGACCCGGTCCTACTTCTCACCGGCGACGTCCAATCCATCGGCGCCGCAGCCCATACCCTCGGCCGCACCTACCGCGATACCGACCCGGAAACCTGGCGCCGCTGGGCCCTGGATGTCTACGGCAGCCCGCACGCCGCCGAACACCTCACCAAACTCTGGGAGATCTTCCGCCTGTTGGGCGAAGGCACCGGGCTCTACCAGGTGACCCCCACCATCCAGCAGTACGGCGGCCACCCCCCGATCACCCTCGCCGACTTCGCCACCCACCGCCCCGGCCACTGAAGTAAGGGGCACCTCGAGATTCCAGCAGCCGAAATTCCGGCCTACGCGGTCACAAACCCCCGCGCCACGTCAAAATCTGTCGCCAACCGCCGATCCCTGACTGCTCAGACCGGTTTCGCCGCACACAGTTCAGCAAGGTCGGCCCAACCCGATGCGGTCCGTTCTCGGCGACGCGTCCCGCCGCGTCGTGCATACATGACCAATGCGGACTGGCATCGGGCGCCGGCTGCGGCTCGGAAGCGGTGCTGCGGCAACCGGTTCCATGCGTCCGATGCATCGTGTGCGAACAGGCGTCGCAGGGCATTACCTGACGGGTAATGGTTTGCGGTGCCGCAGATTCGTACGATCAACGCATGCGTACACAGACTGCCGGCGACCTCCTACGGCATTGGCGAGTCACGCGACGGCTCAGCCAGCTCGAACTGGCTGGGCGGGCGGAGACCTCCACCCGGCATCTCAGCTTCATCGAGACGGGTCGAGCCACGCCGAGCCGGCAGATGATCCTGCACCTGTCCGATGAGCTGGAGATCCCGCTGCGGGAACGCAATCGGATGCTGCTCGCCGCCGGCTACGCACCCGTCTACGCCGAACCCGAATTGGATACCCCCGCCATGGAACCGGTGCGCAGCGCCATCCGGCAGATTCTCGCCGGGCACGAACCGCATCCGGCGCTGGCCGTCGACGCCGGCTGGAACATGGTCGACGCCAATGCGGGCATCGCACTGTTCCTGGAAGGCGCCGACCCGCGGCTACTGGAGGCGCCCGTCAATGTGCTGCGCCTGAGCCTGCATCCGGACGGTCTGGCAAGCCGCATCATCAACCTCGCCGAATGGCGCGGCCACCTCTTCGAGCGACTGCAACGGCAGATCGATGTCAGCGGCGCACCCGAATTGATCGCGCTCCTCCAAGAATTGCGCGGCTACCCCGGCGGCGAGGAATCCCCCGGACTACCGGACCCGGACCAGGCCGTTGTCCCGATGCGCTACCGCTACGACGGCCACGAACTCGCATTCATCAGCGTCACCACGGTATTCGGCACACCCATGAACGTGACCGTGGCCGAGTTGGCGATCGAAGCCTTCTTCCCCGCCGACGCGGTCACCGCAGCCCTCCTGCGCGAACGCATCGCCATCCGCGCCGACTCCTAGGAACAACAGGCGGCCTGTGCTCGTAATTCGATGTCCGCACCGCACCGGCCGCCGCGCCCGGTGAACCTCGCCGGGCCGACGTGCGAGATCGACTCCGCCATCGGTCGCCCGCCAGCCACAGACTCGTCACGACCGATTCGGCCTCTGTGGTCACAACCCACCGATCTGCCGCTCATGGCGATTCTGGCCGCTCGAGCCAGTACCACCTGAGTCGAAATCCGACACAATGTGTATTCATGGACGTCGCCGCGCGCCTGTGCGAACTCACCGGTGTGCCGGTCGACCGATTGGCCAGCCTTGGACGGCAGCATGCCTGGACCCTGTACAGAGGCGAGTTGGCCGACGGCCGTTCGGTATTCGTCAAAGCGGCGCCGGACGATGCCGAACCCTCGGCGGATCGACTCGATTCGGACGCTGAGTTGTTCGTGCCCGGGGGAGTGTTCGCGGCGGAAGCGGCCGGTCTGCGCTGGCTCGCCGAAGCTGACGCGGCGATCGTCCCGCCGGTGATCGCTGATGACGATCGCATGCTCGTGTTGCCGTGGCTGGCGCCGGAATCCGCGTCACCGGCCGCCGCCGCACAGTTCGGGCGCGCTCTGGCCGAACTGCACGCCACGTCGCCGGCCACCTACGGCGCACCCTGGCCCGGCTTCATTGCCACACTGCCGCTGGACAATTCGCCGAGTGCGGGGGAGTGGGGGAGCTGGTACGCCGAGCGGCGGCTGGCTCCGTACCTCCCGGCCGCGGCGCAATACCTGGGCCGGGACGGCATTCGGCTGATCGAACGGGTCATGCAGCGCATCGGCCATCTGTCGGGCCCGCCGGAACCGCCGAGTCGTATTCACGGTGACCTGTGGTCGGGCAATGTGCACTGGTCCGGGCAGCGTGCGCTGCTCATCGATCCGGCCGGGCACGGCGGGCATCGGGAGACCGATCTGGCCATGCTCGCCCTGTTCGGCGCCCCGCACCTCGAGCTGATTCTCGCCGCCTATCGGGAGTCCGCACCCCTGGCTTCGGGTTGGCGGCAACGCATTCCGCTGCATCAACTGCATCCGCTGCTGGTGCATGTGGTGCTGTTCGGCGGCTCGTATCGCGGGATGTTGCTGGCGGCTGCGGCCTCGGCGCTCGCGGGATAGCCGGGCGTCAGTATTCGTTCTTGATCACGAAGTAGGAGCCGCGAATCGTTCCGGCCAGCTTCGACTTCTGCCGCGCGAACTTGAACGCCGAGAGCTCCTCGGGGACTTCCATCCCGTCGGAGAGCTTGAACCCCACCGCGCGTTTCCCACCGTCGTCGATCGTGTACATCACGTTGATCGACAGGCCGCTCTCGTAGAAGACGTAGGCCATCTTGATGTTCTGGACCTGGAAGGCCGTTGCCTCGAGCGGGGGCGAGGCGATCACGATGCCACGCTCCTTCTCCAGGATGTTATGGACCCAGTCGATGGTCGATTGGGCTTTGCCCGCTGGCTCCACCGTGAAGACGTGGTCGTACTTGTTCTTGAAGTACCGGGCCTCGTTCGCCCGAAGGCCGGCGAGCGCGTCCGCGACCGGCGACGATTGCAGTCCGACGGTCGAGACATCGGTGAAATCCACGGCATAAGACATGGCGTATCCCTCGGTCCGTAGGTTCATTTACATCCCTGAACGCATCCGTTCCGACACTACAACCTCGCCACGCGAGCTGTCGGTAACCATCGATGCCTTTCGATTCGGGGGAGGGCCATGGCTGCGGCCGCGGCGGCGCTCGCGCAATCCGCCTTCGCGAGCTGGGGGAACGCCACACGTCGCTGCAGCAATTCAGGACCGAGTAGCCGGATGTATTTCATGTGAACATGGAAATATGCGCATCTATGCATGTGACACCCCGGTGTGTCGCAGGAAGTCGCCAGTAGAACCGCCCGTTAGAAAAAGCAGCCTCAAGAAGGAGAGGGGTGCCTGGGTTGCGGCTGAATGTCGGTGCGGTGGGCTAACGTCTGGCACGTGGAGCTGCAGCGAATCCATCATGTCGCGGTGATCGCGTCGGATTACGAGAAGTCGAAGGCGTTCTATACCGAGGTGCTCGGCCTGCGGGTGCTGGCCGAGCACTATCGGGCGGAAAGGCGTTCGTACAAGCTGGATCTCGCGCTTCCGGATGGTGGGCAGCTGGAGTTGTTCTCGTTCCCGGATTCGCCGCCGCGGCCTTCGCGGCCCGAGGCGGCCGGCCTGCGGCACCTGGCCTTCGTGGTGGCGGATGTGGGGGAGGCCCTGGCGGAATTGGCAGCTCAGGGCGTTCGGGTGGAGGAGGTGCGGGTTGATGAGTACACGGGGAAGCGGTTCGGATTCTTCGCCGATCCGGACAATCTGCCGCTAGAGCTGTACGAGGTGTGAGGCCGGCGCGGCTCCGCCGAAGGTAGTGCAATTAGATAATTGAAATATGCGCATCTATGCATGTACTTGCTTTTGCGAAAGCTCCGTGAAGTCACCTACCGCGAAACGTCTTGTCCCACATCAATCACCCTTTCCGCATAGATAGGGAAGGGCCGCTGGGATGCCGGGCGGTCGCCCGGTTTCGGGCTCCCATACGATGGGCGACATGACCACAGTGCTCCTGAAGACCTCCGCCGGGGATATCACCCTGGAACTCGACGAGGCCAAGGCGCCGAAGACCGTCGCGAACTTCGTCGACTACGTCAAGGCGGGCCACTACACCGATACCGTGTTCCACCGGGTGATCCGCGGTTTCATGGTGCAGGGCGGCGGAATGACCGCCGATATGAAGCAGAAGCCGGCGCCGAACAAGGTGGAGAACGAGGCGAGTAACGGCCTGCGCAACGAGAAGTACACCGTTGCCATGGCTCGCACCAGCGATCCGCATTCGGCCAGTGCGCAGTTCTTCATCAACTCCAGCAATAACGACTTCCTGAACTACCCGGGCCAGGATGGTTTCGGCTACACCGTGTTCGGCAAGGTTGTCGACGGCATTCCCGTCGTGGACTCGATCGAGGGCGTGCGTACCGGCTCCAAGTCCGGCCACCAGGATGTGCCGGTGGATGCCGTCACCATTCTGTCCGCCGAACTGGTCTGACGCTTCTTCCCAGTAGAACGAGAACGCGCCGGGTTCGATGATTCGAACCCGGCGCGTTGCTGTGCCGGGGGGTCAGGCGTCGAGTACGCGCACCGCGCGTTTGACGACGGGCGGTTGCACTGACCACGGGAAGTTGATCCATCGATCGGTGTGCTTCCACACGTATTCGCAGTTCACCTCGGAGCGCGGCTTTTCATAGATGACCGCGCAACGTACCTCTGCGACATGGTCTTTGCAGAAGTCGCGGACCAGCTTGAGCGTCGCGCCGGTATCGGCGACGTCGTCGGCGACGAGCACGGTCGCGCCGGTGAGGTCGACGGCATTGGGTACGGGCGGCAGCATGACGGGCAGGTCGAGGCGCTGGTCTACGCCGGTATAGAACTCGACGTTCATGACGTGCAGGTTCTTCACGTCGAGGGCGTAGCCGAGCGATCCGGCGACGAAGAGTCCGCCGCGCGCGATGGACAGGATCAGGTCGGGTTCGAAGCCGTCGTCGGCGATTTGCTGTGCCAGCTCCCGGCTGGCGTCGCCGAACAGTTCCCAGTCGAGTTCTTCGCGATCGCTCATTCCGCCTCCATCGGTTTCGTACACCTGACCAACGGATCATACGAGCACGTCAGGACTGTGCGGCCGGGTTCCGCCCAGGGTGGGCGGAACGTCCCGGAAATGCGGCGGGTTCCGGGGGCGCGGCCCCCGGAATTCCCTTGTCACCCTTGGGGAGTGATCACGGTTGATGGGTGATGGTGTACCAGAGCAGAGCCATGGTGCCGAGTGCGAAGATCGGTACGAGGACGAACGTCTCCATCTTGTTGCCGGTGCGCTCGATGATGGGGATCCGGGTGCGGATCTGCAGCGGCCACAGCAGTCGGCAGCCGCGATCGGTGAGGCAGTCCCCAACCAGGTGCGCGAAGGAGCCCAGGCCGACGGAGAAGGGCAGCCAGAGGGGTTTGTCGCTGATCCAGTGGTCGATGGCGAATGTGCCGCAGGTGGCCAGGATTACGACGGTGACCCAGGCTTTGGCACCGTCACCGGTGGGCGCGAGGTTCAGCGCCCGGATGGCGAGCGCGAGCAGGAAGAAGACCAGCCCGAGCGTGAAGTAGCGGCCGAGCCAGTGTTCACCGGCCCAGGTGCCGTAGGTGATGGCGGCGACGAACGCGAAGGAGTGCGTCGCATGCCGGTGTCCGCCGGACACTTTCGAGATCACCTTGCAGGCGGCGTGTGAAACCGGGCCCAGCACATGGGAGATGGTGCCGTTGGGGTGGTCGGCGTCGGGCAGCAGCGCCGCGCCTGCGGTGAGGAAGGTGCCCATCACCAGGTCGACGGGCCTGATCTGCCCGGATTCTATTGCGGGATAGGTCAAAACGGTGAGCGGTAATGCTGCGGCGGCTGCTGACCAGGCGAGCGCGCCACTAGTTGCATGTGAATGTCCTAGCACCGATTGAAGGTTAGCGCATGGAACTGGGCCTACGTTCAGGTCTGGGTGTGCGCCGAGGTGTGTTGAGCACCAGTCGATCTCGGACCGTGTGGTGAAAGATACTGCGACTGCGAATAATTCGGCTCCGGAAGGCGGGGGAGCAGGCCCCTGGACGGTGCCGATCGAGCAGTGAAATAGTCTCGGGTGGATTGCGCTTTCCGCTCAGAGAGGAACGGACATGTCGGTTGCGTCCGCGGTGAAGGATCAGGTCCAGCAGATCGGTGGGGGGTTCATGTTCTCCCGGGAGGCGAAGGCGTTCTCCGCCTCCACCGGTGTGGAGGGATTCATGCCCGGTTATACGCGGGGCCGCGGAGGTGTCCTGGGCGATGTGGACGCCGATGTCGTGGCGGCCGCATTCGGTTTCTTCCGTGCCGAGGCGATTCGCGCGGCCTGGGAGTCCACGGCGGCGATGCCTGCCGCGAAGGGTGCGGCGGGCTATCTGGCTGCCTGCCAGGACTTCGGCCGCCGCAAGCTGGCGAACTTCGATCAGGCCGAGCGCCTGGCCGAGTTGTTGCAGCCGGTGGTGGATGCGGCTGATCCGGCCGGGGTTCCGCTCTTCGCCGGTTGGCGGGCGCTATCGCATGCCGATGATGCGCCCGGCCGGGTGCTGCAACTGATCCATGTGCTGCGTGAGCTGCGTGGTGGTCTGCATTTGATCGGGGTGCGGGCCAGCGGTCTGACTCCGCAGCAGGCGGTGCTCATCGCCGGTTCGGCGCGGACGACCGGTCCGGAGCAGGCGCGGCATTTCGGCTGGCCGGAACCGTTCGAGGAGATCACCGCGGAATTGAAGGGCCGCTGGATGCAGGCCGAGACGATTACCGAGGATCTCATCGCCCCGTCGTTCGCGGTGCTGGATTCGAGTGCGGCGCAGGAGCTGACCGAGCTCCTGACCGCTTGTCAGGCGACGGTTTTCGCACGCTGAGCGGAGTGGACGATGCTGTCTCGAATTGCCCGGCTGCGCGCACTGATCGATCACCCTGCGACAGGTGCCGAGGAACGGGCGGCCGCCCAGCGGATGCTCGATCGCATTCTCGCCAAGTCGGTCCGGGTGGCGGCCGATGAGCGCATCTATGGCGCGCGGTACAACCGTGCCGCCAGGCATGCGGATCTCTCGGAGGTCGCGGATCTGATCCGCGCCGATATCGCCTTTGCGCGAGTGGTTTTCACCGAACCGGCGCGGCCGGGCGAGCCGGCGGTGACCGATCCGATCCGGGACGCTGCCGCCGGGATCGGCTATGTGGTCGCGGCATTGCCGGGGGAGAGCAGCATCGTCATCACCATCGAGGATGTGCCGCAGGATTGGGGCTGGGATTCCGCGGGGCTTGTCAGTCCCGCGCTCCAGGCCCTCGCGGAGGAATTGGCGGACATCATGAACAGCTATAACCATGACGGTCCGGCTATCGGTAAACGCTTCTTCGGCCGGGTCCGAGTCCGCGATGTCTCCCTGGTCTGGTAGCTCTACGCCCCCAGGAGCCAGCGCCAGCGCGGAATCTCGGCGATGACGGCGGCTGCCGCCAGCACGGAGACCAGGATGGCCGCCCAGACGGGCCACACCAGCCAGGCGCCCCATACGGCGGCGGCGATCAGCAGGACCACCAGTGCGATGGTCACCCAGCCCGGTGATGCCACCATCACCTGCTTCTTGTCCCCGACGGTGCCGAAGACTGTCGGCAGTCCGAGGAGCACCACGAAAACGATGAGCGCCAGCAGCACGGACGATCTGTCCGCTACCGCCCAGGGTGCGGCGATCCAGGCGATGAGCTCGGTGCTGAACCGCAGCACGGACGGAATGTGCCCCTGATCAGTCATATTCGGTGAAGTCACCGCACGCTCGGACATGCGCACAGCTTGGCACAACCGCGAGGTGCGGGCCGGGCGAAGGCAGCGTGTGCCGCCGGGCTGCGGCACACCTCCCGAACCGCTTCAGCGCTGCAGGAATTCGAGGCTGACGCGTTCGAAGGCCTGCTTGGCTTCGATCATCACCCAGTGACCGCACTTGGGGAACACGTGCAGTTCGGCCTCCGGGATGAGCCGCAGTGGGATCATGGCCATATCGGGCGGGCATTGCCGATCGTCGCCGCCCCAAGTCAGCAGGGTCGGGCATTGGACCTTGTGCAGCATGGACCAGTAGGGCGGGGTGGGGGAGTTGGC
The DNA here is from genome assembly GCF_025465275.1 of Nocardia sp. Classification (GTDB taxonomy): domain Bacteria; phylum Actinomycetota; class Actinomycetes; order Mycobacteriales; family Mycobacteriaceae; genus Nocardia. The sequence goes on along the minus strand of NZ_JAODNK010000086.1, from coordinate 30,739 downwards.
GAGGAATTGCTGTTGCAGCGCAAAGGATTCCGAGCCGTACATGGCTTCGAGGGTCTGGTGTGAATCGGGCTGATTGGCGACCGCCCAGCGTTCCTCGACAATATCGTCGGTGACGGTCTCGGGGGCGTAGACCATGCAGTTGAGCCAGCGCAGCAGCCCTTCCCGGCTGGGGCTGTCGGCGAATTCCTGCAGCAGGCGGGTGCCTTCGCTGGGGTTGGCGCTGAAGATGCTCGCACCGACGCCGCCGATGGAGATGACCTTCTCGACGCGTGCGGGATGTTTGATGGCGACATTGACCGCCACCACGCCGCCCATGGAATTGCCGATCATGGGCGCGGATTCGATGCCGAGTGCATCCATGAATCGGATGACGGCATCCCCGGCGGTGAGCACCGGATGCCCGCCGCGCTCGACGGGATCGCTGACGCCGAAGCCGGGGAATTCCAGTACGTAGCAGTGGAAGTGTTCGGCGAAGACGGCGAGGTTTCCGCGATAATTGCGCCACCCCGTCACTCCGATGCCGGATCCGTGCAGCAGGAGCAGGGGCGGTCCGTCGCCGGCTTCGTGGTAGCGGATCACGCCCTGATCGGTGCGGACTTCGCGCTTGGTGTTCTCGTATGTGACAGCCACCCGGTCAGAGTAGAACACGTTACAGTTGGCAGGCTCGCGGATATCGTTGGGCCGGTACGGAATGCGAGGTGGACATGCCCGAATCCGACGTCCTGCGGATCGTGCAACTCAATATCGGCTCACTGCTGGAACCGCACTGGGATCGGCGGCGCGAGGAGATCCTCGCCTGGTTCGACCGCCTCGACCCGGACCTGGTCTGCCTGCAGGAAGTGTGGGAGAGCGGGACCGGCACCAATACCGCCGGCTGGCTCGTCGAGCATGCCCCAGCCGGGCGCTGGCACTGGTGCTTCGGCGGTTACTCCTTCCCTGAGGACGCCTGGGCCGACCGCTCACTGCGCTTCGGCTCCGCCATTCTCAGCCGCTGGCCCATCGACCGGCACGAAGTGCTGCCGCTGCCCCTGGATCCTGCCCCGCCCGACCCGCATCCCTCCTGGCGGATCCAGAGCGAGCTGCTCTACGCGCACACCGCCGGAATCGACGCCTTCAGTACACATCTGGCCCCGCCACCCGCGCAGGCCTATCTGCGGGTGCAGCAGGTACTGGCAATCGATGACGCGATTCGGGCGCGCCGCAATCCCGATACGCCACTGCCGGCTGTCCTGTGTGGTGACTTCAATGCCAAGCCGCTCTCGGACGAGATGCGCTTCCTCAATGCGAATGCCGTCATCGAAGGCCGCAGCACCTCCTACGTCGATTCCTGGTCGACCCTGCGCCCCACCGAACCCGGCAATACCTACGACCCGCTGACCAACCCGCAGGCTCGCGCCTTGAACGTCCCGCCTCAGCGCATCGACTATGTCTTCATCGGCGACCCATTCCTGCGGCCGGGCGGAGCGGGCCGAATCCTGCGCACGGACCTCGCCTTCCATGAGCCGCTGACCGGTATCCATGCCAGTGACCACTTCGGACTGGTCGTCGACGTGGCCTGGCCCCAGAAACCCTCGGCCGCATGATGCTGCACGGCTGATCGCTGCCGACCTCGGTACTCGCGCGCGGCGGGGTCTCCGGAATGCCAGGCCCACTTGGCATTCCGCACTGTCGCAGCCGAACATGGTGCAATCGCTGTCGACGCCACCGCGATCAGCGGTCACGACATGTGTCAATCCCCGGGCGAGCGCTGGGTGGAACCACTGATCCCCGCCACCACCACCTCACCCTTCCACCCCAACCCCGCCGGCACCGCAGCAATGGCCGCCACCACAGCCTCGGCCCTCGGCTACTGATCCCGTCTCGCCGCTGGTCACCGCTCGCGGCGACGTGCCTGGCAGTGGGAAAGCATCTCAGTCATGCGCTATATATGCCCCGCCGCGCCCTTCGCGGCAGATACCGCCGCGTTAGAACTCCCACCCCGCGCTGCACCCGCCAAAGGATGCGAGTCGTCGGCTTTGAACGGTTGATCAGCAGGAACTGAGGGCGGCATCGGCCGAGTGGAATGCGCCCTCAGTTCCTGGTGATCATGAATGCGTGGGGCGGTGACGGGGAGTCGTCCGTTTTGTGCCCTGTTGTCGGTTGTGGCACAGTCGATTCGCCGTAGCAGGGCGGTGCAGGGGTGCCGCGGAGGAGGGGACGGGGCGTGCTGCAGGTTTCGGTGACCGGGGAATCCGGTGAGGTGTACGACGTGGCATTGGAAACGATCGGTGCCGGGCAGGGGAGTAGCTACGGGTGCCGGGATCGGTCGGGGCGGGAGCGGGTCTACAAGCAGTACGGTGTGCCCCTGACCGATGCGGAGGTGATCGGATGTGCCTCTAGGGCAGTGCTTTTCGGGCGGGAGATCGTGCTCGCCGTGGAACGACAGCCCGGGTCGGAGGAATGGGCGGCCGCCTCGATCAACTGGCCCATCGATCTGGTGCTGCAGGAACGCGCCCTGATCGGGGTGATCACGCCCCTGATCCCGGCCGAATTCCTGCAGCCGGACGGAATGCCGCTCACCTTCGATCAACTGGTGCTCGAGAGACCTGCCGCGTATTTCCGTGTGGGCGTGCTGATCCGGATATGCGACCTCTTCGTGGTACTCGAGGAACGGGACCTGGCGCACGGCGGACTGTCCGAGCAGAACGTGGCGTGGAACCGGTCCCAGCCACACGCGCACCTCATCGACTGTGACGGGCTACGGCCCGCGCAGGGGGATGGTGACCGCCTCACTCTTGCCGGTCTCATCTATCGGGGGCTGTTCCTGTCCCAGGCCGCGCCGAAGGTCGCTACCGGGGAACGGCAACTGCCCTCCGGTATCCCGGCCGAGCTGGACCCGGCACTGCGGGCACTGGTCGACCGGGCGTTCTCCGGTTCGATTGCCCCGCACGCGCGTCCGTCCGCCGGGGAATGGCTGGCGGGGCTGAAGGCCGCATTCCTGACTCCGGACGGCGGGGCCTACCGCCCCGACGCGCTCGCGCTCATCGACCTACCCGCACCGCAGGGCGATCAAGAGGCGACCGTGGTGGCCGCGATATCCCCGGCCGAGGAAACCGTCGAGAATGCCGTCCCCGAAACAGCTGTTCCACGAACACCTCCCGCCTGGCATACCGATCATGTAGGGGCACCTGCTACACCGCTGCTCACCACCCCGTTCTCCGACGGCAGACCCGCGCACCCTCCCGCCTCCGGTAGCAAGGTCGCAGGAATCCTGGCTGCGATCACCGCCTGCATCGGAGTGATCGCCCTCATCGGCTTCGCCGCGTTCAAAACGAACGACCCCAACGACAGCACCGATGCCTATACGACCTACTCGAATCCGTACAGCACCAGCAGTTACTCGTACACGCCGCCGACGACCACGCCCGTCTTCGATTGGGGCACCCTGAATTCGGCGGTCACCGACAAGACACCGTTCAGCTCCGATGCGCTGCTGCCGGAGAGCTTCCGCGATTCGAAGAATGTCGAGTACACGATGCGGGCAGCAGGCGTGAACGACTGCATCACCCCGGATATGTCCAGGAACGTGAAATCAGTTCTCAATTCCTACAATTGCGAGCACATGATCGCCGGTTCCTACATCGACCGGGACGAGCACATCCTGGTGTCGATCGATGTGGTCGCCTTGCCGGCCGTCGCCGATGCGGACAACCTGTACAGCGCCATCAAGGGCCAGAACCAGGACTGGGCGATCTGGTGCCCGAAATCCGGGACCGGTTCGTCGGTGTGTGACGGCAATTCCGGTTATGCCACCCGCAGCGGCTGGAGTTCGCATCAGTACCGCTACGTGTACGAGTCGACCGCGCTGTACATCAACCTGACCCAGGACAAGAGCATCACCGACTGGCTCGACGCCGCTGCCAGTGCCGCCGTCAAACAGGCGGGCCCGGAGAATTACTGGCACAAGTGAACCTGCCAGGATGGGGGAGATGAGCACAGTTCCTCCGGGCTCCCGAGTGCGGCTTCCTGATCGTTCGGGGCCGTCGCTGACCAAGCAGGGTGTAGTCCTCCTGATGGGTACCGCCGGTGCGGGACTGATGGCTTTCTCGGGCACTCGTATTGCCACCGAACCGATGTGGCTGCTGGGGCTGATCCCGCCGCTGCCACTGGTATTCCTCGGAATGCTCGCCACCACCGCGTGGCTCACGCATACGGCGGTAAGCGGGCGGCCGCGCACTGCGGTGGGGCCGATCGATTACCTCGCCTGCACCAGTTTCGTCGCGGGTTCGATTCTGGTCGTCAGTAGCGGGGTAGTGGTGAAATGGGTTGGCGGCGGGCTGCTGTCGGTCACGGCCCTTGCTGTGGCCGGACTGCTGATCCTGCCTGTCGTTCGCGCTCGCCGACGAGCTGCTGCGGTGGCGGTCCGGACAAGCAGTATCAAGGTGACCGGGATTGTCACCGATAACGGGCTGGCCGGTTTCGCGCATACGCCGTCGCCGAAGCTGGCGACGATTACCGTCCAGTTCGTCGATGCGGCAGGGGTGGACCGGTGGGTGACGCCCAAGGCTCTGCAGCTTCGGGCACGACCCATCGCGGTCGGCGACGAAGTGACGGTGTGGTTCGATCCGGCTGAGCCCGGCGATCTGTCTCGCATTGTCGTGGAGAAGGACAATGGGAGCTCGCATGTCATCGGACGACGGTAATTGCCGTAACTTTACATAGTGTAGATTATCGGTACTTTTACGGGGTTGGCTGGAGCCGGGAATGTTGCTGTGCGACATGCGCATTCGGCGTTCTCGGCAGGTTTCGGCGACTGCCCGCCCTCGCCTCGGTCGTCACTCAGGTTTCGCTGTTGCCGCCTTGCGTGACGGCGCTTTGTAGCGAAACCCGTTGCCGGAAATATTCTTTCGGCTAAATCTGGATTCACCGGAAAATTTCCGAAATCGGACGAAAGGCGCGATTCGGGACGTCCAGGCCCTCTCGGTCCCTGCTCCCCCATGGCCTGGCGCCTACCCTCAATACGTCACTGTGACGTATTGAGGGTAGGTCGGGAAGTCCTTGGCGCTGGCGACGATTCAGCGAATAGTGCCCTTGCCCGGGATCAGCGGCAGATCCAGCGCGGTCACCCAACCCGGCGGCAGCTCATTGACCGCCGGTACCGCATTGAGTGCGCGCAGACCGGTGGACAGGCAGCCCGCCACCGCCGGCGTGCGACCGGAACCGTCGGTGAACCGGAACGAGGTTTCCTGGGAAATCGACGGGGAACCGATTATGTCAACCCGATAGACATCGTCGCGGGTACCGGCGGGCCAGTCGGGCGCCGCGTCCAGGCCGATGCGATTGACGTGCTCGAGGGTGATCACCTCACGGCCCTTGTAGATACCGTTGATGCTGAAGCGGATGGCAGCGACGGTGCCCGCCTTGATGATTCCCTTGGCCGACTCACGGTCATCGGGTGTCACCCACTTCTCCCAGGTGGTCGTGATGTCGTCGAGTTCGATACCGGCGGCTGCGGCGATCATCGGCACGGTCGCACCCCACGCCATGATCAGAATGTCCGGATGCTCGAGCATGGCCGTGAACTCCGGCGGGTGGCCGATGCCCATCTCCAGCTCGTAATCGCCTTCGTAGTCGGTGTAATCGAGCAACTCCGAGGCGCGCACCGACTGCACTTCACCGCACAGGCCCATGAGCGTCAGCGGGAACAGGTCATTGGCGAAGCCGGGATCGATACCGGTGGTGAAGCAGGACGCTCCGCCCTCGGCGCACGCCTGCGTGATCGGATCGCGCCACACATCGGGCAGCTTGTCCATGGCCGGCCACACCCACGGCGTCATGGAGGTCGAGCACACGTCGATACCGGCGCGCAGGAAGCTTCCGATGACCCGGATGTTCTCATCGGCCAGGGCGGCGGTGGGCCCGTAGTGCACGACGGCGTCCGGGCGCAGTGCGATCAGCTTGTTCACCGAATCGGTGGCCAGCACACCGGTTTTCGCGGCGCCGCACAGCTCGCCGGCATCCTTGCCGACCTTGTCGGGGTTGCTCACGCCGACGCCGACGAGTTCGAAGTGCGGGTGGTTCAGGATTTCCGTCAGCACCATCGAGCCGACGACGCCGGTCCCCCACAGCACGATTCGCTTCTTCATGGGTTCTCCTGTGGTCATCGGTGGAATTCGCCGCAGTCGACGGTGAGCATCTGGCCGGTGACCGCGGTGGCGAGGTCGCTGGCCAGGAACAGGGTGGCGCGGGCGACCTCGTCGGGCCCGGCGAGGCGTTTGAGGTCGGTGGGTTCGGCCTTCTGCTGGTAGATGTCCTCGTGGGTGACACCGGCCTGGCTGGCGAGCCAGTCGAAGTAGGCCTTGTTGATGTCTTCGTACACATACGAGGGTGCGACGCTGTTGACGCGGATGCCGCGCGGGCCCAGTTCGGTCGCCAGTGAGGACGCCAGATGCTGGAGAGTGCCCTTGGAGAGTTTGTAGCCGGAGTATTCGGGCTGCGAACTGTAGGACACGCACGAGTTGAGCATGATGACCGAGCCGCGCGAGCGTTCCAGGGCATCGGCGAAAAGTGCCGAAAGCCGGAGCGGGGCAAAGACGTTGGTTTCGTTGACGGTGCGCAGCGCGTCCAGGTTGATCTGGGTGATCGGGTACATGGGCGGGATGGCGAAGGCATTGTTGATCAGGCAGTCGACCTGCCCGAATTCTTCGAGGGTGCGTTCGACGAGGGCTTGGCGCTGGGTTTCGTCGGTGATATCGGTGGGTGCCACCAGGGCGGTGCGGCCGAGTGCGCGGACTTCCTCGGCAACTTTCTCGAGGCGCTTTTCGGTGCGGCTGGCCAGCACCAGGTTCGCGCCCATGCGGGCTGCTTCGATGGTCAACGAGTGGCCCAGGCCGGGGCCGACGCCCGAGACCACGATGACCTTGTCCTGCAGTAGCGGTACCGGCCGATAGGTATCGGCGGGTGCGGCGTGCGGGGCAGCTGACACGACTCCTCCTCGAGTCCACAGCAGTTACACGATGTAACGACTTAGATGTGACAGACTGTAACGACTCCTGACCCGACCGACAAGGACGGATTTCGTGACCGCACGCCACCGGCTGGGCCCGCACCGCGACCCCGCGGTGGACCGCGCCGTGCTCGACGCCGCCCGCGAGCTGCTCGTCGAACAGGGGTATGCCGCCACCTCCATCGATGCGATCGCCGCCCGCGCGGGGGTGAGCAGGCCCTCGATCTACCGGCGCTGGCCCTCCAAGGCGCACCTCATCGCCCAGGCGGTGTTCCCGGACGTCGGCTCGGAAAAGGTTGCGCCCGACCTGCTTTCGGAGGTCCGCAAGGTGATTCGCGGGACCATCCAGCTGTTCGGTTCGGCCGAGACCCGGGCCGCCATGCCCGGGCTGATGGCCGAGATGCGCGAGGACCCGAGCCTGTACCGGAAATTGTCGGCCCGGCTCGACACCCCTACCCGCGAAGAGCTGACCGGGTATCTGCGGGAGAACGCCGCCCCGGGCCGGGCGGGACTGGATCCCAATACCGTGCTGGACACCGTGGCCGGGGCCGCGTTGTTCGCCATGTGTATTCGCGATATCGACGATCTCGACGGATTCGCGGCGTCGCTGGAAGATCTCGTGCTCTACGGCATTGTCGGCGCCCGTGAGCGCGCCGCGACACGGCAGGCCGAGGCCGAACAGCCTTCCTGAACTCGCGGTTATCGCCGACGCCGGTCTGCGTACACCGACTGCGCCGCGCCCGTCGCGTCTAGGCTGGTTGGCGAGATGTGCAGCCACGACGAGGAATTGAGGGGATCACACGGTGTCGCACACCGAGGGGAAGCCGGTCAGGGTCGACACTTCGCAGCCGAGTATCGCGCGCGCCTACGACGCCGTGCTGGGTGGTAAGGACAACTACGAAGCCGATCGACTCGTTGCCCGGCACCTGGCTGTTCATCACGCACTGCTGCGACTTGGGCCCGGAAGCCCGGGAGCTCGAGGAAACCTTTCTGCAGTTCCTCGGCACCGGCCGGTTCCGCACCCGTGCGGAGATTCTGCGTTTCTTCGGCAGCTTCGAGTTGGTGGAACCGGGATTGGTGCCGCTGCCGAAGTGGCGACCGACCGGCATCCTGCCTGATCTGCTGTCTCTGGATGAGCGGTTGATGATCGGCGGTATCGCCCGCAAGCCGTAGTCCGGAAGTGGTGGACTCCCCTACCGGTTCTCTCACGTTTCCCGCTATGGATACGTCACAGTGACGTATCCGGCGGGTCCCTGGTTAGGCCCGCTGTCGCGCAGTGTAGCTAATCTTTAGCGTCTCGGATCTGTGCAATGCCCGGCCTGACCGACGTGCAGCTGATCAGCCGGGGAGGCCTGAGATCGCCTGCAGCGCCGCCCTGGCCGGTCCATGGCGACCCGCTGATGTGTCTAAACGCCTCACATCCGAGCCCGGCACGATCTACTGTCTGGGAAGGTGTCGGTGAGTGGATCGAGAGCTGTGATGACAAAACCGAATACGTCCCCTGCCGCATTCCAGCAGACCGCTGCGATCGACCCGGAGGCGGTGGCGGTGCGGTCGGTCGGCGGGCAACAGTCGCTGACCTGGCGGGAGTATGCCGAGCAGGTGCGGGCGGTGGCGGGCGGGTTGCATGCGCTGGGGGTCGGGCGCGGGGACACCGTCGCCTTGATGATGGCCAATCGGGTGGAGTTCTATCCCCTGGAGGTGGGGGCGCAGCACAGTGGGGCGACCTCGTTCTCGGTGTACAACACGCTCTCGCCGCAGCAACTGAACTATGTGTTCACCAATGCCGGGAATCGGATCGTCATCTGCGAAGCGCAATACGTGGATCGGATTCGCGCCAGCGGGGTGCCCATCGAAACGATCGTGTGTGTAGACCGGCCGGTGCCGGGCACGCTGTCGGTGGCGCAGATGACGTCGCTGGTGCGCCAGGACTTCGATTTCGAGGCCACCTGGCAGGCGGTGACACCCGAGGACATCGTCACGCTCTGCTACACCTCCGGGACCACCGGCAATCCGAAGGGTGTGGAGATCAGCCACGCCAATCTGGCCTTCGAATGCCAGGCGTACGCATCGGTCATGCCGGTGGAGTTCGGCGATCGCATCACCTCGTATCTGCCGACCGCGCATATGGCCGACCGGGTGACGAACCTCTACCTGCACGAGTACTACGGCAGTCAGATCACCACCGTGCCCGATCGCACGCAATTGCCTGCCGCGCTCATCGACGCCCGGCCCACTATCTGGGGTGCGGTGCCACGGGTGTGGGAGAAACTCAAAGCGGCAGTGGAATTCTCGGTCGCAGGCGAAGCTGACGCGGACAAGCGGGCGGCGTTGGAGTGGGCCCTGGAAGTGGCGGGGCGGAAGGCGGCCGCGCAATTGGCGGGGGCGCCGCTCGATGATGTGCAAGCCGCCGAATGGGCGCATGCCGATGAGCTCGTGCTGTCCAAGCTGCGCGCCAAACTCGGTCTGGATCAACTCAAATGGGCGCTGTCGGGGGCCGCGCCGATTCCGGCCGAGACGCTCGGGTTCTTCTTCGGGCTCGGTATTCCCATCTCCGAGGTGTGGGGCATGTCGGAGCTGACGTGCGTGGCCAGTGTCAGCCCGCCCGCACAGGCGCGTTTGGGCACCGTCGGCAAACTGCTGCCCGGGCTGGAATCGAAGATCGCCGAAGACGGTGAATTCCTGGTGCGCGGGCCGCTCGTCATGCGCGAATACCGGCAGGAACCGCAGAAGACCGCCGATGCCCTGGATGACGGCTGGCTCTACACCGGCGACATCATCACCGAGGACGCCGACGGCTACCTGCGGGTGGTGGACCGCAAGAAGGAACTGATCATCAGCTCCGGTGGCAAGAACATGTCCCCGGCCAATATCGAGAACACCATCAAAGCCGCCGCCCCGCTGATCGGCGCCCTGGCCACCATCGGGGACCGCCGCTCCTACAACACCGCGCTCATCGTGCTCGACGTCGAATCCGCGGAACCCTATGCGGCGCAACATGGTTTGACCGACGCGTCCGCGGCGGCGCTAGCGGCCGACAAAGGTCTGATCGCCGAGATCGCGCGCGGGGTCGCCGCCGGCAATGCGCACCTCTCGCGCGTGGAGCAGATCAAACGGTTCACCATCCTGCCGACCTTCTGGGAGCCCGGCGGGGACGAAGTGACCCTGACGATGAAACTGCGGCGCAACCCGATCGCCGAGAAATACGGCGCCGAGATCGAAAGCATGTACGCCGCGGTCCTGGCCGACGGCGTGCACGAACCCGCACCGCAGTAGCGAACAGCGTGTGGCGGTGATCGATAGGCATCACCGCCGGGATCGGCACGGTCCATAACGCCGGAGCGCACCCGGCGGTGCGGCCGATCGGTGGTCCGCGGTCGCGGCGCTCGCCGGCCCCCGCGTGGCGCATACCACCGTAGTAACGGAGCATCTGCTCTGTTATGTTCGAGGTATGCCCAGACCGCGCATGCACGACCCCGATACGGTGCTCGATGCCGCCGAGGCGCTCGCGACACGGTCCGGGCCCGCCGCGGTCACCATTCGTGCGGTCGCGGCCGCCACCGGCGTCTCCAACGGCGCGATTTACCACACCTTCGCCTCCCGGGCGGAACTGCTGGCACGCACCTGGATTCGCGCCGCCGAACGATTCATCAGCCTGCAGGCCGATCTCGTGCAGGGGCATACCGGTGACGAGGCGGTGATCGCGGCGGCCGAAGCGCCCGCCGACTTCGCGCACCGGTTCCCGCTCTCGACAAAAATGTTCTTCACCGTGCGCCGCGAAGACCTGCTCGATGACGAAGACCTGTCCGATCCGGTGCGCGAGGCACTCGACGTTCCCCAGCGTGCGCTGATCGCGCTCATGAAGCGGCTGGCCCGCGAGCTGTGGGGGCGCGCCGACGGCGCCGCCGTCGACGTCCTGACCATCTGCCTGGTCGATCTGCCCACCGCGATCCTCATCGAACGCGACCGCTTCGCCGCACCTCTCGCCCGCGAACAATTGCGTGCCGCCGTGCGTGCGGTGCTCGCCGTCGGACCACCACCACAGAAGCCACAACCCGCGAAGGACAACCGATGACCGTCACCCTCACCCACCACGACAAGATCGCCGTCCTCGACCTCGGCGGGGACGAAAACCGTTTCTCCCCAGCACTTCTCGACCAGATCAACGCCGCCCTCGACACGGCCGCCTCCGACGGGTCGCACGCCCTGCTCACCACCGCGAGCGGCAAGTTCTACTCCAACGGCCTGGACCTGGAATGGCTCAGCGCCAATGGCGATCGCGCCGACTGGTATGTGGGCCAGGTGCAGGCGCTGCTGGCACGCGTGCTGGCCTTCCCGCTGCCCACCGCCGCCGCGCTGCCCGGGCACGCCTTCGGCGCCGGCGCCATGCTCGCCATCGCCCACGACTTCCGGGTCATGCGCACCGACCGCGGCTACTTCTGCTTCCCCGAAGCCGATATCCGCATCCCCTTCACCAAGGGCATGGCGGCGCTCATCCAATCCAAACTCACCCCCAAATCGGCGATCGCGTCCATGACCACCGGGCACCGATTCCCGGCACCGGAAGCCCTCGCCTACGACCTCATCGACGCCACCGCACCCGAGGCCGAGGTCACCGATACCGCACGGGGACTGCTCACTCCGCTCGGCGCGAAGGATCCGGGCACCTTCGCCGCGATCAAGCACGTCATGTTCGCCGACGCTGTCGCGGCGCTGACCACGCTGTAGGTCGGTGGTAGGCGGTCGCTGCGCCGCGATAGAGCAGCTCGAGCGCGCGGCTGTTGTCACCTGTTGGTCGTGATGTGCCGCAGTCGGGGGATGTGGGATCAGGCGGCGGCGTCGACCACCCAGCAGGCGGCGGTGAAGCGGACCTGGTCGCCGTGTACGAACGGTTCGAAGGCGGCGCGCACGGTCCGCACGACCTCGGTGCGCGTCGCCTCGTCCACGTCGGGCAGGTGCAAGCCGACGGGGCCGAACTGGGTGAAGTAGCGGATCAGCTCTTGTTCGGGCAGCACACATTCCACATCGACCGGCCGGAAACCGATAGCGCTCCAGCCGCTCTGGTCGAGAATGGCGCGCACCCGCTGCTCGTCGGCGAAGGCGAACTGGCCGGGCTGATCGAGTTGGCGCGCAGGAAGATTCGGCAGCAGTGGAGCTGCGGCGCGCTCGGCGGTCGTCATGAACGGGTTCTCCGCGACGCCGCGCCAGCACAGGAATCGCAGCGCGGCGCTGTCGCGGGCGGCGCGGCGCAGGTTCGTGAAGGCCGCCACCGCATCGGGGAAGAACATGACACCGAAGCGGGACATGATCAGATCGAAGCTCGCCGCATCGAACGCATAGGTCTGGGCGTCACCGAGCACGAAACTCACCGGGGCCTGCGCAGCGTCCACACGGGCACGGGCGGCGGTGATCATCGGCTCGGAGATATCGGCGCCCACCACCGCGCCGGCGGGCCCCACGCGGTGGGCGGCGGCGAGCGTCGTGGCGCCCGCACCACACCCCACATCCAGGATCCGCACACCCGACCCGGCGGCGATCGATTCCAGCAGCAGGGTTTCGAAGGGTTGCAGCACCTGATCCATCAGCCCCACCGACTGCGACCATGCCTGCCCGGACCGGCCGTTCCATAGCGTCGTCTGCTCGGCGGGCTGCGGCTGGGTGACCATGGGAGTCTCCTTTACTTGCTGACACCGGACGTGGAAACTCCACTCTGTCAGTTCAAGTCGACTTGAGGTCAAGGGGTTGCCGTGGACCTGGATATCGGTGACGTGGTCGCCCGCTCGGGAGTACCCGCGTCCACGCTGCGGTACTACGAGGAGAAGAAACTCATCGCCTCCACCGGCAGGCGCGGCCAGCGCCGCCTCTTCGCCCCCGCGGTCCTGGACCAGCTCGCCCTGATCGGCATGGGCCGCGCCGCCGGCTTCTCCCTCGACGACATCGCGCACATGTTCGCCCCCGACGGCCGCCCCGATATCGACCGCGCCATGCTCAGCGCCCGCGCCGACGAACTCGACCACACCATCACCCAGCTCGCCGCCATGCGCGACAGTCTCCGCCACGCCGCCGCCTGCCCTGCCCCCAGTCACATGGAATGCCCCACCTTCCGGGCCATGCTCGCGGACATCCTCGCCGCAGGCCGCGCAGGCTATCCGAAGAAGGTCCCCTCGGGACCGGCGTGACCGTGCCTCGCCCTCCGCGGTGTGGCGCGCACGGTGTGGCGCCGCTACCTCCTGTTCGTTGAGCCTGGTTGCCGCACACCACAGCCCGTGCAAGCGCAGCCGGAGCTGACTCGCGCACCCGGTGGCATCCGCCTTCAGTCGGTCACGGGATGCTGCGTGCGGCCGTCGCCTGTGCGGCCAGGATGAGCAGCTCGCGCAGCACGTCCGCGCAGAGGTCGGCGAGCGATCGCTGCTCGCCCTCGCGGATCCATCGGGTGAACGCGATCCCGAAGACGGTGGCGCCCGACTCCGCGGCCAGGGTGGCGGCGAGGTCCTCGACGCCACGGGCGCGCAGGGCGTCGGCGAGGGTCGTGGAAAGGCCGGCGAGCTTGTGTGACTCGCGTTCTCGCAGTGCCGGATTCTGTTCGATCACCGATTGTCGCGTGCGGGAGTGGGGTCGGCGCTCGTCCGGGAACGAGGACGCCGCGGACTGCAGGGCGCAGGCGACGATCTCGAGCGGAGGGGCATCCGGTGGCGCGGTGTCCACGCCGGTGAGGAACGCCTGCACGAATGCGTCCTGCCCGTGGAACAGGACTTCGCGCTTATCGCTGAAGTAGCGGAAGAAGGTGCGCTCGGTCAGGCCGACGGACTGTGCGATCTCGGTGGCGGTCGTCTGCTCGTACCCGCGGGTGGCGAACAGCTCGAGCGCTGCCTTCTGCAGCCGCTCCGGGGCTCCCGGTTCCCAACGTGCCATGCGGTCGAGTGTAGCGATGACAGTCACTGACATGAAGGAGTAAGGTATGTCAGTGACTGACATCAGTTGCGGTACCCACCGCTCGGATCAATCGCCCCGTTCACCGGCGGGGCGGCGTAGGAGATCACACCATGCACGTTTTCGTCACTGGAGCCTCCGGATGGATCGGCTCCGCCACGGTCGATGCACTGATTGCCCACGGCCACAAGGTTTCCGGACTGGCCAGGTCCGACGCCTCCGCCGCGGCCCTCGAAGCCCAAGGCGTCCATGTCCGCCGCGGGGACCTGGACGACCTCGGGAGCATCCGCGCCGGCGCGCAGGACGCCGAGGCCGTCATCCATCTCGCGAACAAACATGACTTCGCCAACCCGGCCGTGTCGAGCGCGGCCGAGCGGGCCGCAGTGCAGACCATCGGCGACACCCTCGCAGGCAGCGACCGGCCGTTCCTGTTCGCAGCGGGCGTCGCCGGCCTCGCGCAGGGCAGGCCCGCCACCGAGGACGACGCGTCCCCGGCACACGGCCCGGACTCCCCGCGCGGCGGCAGCGAGAACCTGGGGCTCGAGTTCGTCGACCGTGGCGTGCACAGTGTGAGCCTGCGCTTCGCACCCACCGTGCACGGCACCCGCGACCACGGATTCATCGCGATCATCGCCGCGGTCGCCCGCGCGAAGGGCCTCTCCGGCTACCCCGGTGACGGGACCAACCGATGGGCCGCCGTGCACCGATCCGACGCGGCTCGCCTCACCGCCCTCGGCCTCGAGAAGGCGCCTGCGGGCGCCCGCCTGCATGCGGTCGCCGAACAGGGTGTCACCACCCGCGAGATCGCGGAGGCGATCGGCCGCAGGTTCGACCTGCCCGTCGCCTCGATCGCCCCCGAGGACCTCCAGGACCACTTCGGCTGGATGAGCACCTTCTTCGCCATGGACTTGGCATCGAGCAGCACCCGAACGCGGGAACTGCTCGGCTGGACGCCCACCGGACCGACCCTCATCGAGGACATCGACGCCGGCGCGTACTCGGGGCACTGACCGGATCGGCGGCCCATGCGTCTCGGACCACCGAATCACTCTCGACCGGGCAACATCTCGAACTGCGTGCGATTCGGCGATAACTACCGCGAACCCCGGCAGCGGCTACAGGCGCAGTCCGGTGGCCTGGGCTCTCGTCGACGGCCGCTGCCGCAACCGAATCGGCGCACCCACGTGTGGGCGTGGTCTGCTCGGAATCGGGCTCACAGCTGAGGAATCGGGTCTATGGCCAACGGGAATGCGCGTGCAGGTGTGGCAGCAGGTGTGCGGCGACGGCTGCGGGCTGTTCGGCATGCAGGAAGTGGCCGCTGTCGGGGATCTGTGCGGCGGGGACACCGGCGCTTACGGAGAGGACGCGTTGCAGATCCGGTGACATGCACCCGTCGCGCTGCCCGGCCAGGGCGAGGGTCGGGATCGGGGCGGGGGCGGCGAGCAGCAGGCGATGGAATTCCCGGGTCGGGGCGCGATGCACCGTGAACAGGGAGCGGTAGTAGCGGGTGGTCGCCCACGCCGTTTCGCGGTCGGTGAAAACGCTTGCGGTGGGCGCGAATTCGGCGTCGGTGAACTCCCAGCCCGGTGACCAGCGCTGCCACAGCCGCCGCACGAATGCCGCACCGTCACGATTCAGCAGCCGCGGCGAGGCTCCCGATTGCATGACCGGGATGTAGGAGGACATCAGCACCTGTCGTGGCAGATACCGTGCGGCCCCCGGCGCGAACCCGCCACCGAACGGCGGAATCGCCAGCAATGTCAGCGAAAGCCATTGCTTCGGATGCTGTTTCGCCAAAATCGTGGCAGCGAACGCACCCCAATCGTGACCGACCAGATGGGTCGGCGGCCCACCCAGCGCACGATGCCAGGCGGCAATATCCTCGGCCACCGCCATCAGGTCGTACCGTGCGCCCCGCACCGCCGAATCGGGCGTATACCCGCGCAACCACGGCGTCAGCACCTGATACCCGGCACCCACCAGCGCCGGAATCAGCCCGTCCCAACTGTGCGGGGTATCGGGAAACCCGTGCAACAGCATCACCAGCGGCCCGTCATCGGCGCCGAAATGCCGGGCCGACAACACCATCCCGTCACGGCGCAGTTCGAGCGCGGACTCACCGGAATCAGCCGATGTCATAGGTACCTCTCTTCGAACTCGGCCACCGCTCACGTTCCGGGCGAGGCCGTCGATCATTCACATACCAGCGCTCCCGGCCGCGTGACCGGCCGAGAACAGCTGTGCGACACCATATTTGCTCACCGCTCGATCCGCGCGATCGCCCGCGATTGCATCCGCTCAGTGGGAGCGTCACCGCCGTCCCGCCCGATGCCAAAGCTATTGCCGTCCCGTACGTCCGGAGTGCCCGCCGACGTACCGCATCCGCCGCGGGTGTCACACCCGGCGCAGTTCGTCAGCATGCGACCACGCCGGGCTCGACCCGCCAGCCGCGATCGGCGGTGCCATCCCGCCGCGGTGAGATTCCTCGATGTGAGGGATATCGAGCGCATGGAGGTCCGGCGTCAGCGGCCGCGCCACACCGGGGAGCGTTTTTCGACGAAGGCGCGCATACCTTCGCCGGCATCTTCGGAGGACAGGGCGGCCGCGGCGACCTGGCCCTGACGGGAGAAGGCTTCGGCGGTGGACCAATCCGGGCACTGGTCGATGATCTGCTTGCCCGCCTCGATGCTCAGGGGTGCGTTCACGGCGATGCGCTCGGCCAGCTCCAGCGCGGCGTCCAGGGCCTTGCCCGGTGCGGCGACCTGGTTGATCAGGCCCAGGGCGGCGGCGCGGGCGGCGGTGATGGGGTCACCGGTGAGCGTCAACTCCATGGCGAGGGCGCGGGGCAGGCGCTGGGACAGGCGCAGTACACCGCCGCCCACCGCGACCAGACCGCGTTTGACCTCGGGGATGCCGAACGTCGAATTCTCCGCGGCCACAATGAGATCGGCGGCCAGGGCCAGTTCACAGCCACCCGCCAGCGCGGGACCCTCCACCGCGGCGATGAGGGGTTTGCGCGGGGGCTGCGAGACGATGCCCAGGATGCCGCGCTTCTCGGTGATCGGCACCTCGCCGCGGGCGGCGGCCTTGAGATCCATTCCGGCACTGAAATATCCGCCCGCACCGGTGAGGATGGCGATCCGGGCATGCGGGTCGGCCTCGTAGGCGTCGATGGCGCGTTCCAGGCCCAGCGCGGTCGCCAGATCGATGGCATTGCGGGCATGCGGGCGATTGATCGTAATGATCATGACGTGGCCGCGGCGCTCGATGAGCACCGGCGCCGGGGGCGGTGCGGGCAACTCGAGGCGCTCGGTGCCGGTGACGCTGACCTGATCGCCGGTGACGGTCACCGGCAGACCCAGCCAGTCATCGTCGGTGAGAGCGGTCAAGGTGCCGGACTCGGTGGTGCGCACCAGGATTCGCTCACCCTTGTCGGTGAGCAGACTCAGGATGGCAGCCTCGGGCAGTCCGTCGCGGCCGTAGGGCAGCGTGTAGGCCTCCACCACGGCGGGACCCTCGTAGCCGGTGCGGGCGCGCCGGGCCGGGGGATGCTCGATCACCGGAGTCAGATGCCGATAGGCGGTCTCGGGCGGGGTCGCCGAATAGACGCCCATGGCGTGCTTGGTCAGATACCAGCCCAGCGAGGTGGCCAGCCCGAACGCGGCAGGGTCCTCCCGCAACCGCTGCACCAGGGTCGCGACCGCGTGCCCGCCGTAATTGTTGCCCGGCCCGCCACCGAAGGTCAGCCCGCCGGTCACCGACAGCGGACGCTTGGGATCGTCGATCGGCAAACCCAGTTCGCGTGCGGCGATCTGCACCGCCACCGGGAAGCAGGCGTACAGATCGACATGAGTCAGGTCCTCGGCGCTCAGCCCGGTGTGCTCGAGCACCGCCGCACCCAGCGCATGGATCGCCGGGGAGGCCGCCAATTCGGTGCGCTCGGTGACGAACCACTCGTCGGCGCCCGAGGCCCCCGCATGCAGGAACACCCACTTGTCCTGCGGAATACCGGCTGCCTCCGCGGCGGCGGCGCTGCACATGATGATGCCGCTGGCCATATCGACGGTCAGGTTGGCGCATTCGAGTTTCGTATACGGCGCGGAGATCATGCGATTGGATTCGGTGACGGTCGCGATCTCGGCGGGGCCGGCCTCGTGCGGCTGCCACGCATTCGGATTCGCCGCCGCCACCGCCGACAATCGCGACCACAACTCGGCGACGGCCTGCGCATGCTCGGCCGGGGTGTGGCCCAGGCGATGCCGGTTCGCCGACTCCAGCAAGGCGTACATATTGATCGGGGCCAGCAGGCCCGCCGCGGTCTCGGCGCCATTGTTGGCAGGCTTGTCGATGCCGACGGTGCGGGTGGGCCGCACGGCCGAATCCTGCACCGGCCATGGCAGTTCGATTCCCGCACGCTGCGCCGCCGCCTGCGTGGCACCGGCCTCGGCGCCGGTCACCAGCACGATGTCGTAGTCACCGGCCGCGATCGCGGCCGCCGCCTCATTGATCACCAGCTGGCCGCCGTCACCACCGAACGGACTCGACTGCACGGTATCGACCTGCCCCGCACCGACCGCGGCAGCGACCAGCGCACCCAGATCCCGGTACTGCCAGGACGTCGGGGCCACGGTGAACACCGCATCCGCGCGCGCCAGCAGAGCGTGCCCGGCACCGGTATCGACGGCCGCCTGGCGCAGGGCGCGCACCGCCAGCGCCGACGGATCCACATACCCCGAGTCCGGAACCCGGTTCACCACCTGACCCACACCCACCAGCACCGGTGTCGTCGGCGCGAGCACCACACCGGAAGCCTTGTGCCGCACCGCCTTACGAGAGGGCCGTGAACTGGTGCCGGAATCGGCGACCTTCGCGGGCAGGGCGGCCAGGGAATCACGCAGCGAATCACCGAGACTGCGCGCCACCGTCGCCCCGAGCGGACCGTCGATCGGCTGCCCGGCCAAACCCGCATCCAGGTACACGATCGCACCAGGCCCCTGCGCCGCGACCGTGATCCACAAACCGAGGGTCAACCCCTGCGGCCCGGTGCCACGCAACTGCAACCCCGCATCGCCGGTCTCGACCACCGTCCACCGCAGCTCCGCGGGAATGCCCATGAATTTCGCGACCTGCCCGAACTGCTGCCCGGCCTCGGCCTGCCCGGGAGCCTCCCCGCGCCAGCCCGCATGGAAGGTGATCCACTCCGGAATCTGCTGCAAATCCAGCAGATACGCCAGTGTCGCCGCCGCATCGCTGTCCACACCCTGCTGCGCGTGCGCACTGCGGGTGAACTCGCTCAACCCGGCGGGCGGAATATGCTCCCCGAGGTCTACCGGCTCCTCCTGGGCGGCACGCCCGGTGAATCCGGCGACCAGATCACGCACGATCCGTGGATCCCGGCGCACCGCCCCCAGCAGATCACCGCCCGCACGCAGCTGCTTGCGCACAGCACGGAATTTATCGAACCCGGGTACCGCAGTCACCGTCGAACCTCCTCATTGAGGATGAGAGCATTTAGGCCTCACCGTATCGCCAACACGCCGTGAGCGGGAGAGGGCGCAGACAACTGCCCCGCCCCAGCCTCGCGACCAGCAATCCCCTTGCCGCCCACCGCAGGATCGATGATCAGCACGGCAGAGGTGAACGTGGTCGGCGCGGCGCGGCCTGAGCGGTCGCAAAACCGCGTGGGCGGCAAAATTTGCTGCCGTGCGCCGATTCCTGACCGCTCAGGCCGGATGCGGCGATACGCAGGCCGCCGAGCACCCGCTGTCCGTCGGCAGGGACGGTAACCGGCCCACAGCACCAGGCCCCGTACCTGCCGCGAGATAGCCGGCGGGGGCGGAGCGCGCGCCGCAGGTGTGGGTGCTGAGCCCGCTGTGCACACCGGCCGCGCGGTCCAGCCGATCGCCCGTTGGGCAAGAACGACTGTCGCCGATCCGCGAAGGGGCCACTCGTGTACGAGAACTCGAAGGCCCGCGCTGCCGGAGTGGGGGGTTCCGGTAGGAATCGCCGAAAGAACAACGGATAGGCGTAATCCTTTGGTGGAGAATTAGTTTCGTGCTCGGGATGCAGGTTTGGGCTGGTAGTGCTTGGCTTGGCGCTGATGCGGTAATCGCCTGGACGACAGAGTATTTCGGGCTCGCGGTGGAGCAGATGCGGCGTGAGGGCCGCCGGGTGGATGACGAGGTGCTGGCTCATGTGTCCCCGGCGCACAGCGAGAACATCAACTTCTTCGGTGCGATAGAGGTCGACATCGATGCCGAACTGGCCCAGCTCGGGCCTACCGGGTACCGGCCACTACGCGTGCGAGACACCCTGTTCTGATCGGGGTCCGAAACATCGGCGAGAGCCGCCACCCTTTTGGGTGCTCGACCTCGATCCGCCGGCGCGATGCGGACCACCCGGCTGGACCTGGGACCCCGCGTTGCCCCTGGATGCCCTGCCACCTGAGAGGCGATTCGTTTCCGATGTGCGCAACCCCAACGATCCGCATGACGTTGGACGGGTCAGATCGTGTCGTCGAGCCAGTCGAAGATGCGTGCCACCGCCAGGCGAAGCGCGCCCGGGTGGCAGTGGGCGTCGCCGCCTTCTTCCTCGGTGAAGCTCAAGAGCTTTTTCGGCGCGGTGAGGTGCCGGTATAGCTTGCGAGCGTCGGACTCGTTGCCGGCGGAGTAGAACAGGTCAGCGGTCGCCTCACACACCAGCACGGGGCAGGTGATCTTTTCCGCGCTTCCGTCGCCCAGGTTGTAGCGGGCGTACGCGGCCAGGAATTTCCGGTCGGTCGAGGTCCCCGTGACGTAGCGCCCGTGGTCGCAGGCCCAGCGCAGAGTCGGGCTCTGCTCACGGGCGTCGGCGATCATCCGGTCCAATTCCTCGTCGTGCTCGGCTGCCGCGCGCTGGACCACCTCATCGTGCGGCAGCGGGAGGTGCGCGGTCAAAGCGGAAACGGCGTCGAAGACACCGTCGACAGCGGCGACGGCGGCCAGGCGTGGCTCATAGGCCGCCGCGCGGGGCGCTAGGTAGCCGCCGAGACTGACGCCGAGCAGCGCGATGCGGGCCGGGTCGACGCTCGGGTCGTGGGTGAGGAAGTCCAGGACGGGACCGACCACGTTCTCCCAGTCCGGTCGAAAGGTCAGCCCGTCCCGGTGGATGGCCGCAGGCTGCCCGGGGCCGTCGAAGGTCAGGACGTGGTACCCACGTTCCTGTCCGCCGACAGCGCCGGAGAAATGCAACTCCTCGGCGGCGCCGTCGAATCCGTTGTGCATGACCACGGTCGGCTTCGGGCCCTCACCCGTCGCCCGATAGAAGTAGCCGTGCAACACGGTGCCCTCATACGGGATCTGTACGGGGGTGATACCGGGGATGCTGGTGACGGCATCACGGAAACAAGCGACACCACGCTGGTAGGCGTGGTCGATGCGGGGGTCGCTGGGGTTGCCGTGCAGGAAGAACTCGGCCGCCCGGTAGTAGGTGGAAGCACGCAGTAGCCCGTCCCGGGCACTGACAGGGTGGCTTGCGCGGGCCTCGGCCTCCAGACGCTGGGCGGTGGACAGCCAGGCATCGTGCCAGCCGTCGTAGTCCCCTGAGGTGACCTGCGAGGCGGTTGCGACGACTTCACCGACGTCCGAGCCGCCGTAGACGGCCAGGCCGAGAGTGCGCAGAGTCTCGAACCAGAACTGCTGATCGTCTGGGAACATCAGCTGCTTCATCGCAGCATCTCCCTTTCACAAAGCGTGCGCAAAGCCCGCGCGGGCCGACCGGTGAGGCGCTGGACAGTGTCGGTGACGCGGTCCTCCGCCCCCTCGGCAATGGCACGGTCCATGCCGGCCAGCATCACGGCGAACTCCACCGGGACCACCGCCGTGAGGCGATCGCGCAACTGCTCGTAGGACAGACCGCGGTGGACCACGGGCCGACCGGTGACCTCGGTGACGATCGAGGCGACCTCGTCGTAGCTGAGGGCCTCAGGCCCGGTGAGGACGAGGTCGGTATTGGGGGCTTGCTGGTCGGTCAGAGCGTGGACGGCGACGGCCGCGATGTCCTCGGCGTCGATGAAGCCGACCCGGCCGCTCCCGGTCGCGGTCCAGATAATGCCGTCTTCACGGACGCTCAGGGCGTGCGCGTGCGTGCCGGTGAAGTTCTGCATGAACCACGAGGGCCGCAGCACCGCCCACTGTTCGAACAGATCGGGCAGGGCCTGATGCACCGTTCCCACCGCAGGGCCACCCTCGGGTATGGCCGAGGAGCTCAGCAGCACCGCGCGATGTACACCGCCGGTGCGGGCCTGCCGGAGGAAAGGCAGCATGACCGGTGCCGGGTCGGACTCGCCCACGGGCGGTATGAGATAGATGCGGTCGACGCCGTCGAGGGCGGCAGTGTGGGTGGCCGGGTCGTACCAGTCGAACAGAACCGGCTCGGCGCCCGGGATCGGGGTGGCTTGACGGCTGGCCGCTTTGACACGGTGACCGGCGGCCGTCAGCTGCGCTGTGGTGCGGCTGCCGGTGGTGCCGGTGGCGCCGATGACCAAAGTGGCGCCGGTGGTGGTCATCGGCGGCTCCCGGTGAAGTCGGTGCCGGGTTCGAGGACGGCCAGGGGATTCCAGTAGTCACGGTAGGAGACGATGTGCCCGTCCTGAACCGTGACTACGGCGATGTAGGTCATGTCGAAGGGAGCGTCGGTCTGCACCAGACGGCCGACGCCGCGCATCTCGACCACGATGGTGTCCGGATCGGTGGTCTGGTGGATCCGCAGGTCAGGGAAGTCGTGCAGATCGATGTGATCGGGGTAGCTGCGCATGTAGGCCGCGATGGCCTCCTTGCCCTCCAGCCGCTCGGACCAGCCCGGTGGAGCGAAGGGGAACTCCATGATGCCGTCCTCGGCCCACAGGCCCACCCACCCGGCGATGTTCTTGTCCAGTAGCAGCCTCAGGCTGTGGCGGTAGAGATCCGCCGGAGAAGTCGGTGCGGACATTGCTCTCCTTCCATCGCATAGAATCCGGACCTTAGGTCCGCTTTTGACGATACGGACCCTGGGTCCGCTTTGCAAACGGAGGAACCGCATGCCCGAGCACAAGGTCCGCAAGGACGCCGCCCGTAACCGGAATGCCGTCCTCGCGGCCGCCGACACCCTCTTCGCCCGCGGCGAGAGTCCCGACGACATCACCATGGCCGACATCGCAGCAGCGGCCGGCGTCGGCAAGGGCACGCTCTTCCGGGCCTTCGGCGACCGCGCCGGGCTGCTCCGCGCGCTGTACGAGGCGCGACTCGAACCGATCAGGAAGGCCATCGAAGCCGGACCACCTCCCTTGGGGCCCGCTACCCCACCGCACCAGCGCGTGCCCGCCCTGCTAGACGCTGTCCTGTGTTTCAAACTCGACAACCGGCGCCTCGCGCTGGCCCTGGAGGAAAGCGGGAGCAGCAGCCCGTATCAGGCCGAGCATTACGTGCGGTGGCACGGCTTGGTCCAAGCCGTACTGGAGCAGATCCCCGGCCTGACCGACAGCGACTTCACCGCCCACGCCCTACTCGCCGCCATCCGAGCGGACCTCGTCGAGCAACTGGCCGGACAAGAGCGCATACCGCGCGAAAGGATGCGGGCGCAGCTGGCGAACTTCGCCACCAGGGTCCTGGACTCCGACCCGCAACAGGGGTTGGTCGCCGAGCCCTGATCGAGAATCGGGCGAGTTCTTGACGGGTAGGGCTTCTCACAAACGATCAGGTGCGAGAGCTCTGCGAGCGTCTCCGCGGCGATCACGAAATCGCAGGCCACCACTCGCAAAAGTCCTCTCGAAACCCGCACATTGTGCAGGCGCAAGTTCTTCAGCACCCCAACGACGATTAAGTCAGCAAGCCTCCCTGACCAGGGCCTACGCCATATCCGTTGTTTTTTCGGCGATTACTACCGGAACCCCAGTGGGCGTAGCGGGGGCCTTCGATGAGACGAGCTATGTGTGAGTGGATCCCGAGGGTCCTCGACTACAGGGTGATGCCCAGCAGGGCGTCGACCGCGTCGCGGATCAGGCCGGGGGCGGAGGTGTCCGGGCCGCCGTACTCGAGGGCCTGCTGGGCCCAGCTGTCCACGGCGGCAAGGGCTTTGGGAGTGTCGAGGTCGTCGGCCAGGTGCTGGCGCAGGCGGGCGACGGTGTCTTCGGCGGGCGGGCCCGAGGGGAGCGCGGCGGCGGAGCGCCAGCGGTCGAGGCGGGAGAGGGCTTCGGTCAGGACTGCGTCGGACCATTCACGGTCTTGGCGGTAGTGGCCGGAGAACAGCCCGAGCCGGATGGCGGAGGGGTCGGTGCCGGAGCGGCGCAGCTTGGAGACCAGCACAAGATTGCCGCGGGATTTGGACATTTTCTCGCCGTCCAGGCCGATGAGGCCGGCATGCACGTAGTGGCGGGCGAAGCGGCGGCCCTTCACGAGGGCTTCGGCGTGCGCGGAGGAGTACTCGTGGTGCGGGTAGATCAGGTCGCTGCCGCCACCCTGGATATCGAATTCGGTGCCGACCCGGTTCAAGGCGATCGCCGCACACTCGACATGCCAGCCGGGACGGCCCGCACCGAAGGGCGCCGGCCAGGACGGTTCACCCGGGCGCTCGGCCCGCCACAGCAGCGCGTCGATGGGATCGCGTTTGCCCGCGCGCTGCGGGTCGCCGCCGCGCTCGGCGAACAACCGGTCCATCGTCGCCCGGTCGTAGCCGGACTCGTAGCCGAACTGCTCGGTGGCGTCGTGGCGGAAGTAGATATCGGGGTACTGCGGATCGTCGACCACATACGCGGCCCCCGACGCCAGCAGTTTGTCGACCAGTTCGACCACCTCCTGCACCGATTCGATCGCGCCGACGTACTGTGCGGGCGGCACCACGCGCAGCGCCTCCATGTCCTCACGGAACAGGTTGATCTCCCGGGTGCCCAGATCGCGCCAGTCGATGCCGTCACGGTCGGCGCGCTCGAACAGGGGATCGTCGACATCGGTGACGTTCTGCACGTAGTGCACCTCGTGCCCGGCATCGCGCCACAAACGGTTGACCAGATCGAAGGTCAGGTAGGTGGCGGCGTGCCCGAGGTGGGTGGCGTCGTACGGGGTGATGCCGCAGACGTACATGGTGGCGGTCTTACCCGGGGTCACCGGGCGCACCTGCCGGTCGGCGGTGTCGAACAAACGTAACGCCGGTCCGGATCCGGGGACGGTCGGGACAGCGGTATCGGACCAGGACTGCATGAATCGAGATTAACTGTGTGACCGGCGTCCAAGGCGCGCGCCCCCGGTCACCGGTACCCCGGACCACCCGGGAACGACAGTGCCGACCTGCACTTCAATGGGGTGATAGCGCACGTCAATGGTTGAAATCATGATGCAAGCAACGTTTTCTGAATCAGACACAGCTGAATCAGACACAGCTGAATCAGACACAGCCGGATCAGACACAGCCGGATCAGACACAGCCGGATCAGACACAGCCGGATCAGACACAGCCGGATCAGAACGCGGGCCACGGAATGGGGCGTTGCCCCGTCGGTTGCGGGAGCACCGGTTGTTCCAGCAACGCCTGCCCGCGCGCCGCGAGCGCTTCCACTTCCGCGTCGGTGATCAACTCCGACAGTCGCCCGCCCAGCTCACCGGAGATCGCTTTCACCAAAACTGTGATGTCGGTGAGCAATTCGTCGGCAAGCGTTTCTCCCGCCCACCCCCACAGCACCGTGCGCAGCTTCGGTTCAGTATTGAGGCAGATGCCGTGATCGACCCCGTACACCCGCCCGTCGTCCCCGGACAGCACATGACCGCCCTTGCGGTCGGCATTGTTGATCAGCACATCCAGGACCGCCATGCGCAGCAGTCGCGGATCGTCGGCATGCACCAGCGACACCGGATGACCCGAGGGATCCAGGGCGCGCAGCACCTCCCGATAGCCCTCGGGGATCTCTCCCACCGCGACCAGGTCCACCAGTTCCGGGCCCTCGTCGATGCTGTCGATCCAGCGCTGCACCATGCCCGGCCCGTACGGCCCGTCCCGCAGCACGGTCTCGGGAATCACGCCCCAGCCCAGGGCCTCCGACACCACGTAGGAGGCGACTTCGCGCTGTGCGAGGGTGCCGTCGGGGAAATCCCACAGCGGCCGTTCCCCGCGCACCGGTTTGTACACCACGCGCACGGCCGCTCCGCCGGACTCGGCGGGGTCGGTCTCGCACACCAGCGTCACATTGCTGGCGGTGGTGACCTGCCCGATCACCGTCAGATCGGCGGTGTGCAGCGGGTGGTCGGTCAAGATTCAGTCCTCTAGCTCGGTGGTGGCGCCGAAGATATCGCCCCGCTTGTACCCGTTGGTGCGTACACACATATGGCCGATGGGCGAGAGCGGTTCCCCGCACAGCGGACACGGTGGCCGGCCCGCCTCGATCACCCGCGTGGAACGCAAGGCGAATTCGCGCGCCTGGATCGGGGTCAGGAATACCCGCACTGCGTCGGGGCCCTCCTCGGTGTCATCGAGCACCACCGACTCGTCGACCTCGGTTTCGGTGATGGCCAGCAGCTCCACCACCACCGCGCCCGCATCCGCGTCCCAGCCCAAACCCATGGTGCCGACCCGGAATTCGGATTCGATGGGTGTGACCAGCGGTGCGACATCGCTGACAGCGGCCGCTTGCGGCGGCACCGGGGTGCCGAAGCGGCGCGCCACCTCGTCCAGCAGCAGACCCATCCGATCGGCCAGCACCTTCACCTGCTGCTTCTCCAGCAACACGCTCACCACGCGCGGGTCCTGCACGGCCTGCAGGTAGAAAGCGCGGTCGCCGGGCTCGCCGACGGTGCCGGCGATGAAACGATCGGGGGTGCGGAAAATATGGATTGCTCGGCCCATGGCACCTCCTGAAAGCTCACTCACCACTAAGACTCGGGGCGCTCCGTAACCCCATTATCGCCACTACCTGTAGTGCCCGTTTCGCCGCCGGGTACCGGTCCGGATCTCGATTCACCACCGGTGCGGGGCGAAATCGCCGCCAGTGTCGACAGATCCGTGCCGGTGTCGTTCAACCGCCACACGTACGGAGCGGTCGGACTGTAGCGGACCACGCTGATCGAGGCCGGCTCGACCACGATCCGCTGGAAACCGTCGAGATGGATGCCGAACGCATCCGCCAGCAACGACTTGATGACATCTCCGTGGGTGCACGCCACCCACAACACATCAGTACCGTGTTTCTCTGCCAACAGGCGGTCGTGTTCGCGCACAGCGGACACGGCACGGAACTGCACCTGCGCCAAACCTTCTCCGGAGGGGAATACCGCCGCCGACGCATGCTGCTGCACGATCTTCCACAGCGGCTCGCTGACCAGCTCGGACAGTGCCCGCCCGGTCCAGTCGCCGTAATCGACCTCGAGCAGCCGCTCCTCGGGTTCGGCTTCGATACCGAGCTTGTCCGCGAGCGGAGCGACGGTGCGCTGACACCGCAGCAGCGGCGAGGTCACGATGTGCTCGATCGGCAGCGCCCCGAGCCGCTGCGCGACCATCTGCGCTTGCTCACGCCCGCGGTCGGTCAGATCGACGCCCGCGCTGCGGCCGGCCAGAGTGTGGGCAGTGTTCGACGTGGAGACGCCGTGCCGCAACAGGATCACCGTCACCGGGACAGCCTACTGGTTAGGTCGCGGACACGACGCCGGTCGTCAGCAGCACCATGACCGTCAGACCCAGCACGATGCGGTAGCCGACGAACCAGTCCAGCGAGTGCTTGGTGACGAAGCGCAACAACCAGGCCACCGAGGCATAACCGACCACGAACGAGACGATGGTCGCGACCAGAATCTGGGTGCCCGACGCGTTGAGGCCCTCACCGGCGGGTTCGAACGCGTCCGGCAGGCTGAACAGGCCCGAGGCCACCACCGCCGGAATCGCCAGCAGGAACGAGAACCGAACGGCCGCGCCGCGAGTCAGGCCCAGGAACAGGCCCGCCGAGGAGGTGGCGCCCGATCGCGACACACCCGGGATGAGCGCCAGGCACTGCGCGAAACCCATGATGAGTCCATCGCGAGTGGTCAGTTCCTCGATCGGGCGCCGCTTGCTGCCGTAGTACTCCGCGACGGCGATCACCAGCGCGAACACGATGAGCATGGTCGAGATCAACCACAAATTGCGTGCGCCGGTACGGATCTGGTCCTTGAGCAGGAAACCCAGCACGCCGATCGGCACGGTGGCAATGATCACATACCAGCCGACGCGGTAGTCGAGCTCGCGCTGCTCGTCCTCGTCGAGCACGAATTCGATCGCACCGTCCTCGGTGTAGACGGGCAGATGTGTGGTCGGCTGCTCGTGCAGGGGCAGCTGCGGTGGGTGGTAGGCGGTCAGCTTCCACCACACAGTCGTGCACCACGCCACCAGGATTCGCCAGATGTCCTTGGCGAAGTACACCAGCACCGCGGCCTCGGTGCCGAGCTGCGTGACCGCGGTGAACGACGCGCCCGCATCGTCACCGAAGAACACCGCCGACACGATGCGCATGTGCGCCGAGGACGAAATCGGCAGAAACTCCGTCAAGCCCTGCACCAGACCCAAAATCAGGGCCTGCACCCACGTCATCGACTCGCCCACACACACTCCAGTTCCGAATCGTCGGCTGCCGGTACGCAATTGGCGCACCCGTACGCAAACTCGCCGCGACCCTACAGGCCGCGCCGCCGCCGCGGCCACGGCCACCGCGAACACCCGACGTGCCGCGCGAGGCATAGCGGGGCTGCGGGGACATGTGCGCTTAGGCTGACGCGTGTGACGAAAGTGCAAGCGCGGTGATGGAACAGCGGACGGTGGGGCGCAGCGGACTTCGAGTCTCCCGCCTCGGCCTGGCCACTCACACCTGGGGCAGAGAGACCGATACCGACGACGCGGCCGCACAATTGGTCGCCTTCGCCGAAGCGGGCGGCACTCTCGTCGACGCCTCACCCGCCTATTGCGATGGTGCGGCACAACGCATCCTCGGACCGCTGGTGCGGGAAATCGGGCGCGAGGATCTGGTGCTGAGTGTGTGCTCGGGGCAGACGCCGGTGCGTTCGGATCCGGCCGCCGGGCCCGCCCCGGTGCGCTGGAGGGTCGACGCCTCGCGGCGCACCATGATGCGCCAGCTCGATCAGACGCTGTCGCTGCTGGGCGCCGATCACCTGGATCTGTGGACCGTCGCGGCCTGGGATCCGCACACCCCGCTCGAAGAGGTCGCGGGCACACTCGAATACGCCGTGCGCACCGGGCGCGTGCGCTATGCCGGAGTGCGCGGCTACGACGGCTGGCAGCTGGCGACGCTCGCCGCGGCCGCGCCATTGACCGCCGCGCAAACCCCGTACTCGTTGCTGGCGCGGGGCGTCGAACACGAATTCGTCCCTGCCGCACAGCATCACGGGCTCGGCATCATCGCCACCGCACCGCTCGCGGGCGGCATTCTCACCGGTAAATACCGGGACGGGGTGCCCGCGGACTCGCGCGGCGCGGACGAGGCGACCGCCGCCGAAATCAATGCCGGCCTGGACGACCGCGCGGTGCGGGTCGTCGATGCGGTGGTGACCGCCGCCGACGGCCTGGGCACCTCACCGCTGGCGGTGGCGCTGGCGTGGATTCGCGACCAGCCGGGTGTGGCGACCATGGTGGTCGGCGCGCGCGATATCGGCCAGCTCACCGGCGTGCTGGCCGCGGAAACCCTGGAGCTGCCCCGGGCCATTGCCGCCGCACTGGGCGACGTCAGTGCACGGACAGAATGAGCCCTGGCTAGCCTTACCTGCATGAGGTGTTCCGTGAGTGCCCGATCCGGCGTCGTCCTGCGCACACTGCTGGTGCTGCTCGGGGCGACCGTGCTGATCGGCGCCACCGCCTGCACCAGCAGCAGCGGTCCGACGGCGGCGGGCCAGCGCGGGCCCGCCACCGCCGCCATCGCTGATACGAATCCGGTGCCGATCGGGCCTGAGCCGACCCCGACGTTGCCGGTGACGGTGCACTCCTTCGAAGGTGGCGACGTGACTGTCACCGATGCGAGCCGGATCATCGCGGTCGATCGGTACGGCACCCTCACCCAGACGGTGTACGCGCTCGGGCTGGGGTCGAAACTGGTGGGGCGCTCCACCTCCGCTGCGTTCCCGGCCGTCAAGGATGTACCGAACGTGGCCGGCGGATCGGGCAGCATGAGTGTGGAAGCTATTGCGGCGCAGCGTCCGTCGGTATTCCTCACCGACAGCACCAGTGCCACCCCGGTCATGCGTGATCAGCTGAAGGCATTGGGCATCACTGTCGTCTACTTCGACCCACAGCGCACCATGGACGCGGTCGTCCCGCAGATCGAAGCGGTTGCCAACGCGCTCGGCGTCCCCGATGCGGGCAAGAAGCTCGGCCAGCGCACCCACGACGAGATCGCCGCCGCCATCGCGACGGTGCCGCAGCAGGACCCGAAACTGCGCATGGCGTTCCTCTACCTGCGCAGCACCGCCATCACCATGATCGCGGGCCCCGGCTCCGGCGCGGATTCACTGGTCGCCGCGATCGGCGGCACCGACGCCGGCACCGCCTCGGGCGTCAAGGAACCCTTCGTCCCGATCACCAGCGAAGCCCTCATCGCCGCCGCCCCCGACGTCATCCTCGTCATGTCCGACGGCCTGGCCTCCGTAGGCGGCGTCGACGGCCTGGCAAAAATCCCCGGCATCGCCCAAACCCCCGCCGGCCGCAACAAACGCGTCGTCGACATGTCCGACGCCGTCCTGCTCAGCTTCGGCCCCAACACCGGCCGCGTAGTAGCCGCCCTCGCCAAGGCCGTCTACGGCGACAAAACGGCATGACCCACCGCCCCACCCCTCCCGACGCACAGGATTC
>NZ_JAODNK010000084.1 GCF_025465275.1 Nocardia sp. | reverse complement strand
ACCGACCGCCTCCTGGCCGAGCACGCCATCGAACTCGGCGTCGATATCCGGCGCGGCTGCGAGCTGGTCGGGTTGAGTCGAAACGAGGACGGGGTGACCGTCGAGCTGGCCGACGGCACGCAGCTGCACTCGCGGTATCTCGTCGGTTGCGACGGTGGCCGCAGCACGGTGCGCAAGCTGCTGGGCGTCGAATTCCCCGGTGAGTCAAGCAAAGTCGAGTGGCTACTGGGCGAGATGGAGGTGACCGCGCCACCGGAGACGCTGAACGCCGTGGTGGCCGAGGTTCGCAAGACCTACAAGGGATTCGGCGCCGGGCCCTCCGGGGACGGGGTGTACCGCATCGTCGTGCCCGCCGAGGGCGTGGCCGAGGAGCGGTCGGTCCCGCCGACCCTCGAAGAGTTCAAGAAACAGCTACATGTGTTCGCCGGCACCGACTTCGGCGTGCATTCGCCGCGCTGGCTCTCCCGCTTCGGCGATGCCACCCGCCAAGCCGAGCAATACCGGGTCGGCCGCGTACTGCTCGCAGGCGACGCCGCACACGTCCACCCACCGCTGGGCGGACAAGGCCTCAACCTCGGCATCCAGGACGCCTTCAACCTCGGCTGGAAACTCGCCGCCGAAATCAACGGCTGGGCACCGGCAGGAATACTGGACACCTACGAGTCCGAACGACACCCGGTCGCCGCCGACGTACTGAACAACACCCGCGTGCAGTCCGAGCTGATGTCCACCGAGCCGGGTCCCCGGTCCGTGCGCAGGCTGCTGTCGGAACTGATGGACATGGAGCAGGTCAACCGGTACCTGACAGAAAAGGTCACCGCGATCGGGATCCGCTACGACCTCGGTGAGGGACCCGAACTGCTCGGCCGACGGCTGCGGGACATCGGGTTGAAGCGTGGTCGCCTCTACGACCTGATGCATACCGGCCGTGGACTACTGCTCGACCAGACCGGCTTGCTTTCGGTGGAGGGCTGGGAAGATCGGGTCGACCACGTCATCGACGTGAGCGAGGAGCTGGACGTGCCCGCCGTACTGCTACGGCCGGACGGCTACGTGGCGTGGGTCGGTGAAGACCAGCAGGAGCTGCTCAGCCGGCTGCCCAGGTGGTTCGGCGCTGCCGTGAGCTGAGCCTCGCCGCGACGGCTGTCAATATGATTGGGCTGCTGAGGAATTCGACGCTGCGCCGATGGTCCGGCAGATGGTGTCGGCAACTGCCGCGGGATGGGTGAGCTGCGAGATATACGTTTCGAGAAGAGTCTGCCGAGGCCGTCGTCGATGATCCTGATGTGCTGAGTCGGGTGCCAGGGGAGTACGTCGCTCAGCTGATCAAGGACCGGGCGCGATGGCCGCGGTGATGCGGTGCATCAGTGCGCTCAGGTGGTCGATGAGTTCGGGTGGTTCGTGCACACGGAATCCGAAGCCGAAAAGCCCTACGTAGACAGCCAATTCGTCGAGTGAGTTCGACCCCGTGTGCAGCAGGCAGGAGGTGGCGTCGACAGCCTCGATGACACCGACCGTGGCGGAGATTCGATCGGCGGCCTGTGTTGCCGAGACGTCCAAGGTGATTCGGGCCTGGTAGCGGTAGGGGGCGGTGGACACACCGCGCGAGAGGAAGTCGGCGAGATCGATCGCGGGAGCTGGGCGCGGAGGGAATCGCGGTCCGGTCGGGATGCGTGGCTGCAGGCGGTCGACGCGGTAGGTGCGCCAGTCGGCGCGGTCGAGGTCCCAGCCGATCAGATACCAGCGTCGTCCGGTGTGGACGATCCGATGCGGTTCGGTGGTCCGGCGCGCGGTGCTGCCGTCATGCGTGCGGTAGTCGAATCGCAGCTGATGCCGATCCCGAATCGCACCGGCAATGGCGGTGAGTGTTTCCGGATCGACCGGCGTGGTGCCCGCCGGGATGGTCACCGTCGCAGCCTGCAGCGCGGAGATCCGATGGCGCAGGCGCGAGGGCAGCACCTGTTCGAGTTTGGTGAGCGCGCGCAGCGAACTGTCTTCGATGCCGGCGATCGTGCCACCCGCAGCCGTGCGCAATCCCACGGCGACGGCGACGGCTTCCTCATCGTCGAGCAATAGTGGCGGCAGCACGGCCCCGGCGCCCAGTCGATACCCCGCCGCACCTGCGACCGCGTGCACGGGATAGCCGAGGGTGCGCAGTTTCTCGATATCGCGGCGCACGGTGCGCATATCGACGTCCATGCGTTGGGCGAGTTCCCGCCCGGTCCAATCGCGGGGTGTCTGCAGCAGCGAGAGCAATCGGAGCAGTCGGGCTGAAGTCTCGAGCATGCGACCCATTCTTCCCGAATCCTAGGGCGGTAGGTGTCCTAGGTGCCTTTTAGAGTTGGTGTCATGCGAACCGAGATCAGACCTTTCCGGATCGATATCCCCCAAGAGCAGCTCGACGACTTGAATCGGCGACTGAACGACACCCGCTGGCCCGACGGGGTCACCGATGTCGGCTGGGCACAGGGCATTCCACTCGATTACACCCAGGAACTGGCCGGCTACTGGCAGCACACCTACGACTGGCGAGCCCAGGAGGCCCGACTCAACTCCTTCCCCCAGTTCCGCACCGAGATCGACGGCCACGACCTGCATTTCATCCACGTTCGGTCGGCCGAGCCCGAGGCATTTCCATTGGTTCTCACGCACGGATGGCCCGGATCGATCGTGGAGTTCCTCGAGGTGATCGGGCCACTGACGGACCCGGTCGCGCACGGTGGCAAGGCGGAGGACGCGTTCCACGTCGTTGTGCCGACCATCCCCGGCTACGGGTTCTCCGGCCCCGCCATCGGCTGGTCGACCGCACGGGCCGCGCGCGCGTGGGCGCAGCTGATGGCGCGTCTCGGCTACGACCGCTACGCCGCGCACGGCGAAGACACCGGCGCAGCCATTTCCCGTGAGCTGGCCGTGATCGATGCCGAGCACGTGACCGCGGTCCACGTGACGATGATCGCTTCCGCCACCGTCACCGCAGAAACCGCCGACCCCGGCAATCCCGCCGAACAGCGGGCCCTCGCGGTGGCAAGCCGCGCCCAATACCAGCTCACCGCATACGCGATGCTACAAGCCACCCGCCCGCAAACCCTGTCCTACGCGCTCACCGACTCACCGGTGGGTCAAATGGCTTGGATCGTCGAACGATTCAAGGACTGGACCGACTCCGCCGACGTACCCGAGGATGCCGTCAACCGCGACGCCATGCTGACCAACGTCATGATCTACTGGCTCAACGGCACCGCAGGCTCGTCGGCGCGTTACTACTACGAAGGCGCCGGTACCTGGGGCCAGACCGAACCTGACACCAATGTGCCTGTCGCCGTAGCGGTTCTGCCCCACGACCTCGCCCTCCCCGTCCGCCGCATCGCCGAGCAGAACCACAACATCGTGCGCTGGACCGAGTTCGACCGTGGCGGCCACTTCGCCGCCATGGAGGAACCCGACCTGATCATCGACGACTTGCGCGCCGCATTCCGCGACTACCGCAAATAGGGGTGCCACCGGGATACAGCCGAAACGGGCAGCTGACAGCCGCAGGATTACAGGATTCACCCGGTGACCGCATCGCAGTAGTCGTCGTCAATTCAGCGACGGCTGCACCGATTCGGTGGCCAGTTGCCTTGTCGCCTCGTGATCGTGGGTCGGGATGACGGTGGCGAAATGTTTGGCCAGGTGCAGCCGATGCAGCGTCTTAAAGGTTTCCTCGCGGTCGGTGTCGACGAAATTGCCCGGGAAGCTGGACTTCTGACGGATCTTGTCGATTTGCAGCGTGTGCCAGGCAGCGTCGCCCGCGAGCAGAATCCAGCCGCGCTCGGTATGGGCGAGAACGCCGATGCTGCCGGGTGTGTGGCCCGCCAGGTCGACCAGCACAATGCTGCCGTCGCCGAACAGATCCCGGCTGCGGGTGAAGGTCAGCACCGGCGGACCGTCCAGGTCGTATTCGACCAGCGGCCGATCCAGCAGCGAGTCGCGCACGCCGCCGACGGGTACGAGCGGGCCGGTGCTGATCCATTCGTGCTCGGGGCGATGCATATGGATCGGCAAGCCCGGCATATCCAGCAGTCCGCAGACGTGATCCCAGTGCGCGTGCGTGGGCAGCGCGAAATCCGGTGCCGGCAGCCCGGGTTCGAGGCCCAGCGCGGTAATGGTCGCGAGGGTCTCGGCGGGCGGGCGGACCACACCGCGCAGCGCGGACGGTAGTTGTGCGATCGCGCGGTCTTCCGCATCGAGGCAGACGCTCGGATCGACGATGAACGTCGCCTCCGGGTGCTGCACGATGAACGAGGTCAGCGAGTTGGTGATGCGCCGGGGCGCAAATGTGCCCTCCACGACCATGGCGGTCGGCACCACACGCGGGGCCTGCGCCAGCGCGATCACCCGCACCGTGCGGTGGGGAGTGGGCAGACCCGCATCGGTGATGGACCGCAGGAATCGCTCATCTACCGGTCGCGGCCGTACCGCGCCCCGCAGGAGGCCGGTTACCGCCGCGCAGCATTCGAAGAAACTCGGGCTGTGTACTGGATCGGACATGTTCTCGCTCTCCGTTCACCTCGCCCGGCGGACTGGTGCGGCGCCGGGATTGATGGAAGGCTAAAACTTAAGGTCGACATGAAGTAAAGAGGCAATCGTGAGCACCATGCAGGAGATGAAGATCGGGGATGCCGCGGCCGCCCTCGGCATCGAGGCGCACGTGCTGCGGCACTGGGAATCCGTCGGACTGCTGCAACCGTCGCGCAGTCCCTCAGGGCATCGCAGCTATGACGAAAATGATCTCGATGTGGCCCGATTGATTCTCAAGCTGCAGCGAACCGGGTTGTCGCTGGGCCAGATTCGGCAGCTCGGGCTCGGTGAATACGACGGCCGGCTGGCCTTGATCGCAGACAAGCGCTCCGAGATCCAGGAGCAGATCGTCCTGCTGCGGGCGACGGATCGCTTCCTGGAACACCTCACCGAGTGCCGTCATCGGGTCGTCGCCGAATGTGCCGAATGCTCGGACTTCACTCGCGCGAATCGCAAGCGCCGGCAGTTGCGCTGATTCAGCGAGTCAGAGCGTGGTGACCTGGACGGGTGCGCCGTGCGCCGGCACGTGGGTGATATTGCGGATGCGGGCGCGCTCATCCGTGGTCCCGGCAGGCAGCGACAGCCGGTAGTGGGTCAGCAGTTCGCGCAGTACCGCGGTGCCCTCCATGAGTGAGAACCCCGCGCCGATGCAGCGGCGCACGCCGCCACCGAACGGCAGCCAGGTATTCGCGGCCACCGAACCGTCGAGGAAGCGCTCGGGCCGGAAGGCCGTGGCATCCGGGAAGCTGTCGGTCCGCCTGTGCGCCAGCAGGATCGACGTCGAGACGACGGTACCGCGCGGCAGGTCCAGACCGCCGATCGTCATATCGCGAGTGAGCTTGCGCCCGGTAGCGGCGATCACGGTGCGCAGTCGCATGGATTCCTTGAGCACCGCCTCCAGATATTTGTCGTCGCCCTCATGTGCGGCAGCCCGCGCAGTGTCCTGAATATCCGGATGCGCGGCGAGTTCGTGGCAGGCCCAGGACAGCGCCGAGGCCGTGGTCTCGTGTCCCGCGAGCAACAGCGTGATGAGCTGGTCGCGTAATTCCGCATCGGACAGGGCCGTGTCAGAAGGATTCTCACCGGACCCGTAGGCGAGCAATCGGGAAAGCACATCGGCGCGCTGGTCGAGATCGGGATGGGCGCGGCGCTGAGCGATCTCGTTGTAGAGCAGCTCATTCATTGCGCTCTGGTTGGCACGAAACCTCTTCCACGGCCCGAAGCCCTGCAGCCGCGGATACTTCCAGCCGAAGAAGATGATCGGGTTCACGTTCACAATGCGCCGCAGCTGCGGCGCCAACTGCGCACGACGGTGTTCATCGGTCATACCGAACACCACCTGCATGATGACATCGAGTGTCAGCTCGTTCATGCGGTCGAGCGTGTGCACGGTCGACCCGCTGGTCCAACGGTCGAGATGCGTTTTCGCGATGGTTTCGACCAGCGTCCGGTACCCGCGCAGTGACGATCCGGCGAAGGCGGGCATGAGCAGTCGCCGGGCCCGCGCATGCTCGGCCTCATCGGTGAGCAGTACCGAATGCTCGCCCATAATGTGCACGAGCAGCCGATTGCCTTCCCCCGCATGCAGATCGGCCGGGTCGGCGGCGAAGATCTCCCGAATGTGTTCGGGCCGCGAGAACACCACCAGATTCTCGGCATACGGTGCGACCAGGTGCAGCGTGAACACATCGCCGTAGCGTCGCGCGGCCCGACTGAGCAGCAGGCCCCGCCACTTCGCATACAGCGTCGTCTGGACGATTACCGGCAATCGAGGGCCTGGGGGATATGCGGTGGTCACGACGATCCCTTCGCGCGAGCCGCATCGGTGCGGCAGTCTCCCCCCAGCGTAGAACGCCCGCCCCCTACCTGTCGGAGTCCCGGAAGAGTCCCGGCTGCGGCGACTTCAACGGCAGCGGTTGGAGGGTGTCCGAATGCCCACCCGTCACCGAGCAGAATGTGAATACACCTTCCGGATCGAACAGTTCGCGCATGTGTGGGTCAGCGTGATCGAGGAACCAGACACTCAGGCCGGTTTTACCGTCGGACCGGAAGTGCTCCCACCTTCGCCACAGCGCATCGAGTCGAGCGACGGCTTCGGAATGGTTCCACCACTCCGGGCACCAGGCCCGGCGAGGGTTATCAGTCACCTTGCGCCTGTAGACCAGACTCAGATAGTTCTCAACAAATTCGACCACTGACCCGTAAACCGCCGGTTGGGACACCCCGCTACTCATCTCTCCATTTAACAGGCAGGCTCCGACATGAGGAATGAATGTCACTGTGACGCAACGCGCTTCGGTGGCAGGTCGGCGCCGATCTAGGACCTGCACTGGCCTAGTTCGCTTCTATCGTTGGGTCATGACCACTTTCGAGCCCTTCCGCATCGATATCCCGGCCGCCGCGATCGACGATCTGAATGCCCGCCTCACCGCCACCCGCTGGCCCGCGGAACTGCCGGGAGTGGGCTGGAGCTACGGCATCCCGACGAGTTATGTGCGGGAGCTCGCCGACTACTGGCGCACCGAATACGACTGGCGGGCACACGAGGCGGCGTGGAATCAGCATCCGCAGTTCGTCACCGAGATCGAGGGGCAGCGCATTCACTTCCTGCATGTTCGCTCGCCCGAGCCGAATGCGCTGCCGCTGGTCCTGGTGCACGGGTGGCCGTTTCAGGATTTCAGCGAGGTGATCGGCCCGCTGACCGATCCCCGCGCGCACGGTGGGGTGCCGGAAGATGCCTTCCACCTGGTGATTCCGACCCTGCCCGGCTTCGGCTTCTCCGGGCCGACCCACCAGCCCGGCGAGGCGGCGACCGAGCACAGCGCCGAGCTGATTGCGAAGCTCATGGCGGGTCTGGGCTACGACCGCTACGGCGCGCAGGGCGGAGACGCCGGTTCTTTCATCGTTCCGCAGCTGGGCCGGATCGATACCGCGCATGTGGCGGGCGTGCATCTCAACGACCCCATCACCATCCCGGCCTGGGGTGATGACGGATCCGGCTACAGCGCAAGCGATCAGGAGAAGCTCGCGTCCATGGCGGATTGGAGCAGCAAGGAGACGTCCGGCTATGCGGGCATGCAGGCCACCCGCCCGCAAACCCTTGCCCCCGCTGTCGCCGATTCTCCGGCGGGCTTGCTCGCCTGGGCACTGGACGTGGTCCAGACCTTCAGCGATCCATCCAAGTCCACGCCCGATGCGGCGATCGACCGCGACATGCTGCTGACGAATATCTCCGTCCTGTGGTTCACGAACACCATCGGATCCTCCATGTACCTGTACAAGGAATCGAAGCAGTGGGGCGCCGAGGTCCCGAATTCCGGCGTGCCGACCGGTGTCGCAGTCTTCCCCGGCAACAACACCATTCGCGGGCTCGCCGAGAAGCAGAACACCGTCGTGCACTGGTCCGAATTCGACCGCGGCGGCCACTTCGCCGCCATGGAAACCCCGGACCTGCTCACCACCGATGTCCGCGATTTCTTCCGCAAACTCCGCTGATCGTTGTGTGGGCAGGGCGGCCGCCGGCGTTCGCCGCCCTGCCCACACGCGTACATCCGGATCTGAGAGTCTGTGGCAATGGCTATCGTTCATCGCACGACCATGGTCCCCGGCAAATTGGAGCTGTTGGCGGCGTGGCTGCCGACTCGCGCCTGGTACACGGGCGGTGCGCAGCCGCAGCTCGCCAAGGCCGGCGGGTTCCGGCTCGATGACCCGGCCGGTGCGGTTGGTATCGAAGTCATGGTCGTGAGCGACAGTTCGGGTGCGCGGCCGGTGACCTATCTGGTCCCGATGACCTACCGCGGCGAACCGCTGCCCGATGCGGCCGACGCTTTGATCGGCACCTCCGAGCACGGTGTGCTCGGCACCCGCTGGCTCTACGACGCCACCCACGATCCGGTCTTCGTCGAGCAGGTCGTCCGGCTGCTGGCCGCCCAGGCCCAGCCGCAAGCCCAGAGCGAGAGCGATACCCCCGACCCCACCGTCACGGTCCGGGCTGCCGAAATCCCGTTCCCGGCAGCGGGATTCAGCGGCAGCTCGGTGCTGGACGCGGCACGCTGGACCGATATCGCCCCGGCCGGAACCGAGGTGCCGGTGCTTCGGCTCCATCGAATTCTCGGCGACGAGCTGCCCGCCGACCTCTACGCATGGGTCGAAGCACCGTGGTCGTCCCCGGACGGTGAGATCAGCCGCGGGGTGTTCGTATCGACTCAGGCCGGATAGCCGCGCCGTCGCTGATGTGCAGGACCGCATCGGAGCCGTCGAGGGTCGCCGCGTCGAGCGGGAAATAGCCCTGCTGCGGGGTGGTGTCGGTCCGGCTTCGGGCGGCGGCGATCGCACTGCTCGCAGTCAGGCCCCAGGTGCTGATGCGATTGTCCAGAAAGGCTTCCGAGGTATCGGGTTCCGGTTCTCGAAGCCCGCAGACATCGCTTCGGCCCAGGCTGCCCGCGATGAACGAGTACTGCTCGCCCAGTAGCGACCCTGCGATCGAGCCGGCGCCGGTCC
The DNA here is from genome assembly GCF_025465275.1 of Nocardia sp. Taxonomy (GTDB): domain Bacteria; phylum Actinomycetota; class Actinomycetes; order Mycobacteriales; family Mycobacteriaceae; genus Nocardia. Next base: position 73,570 of record NZ_JAODNK010000084.1, on the reverse strand, counting down.
AGGTGATATCGCCGGCCGCCCGGCTGAAGTGGCTCGGATTCCGCTGCAGGTGCGTATTGTTCGCGAAGACCAGCGTCGGGCCGCGCCGGGATTCGATGCGCCGGATGGCGAGCAGGTTCTGCGCCATGATCACGTCCCGGGCGCCGAGTAGCAGGGAAATTCGCTCACTCTGCTCGTGGCGCTGTGCGGCGACCTTGTGATAACGCAGCAATCCGATACCGGCAGTGAGATGCGTTTCCGCCCTGTGCCATTCGGTACGTGAGGTTGCCTCGATTCGCTGTGGGGCGCACTCGTACAGTGCGTCGAACAGGTCGTCGGCAATCGATCGCAATCGCCCGGCGGCTTTCGATTCGCCCATCGACATCTCCGGGTCCAGGATCGCCTCCTGGCGGCTCCATTGCTCATCGTGGCCCGCGACGCTCGCGATATCGATGTCGAGTCCCACGTAGTCGCGGGCGTATTCGAGATAGCGGCGCGGGCTGGGCGCGCTGGTGTTCTCCGTTTGCGCATCGATGCCGTAGAAGGTTAAATGTGCTGCGGGAGTGTGATTCCGGTTGTACTGGCGCATCCAGGCAATCAGTTGCCTATTCGTATCGAGTGCGCCGAAGTCGTGTGAAAACCCTTCGCGCATCACGGTATCGAGATCGCCGATGCCGTTCTGGACGAAGTCGTTCACGGCCAGGGCCGCTACCCGATCGGTCTCCAGGCCGATGGATCGAAACCCGAGCTCGACCAGCTGAACGAACAGTTCGTTGCGGACCCAGCCGAAGGCCGGTTCCTGATGTGTCGGTTCACCGAGCGCCAATAGCTCGGATGATGCGGTGACGAAGTCTCCAATTTGCTGACTCATGAGCCTAAATCATATCGTTGAAAGAACGGTTGATACTTTGGTCGACTGTTCCACCTTTTGATGCCTGTAAAGTCTCAAATCGATGATCACCCTGCGACCAGCCGACCTCGCCAGAGAGCATGACATCTCGACCCAAGCTGTCCGCAACTACGAGCAGGACGGCTTCATCCCTCCCGCCGCTCGCACCCCCACCGGCTACCGGATCTATACCGAGGCACATGCCGCAGCCCTCCGGACGTACCTCGCGCTCATCCCGGCCTACGGCCACTCGTCCGCCGGCCAAATCATGACCGCACTCCACAACAACCAGCTCGATGTCGCCCTGACTGTCATCGACCACGGCCACAATCAGTTGCTCCGAGACCGGGAAACCCTCACCTCGGTCCGCAGAGCAATCGATCACCTGACGACGGAGTCCGACGCGGCCTCGGAACGCCCGGCAGACACCGGTGCCCGAACCATCGGCGAACTCGCCCACCGACTCCGAGTCACCCCGGCAACCGTGCGCACCTGGGAGAGTGCCGGAATTCTCACTCCCGCAAGAGATCCAGTCACCGGTTACCGCATCTTCGATGCGACCGACCTCCGCGACGCCGAACTCACCCACCTACTCCGCCGCGGCGGCTACCTCCTGGACCACATATCCACCGTGGTCCAACAGATCCGAACCGCCGGCGGCACCGACGCACTCTCCGCTTCGATGACCGACTGGCAACAAAAGCTGACAACCCGCGGCCTAGCCATGCTCACCGCATCCACCCACCTCAGCAACTACCTGAACGTGCTCAATCATGCTGAGTCACAGCAAGATCGCGGACGAACGTCATAGTGAAGGCGCAGACAACTAGAGCACGTTATCGTTTTGTCGGCGCGACGAAGTACTGAGGAGAGTCATGGCGGGCGAACTGGCGGCGGTGACAATCGAGTTGGGTACCGGCGTGGCTGGGATGGGATAACCGGGGGTTCCTGGTGGGCGGCGGACATAGCGAAGATCGCGGACAGGCTTGTTTGAAACGTGTTAATTTCACTGTGCCGGTTCGGTGTGCTGGATCGCGCGGAGAGTTCGCAGCGTGCGGACCTCCTGCAGTGGAAGGGATCTCATGACAACTTGGGTGCGCTATGCCCGGCTCGGTGCGACAACCATCGCGGGAGTGGGCGCAGTCCTGCTGGCGGCGGCTCCGAACGCGGCGGCTTACGGTGAGGGCAATGTGGCGATCGAGGGGTCGAATCCGCAGGTTGGGTGCAGTTATCAGGTGACCAGTGGCGACCTGGTCGGAGGCGGCAGCAGCTCGTCGAACGGGGTCAAGGTCACCTTTGCCGACAATGGAACCACGATCGAAACCGGCACCGTGGGCACCAGCATCGTGGGGAATCCCGCGCGGGTGTCATGGACGCCCAATACCGCGGGCCAGCACGTTCTCACCGCGACGGGAACACTCGGTGCCGGATTCCCCACGATCACCCTGACCCCGCTGACCGTCCAGGTCCGCGCGTCCACATCGACCGGCAGCTCCGGCTGCCCGCTTCCGAGCATCTCCGGATAGCAGTGGTGTGGACTACTTGGACATCGACGACGGCCCCCACCTGATTGGCGAGGGCCGCGTAGTCGAATTGCCCGAGCCGGGAAGTCCGTTCACCACCACCAGAAGTGTGCCCACTGATCGATGATGGCCTACTCGACCCGAGCATCTGCGGGGTAAGCGGGTGACTCGGCTCGAAGTGAGTGGCTCGGATCGACCGGTATGGTCGGTTTGATGGAGTGGAGTTTTCGGTCGGTTGAAGAGCTTGTGGCGGCATTGCGTGCGGGGGAGGTGTCCTCGGTGGAATTGACCGAGGAGGCTATTGCTCGTATCGAGCGGGACGACAAGGCAATCAACGCGGTTTGTGTGCGAGATTTCGATCGGGCGCGGGTTGCCGCGCGCGAGGCCGACGAGGCGCGCGGGCGGGGCGAGGATCGGCCGCTGCTCGGGATTCCGGTGACGGTCAAAGAGTCTTACAACGTTGCTGGGCTGCCCACGACGTGGGGTATTCCGGAGCAGCGGGACTTTGTGCCGCAGGAGGACGCGGTACAGGTCGCGCGGTTGAGGGCTGCCGGCGCGGTGGTACTCGGCAAGACCAATGTGCCGATCATGCTGGGAGATCTGCAGAGCTTCAACGACATCTACGGGACCACCAATAATCCGTGGGATCTCGAGCGGACGCCGGGCGGATCTTCCGGCGGATCCGCGGCGGCGCTGGCATCCGGATTCGGGGCGCTGTCGATCGGGTCCGATATCGGCGGTTCGCTGCGCACCCCTGCGCATTTCTGCGGTGTTTACGCACACAAGCCAACCTTCGGGCTGGTGGCGACTCGCGGTCATATTCCGCCGCCCACTCCGGCGCTGCCGTCCGACCGCGAACTCGCGGTCGTCGGACCGATGGCACGCACAGCCCGCGACCTCGCCCTGCTGTTGGACGTGATGGCCGGACCGGATCCGCTGACGCTCGGTGTCGCGTACGACCTGGCGCTGCCGGCCGCGCGCCACGAGCGGCTCGGCGATTTCCGCGTGCTGGTTCTGGAGGAGCACCCGCTCATTCCGACCGGTTCCGCAGTGCGGGCTGCCGTGAACCGAGTCGCCGACGCGCTCGTCGCCGAGGGCGCCCACGTCGAACGGCATAGCCCGCTGCTGCCCGACCTGGCCGAAGCCGCAACGCTTTACACGGAATTGCTGCTTGCGAACCTCGCCGCCGCTTTTCCCGCCGAGAGGTACGAATTGCTGCGGACCTTCGCCGCCGGGGTGCAGCCGGACGACCGGAGTCTCGACGCGGCGCGCGTGCGTGGCGCTGCGTTCAGCTATCGCGATTGGATCGACGCGAGCAACCGCCGCGAGCTCCACCGCCACGCTTGGCGGCAGCTGTTCGCCGAGTTCGATGTGGTGGTGACTCCGATTACGCCGACGCCCGCGTTCCCGCACGACCACGACCCCAACTTCGTGGAACGGCGGATCGACATCGACGGCGTCGCATACCCGTTCGGCGATCAGCTCGTCTGGGCCGGTCTGGCAACCATGCCCGGACTCCCTGCCACCGCCATCCCCGCGGGCCGCTCACCCGAGGGCCTGCCGGTAGGCGTGCAGCTCATCGGTCCGATGTTCGAGGACCGCACTCCGCTGCGGCTGGCCGAACTGCTCGAACAGCGGATCGGCGGCTTCGAGGCGCCGGAATAGGCCGAATTACGGTGCCAGTCTGAGGGTTTCACCCGTTCGAGCCAAGTAGGCGTCGACCGAATGCTGATCGGAGTCGACGGTGGGCATCATCTTGTGTACCGCCGACTCCCACTGCAGCTGCTGCTCGGGGAAGCACCGATTCAGCAGGTCGATCATGATGGCCGGTGCCGTCGACGCACCGGGGGAGGCGCCCAGCAGGCCCGCGATCGTCCCGTCCGCACCGGTCACCAGTTCGGTGCCGAAGGTCAGTACACCGATCTTGTGCGGATCGGGTTTGACCAGCTGCGCCCGCTGACCGGCCTGCACCGGATACCAGTCCGCAGGATCAGCCGCAGGGTAGAAGCGTTGCAGCTGTGCGAATTTCCGTCGCCGCGTGGACAATAATTGCCCGATCAGATAGCCGACGAGCGCCAGATTCTGAACTCCGACCGCGAGCAGTACGCCGACATTGCGCAGGCGCAAGGTCGTGAACAGATCGACCAGGCGGCCGTGTTTGAGCAGCCGCGTGCTGAATGTCGCGTAGGGCCCGAACAAGAGCGATTCGCGCCCGTCGACCAACCGCTTGTCGAGATGCGGTACCGACATGGGCGGAGCACCGAGCGCGGCTTGGCTGTAGACCTTTGCATCGTGCTGATCGACGATTTCGGGGTTGTCGGTGCGCGGGAACTGAGCGCCGAAGGGGAACACCGCATAACCCTGAACCTCGGGAATCCGCGCCTTCTGTAGCAGCTCGAGTGCGTACCCGCCCGCCCCGACGAACACGAACCGCGCGCGGACAGTGAAGCGCTGCTTGGTATTCCGATCCCGGCCGCGCACGGTCCAGAGCCCGTCGGGTGCCTCCTGGTGTGTGGTCCTGAGGACATCGTCACGCCGCGACATCTCATCCGTCCAATGTCGATTTCAAGCGCATATCATCCGAATATGGATGGATACCTGTCGGCCGAGGTGGAGGCGCTCGCGCCGCTGCTGGCTGCCTTCGATGCGGCCGCCGGCGAGGGGCACATCACACGCGCCGCAGAGGTTCTGGGCATACCGCAGTCGTCGCTGAGTCGTCGATTGCAGACCGTCGAGAAGACCCTCGGTGTGCAGCTATTCCAACCGGCAGGCCGAGGTGTCACCCTCACCCCGGCGGGGCGCGAGCTGTTCGAGCGCACCCAGAACCTGGTTCGTGCGCTCGACGATGCGGTGAGTGTGGTGCGCAGCAATGCCGACCCGGAGAGCGGCCTGGTGCGCTTCGGTTTCCCACTCACATTGGGCCCGGTCAGCATCCCGTCACTGCTCGCCGACTTCCACAGCAGTGCACCGCGAATCCGTTTGCACCTGGTGCAAGCTCACGGTGAAGCACTCGCCGCCCAGGTCCGGGAGGGGCGGCTCGACCTTGCGGTCATGATCCCCGCGCCGACCGATCTACCGGCAACAGTGCTGGGCCATCAGCGCATTCACCTCTATGTCGCCCGCACGCACCGGCTCGCCGATCGGGACGCTGTCGACCTCGAGGACCTGGTCGGCGAATCCTTCATCGCCAACCCGCCGACCTACCATCTGCGCCACCTCCTCGACTCCTGGTGCGCGGAGGCCGGATTCATTCCGCAGGTGCCGTTCGAGATCACCGAATTCGAAACCCTGCGAGCCTTCGTCGCACACGGCCTCGGCATCGCCCTCCTGCCCGAGCCCGAAACCCCGCACCCCGACCTGCATCGCATCGCGCTCGCCGGTCCCCGCGATCGCAGCATCGGCCTGGTCTCCGGCAACCATCGGCCGACCCCCGCCGTCGCCCGCCTGCACAACTACCTCGCCACGCACGCCATGGTGTACATCGACAATGCGGCGTCTTAGCTGACCCGCCCGGCATGCCGTGCAGACGTGCGGGATCCGCAGTCCTCCGATTATCTGGACTATTCGGTCATATCATTGTTCTATGCCCACCAATCGGATCGAGGGGCGTACCGCGGTGTTTGCCGACTGGGCGTGGCAGGCACTGCTGGTCGTGGGCGGATGTTCGGTTCTGGTGGGAGTCACGCTGGCGGTCTGGCCGAACAAGTCCGAGGTGGTCGAGGGCATCCTGTGCGGACTGGTCCTGCTGGCCACCGCCGGCGTGCAGTTCGTCGTGGCATTCGGTGCAAATATCGCGACCCCCCTGAAGGTGCTGGAATTCTTCAGCGGGCTGACGGCGCTGCTGCTGGCCCTGTGGTGCATCAACAGCGGTCAGTGGGTGCTGTTGCTGGCCTTGTGGATCGGTATGGGCTGGATGGTCCGCGGGGTTGTGCAGGCAATTGTCGCGGCCTGGTCGGACGAGTTCACCGGTTCGGGCTGGCAAGAGGTATTCGGGCTGTGCACGACGGTGGTAGGCGCCGTGGTCGCGGTCGGGCCGTTCCAGTCGACGGTTTCGCTCTCGGTGGCGGTCGGGTTGTTCACGGTCGTTCTCGGCATCACCGAGATGTCCACCGCCGCGCGCGTGGAACGCACCGGCATGGCCCAGACTGCCTGACCGCGATCGGATTCCGCCGACACCTCCCGAATTCCCCAATTGCCCGATATTTGCCGGTACGGTTTCGGCTATTCGTGTGCTCGAGGAGATCGTGCGACGAGACGCCGCCCGGTCACGGTGAGAGGTAGGGCGGATGGCGCGCAAGAACGGCACTGTGCTGGACGGGGAGTTGACCGAGGCGCTGATCAAGGCGAGGCGGTTCTTCACCCGGGCGGACATGTCACCGGATCTGCGCAGCGAATACCTCAGAGGCGGACGGGAAGCCGACGACTTCTATCGTGACCGCTGGTCCCACGACAAAGTGGTGCGGTCCACGCACGGCGTGAACTGCACCGGCTCGTGTTCGTGGAAGGTGTTCGTCAAGGACGGCATCATCACCTGGGAAACCCAGGCCACCGACTATCCCACCACCGGCCCTGACCGCCCCGAGTACGAACCCCGCGGCTGTCCGCGCGGCGCGGCCTTCTCCTGGTACACCTATTCGCCGACCCGGGTGCGCTATCCCTACATTCGCGGGGTGTTGCTGGAGATGTACCGGGAAGCCAAGCGGCGCACCGGAGATCCCGTGCTGGCGTGGGAATCGATTGTCTCGGACCCGGAACAGTCGCGCCTCTACAAGAGCCTGCGCGGCCGCGGCGGACTCGTCCGCGCGAGCTGGGACGAAGCGGTGGAACTCATTGCCGCCGCGCACGTGCACACCATCAAGGCGTACGGACCCGATCGCATTGCCGGGTTCTCGCCGATTCCCGCCATGTCGATGGCGTCCTTCGCGGCCGGCTCCCGGTTCATGTCGCTCATCGGCGGCGCGATGCTCTCGTTCTACGACTTCTACGCCGACCTACCGGTGGCCTCACCGCAGGTATTCGGTGACCAGACCGATGTCCCCGAGTCCGGAGACTGGTGGGACGCGGGCTATCTCATCATGTGGGGTTCGAATGTCCCGGTGACCCGTACCCCGGACGCACATTGGATGGCCGAAGCGCGCTACCGCGGCCAGAAGGTCATCTCCATCGCCCCGGACTACGCCGACAATGTGAAGTTCGCCGATGAATGGCTGGCCCCGCACCCGGGCACCGACGGCGCACTGGGTTTCGCCATGGGTCATGTGATCCTGCGCGAGTTCTTCGTCGACCGGCAGGTGCCCTACTTCCAGCAGTACGTCCGCCGCTACACCGATCTGCCGTTCCTGGTGCGGCTGGAGCAGACAGAGGACGGATTCCGCCCCGGCAAGTTCCTCACCGCCGCCGATCTCCCCGAATTCGCGAGCGAGGCGAATGCGGAATTCAAGACGGTCCTGCTGGATGGTGACGGAGAACCGTTGGTGCCCAATGGTTCCCTGGGTTTCCGCTACGGTGACGAGGGCCTCGGCAAGTGGAATCTGCAACTCGAGGACGTGCAGCCGCTGCTGTCCATGGACGGGCAGGACGCGGTGCAGGTGACACTGCCCAGGTTCGACACGGGCGACGGTTCGGCCGCCGATCTTGTGCGCGGCGTGCCCGTGCGCACCATCGGCGGACATCTGGTCACCACGGTGCTGGATCTGATGCTGGCGCAGTACGGGGTGTACCGACCTGGATTGCCGGGGGAGTGGCCGACCGGATACGAGGATGCGACCCAGCCGGGCACGCCCGCCTGGCAGGAGACCATCACCGGCGTTCCGGCGCAGGTCGCCGCACGCATCGGCCGCGAATTCGCCGCCAATGCGGAGGAGTCGAACGGCCGGTCCATGATCATTCTCGGTGCGGGCACCAATCATTGGTTCCACTCCGACACCATCTATCGGACCTTCCTGGCGCTGACCACGCTCACCGGCTGTCAGGGTGTGAACGGCGGTGGCTGGGCGCATTACGTCGGCCAGGAGAAGTGCCGGCCGGTCACCGGCTGGGCGCAGGTCGCCAATGCGCTGGACTGGACGCGCCCGCCGCGGCAGATGATTCAGACGGCCTACTGGTATCTGCACACCGATCAGTTCCGGTACGACCCGTTCAGCGCGGATACCCTCACGACCACCAATGGCGCCGGTCGATTCACGGGCCGCTCCACCGCGGATCTCATCGCGCAGACCGCGCGCATGGGCTGGATGCCGTCCTTCCCGACCTTCGACCGCAATCCTCTGGACCTGGTGGACGAGGCGGAGGAAGCGGGGGTGGCACCGGCGGATCACATTGTGTCGCAACTCAAATCGGGGGAGCTGCGGTTCGCCTGTGAGGATCCCGACGAGCCGCGCAACTTCCCGCGACTGCTGACCATCTGGCGCTCGAATCTGCTGGGTTCCTCGGCCAAGGGCAATGAGTACTTCCTCAAACATCTACTGGGCGCGGACTCTTCGCTGCGCGCCGAAGAAGCGCCGCCGGAGTCACGGCCCAAGGAAGTCGTCTGGCATGAGGAAGCCCCGACCGGAAAGCTGGATCTGCTTCTGACACTGGACTTCCGAATGACCAGCACCACGATCTTCTCCGACGTGGTGCTGCCCGCCGCGACCTGGTACGAGAAGCACGACCTGTCCTCCACCGATATGCACCCGTTTGTGCACTCCTTCAGCCCGGCCATCGCACCGCCGTGGCAGACCCGCACCGACTGGGATGCGTTCATGACCATCGGCGCGGAGTTCAGCAAGCTGGCACGCAAGCATCTGGGTGTGCGCAAGGACCTGGTCGCGACGCCGCTACTGCACGACACCCCGGATGAGATGGCGAACCCGCACGGCGTGGTCCGCGACTGGAAAACCGGTGAGTGCGAACCGATTCCGGGTGTCACCATGCCGCGCCTGACGGTCGTCGAACGCGACTATGCGGCCGTGCACGCCAAGATGAGCGCCATCGGCCCGCTGCTCGACAAGCTCGGCGCCACGACCAAGGGCATCACCTATCAGGTAGAGCGCGAGATCGAATACCTCGGCCGCAAGAACGGCACAGTGCGCGGAGGCCCGGCCGATGGCCGCCCCTCCCTGGTCCGCGATATCGATGCCTGCGAAGCGATTCTGGCGCTGTCGGGAACCACCAACGGGCACTTGGCAACCCAGGGTTTCCGCACTCTCGAAAAGCGCACAGGTACCGCACTCGCCGATCTGTCCGCCGAGCACGAGGGCAAGCAGATCACCTTCGCCGACACCCAGGTCGCGCCGGTCCCGGTCATCACCTCCCCGGAGTGGTCCGGTTCGGAATCCGGTGGCCGCCGGTACTCGCCGTTCACGGTGAATGTGGAGCGGAACAAGCCCTGGCACACTCTCACCGGCCGCCAGCACTTCTATCTCGACCACGACTGGATGGAGGAGGTCGGCGAGCAACTGCCGGTCTACCGTCCACCCCTCAATATGACCGCCCTGTTCGCCGAACCACAGCTGGGCGAGCACGGCGCGCAGGGCCTGACGCTGCGTTATCTGACGCCGCATTCGAAGTGGTCCATCCACTCCGAGTATCAGGACAACCTGTTCATGCTCAGTCTCTCCCGAGGCGGTCCCACCATCTGGATGTCGAATCTCGATGCCGCGAAACTCGGTATCGCGGACAATGATTGGATCGAGGCCGTCAACCGCAACGGTGTCGTCGTGGCCCGCGCGGTGGTGTCCTACCGCATGCCCGAGGGCACCGTCTACATGCACCACGCCCAGGACCGCCTCATCGACGTCCCCCTCGCGGAGGCCTCCGGCAAACGCGGCGGCATCCACAATTCGCTGACCCGCCTGCTCATCAAACCCACGCATCTCATCGGCGGGTACGCCCAATTGTCCTTCGCCTTCAACTATCTCGGCCCGACCGGCAATCAGCGCGACGAAGTGACGGTCATCCGCCGTCGCAGCCAGGAGGTGGAGTACCGATGAAACCCATGGCGCAGATGGCGATGGTGATGAACCTCGACAAGTGCATCGGCTGTCACACCTGCTCGGTCACCTGCAAACAAACGTGGACCAATCGCGCAGGTGTCGAGTACGTCTGGTTCAACAATGTGGAAACTCGTCCGGGGCAAGGGTATCCGCGCACCTATGAGGATCAGACCAGGTGGCGCGGCGGCTGGTCGGTCGATCGCAAGGGCCGGTTGAAACTGCGCGGCGGCGGGCGGATGCGCAAGCTGTTCACCATCTTCGACAATCCGGTCCTGCCGGAGCTGTCGGACTACTACGAGCCGTGGACCTACGACTACGAGACGCTCACCACGGCACCGGTGCAGAAGCACACGCCGGTGGCGCGGCCGAAATCGCTGATCACCGGTCAGGACACCAAGATCACCTGGTCGGCCAACTGGGACGACAATCTCGGTGGCGCACCGGAACTGACCCAGGGCGATCCGCTGCTGAAGCAGGTCGGCGACAAGGTGAAGTTCGAATTCGACCGCACCTTCATGTTCTATCTGCCACGCATCTGCGAGCACTGCCTGAACCCGGCGTGCGCGGCCTCCTGTCCGTCCGGCGCGATCTACAAGCGCGCCGAGGACGGCATCGTGCTGGTGGATCAGGACAAATGCCGCGGCTGGCGCATGTGCGTCTCCGGCTGCCCGTACAAGAAGGTGTTCTTCAATCACCGCACCGGCAAGGCCGAGAAATGTACGTTCTGCTTCCCGCGCCTGGAGGTCGGACTGCCGACGGTGTGCGCGGAGACCTGTGTGGGACGCCTGCGCTACATCGGCCTGATGCTGTACGACGCCGACACGGTGTCGGAGGTCGCGGCGACCCCGAACGAGAAGGATCTCTACGCCGCCCAGCGCGATGCCTTCCTGGACCCGTTCGACCCCACCGTGATTGCCGCCTGCGAGCGGGCCGGCATCCCCCGCGACTGGGTGCAGGCCGCGCAGAATTCGCCGGTATACGCCCTCATCCGCAAGTATCGCGTGGCGCTGCCGCTGCATCCGGAATACCGGACGGTGCCGATGGTCTGGTACATCCCGCCGCTCTCGCCGGTGGTCGACTCCCTGCGCGATACCGGCCACGATGCCGAGGATCACGGAAATCTGTTCGCCGCCATCGAGGCGCTGCGCATCCCGGTCGAATATTTGGCCGAGCTGTTCAGCGCGGGCGATCCGGCGCCGGTCGACGCTGTGCTGCGCCGATTGGCCGCCATGCGCAGCTATATGCGTGATCTGAATCTGGGCCGCGAGGCGCGCCCGGAGATCGCCGCCAAGGTCGGGATGAGCGAAGAAGACCTCTACGACATGTACCGGCTGCTGGCGCTCGCCAAATACGAGGCGCGCTATGTCATTCCACCCGCACACGCCGAACAGGCGCACGGGCTGGAGGAATTGGCCACGGACTGCAGCCTCGACTACGACGGCGGACCCGGCATGACCGGCTCGGGCCCGTTCGGTGAGAGCTCCGGCCATCCGACTCCCGTTGCGGTGGAGAACTTCCGCATGCTGCAGGAACGCCAGACCGCCGATACCGGGGCGTCGATCGAAGGAGCCGGGCGAGTCAACCTGCTCAACTGGGACGGCCGGGGCACCCCGGACGGGCTCATGCCACAGACCAACGGCGGGAGGCATCGGAAATGAAACTGACCGATTCTGCACGTTCCGGAGCGTGGCAGGTGCAGTCGATGCTGCTCGGATATCCCGATGAGCGGCTGCTGGATTCGCTGTCGCTGCTGTGCAGGACGGCCTCGGCGCTGCCCGAGGAGGTTGGCGCACCTTTGCAGCCACTGCTGAATCATCTCGAACGCAGCCAACCACTCACGCTGGCAACCGAATACGTCGAGACGTTCGATCATCGCAAGCGGTTCAGCCCGTACCTGACCTGGTTCCTGTACGGGGATACCCGCAAACGGGGAATGGCGTTGCTGAAATTCAAACAGCTCTATCGCGCTTCCGGGCTGGTGCTCGACGACGGTGAGTTGTCCGATCACCTGTGTGTGGTGCTGGAATTCGCCTCCGCGTACCCGGACCAGGGGCAACAGCTGCTCGAGGAACACCGCGCGGGTATCGAGGTCATGCGCCTGGCCCTGCGCGATGCTCAGTCGCCGTGGACGGGTGTTCTCGAATCACTCTGTGCGACTCTGCCTGCCCTGCGGGGAGACGAACACGACGCCATCACACGACTCGTCGCGGCGGGACCGCCCGGTGAGGAAGTCGGCCTCGAACCGTTCGCACCGCCCACCTACATGCCGCAGGTGATCGGAGCCCGGCGATGACGCTCAGCGCCAAGGACGTACTGCTCTGGGTGGCGGTTCCCTATGCCGCGCTGGCCATCTGCGTGGTGGGCCTGTTCTGGCGATATCGCTATGACAAGTTCGGCTGGACCACCCGCTCCTCGCAGATCTACGAGAACCGGCTGCTGCGGCTCGGCAGTCCGCTGTTCCACTACGGGATAATCTTCGTCTTCCTCGGGCACGTCATCGGCCTGCTGATTCCGGAGTCCTGGACCGATGCCGTCGGGATCAGCGAAAGCATGTATCACGCGGCATCATTCAGCCTCGGCGCCGTCGCGGGTGTGGCCACGGTGGCCGGGTTGCTCATCCTGATCTATCGGCGCCGGACCGTCGGCCCGGTGTTCTCCGCGACCACCCGCAACGACAAAATGATGTACGTCCTGCTGGGCCTCACCCTGGCCCTCGGCCTCGGTGCGACGCTGTACGGCAATCTGACCGGCCACGCGCACAACTACCGCGAAGACATCGCGCCCTGGTTCCGCTCCATCTTCTATTTCCAGCCGAAGCCGGAACTCATGGTCTCCGCACCACTGGGTTTCCGGTTGCACGCGCTCTGCGCCTGCGCACTCTTCGCATTCTGGCCGTTCAGCCGTCTGGTGCATGTGTTCTCCGCCCCGGTCGGCTACCTGACCCGGCCGTACATCGTCTACCGCAGCCGCGACGAGTCCCTGGGCACGCAGCGCCCGCCACGTGGTTGGGAAAGGGTCCAGTAGCACCGCACGCCCAATTCAGCTTGTGCGAGTGAAGGTGTCGCTATTGGTGAGCACGGCATGCGCCCACGGCAGCGCCATCAACTTGGGCTCTGCTCCCGGATAGGGCGGCTTGATCGCCTCGTCGGACACCACATGCCAGGCGGCATGGAGCTTCCCCTCACGCAGCAGCCCGGTGAACGAGCAGATGCTGGCGATATCGCCCTCCGCGACGAACGAGAACTGCACACACGGGCCGCTGTGCAGGCCGATGATCGGCACCGCGGCGGCAGCGAAGGCGCTGTCGCCCAATGCCGTCTCGAACGTGCCGGTCAACCGGCCGTTCCCATCGTCGGTGATCGTCAATCGTGATCCGTACTCGTTGACCCAGGAGCCATTCCAGTTCAAATTCATCACAGCTCACGTATACCCGGATAGTGCGAGGCTAATTCGGATACGCTGGGCGGCGTGTCGGAGATCGATCGACTGGTTACTGTCAGTCGCGTTTCGCGCGCGAATCTCGTGGCGCTGGGCGATCTCGACGACGACGAATATTCCATGTTGCGTACCGCATTCGAACGTGCCCGGGATCAACGCAAGCGCGATTTGAGCGTGGCCATCGACAATGGGCTCACCCTGGTTCCGCGGCTGCTGCGGCCCGCAGCGCGCCGCATGCTGTTCTTCTGAGGCGAATCGATGACGAGTCTGGCCGGGCGCGCGGAGGTGGTGAAACTCGCGCGGGAACTGCACACCGCGCCGGACGAGCTGGGCTTCCTGCTCGAGAGTGATCCCGTGGCGATCCGGCGGGTGCGCCAGAGCATGCACCACGCGCTGGACTCCCCGTATCGGCCCATGTTCGAACGTCTGGCGAAAGTCAGTGCGCTGATACCGAATACGCTCGCCATCGCCATTGCCACCAGATTCTTCGGGCCCATGCTGTGCGGGATGATCGCCACCTCGCTCTCGCCCGAACGCGCGGTGGCACTCATCGGTCATGTGCCGACGACGTTCCTCGCCGATACCGCGCCCTACGTGGATCCCACCGCTGCCGCTCCCATCGTCCAGGCCTTCGATACCGATGTGCTCGTACCGGTCATGCAGGAGATGGTGCGGCGCAAGGACTATGTAACCCTGGCGCGCTTCCTGGTGGCCGCTACCAATGAGCAGCTGCTGGAGGTGGTTCCGCACATCCACTCCGGCGAAGACCTGCTGCAGGTCGGTTTCAATGCCGAACTCGACACCGTCGCCGATCGTTTCGACGTGGTGCTGGCGGAGCTGCCCGAGCACCGCATTCGCGAAATCCTGCAGGCCGCCCACGACCAGGACCGGTTCGCCGAGGCGTTCACCTTCCTGCAGTTCGTCAGCGATAAGACGCTGACCCGCGTGTCCGAGGTGACCGCAGGCCTGGGCCCGGAGCTGCTCACCCACATGGTGGAGTCGGTGCACCGCGAAAATGCCTGGGCCGAGATGATTCCCGTTGCCGCGCTCATGTCGCCGGAGAGCCGGCAGCTCCTGTTCGAACTGCCGGTCTGGGATGACGAGAAGCTCGCCGCCGTCGCCCGGGCCGCCGAGCACAGCGCCCGCCAGGGCGACCTGCTGAAGATCATCGAGGAGACGGCCGCACGGCTCGACTGACCCGGGTTCGGTGGGCCTCCCGCACGGTTCCGGCATAGGGTTCGGTGGTGACGAGCAACCCGTTCTTCGAACCCAGCACCCTGCCGTACCAGCTGCCGCCGTTCGCGGAGATCCGCGCGGAGCACTATCTTCCCGCCTTCGAGGCGGGCATGGCCGAGACGCTGGACGAGATCAACGCCATCGCCGCCGAGTCGGACGCGCCGACCTTCGCGAATACGGTCGTGGCGCTGGAGCGTTCGGGGGCCGTGCTGACGCGGGTCGCCAATGTGTTCTTCAATATCGCCTCCTCGGACTCCACCAAGGAGACAGAGCCGATCGAGGCAGAGCTGTCGCCCAAACTCGCCGCGCTCAGTGATGCGATGCTGCTGAACCCCCAGCTCTTCGCCCGCATCCGGTCGCTCTACGAACAGCGCGACAGCCTGGGTCTGAGCGCCGAGGAGTCGCGGCTGCTCGACCGTTATCACACCCGATTCGTCCGGGCGGGCGCCGCGTTGAACGACACCGAGCAGGACCAGCTGCGGGCCTGGAATATGGAGTTGGCCTCGGCGACAACCGAGTTCGGGCACAACATCCTGGCAGCCACGAATGCCGCCACCCTGCTGCTGGACACCGAGGAGCAGCTCGCCGGGCTCACTCCCACCGCGGTGGCCGCGGCAGCCGAGAACGCCCGGTCACTGGGACACGAGGGGGAGTGGGCGCTGAGCCTGCAGAACGTCTCCAACCAGCCGGTCCTCGCCGATCTGGCCGACCGCGATGTGCGGCACCGGATGATGATGGCCTCGCTCGGCCGTGGTTTCGGTTCCAGCAGCGCCAATAGTGAACTCGCGGGCCGGATCGCGAGCCTGCGCGCCGCACGCGCCGCGCTGCTCGGCTACCCGGACCATGCCGCATACATCGTGGCCGACCAGACGGCGAAGACGCCGGAGGCGGTCGAGGAGATGCTCACCCGCTTGATCGGGCCCGCCGTCGCCAATGCCGAGCGCGAAGCAGCCGAGTTGACGGTGGCCATGCGTGCTGTCGACCCCGCGGCGGGTGAACTGCACTCCTGGGACTGGCTGTACTGGTCGGAAAAGGTACGGGCCGAACGGTTCTCGGTGGATGCCGATGCGCTGCGCCCCTACCTCGAGCTCGAACGCGTCCTGCGCGACGGCGTTTTCTATGCCGCGCAGCAGGTTTACGGCATCACTTTCCAGGAGCGTCAGGACCTGGTTGGCTATCACCCCGAGGTCCGGGTCTTCGAAGTCTTCGACACCGACGGCAGCGGTCTGGGCCTGTTCCTCGGCGATTTCTTCGCCCGCCCGTCCAAACGTGGTGGCGCCTGGATGAACTCGCTCGTCAGCCAGTCCGGCCTGGAGGGCACCCAGGCGGTGGTGATCAACAATCTGAATATCGTCAAGCCGCCCACCGGTGACCCGGCACTACTGACCTGGGACAACGTCCGCACCCTCTTCCACGAATTCGGGCACGCGCTGCACGGTCTGTTCTCGGATGTCCAGTACCCGTTCTTCTCCGGCACCCAGGTGCCCCGCGATTTCGTGGAATTCCCCTCCCAGGTCAATGAGATGTGGGCGGCCCGGCCCGAAATCCTGGCGAACTACGCCCACCACGTCGAGACCGGCGAGCCCATGCCCGCCGAGCTGATCGAAAAGCGTGTCGCCGCAGAACGATTCGGCGAAGGCTTCCGCACCGTCGAATACCTCGGTGCGACTCTCCTGGACTGGGCCTGGCACCGCATTACCACCGACCAGACCTCCGATATCGACGCCGAACTCTTCGAAGAATCCGCGCTGCACAAGGCCGGGCTCGCCCTCGCCGCAATCCCGCCCCGCTACCGCACCGGCTATTTCGCCCATATCTTCGCGGGCGGCTACGGCGCCGGCTACTACTCCTACATCTGGAGTGAAGTACTCGACGCCGACACCGTCGAATGGTTCGAAGACGGCGCGGCAACCATTCGCGAGAAGGGCGAACAATTCCGCCGCGGCCTGCTGTCCCGAGGCGGTTCCGTGGATCCCCTCACCGCCTTCGAATCCTTCCGAGGCCGGGCACCGGAAATCCAGCCGCTCCTGGTCCGGCGTGGACTGACCACCTAGCGAACGCTCCCGAATATGCGCAGATCATCGATCAGTGGATAAGCGCGTCCTTGTCGACTCGGTTCCGCCTCGGGGAAATGAAGGGAGACCCGGAACCACGAGGACCCGGTCATGACCTGAGCTTCTATAGGGTGACTCCCGACAACTCGTGACCAAAGGGATGTGCTGAATGAGCGTGGCGTATTGGATCGTTGCCGCTGTGCTGGCCGTGTTCTACCTGTATTCCGGTGGGACCAAAATGGTGCGGTCCAAGGAAAAACTGCGGCCGATGATGGGCTGGATCGATACGGTGCCGATGAGCTTCGTGCGCGGGATCGGCACGCTGGAGGTGCTCGGTGCGCTGGGGCTGATCCTGCCGCCGCTGACCGGTATCGCGCCGGTGCTCGCCCTGGTGGCAGCGATCGGGCTCGCAGTGGTGCAGGTCGGCGGGCTGGCGTTGCATATCAGCCGGCGCGAGTTCAAGGTGATCGGGCTGAATATCTTCCTGCTCGCCCTTGCCTGCGTTGCCGCTTGGCTCGCGACCACCTGGCTGTAGCGCGAACGTATCGGAGCAAGCTCTCAGCGGGCCGTCGTGTTGTATCCGCCCCGCTTGTTCCGGATATCGGCATTGAGACCGCCTTGCAGCAAGGTCAAGAAGCTGTAGGGCACGGCCGCCGGGGGAGCGCTGACCTCGTCCAGCCGGTCGCGCAGTTCCTCCGGCAGTGTGAAGTCGAGGGACGTCACGGTCGACTGGATCTGGTGAAGCTTGCTGGCGCCCAAGAGAACTGATCCCACGGCAGGCCGGTTGGCCACCCAGTTCACGGCAACTTCCGCTGGACTGCGGCCCATCTCCTTGGCCACCGCGGCCAGTTCGGTCACGATGCGCCAATTGCGCTCGCTGCGGTTGTCCTGCGAAGGCCGGTGGATGGCAGCGACTTTGACGCGTCCGTCGGGCAGATCCTCGGCGGCCGAGGCATCGGCGGAGTACTTGCCCGACAGCAGGCCCTTGGCCAGCGGACCCCACGTCATCAGTCCCATGCCCAATTCCTGTGCCAGGGCAGGGAATTCGTATTCGAGTCCGCGCTCGGTGAGCGAGTATTCCAACTGCAGCGCGATCAGCGGCGCGTAGTCGCGCCATTCGGCCAGGGTCTGGGCGCGCGCGGCGTACCAGGCGGGGACATCCGAGAACGCGACGTAGCGCACCTTGCCCGAGGAGACCAGATCGTCCAGCCCGCGCATCACCTCTTCCACCGGGGTCAGACCGTCCCACGCGTGCATGATGTAGAGATCGATGTACTCGGTGCCGAGCCGGCGCAGCGAATCCTCCAGGCAGCGCAACATGGCTTTGCGGCCGTTGCCCGCCAGATTCGGGTCACCGGGCCGTGGTCCGAGGGTGAACTTGGTGGACAGCACCGTGCGATCCCGAACCCCGCGCTCGGCGAGTAGTTTTCCGACCAGCTCCTCACTGGCGCCGCCGCTGTAGACGTTCGCGGTGTCGACGAAATTGCCGCCCGCCTCGAGGTAGGCGTCGAAGATCTGCCCCGAGGTTTCGGCATCCGCACCCCAGTCCGACTGCCCGAAAGTCATGGTGCCCAAGGCGAGTGGGCTGACCCGCAGTCCCGAACGGCCCAGCGTGTAGTAGGTGTCGAGCGTCATGATGCCTCCGTGTCGATCAATTTCTCATTACGATACTGCACGTTCAGTATCGTAATAGTAAGCTGGTCATCATGACAACACCCGGTGAACCCGCCACCCCCGGCAGGCCACGTAGCGAACGCGCACGCCAAGCAGTCCTCACCGCGGCGCGCGAGCTACTCACCGATAAGGGCCTCCCCGGCCTGACCGTCGACGACATCGCCCGCAGCGCCGGCGTCAGCAAGAACACCATCTACCGCTGGTGGCCCAATAAGGCAGCGGTACTCATGGACGCCTTCGCCGAAGCCACCAGCCTCAAACTGGAATTTCCCGCCGACGGCAATGCCCTGACCAACCTCCGAACCCAAGTGCGTCAGGTGGCCACCCTGATGAACGCTCCTCGAGCGCGCCGCCCTTTTGTGGCTCTCGTCGCCGCCAGCCAGCACGACCCCGAACTGGCCACGGCGCTCCGCGAACGCTTCATCGCCACCCGCCGCGCCGGCGCCCACGCTCTCATCTCGAAAGCCATCGAGGCAGGCGAATTCCGCCAGCGCCTGGACGCCGACATCATCATCGACATGATCTACGGCGCCCTCTACTACCGCCTCCTGGTCAGCGGCGCGCCCATCAACGCCGACTACGCCGACCAGCTGCTCGACAACATCGAGCCGGCCCTCCGCCCGGAACCTGAGGCCACCCGGAAGATCGAGACTGCCTGAGCGTATTCGCCTGGCGGGCGAGATGATCGAGCTCGGACGGGACAGACGTACCAGTTGCTCAGCGGAATGCTTCGGCGTGGATTGTGGCCCACTGGGCGAAGGTTCGGGGTGCGCGGCCGGTGATCTCCTCGACGGTGGGGCGGACTATGGATTCGTCGATGGCGCCTTTGACGTAGAAGTCGAAGAAGGCGTCGACGTATTCGACCGGGGTGTTGCGGAGCATGTCGGTGCGCGCTTCGTCGTCGGTAAGACCGACGCACTGCAGGTCGCGGCCTAGGACTTCGGCGAGGATGGCGATCTGGTCGGCGGGGCGTAGCGGTTCGGGGCCTGTGGGCCAAAGGATTTCACCGTTGTAGGTGTCTTCCAGGAGGGCGTGCGCGGCGACGGCTGCGAGGTCGTAGGAATCCAGGGACGCGGTGCGGACTTCGGGGAAATTGGCGCGCACGATGTTGCCGGCTTGCAGTTGGGGGAGCCAGCGCAGGGCGTTGGCGTCGAAGGCGCAGGGGCGCAGGATCGTCCAGGACGCACCGGATTCGGTGACCTCCTTTTCGGAGGCCATCATGTACCGCGTCACAGCATTGCCGGTGTCCCCGGTTGCCGCGGACACCCCCGAAAGCTGCACGATGTGCTCGACGCCCGCCTTCGCCGCGGCCTCGGCCACACCCGGATAACCGGGCAGCAGGAACAATGCGCGCACACCATCGAACACTGGCCCCAGCGTGTCCGGTGCGGTCAGATCGGCGGCGACAGCGCCGACATCGGCGGGCAGGGTGGCGCGCTGCGGGTCGCGCACCAGCGCCCGGACCGGTTCCGCGCCGCCGGCCAAGGACTGCACCAGATCCGCGCCGACATTGCCGGTGGCACCCGTCACCAAAATCATGCTCACAACCCCTCATCAGTGGTTCCCGGATGGGCTACCGAACTCCAGGAATACACGAAAATTCAACGGGTGGAGCATATTAGACGCAAAACATACATTGGTGCAGGCGGATCATTCCAGGTCGTAGGCGACCGGGTGCAGCGGCTGATACAGGCCGACCTCACCCGCGCCCGGCACCAGGAAGCTGGTGATCCGGCCCCAGCGTTCCTGGGTGATCTCCGAGGTGAACTCGACATCCTCGGCCCGCAGCTCCGCCACGGTGGCCTCGAGGTCGTCGCACATGAAGTAGACCGCGGCCATACCGCTCTCGGGCGCCGCGGCCGGATGGACAGCCAATTCGGCGGGCGGCGACTTGAAGATGAGCCAGTCGCCGCCCGCATCCACGTTCGGCAGCTTCAGCACATCCCGGAAGAATGCTCGCGCGCGGTCGGCGTCGGCGGCGTAGATGATGGTGTGCGCACCATTGATCATGGAACGACGCTAGCAGCGCGCGGTCACCCGCTTCGGCAGATCCGAGGGTGCGTCGAACCTCAGCTGCGTACCGGGGCGCGCAGCGTCTCCATCAGCAGCTGAGCGAAGGCGCCGGGTTCATCGGTGAAACCGCTGTGGCCGCCGGGGAATTCGGTGACCTCGATGCCGAGGCGGGTGGCGAGTTCGGCGGCCGGGCGCGCCGGAAGGTGGGTTCCGGTCTCGCGCCCGGAACCCAGCACGAGCCGATCGACAACACCGGCGAGCGCCGCGATATCCGGGATATACGAAGTGAATTGGCGCAGTTCGTGTTCCATCATGATCGGGGAATTGGCGTGCAGGCGAGCCATCATGGCAGCGACCCGGGGCGGCAGGTCCGCCGGTGCCGGCATCGGCTTCAAAGTGCCGCCGATCCCTGCCAGGAATCGCATACCGGCCGCAGCCAGACCCTCGGTGCGAAAGAGCGTGTAGACCTCCTCGACAAATTCACGCTGGGCCTCGGCATCGGGAAGGATGGCGAAGCAGGGCGGTTCGTGCGCGACCAGGCGGCGGATGCGTTCCGGGTGGCGGGCCAGCAGATCCAGGCCGACAATCGCCCCGCTGCTGCCGCCGAATACGTAGGCGGGCTCATCGGTGAGGTGCGCGATCAGCCGGTAGGCGTCATCGCTCTGCACCTCCACCCGCTGGTCCTGCGGTTCCGTGCTGTCGAGGGTGCTGTGGGAGTAGCCGCGCGGATCCAGGCAGGCCACGGTGAAGTGTTCGGCGAGCAGATCCGCGATCGGGTCGACTACTGCGGCATCGCCGCCGCCACCCGGAATCATCAACAGCAGTGGACCATCACCACGCACCTCGTAGTAGAGGTGCGCGCCGGGCACGCGGAGGGTATCGGATCTCAACGGTTCTCCTCGAGGGTCGGCCACTGCAGCAGGAGCAGGTGCAGGGCATCCAGAATGTGTGCCCACGAGGTATCGGTCTCGCGGGAGTGCGCGAAGCCGCCGCTCGTCTCGAGCGTGGCGAAGCCGTGAAAAGTGCTGCGCAATAGCCGACCTGCGTCGATGAGGTCGTCATCGTCGAGGTTGTAGGCGCGCAGCATGGCGGTCGTGAGTTCCACGCTGCGCAGGAGGCCAGGGGCGTCGGCGATCGCGGTGGGATCGACCCGGCTCTGGGTGGCCGCGTAGCGGCCCGGATACCGACCCGCGAAGTCGCGGTACGCATCAGCGAATGCGACGAGCGCATCCTTGCCCGCCCGTCCCGCGACGGCCGCCGCAATACTGTCGGTCATCTCGACGGCACCCAGCAGCGCGATACGCGTGCGCAGATCTTGCAGATTGCGCACATGCGAGTAGAGGCTCGGATCCTTTACGCCGAACTTCCTGGCGACAGCGGACAGCGTCACATTGTCGAACCCGACCTCGTCGGCGAGTTCGGCAGCGGCCCGGGTGATGCGATCAGCGGACAGGCCCGCACGGGGTGCCCTCGTAGCGCTCCTTCCTAAGAAGATTAGGTAATAACCTAATATACATAGGTTTGAAAAATCGGCAATTGGTCTCGAACGCGTCCACCTGGGCGGAAGCCGTTGACTTTCCTACCAGGAAAGTGGGAGTCTTACTTTCCTAGTAGGAAAGTAGGGAGTCATCATGGACAACACCGCACCCGACCAGGCCCGCGCCGCACTCGATGCGGCCGCCTCCGCTCAGCGCCGAGTGGCCGACGAGGTCGGCCTGCCCCGGGGTTATTGGTGGGCAATGGCAGCAGGGTGGTTGGTCCTCGGCGTGATCGGGGGTGTCGGGCCGGCCTGGCTCATCACGGTCGCCACCCTGGCCTTCGGGATGGGGCATTCGGCCCTCGCATCGCGACTGCTCGACAGACGGCGGCGCACAGATCAACTACAGGTCAGCGCATCCGTTGCCGGCCGCCGCACCCCGCTGGTCGTGATCGGCATGCTGCTCGGGCTCGTGGCGGTCACCATCGGTGTGGCGTTCGCGCTCGGTGCCGACGGAACCGATCATCCCGGCATCTGGGCGGGCGTATTCGTCGCGGCCGTCATCGGATTCGGCGGCCCGGAGATGCTGCGCGTCCTGCGCCGCTGGGCACGAGCATGACGGCTGCGCGCTTCGACGAGCTGATTCATCCGAGCACCCGGCTCACCCTCGTCGCAACACTGGCAGCCGCCGACTGGGCCGAGTTCGCCTTCCTCAAAGACCGCCTGGGACTGTCGGATTCGGCCTTGTCCAAACAACTCACGACGCTCGAAGAGGCCGGGTACGTGCTCACCGAACGGCGGCTCGACGGCGGCCGCCGCAAGGTGCGCGCGCAATTGACGAGTACCGGCCGCGACGCCTTCAACGGTCACATCGCGGCGCTGCAGGAAATTGTCGCCGGCGTCGCGCCGCCGGTAGAGGGTTAGAGACGTGCAGGGCGGACGCTCCGAACACCTCCCCACAGACCCCCGTGCGATATCTAAGGTGTGAGCGCGCGTTCGTCTATGCCCGGCACGAGAGATCGTTTGCCGAGTGAGGAGTCAGGTCATGCCCACTGCCGATATCGCGAGCCGGCGAAGTCTCCGGCGGCTCGCCGCGGTGGCGGCGGCCTGCACCACGGCTGGGATCGCGACCGGTACGGCACATGGCAATTCGCCGGTGATCGAGGCCGGGACGACGTACGTTGCGCTCGGTAGCTCGTATGCCGCGGGTCCGGCCCTCGAGCCGATAATCGACATCGATTGCCTGCGCTCCGGGGCCGACTACGCACACCTGGTTGCGGACCGCGGTGTCACCGGCCGTCACCTCGCACCGCAGATCGATGCCGTCACCCCGGACGCTCGCCTGGTCACGATCACCATAGGCGGGAACGACCTCGGATACGTCGGTGCGCTGACCACACTGAGCTGCCGAAATGCCCTCGGCCCCAGCGCCTGTGGCGGCGCGGCCACCCCGGCCACAGCCGCCGACCTGGACCGAGTGGAAAGCGCACTGGCCGAGGTGGTCGACACGGTCCGAGCCAAAGCCCCCGGCGCGACCGTGATGCTGGTCGACTACCTGCCGGTTCTCGACGCACGTGCCGAAACCTGTGCCACCGTGCCCCTCGCCCCGAACCAGGCAATTGCCTTGCGCTCCACATACATCGGGCTACTCGAAGCCACCCGACGCGCCGCCGACTCGACGGGCGCGACGTTGGTGCGCACCGGCGGAGACGAATCCCAGCACACCGCGTGCGGCCTGCAGCCCTGGGTCACCGGCTTCGAGCTACCGAATCCGATGGCAGGTAGGGGCGCCCCGTACCACCCCAATGCCTTCGGTATGGCCGCCGTCGCAGACTCGGTCGCCGCAGGTCTCAGCACCGATTTCGGTGAGCAGTAGCAGTTTTCGGCTACAGCGCCGCGAGGCAGGCCTGTGCGATCTGCACGTCCTGATCGGCGGTGCCGCCCGATACTCCCACCGCACCGATCGCCCGTCCGTCGGCATCGGTGATCGGCAGCCCGCCGCCGAAGGAGATCAGTCCGTCATTGCTCAATTCGATGCCGTAGATCGGCCCGTCCGGGCGCGACAGCGTTCCGAGGACAGCGGTCGGCATGCGGAAGAGGATGGCGGTCTTGGCTTTTCGCAGTGCGATGTCGATGGAGCCGAGCAGGGCGTCGTCCATGCGAGAGAAGTGCAGCAGATGCCCGGCCGCGTCGACCACGGCGATGTTCATGGGAGTGTCGATGGTTTCGGCAGCCTTGTGCCCGGCGGCGGCGAGGCGGGCTGCGGTGTCGAGCGTCAATGTCGTCATGGCACTGAGATTCGCGGTGCGCAGCGGCGAGAACCAGGGTGGTGTCGTACCTGGAGCAGGCGTTCCGGGGGATGGCAGCCCCAGGAACCGGGCGGCCGGAAAATGCGAGACTGGTCAGCGTGAGTGAGCTCGGCGACTTCCTGAAGGCCAAACGCGCGACCGTATCCCCGAAGGATGTCGGTCTGCCCGCCGTCGGGAATCCGCGCCGGGTCAAAGGACTGCGGCGCGAGGAAGTCGCGCTGCTGGCCGCGGTGAGCGTGGATCACTACACACGTCTCGAACAGGGCCGGGTCTCGGCGGCCTCGGACAACCTGCTGGCAGGCATAGCGCGAGCACTGCGGCTGACGGACGAGGAACACGAGTACCTGCGGATGCTGGTGCAGGCGCGGCCCACTCGGCGCGGCCGTTCCGAGCCGGAGGTGAGCAACGCTATGCGGGATCTCCTCGACGCCCTGCCCACTCCCGCACTGGTACTGGGCCCGCGCACCGACATCCTCGCGTGGAATGCCGCAGCCGCAGCACTGTTCGTCGACTTCGCCGAAATCCCGGCACACCAGCGCGCCCTGGTCCGCTTGGTGTTCCTCGAGCCCCGAATGCGCACCCTGTTCAAGAACTGGGAGCAGGTCGCGGCGGAAGCCGTGGACCGTTTGCGCATGACGGCCGCCCGCACACCCGGCGATCCGCGCCTCATGCAATTGGTGGGGGAGCTGTCCGTCCACGACCTCGACTTCCGCCGCTGGTGGGCCGGACACGGCGTGCGCACGATGGCGGGTGGCCGCAAATTGCTGCGGCATCCGGTGGTCGGCGATCTGGCACTCGATTGGCAAGTGCTGCAAGTTCTTTCGTCACCAGGTCAGACCCTGGTCACCTACACCGCACCCGCGGGTTCACCCAGTCACGAGGCGCTGCGCATCCTGGGTTCCTGGGCTGCCGTGCCCCCGGATCGCCGCAGCGAGCCGAAGCAGGCGGGCGAATTGCCCAGGACCGATTCCGAACAGTTGGCAGGCACCGATGAATCCGGGCCGGGCGTACCGTCTGAAGTGGTGTAAGCGTCGCCTGCCTGCCCATTGGGAGTAACCATGACCTCGACCACCCCCGTGACCACCGGCTTCCTGACCGTGCCCGACGGCCGCCTCTACTACGAAGTACGAGGCAGCGGCCCGCTGCTGGCTCTGGTCGGTGCGCCGATGGATTCGGGGCCGTTCGTCGCTGCCGCAGAATTGCTCGCCTCCGACTACACGGTGCTGACCCCGGACCCGCGCGGCCATGGCAAGAGCACCCTGAACGATCCGAACCAGGACTCGACCCCCGAGCTGCGCGCCGACGATCTGGCGCGCCTGATCACCAATCTCGATGCGGGCCCGGCCATTGTGATCGGCTCCAGCGGCGGCGCCGTCACCGGTCTCGCCCTGGCCCTGCTCCGTCCCGATCTGATGTCCACCCTGATCGCGCACGAGCCGCCGCTGCGTGAACTCCTCGACGATCGTGACGCACAGCGCGCCGAATCCGAGGACACCATTGCCACCTACAGCTCGGGTGATGCCGAAGGCGGAGTGCGAAAGTTCTTCGCCACCACCGGACTGTCCATGCCGGAGCCGGTCCTGCAGCAGATGTTCGCCAATCCGCGCGATCCCGAGGCCGTCGCGTCCGAAGCCTTCTTCTACAAGCACGAATTCCGGGGCACCGCAGGCTGGGAGCCCGACCTCGACGGCCTGCGCACGACGCCCACCCACCTTATTATCGGCATCGGCGACACCTCCACCGATCTGTTCTGCGACCACACGTCCCGCAAGCTCGGTGCGGCACTGGGTATCGAGCCGGAACTGTTCCCCGGCGGCCACGGCGGCTTCATGGAGGACCCGGAAGCCTTCGTCAAGCGTGTGCGAGAAGTATTGCGGGACAACTGAACACCCGGCGGCCAGGTCGAACGCCCGGCCGCATCTGCGCGCCTGAGGTACGAGATGCGGCCCGTCAGGTCGGCGGGACGACCCAGCGGGTGTACGTGTTTTCCGGATTGACGGTGATCACGTCGGCCACGTCGACGATTCCGTCGGGCACATCGCCGTCGAAGTGTTCGAGGTCGACTGTGATGACCGCATCGGCCTCGAGCTGGGACACCGCGTCGCGAAGCTGCTCCATCGGCTGGTCCGTCTCCGGTCCGAACACCAGCATTTTGCAGAGGTCATAGCCCAAACGTTTTGCGAGATGCTGTATTTGGGCGATATCCCACTGCTGGTGCGCGGCAGACACGTCATGGCGAAGGTATCCGATCGCCCCCGGTTGCTGTCGCATCTGCCCCTCCTTCCGCGAATCCGCCTCGGATATACATCTAAGCTATGGCACTCTCCGGCATCGCGCGCGGGAACTCCTGGGAGTCCCGGACAATTGCCCCGATCAGGGTTTCCCAGCCCCCGGCGCGGGTGCGGGGAACGCAACTACCTGCCCCGTGCGTTCCGATGCCTGGGGACCGCCCCAATTCTGGCCCACCACATACAGATACGGATTCTCGCCCCGGCTGAGCGCGCACGCGAATGCACCCCGGTCGAGCTCGACGGTGGCCAGCACCGCACCACCTTCCTCGACACGGACACAATGCCGGTTGCCCACATCGGCGTACCAGACCGCATTCTCGGCGTCGATGCAGATGCCGTCAGGATGGTCGCCAGGAGTTGCCGCCCACACCCGGCGATCGCCGAGACCGCCATCGGGCTCGATGTCGTAGGCGGTCAACCGCTCCGCATAGGATTCCGCGACGATCAGCGTCCGTCCGTCTGGCGTGATCGCCATTCCGTTCGGGAAGGCGAGGTTGTCGGCGACCTGCCGAACAACACCCTCCGCGGTGACCAGAACAACGAACCCCGGCGCGAATTCGTCTGCGGGGAAATTGAATCCGATGCTGTTGATGTAGGCATAACCCCGGTCATCGACCACAATGTCGTTCCACGGCTTCTCCGACACCGCGGACAGGTCGGCATGTCGAACGAGTGACCCGTCGGCGTCACGGCGCAGGAGCTGTCGCTGCGCCGAGTCCACGATCAGCAATTGCCCGTCGGGCAGAAAGTCGATGCACATCGGAAACGACGGAATCTTCACGATCACCTCGTGGCCGCCGTCCG
The DNA here is from genome assembly GCF_025465275.1 of Nocardia sp. Lineage (GTDB taxonomy): Bacteria > Actinomycetota > Actinomycetes > Mycobacteriales > Mycobacteriaceae > Nocardia. The sequence goes on along the minus strand of NZ_JAODNK010000084.1, from coordinate 45,907 downwards.
GGCCGAGCGCGATCACTTCGTTCGCTCCCCAGTCGGAGAACCAGAGTTGTCCCTCGTGCCAGCGCGGAGACTCGCCGAACACGATTCCCTGCATTAGAATCTCGGGCTCATTCACGTCGCGACGTCCTTTCTCGGTCGGTAGTAATGGTGACGGCCCCCGCCTCGAAAACTCATCGTTCGACACGCCCTCACTTCGGCCACCCTCGGACTCGCGAAGTTCGCCTCCGAGGTCCAAGCCACCATCGACGCGGCGAAGGCGGGACGCAGAACGAGGCGGCCCCGCCGTCTGCCACCGGGGGACCGCCTCTACCGGGCACGATCAGGTCAGCCGAGCGGCAGCTCCAGATGCGAAAGTGCGCCCTCGGGTGAGCTGACGGTGATCGTCGAATCGGTCACGGCGGCCGTGGAGTAGAGCGGATCGAGGCCATCCACGACAAGCATCACCCGATGGCCGTCCGGTACGTCGTAGGCAGCCGCCTGCAGGTCCCAGGCAACAGTGGCCGGACCGTCCAAGGTGAGCGTATTCGGTTCGTGCGTAATGATTCTCGCGTCACCGTCCGGAGCGACATCGAGTAGGTAGGCGACCACGGTCGCCGACCTCTCACTGCTCGCGACGGTCAACTGCAACCGCGGGATCCCGCGGATTCGCCGGCCGACGCCGCCTTCGGAGGTCGACCACACCAGTGCATGACCACGGTCGATCTCATTGGTGTGGTAGATCTTCGGATTGCCGCCCCACTCCTCCTGTCCGGTCGTCATGATCGCATCCATGGCGACGACCTCGGGCTCCTTGCCGACCGTGAAGCCCCGCTCCCAGCCGGATACCGATTCCGCGCCGAGCCCGCCGTCACCGCTGCCATCCGCATCGGTAAGGGTCAGCACTTCAGTGCTGGTGGTGACTTCGGACCATGTTGCCGATTCCTCCCGCCGCGCGTGTTCGACAATGACGTTCTGCCCATTGCCGGAGGCGGACTTCGTGACGTACGTGAACATCACCTGATTGCTCACCTGCGGCCACTCGCGGACACCGTTTTCCTCACCCTTCAGATAATGATCCAGCCACGCATATGCCTCGCGCAAAGGCAGATTCGGACCGGCCAGGGACGGTGCGATCAGCCCCGGTCCCTCGGGGGCGGCATGATCGCCGATCCACATGTTCAGGCGTTTGGGCCCGCGGAGGTGGTTGAAGGTGGTGAGCACCTGATTGGCCGCGAACAGGCCCTCGTGCCAGGTGTTGGAGTAGAACGTCGGAATCTCACGGGCGTCCGGGCTCTGCGCGTAGTTCTCCGGCGCACGGAGGTTGCCCCATTCGACGACATCGTCCATATCGCGGCCCTCGGCGAACTTCGCCAGGATGTCCAACTCCTCCGGATCGAACTTGTCCGCCGGCTCGCCACCGGTCAGGCTGAGCAGCGCGGCAACGGCCTTGAGATGACGAGTGTCGTTCTCGTACAGACTTGATGCGAGGTTCCCCCACGTACTGAGTGCGACAACAACATCGACCCGATTATCGTTCGCGGCCACCAATTGCCCGATCCCGGAGCCATAGGACTCGCCCAGGAACGCGATTCCGCTGGGATTGAGCTTTTCAATGGCGAAGTCGAGCACACGCGAGCCATCCGACCAGTCCTTCGGTCCGGCGACATTCACCTTGCCCTCGGAGGTGCCGAACCACGGCAGCTCGCTGTACGGGGCTTTGGTCCAGCCGATTCCGCGCGGGGTATAGGCGAGCACGTGATAACCCCGGATCGCCAACGACAGATAGGCGTATTCGAACAGTGGCCACCCCACCGGCGTCCACCCGGCAGGCACCACAACCAGCGGTCGTGGCCCCGTCGCCACCTGCCGTAGCAGATGCGCCGAGAGCGCGAACCCCTCCTCGGTCCGGATCTGCGGAAATGTCGGGACGACAAAATTCAGCGCCTGGGCTACTACGTCACTCAATTCGCCGGGCAGCAGCCCGCGGCCGCTGCGATTCCGCAGCGCCTCCACCAGATTCGTGGCCAGTTGCACCGCTTCCGGCCGAACCCCGCCGTGCGCATCCCAGGCCCCCTCGCTAGCAATCCGCGAGACCTGTTCCGCCGTGATTCCGATCGTCGAATCTCCCTGTGACATCAGTACCGCCTAACCTTTCCTTGGTCGACACACTGCATGTCCAATCAGGCTGGCATGGAACAGAATCCGACACCGCTGCTTTGAATTACACTGACCCCCTTACGAACTCATGCTGGCGCAGTTCGTCATATGCGCCGCACAAACCGACCGCCCGGAGAGAGACGCTTGCGGTGGGGGAGGACGTCAGCCCCGTTTGTGCATGACAGCTCAACGCAAGCGCGACGACAGGGGCCTTCTGCAGACTCTGTTCATGAGCAAAACGGCAGCGCTGCAGACCGAAGAACCGACCACCGCAACCTTCGAGACCGCTTCGATTCAAGCACCCGGCGGTACCCGAATCGGCTACCGCCAAACCGGCACAGGCCCGGGCCTGGTCCTCATGCACGGCGCAATGATGACCTCGAAAGGGTTCGAATCGCTCGCCAAGATCCTGTCCGCAGACTTCACCGTCTACATCCCTGACCGCCGAGGTCGAGGCATGAGCGGCCCCTTCGGCCTCGACTACGGCATTCAGACCGAGATCGACGACCTCGGCGCCCTGCTGCAGCACACCGGTACACACAATGTGTTCGGACTCAGCGCAGGCGCAACAGTCGCCCTGCACGCGGCCCGTGCGCTGCCAGAGATCACGAAGCTCGCCCTCTACGACCCCCCACTCGCCGCCGCAGACGGCAAATCACCACTGGGCTGGCTGAGTCGCTACGAGCACGAAATGAATTACGGCAGAACAGCATCGGCATTCGTGACCGTTGTCAAGGCCACCGGCGACATCGGCGGCGTCGCCAGACTCCCCAGGTTCGTGCTGACGCCCATCATGGCGCTGATGTTGCGGCTGGACAAAGGAGAAGAGGACGAGGCGCCCATGCGCGATCTCCTTCCCACCGTCCGATACGACGTGGGAATGGTCGAAAGTGTGATCGCTGACAAGGAATTCAGCGAATTGCGCTGCGACACCCTGCTGATCGGCGGCGAGAACAGCATCGGCTATCTGCGGGCCGCCCAAGACGCCCTGGAGAAGCTGCTGCCGAACGTCCGCCGCGTCACGCTGTCCGACGTCGGTCACACGGCGGCATTGAACGGCGAAAAGCCGGAGCTCGTCGCCGCCGAGCTGCGCAACCTATTCCAGTGACAAACGAAAGGCCCGCCGCGAAAAGCGCAGCGGGCCTTCGTCGTTCCGGTCGGATCAGTGTGCGAAGGTGGCCGCGTTCTTGGCAAGATCCAGCAGCGGCTGCGGGAAGATACCGAGAACCAAGGTCGACGCCGCAGTCATCGCGATCACCGTGGTGGTGAGCGTGGGGGAGACGACGGTAGTCGAGGTGGTCGGCACATCGGTGAAGAACATCAGCACGATCACGCGGATGTAGAAGAAGGCCGCGATGGCACTGCTGATTACACCGACGATCACCAGCGTTGCCGCCTCCCCGGAGGATGCGGCTTCGAAGACCGCGAACTTGGCGATGAACCCGCTGGTCAGCGGAATTCCGGCGAAGGACAGCAGGAACAGCGAGAAGATGGACGCGAGCCACGGGGATCGCCGTCCCATCCCCGCCCAGGCCGAGAGAGACGTTGCCTCGTCACCGTTTTCGTCGCGCACCAGGCTCACGACGGCGAAGGCGCCGAGAGTTCCGAGCCCGTAGACCGCGAGGTAGAACAGCACCGAGGAGACGCCCGCCGTATTGGCGGCGACCAGGGCCGTGAGAATGAAACCGGCATGCGCCACCGACGAATACGCGAGCATGCGCTTCATATCCGTCTGAGTGATAGCGAAGACCGCGCCGACCACCATGGTGGCAATGGCGATGGCCGCGAGCACCGGCCGCCAATCGTTGCGCAGCCCCGGGACCGCCACGTAGAGCACCCGCAACATGGCACCGACAGCCGCGATTTTGGTTGCGGCAGCCATGAATCCGGTAATCGGAGTCGGGGCGCCCTGGTACACATCGGGAACCCAGGACTGGAACGGCACCGCACCGATCTTGAAGAGCAGCCCGACAGCCAGCATGCCCACACCCAGCACCGCCAGCGTGTGCGAAGAGCTGGTGTCGCGGGCCACCGCATCAGCAATCCCGGACAGCCGCACCGTCCCGGCATAGCCGTAGAGCAACGCCATTCCGTAGAGGAAGAAGGCCGATGAGAACGCGCCCAGCAGGAAGTACTTCAACGCCGCTTCCTGCGACAGCAACCGCTGCCGCCGCGCCAGTCCGCACAGCAGGTACAGCGGCAGCGACAGCACTTCCAGCGCCACGAACATCGTCAGCAGATCATTGGAGGCAGGGAAGAGCATGAGCCCGGCCACCGCGAAGAGCGTGAGCGGGAAAACCTCGGTGGTAGCGACTCCCGCTCGCGTAGCGGCGATTTCGTCGGAACTACCCGGCATGGCCGCCGCCTGCGGAGCAAAGGCATCCACCCCGCGTGAGGCGGTGAGACTCCAGGTGCCCGGCCCCTCCTTGCGCACCGGCTGCCGATCGGACCGACGCTCGGCAATGAACAGCAGCCCGAGGATCGACACCACCAGGATGGTGCCCTGCAGATAGAGCGTCACCCCGTCGATGGCGACCGCCCCGACCACCGCGGTCTCATTGGTGCCGCGCAGCCCGATCACCGCGCCGAGCGCGACACCCATGCCGCCGAGCCCGAGGATCAATTGGATCAGGTACCGGGATTGCCTGGGCGCGAACGCCTCCACCAGTACGCCCGCGACCGCGACTCCGAACACGATGAGCATCGGGGCGAGATCGCGATATTCGATGCTTGGAGCAGGAACGGACACAGTGGCGAGGATCAAGGGTGTAGCACTCACTTGTGAGCACCTCCGCTAGGTGTCTGTGCGGCCTCCGGCTTCACGGCCGGTGCCGGATCGTGCTGTCCGATGGTGTCGAGCGTGCGTGCCACCGCCGGATCGATGCGGTCCAGAACGGGTTTCGGGTACGCGCCGAGGAACAGCAGCGCCGCGATGAGCGGGACGACTACCACCATTTCCCGTGGCAGCAGGTCGTAGAGCCGCTCGTTGCCCTCCTTGACCGGCCCGGTCATCATCCGCTGGTACATCCACAGCACGTACAGCGCCGCGAGCACCAGCGCGCTGGCCGCCAATATCGCCGCCACCGGGTACCGCGTGAATGTGCCGATCAGCACCAGGAATTCACTGATGAACGGTGCGAGCCCCGGCATCGAGAGCGTCGCCAGTCCGGAGATGAAGAAGGTGCCCGCCAGAATCGGCGCAACCTTCTGCACCCCGCCGTACGCGGCAATGAGCCGGCTTCCCCTGCGCGACACCAGGAATCCCGCAATGAGGAACAGCGCCGCAGTCGAGATCCCGTGATTGACCATGTACAGCGTCGCCCCGGTCCCGCCCTGCGTGGTGAGCGCGAAGATGCCGAGAATGATGAAGCCGAAATGCGAGATCGAGGTGTAGGCGATGAGCCGCATGACATCGGTCTGCCCGATGGCCAGTAGCGCCCCGTAAATAATGCCGATCACCGCGAGCACACTGATGAAAGGCGCGTAAGTCGCTGTGGCGGAGGGGAACAGCAGCAGGCAGTAGCGCAGCATGCCGAAGGTCCCGACCTTGTCGACAACCGCCATCATGAGCACCGCACTGGAGGGCGTTGCGGCCACGGCCGCATCCGGCAACCACGTGTGCAATGGCCACAGGGGCGCTTTCACCGCGAAGGCGAACATGAATCCGAGGAACAGCGCGTTGAGCACCGCAGGCGTCGCGCCCAGCTGCCCCGAGTTGGCGGCGTGCATCACGGCCCGGAAATCGAAGGTCCCGGCCCCGTTCGTCCCGAGCTTCTCCCGTGCGGTCAGCACATACAGCCCGATGACCGCCGCCAGCATGATGAGCCCGCCGAACAGGTTGTACAGCAGGAACTTCACCGCCGCCCGCGACCGCTGGGCCCGCATACCCGGATCCCCGCTGCGTGGCCCGAACCCGCCGATGAGGAAGTACATCGGGATGAGCATGACCTCGAAGAACACGTAGAACAGCAGAATGTCCAAGGCGGTGAACGAGATCAGCACCATGGCTTCCACGACGAGCATGAGCGCCACGTAGTAGTGCGCGACGCGCGGACCATTGCCGACCTCCCGCTCGTCCTGCCAGCCGGCCAGGATGAGCAGCGGCATGAGCCCCGCGGTGAGCAGCACCAGCACCAGTGCGATGCCGTCGATGCCGAGCGTGTATCCGGCCCCGAAGGCCGGAATCCACTCCCGCGCTTCCACGAATTGATACTGCGCCCCACCGGTTTTGAACTGCGTAGCCAGCCAGATGGCAATCCCGAGCGTCCCCAGCGACACCAGCAGCGCGAAGATTCGCGCCCCACTGCGCCAGGCGGACGGGAAGAACAGTACGAGCGCGGCCCCCACCATGGGCACCGCCCACAGCATTGTCAGCCAGGGAAAGTCACTCAAAACAACCTCACCGCCAGCAGGGCGGCGGCCACCAGTGCCGCGCCGGTGAACATGGACAGGGCGTACGAGCGCACGAAACCGGTTTGCAGCCGCCGGACTCGGCCGGACAGCCCGCCGATCATGGCGGCGGTGGTATTGACCAGGCCGTCGATACCGCGATTGTCGACGAAGACCAGCGAACGGGTCAGATGCTGACCGGGTCGCATGAACGCACCTTCGTTGAACGCGTCACCGTAGAGGTCGCGGCGGGCCGCCTGGGTGAGAGCCGTTCCCTCCGGGGCGATTTCCGGAATCGGATGGGACGCGTACTGGTCGTAGGCCACCCACGCGCCCGCGGCCACCACGGCCAAGGCGAAGAAGGTGATCGCCCACACGGGGATGATCGGCTCACCATGATGCGTGCCGACCACTGGCGCCAGCCAATTCTGCAGCGAGGAACCGTAAGCCAGCAACGCGCCGGAGGTGACGGAACCGATCGCCAGCAGAATCATCGGACCGGTCATGGAGGCGGGCGACTCGTGCGGCTGCACACCTTCCTTCCAGCGCTTCTCACCGAAGAAGGTGAGCAGCATGACCCGTGTCATGTAGAACGCGGTGATGCCCGCACCGGCCAGCGCCGCGAGTCCAGTGATGATGCCACCGGCTCCGCCGTGCGTGAACGCGGCTTCGATAATCCGGTCCTTGGACCAGAACCCCGCGAAGGGCGGCACCCCGAGGATGGCGAGGTACCCGAGTCCGAAAGTGACGTAGGTGATCGGCAGCAGCTTGCGCAGCCCGCCGTACCGCCGCATATCGGTCTCGTCGTCCATGGCGTGCATGACCGAACCCGCACCGAGGAACAGTCCGGCCTTGAAGAACCCGTGCGTCAGCAAATGCATGATGGCCGCGGCATATCCGACCGGGCCGAGCCCCGCCGCCAGGATCATGTAGCCGATCTGACTCATCGTCGAGGCGGCGAGCGCCTTCTTGATGTCGTCCTTGGCGCAGCCGATGATCGCGCCGTAGAGCAGCGTGATCGCACCGACCGCCATGACCGCGGCCTGTGCGCCGGGTGCCAGATCGAAGATCGGGTTCGAGCGCGCGATCAAATACACACCGGCGGTGACCATGGTCGCCGCGTGGATGAGCGCCGACACCGGAGTCGGGCCTTCCATCGCATCCCCGAGCCAGGCCTGCAGCGGCACCTGTGCCGACTTACCGCACGCGCCGAGCAGCAGGAGAAGCCCGATGGCAGTGAGGGTTCCACTGCTCGCCTGGCTCGCCGCCCCGAACACCGTCCGGAAGTCGATGCTGCCGAACGTCGCGAACATGATCATGAGCGCGATCGCCAGACCCATATCACCGACCCGGTTGACCACGAACGCCTTCTTGGCAGCCGTTGCGGCAGAAGGCTTGTGGTACCAGAACCCGATCAGCAGATAGGACGCCAGACCCACACCTTCCCAGCCGAGGTACAGCACCAGGAAGTTGTCCGCGAGAACCAGCACCAGCATGGCCGCCAGGAACAGATTGAGGTAGGCGAAGAACCGCCGCCGTCCCTCATCGTGGGCCATATAGCCGATCGAATAGATGTGGATCAGCGACCCGACGCCGGTGATCAGCAGCGCGAAGCACATCGACAGCTGATCCAATTGCAGTGCAGCATCAACCTTGAACCCGGTGACCGGCACCCAGCTGAACAGGTTGTAGTGCACGGCGCGAGCGGAATCGGGCCGGTCCAGCATGGCCGAGAACGCCCATGCCGCAATACCGAAGGATCCGAGCGCCAGCGCGGCGCCGACCCAGTGTCCCCACTTATCGCTGACTCGTCCCAGCAGCAGCAGGAATACGGCGCCGCCGAGGGGCAGCGCCGGCAGCAGCCACAGCATCATCTGTGCGGTAGTCATATCAGTACCGCAGCAGACTTGCGTCGTCGACCGAGGTCGAGCGGCGGGCACGGAAGATGGTCATGATGATGGCCAGGCCGACCACGACCTCGGCGGCCGCGACCACCATGGTGAAGAAGGCGAACACCTGCCCGTCCAGATTGGCGTGCAGCCGGGCGAAGGTGACAAACGCCAGGTTCACCGCATTGAGCATGAGCTCGATGCACATGAATACGACGATCGCATTGCGCCGCACCAGCACTCCGGCCGCGCCGATCGTGAAGAGCAGGGCGGAGAGATACAGATAGTTGTCCGGGTTCACCGCAAGCCTTCCTCTGATGAGTCGTCGCCGCTACCACTGCCGACCGTGCGCACCACCGCTTCCTCATGGGCGCGGTTGCGGCGATGCCGCAGAATGGAACTGACCGACAGCTCCTCGAAGGAGCCGTCCGGCAATCGCGCCGGTGCGTCGACGGCATTGTGGCGGGCGTACACGCCGGGCGTCGGCAGCGGTGTGACCCGCGTGCCTTCCCGGAACCGCTGTTTGGACAGTTCACGCTGATCGGTGCGCGGGCCGAATTTCTCCCGGTGCGCGAGCACCATGGCGCCGAGGGTGGCGGTGATGAGCAGCGCGCCGGTCAGTTCGAACGCCCACACGTAGCGCACGAAGATGAGTTCTGCGAGCGCCCCGATGGTGTCCTTACCGCCCAGCCCAGGGCCGGTAGCGGCGACGCTGGTGGACTTCATGCCGCGCGCGAGGGCCGCAATGATCAGCATGCCGAACCCGACACCGACGACGATCACCGCGATGCGCTGCCCGCGCAAGGTCTCTCGTAATGACTCCTGCGAGTCGACGCCGACCAGCATCAGCACGAACAGGAAAAGCATCATGACCGCGCCGGTGTAGACGACGATCTGCACGATGCCCAGGAACAGCGCGCTCTGGGCGATATAGAAGGCCGAGAGCGTAATCATGGTGGCCGCCAAGCAGAGCGCGGAGTGCACGGCCTTGCGTGCGCACACCATGCCCAGCGCGCCGACCACCGCGACCACGGCCAGAATCCAGAACTGCACGGCCTCACCGGTGGAGGTGTGCGTGATCAGTTGCTGTGCCGGTTGGGCGTAGAGGCCGCCGTTCATCGCTTCGCCCCTCCTTCGACTCCCGCGAGTTCGGTTGCCGCGCCGGGGACTTCACCGCGGTAGTAGGTGCCCTCGTCCGCGCCCGGATACATGGCGTGCGGTGCGGGCTGCATCCCCGGTGCCATGGGTGCGAGCAGGTCCCGCTTCTCGAGGATCAGATCGGCGCGATTGTCATCGGCCATCTCGTATTCGTTGGTCATGGTCAGCGCCCGGGTCGGGCAGGCCTCGATGCACAGACCGCAGCCGATGCAGCGCAGGTAATTGATCTGATAGACCTCGCCGTAGCGTTCACCGGGTGAGAAGCGCGCCTCCTCGGTGTTGTCCGCGCCCTCCACGTAGATGGCGTCGGCCGGACAGGCCCAGGCGCACAGCTCGCAGCCGATGCACTTCTCCAGCCCGTCCGGATGCCGATTGAGCTGGTGCCTACCGTGGTAGCGCGGCGCCGTCGGCGTCTTGACCTCCGGGTACATCTCGGTGTTCGGCTTCTTGAACATGGTGGCCGCGGTGACGTAGAACCCGCCGAGGGGTTCCAGCAGACCGGATTTCGGTGTCGGGGCCATCGGCTCGGCCGGCATGGGCGGCACCGGGAAGTCCGAATACATCCGGGTCGCATCAGCATCCGGTGCGGCCTTGGAGCGATCGTCACCCGCATGCCCGGCGCGCAGCACCATGCCGATCATCACTCCGGCGACCACGAGGCCGCCGATGACCATGCCCGGCGTCTGGACGTGAATGCCCTCGTTCTGCAGTGCCCGCAGCGTCGCCACGAACATGACCCAGGCCAGCGAGACCGGAATCAGCAGCTTCCAGCCGAGATTCATGAATTGGTCGTAGCGCAGTCGCGGCAGCGTGCCGCGCAACCAGATGAAGACGAACAGGAACGTCCACACCTTGGCGACGAACCAGATCATGGGCCACCAGCCGTGGTTGGCGCCCGCCCACAGGCTGATCGGGAACGGTGCGTGCCAGCCACCGAAGAACAGCGTGGTGGCCAGCGCGGAAACCGTTGCCATATTGATGTATTCGGCCATCATGAACATGGCGAACTTCAGCGAGGAGTACTCGGTGTGGAAACCGCCGACCAGCTCGCCCTCGGCCTCGGGCAGGTCGAAGGGCGCGCGGTTGGTCTCGCCGACCATGGACACCGCGTAGATGAGGAACGACGGCAGCAGTAGGAAGACGTACCAGGTGCCGAACTGCGCCCGCACGATGTCCGAGGTGGCCATACTGCCCGAGAGCAGGAAGACCGCCGCGAAACACAGCGCCATGGCGATCTCGTAGGAGATGACCTGTGCGGTGGAGCGCAGCCCGCCCAGCAGTGGGTAGGTGGAGCCGGAAGACCAGCCCGCCAGCACGATTCCGTACACGCCCACCGAGGCCATTGCCAGGATGTAGAGCACACCCACCGGCATATCCGTCAGCTGCAACGGCGTGCGGTGCCCGAACATGGAGACCTCGGGACCGAACGGAATCACCGCGAACGCCATCACGGCCGGAATCAGCGCAATGACCGGCGCCAGAACGAAGATGGGCTTGTCCACGATGGTCGGGATGATGTCCTCTTTGAGGAGCATCTTCACGCCGTCGGCAATGGACTGCAGACTCCCGCGCGGGCCGACCCGATTGGGGCCGACGCGCATCTGCATGAACGCCACGATCTTTCGCTCCGCGTACACCGCCAGCATCGGGATGAGCAGCAGGAAGATGAAGATGCCGACGGATTTGATCAGCACCAGCCACCACGGATCGTGGCCGAACACGGCCGTCAGGTCAGGCCCGGAGGCGCCGCTCCACCCCCCAGTGCTTGCCTGCGTCACCACGGAGGGCCCCCTGACGGCCAAAATGGATACAGCCAGATCACTCACGGTGGTCCTCCCGACGGATGCGCACGAGGTGGCCGGGCGTGGTGCCGAGCTGCACCAGCACATCGGCCCCCGGGGAATTCATGGGCAGCCACACGACCCGGTCCGGCATCTCGGTGATGACCAAGGGCAGGGTGATATGGCCGTGATCATTACCGACCGTCACCGGATCGCCTGTGGTGGCGCCGATTTCGGCGGCGGTATCGTGCGAGAGCCGTACCACCGGCGGGCGGGCGGTGCCGGCCAGATTGGGTTCACCGTCCTGCAGGCGGCCGCGGTCGATGAGCATGCGCCAGGCGGAGAGCACGGCGGTGCCGGAGACTGCCTGCGCGAGCGGTTGCGGTGGCAGCGCGGGGGTGGCGGCGGCCGGACCGTCCCACGCACCCATATCCGCCAATTCGGCTCGGGCACTTGCCACATCGGGCAGACCGAGCCGCACACCCATCTCCTGGGCAATGGCATCGAGCACGCGGTGTTCGGGCATCGGCGCGGACTCCCGGCGCACGGTCGAATCCCGCAGTGCCGCATCGAATTGCCGGTGCCGGCCCTCCCAGGTGAGGAAGGTGCCCGCCTTCTCCATGGCCGAGGCTACCGGGAAGACGACATCGGCGCGCTCGCTGATATCGCTGGCCCGAAGTTCCAGGCTCACAACGAAACTGGCGGCATCGATGGCGGTGAGCGCGGCATGCGGGTCGGGCATATCGCCGACCTCCACGCCGCCGATGAGCAGTGCGCCCAGCGTCGGGGCGGCGGCCAGAATGGCGGCGGTGTCGCGACCCGGAGTCGTCGGTAGCTCGCTGACACCCCACGCATTGCGCACCTGCTGGCGTGCAACAGGATCAGCGACCGGACGACCACCCGGCAACACCACTGGAAGTGCACCCGCTTCGAGCGCGCCACGTTCACCGGCACGACGCGGGATCCACGCCAGCCCGGCGCCGGTGTCATCGGACAGCCGGGCAGCCGCCGACAGACCGCCGGGGATGCCACCGAGCCGCTCACCGACGATGATGAGCGCACCGGGCTCGCGCAGCATGGTGGCGACGTGCTGCAGATGACCGGGAGCGATTGCGACAGCGGTGGAATCACCCGTGCGGATGGCTTCCATGAGATACGCCTCGGCACCGGGCGCGGTCGGCAGCAGGACGCCGTTCATACGCTGCAGGCCGCGCGTGGTGTACGGCGCGAGCGAGTAGATCTCGGTGCCGTTCTTGCGAGCGGCCTTACGCAGCCGCAGGTAGATCATCGGCGACTCTTCTTCAGCCTCGAATCCGGCGAACAGCACGATCGGCGCACGCTCCAGCGCCGCGTAGTCGACGGTGATGCCCTGGCCCGCAATGCGAGCCGCGAGGAAGTCGGCCTCCTCCGCGGAGTGCTCGCGGGAGCGGAAGTCGATGTCATTGGTATCGAGGGCAACTCGCGCGAACTTGGAGTACGCGTAGGCGTCCTCCATGGTGACGCGACCGCCGACCAGCACACCGGCATTGCCGTGCGCAGCGGCCAGCCCGCGCGCGGCGGCCGTGATGGCCTCCGACCACGAGGCGGGCTGCAGCGTCCCGTCCCAGGTGCGCACCAGCGGGGTGGTGAGCCGATCCCGCTCGGTGGCGTACTGGAATGCGAATCGTCCCTTGTCGCAGTTCCATTCCTCATTGACCTGCGGATCGTCACCGGCGAGCCGGCGCATGACCTTGCCGCGGCGGTGATCGGTGCGCTGCGCACATCCGGAAGCGCAGTGCTCGCAGACGGCGGGGCTGGACACCAGGTCGAAGGGCCGGGCCCGGAATCGGTAGGTGCTGCCGGTGAGCGCGCCCACCGGGCAGATCTGCACGGTATTGCCGGAGAAGTAGGAGTCCATCGGCTCCCCGGCAGCGATGCCGACCTGCTGCAGCGCACCACGATCCATCAGCTCGATGAACGGATCACCGGCCACCTGCTGCGAGAAGCGGGTGCAGCGGGCACAGAGCACGCAGCGTTCCCGATCCAGCAGAATGGCCGAGGAGAGCGGAATCGGCTTGGGGTAGGTGCGCTTCTCGCCATCGAATCGCGATTCGGCACGACCGGAGGACATGGCCTGGTTCTGCAGCGGGCATTCGCCGCCCTTGTCGCATACCGGGCAGTCCAGAGGGTGATTGATGAGCAGCAGCTCCATCACGCCCTCCTGCGCCTTGGCGGCGGCGGGGGAGGACAGCTGGGTATGGATGACCATGCCCTCGCTGACCGTCTGCGTGCAGGAGGCGACAGGCTTGCGCTGCCCCTCCACATCGACCAGGCACTGCCGGCAGGCGCCGACCGGGTCGAGCAGCGGGTGGTCGCAGAAGCGCGGAATTTGAATGCCGATGAGCTCGGCGGCGCGGATCACCAAGGTCCCGACGGGCACCGAAACCGTTGTGCCGTCGATGATTACGCTCACCATATCGGTGGGCGTCACATCGCTGGTATTGGAGTTGACTGTCTGTGTCATCGCGCTCCTTCAGCCCAGACGGTGGACCGGGCCGGGTCGAACGGGCACGCGCCGAGGCGCAGATGCTCGACGTACTCGTCGCGGAAGTACTTCAGGGAGGAGAAGATCGGGCTCGCCGCGCCATCACCGAGAGCGCAGAAGGACTTGCCGTTGATGTTGTCGGCAATGTCCAGCAGCTTGTCCAGATCGGTTTCGTCACCCTGACCCTTCTCCAGCCGTTCCAGCAGCTGGACCAGCCAGTACGTACCCTCGCGGCAGGGAGTGCACTTGCCGCAGGATTCGTGGGCGTAGAACTCGGTCCAGCGCAGCACGGCGCGCACCACACAGGTGGTGTCGTCGAAGATCTGCAAGGCCTTGGTGCCCAGCATGGATCCGGCGGCGGTGACGCCCTCGTAGTCGAGCGCGACATCGAGGTGCTCCGCGGTGAAGATCGGAGTGGAGGAACCGCCCGGGGTCCAGAACTTGAGGGTGTGCCCCGCGCGGACGCCGCCCGCGTGTTTCAGCAACTCCCGCAGGGTGATTCCGAGGGGTGCTTCATATTGCCCCGGTCGCGTCACGTGACCGGAGAGCGAGTACAGCGTGAAGCCCGGCGACTTCTCGGTGCCGAAGGACCGGAACCACTCCACACCATTGGCGATGATCGCCGGCACGGAGGCAATGGATTCCACATTGTTGACCACGGTCGGGCAGGCGTAGAGGCCCGCGACGGCGGGGAACGGGGGACGCAGGCGCGGCTGACCGCGGCGGCCCTCGAGGGAATCCAGGAGTGCGGTCTCCTCACCGCAGATGTACGCACCGGCGCCGGCGTGCACCACGACCTCCAGGTCGTAGCCGGAGCCCTGGATGTTCTGGCCGAGATAGCCTGCGGTATAAGCCTGTTCGACGGCAGCCTGCAGCCGGCGCAGGACCGGAATCACCTCGCCGCGCACATAGATGAAGGCGTGCGAGGCGCGAATGGCGTACGCCGCGATGATCACACCCTCGATCAGGGTGTGCGGGGTCGCCAGCATGAGCGGAATGTCCTTGCAGGTACCCGGTTCCGACTCATCGGCATTGACCACCAGATAGTGCGGCTTGGTAATGCCATCTGGGCCGGGGCCCTGCGGGATGAAACCCCACTTCATACCGGTGGGGAAGCCCGCGCCGCCGCGACCACGCAGACCGGAGTCCTTGACGGTGGCGATCACCTCGTCGGGCTGCATACGCAGCGCCTTCGGGAGCGCGCGATAGCCGCCCTGCCGGCGGTAGGAGGGCAGCGACCAGGAATCGGGCTCGGCCCAGTGCTTCGAGAGGACCGGGGTCAGCGTGGTCACTTGGTGCCTCCGTCCGTCGAATCCTGCTCGGCCGCATGCAGACCCGCGAGCGTGGCCGGACCGGCCACACCGTCCGTCGCTCCCGGGCGCGCATCCGGGTAGCCCGCGAGAATGCGCGCGGTATCCCGGAAATTGCAGAGCGGAATGCCACTGCGCGAGCCGGTCACCGGATCACCGCCGCGCAGCGAATCCACCAGTTCCCGTGCCGATTCCGGCGTCTGGTTGTCGAGGAACTCCCAATTGACCATGATCACCGGGGCAAAGTCGCAGGCCGCATTGCACTCGATGTGCTCGAGGGTGACCGCGCCGTCGGCAGTCGTCTCCCCATGCCCTATGCCCAAGTGCTGCTTCAATTCCGACATGATCTGGTCGCCGCCCATGACCGCGCACAGCGTGTTCGTGCACACGCCGACGTGGAAGTCGCCGGTGCGGCTGCGCCGGTACATGGAGTAGAAGGTGGCCACCGCGGTCACCTCGGCATCGGTCAATCCCAGCTGCTCGGCGCAGAATTCGATGCCGGTGCCGGAGACATAGCTCTCCACCGATTGCACCAGATGCAAAAGCGGCAGCAGTGCCGAGCGCGGATGCGGATAGCGCTCGATGATCTCCTTCGCCTCCAATTGCAGGCGGTCGTGCACCTCCTGCGGATACGGAATGGGGCGCACGGTCAGGTTCAGCAGAATCTCTGTCATCGGTCCACCCCGCCCATCACCGGATCGATACTGGCCACCGAGGCGATGACATCGGCGAGCAGACCGCCCTCGCACATTGCCGCCACCGCTTGCAGGTTCGTGAACGAGGGGTCGCGGTAGTGCACCCGATACGGCCGGGTGCCGCCGTCGCTCACCATGTGCACACCCAGCTCACCGCGCGGCGACTCGACCGCCACGTACACCTGACCGGGAGGAACCCGCATACCCTCGGTCACCAGTTTGAAGTGGTGGATAAGCGATTCCATGGAGGTGCCCATGATCTTGGAGATGTGCTTGGGGGAGTTGCCGAGACCGTCCGGGCCGAGCTCCAAGTCCGCGGGCCAGGCAATTTTCTTGTCCGCCACCATGATCGGGCCCGGTCGCAGCCGGTCCAGACACTGCTCGACGATCTTGAGCGACTCCTTCATCTCGTTCACCCGGATGAGGTAGCGGCCGTAGCAGTCGCAGCCGGTATCGACCATGACATCGAATTCGTAGGTCTCGTAACCGCAGTACGGCTGGGACTTGCGCAGATCGTGGGGCAGACCCGTCGAGCGCAGCATCGGACCGGTGATGCCCAGCGCCATACAGCCGGTCAGATCCAGAATCCCGACATTACGGGTGCGGGCCTTCCAGATGGGATTCTCATTGAGGAGAAGTTCCATATCCCGCAGGCGCTTCGGCAACAGCTCGAGGAGCTCGCGCACCTTGGCGACACCATCCTCGGGCAGGTCCTGGGAGATTCCGCCGGGCCGGATGTAGGCATGGTTCATGCGCAGGCCGGTGATGTTCTCGAACACATCGAGAATGAGTTCCCGCTCGCGGAATCCGAAGAGCATCGGCGTCAGCGCACCCAGCTCCATGCCTCCGGTCGCCAGCGCGACCAGGTGCGAGGAGATGCGATTGAGCTCCATGAGCATCACGCGGATGACACTGGCGCGTTCGGGAATATCGTCGGTAATGTCGAGGAGCTTCTCCACACCCAGGCAGTACGCCGTCTCATTGAAGAACGGCGACAGATAGTCCATGCGGGTGACGAAGGTGACGCCCTGCACCCAGCTGCGGTATTCGAGATTCTTCTCGATACCGGTATGCAGATAGCCGATGCCGCAGCGGGCCTCGGTGACGGTCTCGCCCTCGATCTCCAGAATCAGGCGTAGCACCCCGTGTGTGGAGGGGTGCTGCGGTCCCATATTCACGACTATGCGTTCCTCGGCGGCGCCGTCCAGCGCCGCGGAGATTTCGTCCCAGTCATTGCCGCCGACGGTGATCGTGCGCTCGGGGCGCTTCGGGGGCTCCGGATGAGACTGGTCCTGCTGGTCTTCGAACACATCTGTGTCGTTCATCAGTGGTACGCCCTCCGCTCGTCGGGCGGCGGGATACGCGCACCCTTGTATTCGACCGGGATCCCGCCGAGCGGGTAATCCTTGCGCTGGGGGTGACCGCGCCAGTCGTCCGGCATCGAGATTCGGGTCAGCGAGGGGTGACCGTCGAACAGGATGCCGAAGAAGTCATAGGTCTCGCGCTCGTGCCAATCCGTGGTCGGATACACGGAATACAGCGAGGGGAGATGCGGATCCGCGTCGGAGACCGAAACCTCCAGGCGCACCCGGTGATTGTGGGTGATGGAGTTCAGGTGATAGACCGCATGCAGTTCGCGGCCGGCGTCCTCCGGGAAGTGCGCGCCGTTCACACCGAGGCAGAGCTCGAAACGCAGAGCCTCGCTGTCGCGCAACGTCTTTGCGACAACAGGCAGGTGCGCGCGGTGCACGTGCAGGGTGAGCTCGCCGCGGAAGACCACGATCTTCTCGATGACATCCGCGAACGCGATGCCGGCGCCCTCGAGCGCACGACTCAGTGCCGTCACCAGATCGTCGAAGTAGCCGCCGTACGGCGGTGCGCTGCCGCCGGGCAGGCTGACCGTGCGGACCAGACGGCCGTAGCCGGAGGTGTCGCCCGTGCCGGAGACGCCGAACATGCCCTGCCGCGTGCCGATCACCTCGTCGGCCGGCGCCTGTCCGGGTTCCGTTGCGGCAGTCTCGGTTTCATCTGGAGTGGACTCAGCATCCTGATTCGACTCGGCGGGTAGCACCGCGGCCTCCTCCGGGGGGCTCTCCGTATCGGTCGGTGAATCGAAGCTCATCGCAACAGCCCCTTCATCTGTATGGTCGTGGGGCTGGCGAGCGCGGCGGCCTCGGCGGCCCGCACGGCTTCCTCGCGATTGACACCGAGCGGCATCTCCTGAATCTTCTCGTGCAGCTTCAGGATCGCGTTCAACAGCATCTCCGGCCGCGGCGGGCAGCCGGGCAGATAGATGTCCACCGGCACGATGTGATCGACACCCTGCACGACGGCATAGTTGTTGAACATGCCGCCCGAGGATGCGCAAACACCCATGGCCAGCACCCATTTGGGTTCGGTCATCTGGTCGTAGACCTGGCGCAGGACGGGGGCCATCTTCTGGCTCACCCGTCCGGCGACGATCATCAGATCGGCCTGGCGCGGCGAGGCGCGGAACGCCTCCATGCCGAAGCGCGCGATATCGAATCGCCCACCGCCGGTGGCCATCATCTCGATGGCGCAGCATGCCAAGCCGAATGTGGCGGGCCAGAGCGAACTCTTGCGCAGATAGCCCGCGAAATCTTCCACCGTGCTCAGCAGGAATCCGCTGGGCAGTTTCTCCTCGAGACCCATGTCGAACTACATCTCCCGGATCGAAACACCCCGCACAGGGCGGGGTGCAATGTTTGGAATCCCCTGTACGCCACTCAGTCCCAGCTGAGTCCGCCTCGCCTCCACTCGTAGGCATAGGCCACCGACACGTTGAAGACGAACAGCGCCATCGCCGCCAGCCCGAACAGGCCGAGCGAATCGAAGTGCACAGCCCACGGATAAAGGAACACGATCTCGATGTCGAAAATGATGAACAGCATTGCGGTGAGGTAGTACTTCACCGGAAAGCGTTGTCCACCACTGTTTCCCGGGCCACCGCCGACGGCATGCGGCGTCGGCTCGATACCGCACTCGTACGGTTCGAGCTTGGCGCGGTTATAGCGTTTGGGGCCCACCAAGGCCGCCAGAAATACGGAGAACACCCCGAACGCGGCGGCAACCGCGCCGAGGACAAGCGTCGGCACCTCGATATTCACAACAGCACTACCCCTCCTGGTTGCAACCTTGCGCAGGGGCGATGACGCCCCGGGCGGCCCGGATTTTCGGAGATCGGGCGTGGCGGCGATTGATACCGTCAGCCAGGCTCGTGTGAGCTAGGGCACAGCCTACAACTCACGCGACAAGATACATGACGTTTCGCGAGGCCGTTTGATTCAATTCGGAACGGTCTTTCATGACCGATTCGACGGAATCGCGAATGTCACGTGACACAGATATCCCCTGGTCCCGGGGAGGGGAGAGCTCAGGCCGCGGAACGGTTCCGCAGTACGCCGAGCACGGCGTCGGTCAACCGGATCGGATCCAGCGGATGCGACACAGCCGCATCGGCCCGCGACCAGTTCGCCAGCCAGGCATCATCGGGGCGACCGGTGAGCACCACAATCGGCGGGCAGTTGTCGATTTCATCCTTGAGCTGCTTGGCCAGGCCCAGCCCACCCGTCGGCGCGGATTCGCCGTCCAGGATCGCCAAGTCCAGCTTATGAGCATCCATATGCTCCAAAACCACAGCGCCGGTAGCCACTTCGACATATTCGATGGGCGGCAGATCCGGATGCGGCCGTCTACCGAGAGCCAGCATGACCTGGCTCCGAGTATCGGCATCATTGCTGTAGACGAGAACCCGCAGCGCGGCGGGACGCTTGGCATCGACCACGCACCGGATGGTACGGGTTCGCTATGGGTGCCGGTGGCAGGTTCGCCAGAACCCGTCCGCGCGTCGAGGAATCAGGGCCTCGTCGGACCTTCCACGCCGGACCGATCGGCATAGCCGACCGCGGCGTCGAGCCAGTCCTCGATCAGCTCTGACACGCGGCCGGGATCGGCTTCGGCTTGCGCGCGAATCTCGGGGGCCGTGATGCTGCGGACGATCGCGACGAGTGCGATGGCGTGGAATCGGATTGCCGGCCCACCCGCGCCCAGCGTGGACAGTTGTGAAATTTTCGGAACGTGCCGGTCCGGATCGGCAATTGCGGGCGGTGTCACGCCATGCTGGTTGGGTAGTTCCGTCCGTGGTGTGAAGTCCTGTCGAGCAAAGGAAGCAAGGAATGCCTGCTGAAGTCGTGGATGCCGTGGTGGTCGGAATGGGACCGGGCGGTGAGGATGTCGCGACACGATTGGCTCAGGCCGGATTGACGGTGGTCGGGGTGGAGGGGCGGTTACTCGGGGGTGAATGCCCGTATTACGCGTGCATACCGACGAAGATGATGGTGCGCGCGGCCGGGGTGCTGCAGGAAGCGCGACGGGTCGACGCGCTGGCGGGTTCGGCGACGGTGACGCCGGATTGGACGCCGGTGGCGGCGCGGATTCGCGACGAGGCGACCGACAACTGGGACGACACGGTCGCGGTCGAGCGGTTCGAGAAGGCCGGCGGCAGCTTCGTGCGCGGGTGGGGGCGGATCTCCGCGCCGGGTGCGGTGACCGTGGCGACCGCCGGGGGAGAACGCGTGTTCCAGGCCACCCGGATTGTGCTCAATCCGGGTACCGCTCCGGCCATTCCACCGCTGCCCGGCCTCGAGGGCACGCCCTACTGGACCAATCGCGAAGCCGTCACCGCGACCGAGGTGCCGCGGTCGCTGATCGTGCTCGGCGGCGGACCGGTGGGTGCGGAATTCGCGCAACTGTTCGCGCGCTTCGGAGTGGAAGTCACCGTCATCGTGCCGCGCCGGCTGCTGCCGCAGGACGAACCCGAAGCCGGTGACCTGCTGGCGAAGGTCTTTGCGACCGAAGGCATCACAGTGCGCAAGGGTGCACACGCTGCAAGCGTGGCGCACGACGGCGCAAACTTCACCGTCGAACTCGACAACGGGCAGTCGGTGCAAGCCGAGCAGCTGCTCATCGCCACGGGTCGTCGAACAGACCTGTCGGCGTTGGGAATCGGCGTGCTGGGGCTGGACGAAACCGCGAAGACCCTCCCGGTCGATGAGCGCATGCGCGTCGCCGACGGCGTCTGGGCCATCGGCGATGTAACAGGTCAAGGGGCCTTCACGCATATGTCCATGTACCAGGCGCGCATCGCCGCGCAGGACATTCTCGACTCCTCCGACGAAATCGCGCAGTATCGAGCCGTCCCGCGCGTGACGTTCACCGACCCGGAGGTCGGCGCGGTCGGCCTCACCGAGGCGCAGGCGCGCGCCGCCGGTCTGAACGTGCGCACCGCGAGCACGGAGGTTCCCACCTCGGTCCGCGGCTGGATTCACAAGGTGGGCAACGAGGGATTCATCAAACTCATCGAGGATGCCGACCGGGGTGTGCTCGTCGGCGCGACTTCCGTGGGACCGCAGGGCGGTGAGGTGCTCAGTGCATTGAGTGTCGCCGTGCACGCCGAGGTGCCGACCAGTACGTTGCGCCAGCTGATTTTCGCCTACCCGACCTTCCACCGAGCCATCGAGGCCGCCCTCGATGCACTCGCTGCAGGTTAGGTATCGGCGCGTAATCGTTGCTGTTCACCGGCCCGCAAACACGCCATCCTGAGAGGCATCGATATCCGAGCAAATGGGCGGTGGACGTATGCGGATTTCGGAGATTCTGCGCCGTAAAGGGCCGGGCGTGGTCACGATTGCACCCGATGCCACAGTGCGTGAACTGCTACGAGTGCTCAACGCGCACAATGTCGGCGCGGTGGTGGTGTCGCCGGACGGAGTGCTCATGTCCGGCATCGCCTCCGAGCGCGACATTGTGCGGCGACTGCACAGCAGAGGGGCCGAGCTATTGGATGCACCGGTGTCGGACATCATGACCGCGGCCGTGCACACCTGCTCACCCGAGGATCAGGTCGAAACACTCAATGCCACGATGACGGAACATCGGATCCGGCACCTGCCAGTGCTCAGCGAGGGGCGCATGGTCGGCATTGTCAGCATCGGGGACGTGGTGAAGAGCCAGATCTCAGAACTGGAAGAGGAACGCGAGCACCTGGTGCGATACCTGCACGGCTGACCTCCCCTCGGGCCGGACAGCCCTCCCAAGGATCGAACAGCGCTTATGCGGCCTGTTCGATCGGGAGACGTGCTGTGCGGCACGGGGGTCAGCTGATATCCGCGAGGGTGCGAGCGCCGGTGGCCACGTCTGTGGCCGTGGGCAGGTCGAGGTGCAGTTCGAGGTCGGGTGTGGTGGCGGGGCCATCGTGGTGGGTGATGCCCGCCTCGGCGATGACGTAGTGCAGCGTGGTCTCGCCTATGTGCACGGTGGCCGTGCCCGCTGGGAGCAGTTCTGCCACAGCGCGTCCCAGCGGTAGGGCGAACCAGTGGGCACGGACGGCGTCGGTGGGGCGGCGGTCACCGAGTAGCTGCGTGCCCCAGATCGAGAGTGCGTCGAGCGCGGGGCGTAATGCCGTGCCCGCCTCGGTGAGTTCGTAGACCGCGGTCGCCGCACGGGGTCCGACGCGGCGGCGGGTGAGGATGCCGTCACGTTCGAGATCCTTGAGCCGGGCGGCCAGCACATCGGTGCTGATGCCGGGCAGGTCCGCGAACAGATCGCTGTATCGGCGTGGACCGGAACACAATTCGCGGACGACCAGCAGGTTCCAGCGGTCGCCGACAATGTCGAGGGCGCGGCTGACGGTGCAGTAGTGGTCGTAGCTTCGGCGTGACACGCCTCCCACTGTAACCTGGAACTTGGAAAAACAAAGTGCAAACTTGGAAATTCCAAGTAGAGTGTGGCTCAACCGCATTCAGAAGGGACGTCCATGCAGGTCAAGCAGTCGAGCAAGCTGGCGGGTGTGTCGTACGAGATCCGCGGACCGGTGGCCGAACACGCGGCCCGGCTCGAGGCCGAGGGCCACCACGTGGTCAAACTCAATACCGGCAACCCGCTGCCGTTCGGATTCGAAGCACCTGCGGACCTGCTGCAGGACATGATTCGCAACCTGCCGGCATCCAGCGGGTACTCCTCCTCCAAGGGGCTGCTGTCGGCGCGGCGCGCCGTCGTGCAGTACTACCAGACCCTCGGGGTCGAAGATGTCGACGTCGAAGAGGTCTTCCTCGGCAACGGCGTTTCCGAACTGATCATGATGTCCATGACGGCACTACTGGAGAACGGCGACGAAGTACTCGTTCCCGCACCGGATTTCCCGCTCTGGACCGCCGCCACCGCGCTCAATGGCGGCAGGCCCGTGCACTACATCTGCGACGAGGCCTCCGACTGGTTCCCGGATGTGGCCGATATCGAATCCAAGGTCACCGACCGCACCCGGGCCATCGTGCTCATCAATCCGAACAATCCCACGGGCGCGGTCTACTCGCCCGAGGTGGTGCGCCAGGTGCTCGAGGTCGCGCGGCGGCATAACCTGGTGGTGTTCTCCGACGAGATCTACGACAAGATCATCTACGACGATCTGAAGCACACCGCGACCGCTTCGCTCGCGCCGGACCTGTTGGTCCTGACCTTCTCCGGGCTGTCGAAGTCCTATCGAGCCGCCGGATTCCGCTCCGGGTGGCTGGTGGTTTCGGGGCCGACGCAGCATGCGCAGAACTACCTCGAAGGCCTGACCATGCTCGCGGGTCTGCGCCTGTGCGCGAATGTGCCTGCGCAGCAAGCTATTCAAGCGGCACTCGGCGGGCATCAGAGCATTTTCGATCTCACCGCGGCCGGCGGGCGACTGCATGAGCAGCGCGATCGCGCGTGGGAAGCCCTCAATGCCATTCCCGGCATCTCGTGTGTGAAGCCCAAGGGCGCGCTGTACGCCTTCCCGCGCATCGACCTCGATGTGTACCCGATCCACAATGACGAGCAGTTCGTGCTGGACCTGCTGCTGCAGGAGAAGATCCACATTGTGCAGGGCACGGGCTTCAACTGGCCGCGCCCCGACCACTTCCGGATCGTGACCCTGCCGCACGCCGATGACCTGGAGGCGATCATCGAACGCATCGGCCGCTTCCTGGCGACCTACCGGCTGTGACGGGCGACGCGAAAAAATATCTCGAGAAATGTCCAGAGATACGTCGAAGTGATGTGATGGGCTCCGACCAGTAGGTGAAAGCAGGTCACCAACTCGTCAGGAGCCCGCCATGACCACCACCGTCACCACTTTCCTCTGGTTCGACACCCTGGCCGAAGAGGCCGCCGAGTTCTACACCTCGCTGGTTCCCGATTCCCAGGTCACCGATATCTCGCGTGGCCCCGACGGCGCGGCCTTCATCGTCTCCCTCGAATTGGCAGGTCATTCACTGACTCTGCTCAATGGCGGCCCCGCACATCCGCACACCGATGCCGCCTCGATCCAGGTCGTCGTGGACGGCCAGGAAGAGGTCGACCGCCTGTGGGACGCCTTCACCGCCGAGGGCAAGCCCGGCCCGTGCGGCTGGCTCACCGATAAGTACGGCCTGTCCTGGCAGATCGTCCCCTCCGGCCTTCCGCAGCTGATGGGTGGCGCCGATCCGGCCCGCAGCGCTGCCGCCTCCACCGCCCTGCGCACCATGTCCAAAATCGACCTCGAGACCCTGCAGGACGCGTATGACAACGCCTGAACGAAGACAACATCATTCGGCCGGCCCGGGAGGTACCCGGGCCGGCCGAACGATGCCGTCAGCAGCTATTTGAGCGCGACCCGCGCGCCGCCCGAGAACATCGAGTCATGGAACTCGACGGTGGCCGGAACCGTGCCCTTGGGAACATCGAACGGGATGCTCACGGATATCTTGTTGCCGGGATTGATTTCGGCGGTCAGGTCTTGGTTGACGGCAAGCTCCGCCGAGGTGTCATTGCTGAACTGCTTGCCCTGATCGTCGATCAGCTTCTGATTCTCGCCGAAGTAGCTCTGCGCCTTGTCGCCGATATTGGTGATCGCGACGTGCACGAGGACGTACTCGCCCTGCGCGGTCTTCCGCAAGATTTCATTGTCACCGACCGCCGCCACGGGCGGGTCGACCGCGGTAACAGCGAAGGCGAACTTGCCGTCCCGCACTTCCGAACCCGCCGCGGCCACCGCCGTACTCTTATCGGTGCTCTTCGAAACTTCGTGTGCCGCAGTGCCGACCAGGGCAAAACACCCGCCGAAGAACAGCACGACCACGGCGAGCAGAATCCAGGGCCAGATCTTCCGTTTCTTTCTGGGCGGCGGGGGATAACCCTGCCCGTACATCGGCGGACCACCTGGAGGCGGAGGTACCGGCTGATTCGGAGTGGACATGGGCAACCTTCAATTCACTGTCCGCGCAAGGGCCGACCCTTCCCCTTGCGGATGGATCGATCAATGTTGCCAATTATGAACCCCTTTCGCGAAATTGATCGCGATTCGAATTGTTGCGAGGGCTGATCTGTGTTTAAAAGGCCTTACAGGAGTGAGTTTTCGGACATAACTCTCGAAGCAAACTGTGTGGCCTCTAGTTGTTAGCTGATATTCGTCGGGTTAGGCACATTGCCAGGACGAGTAGGGCGGTGAGACCGCCGCAGATGAGGACGGTTGAGGGGGAGGTGCGGTCTACGATCACGCCGCCGGTCAGGGCGCTGAGGCAGAAGGTCGCTTGGAAGGATGCGGTGAAGAGGACCGAGGAGACTTCGGCGTGATGGGGGACTGCGCGGGCGAACCAGGTTTGCAGGACGACCGGGACGCCGCCGTAGCCGATACCTCAGACGATCAATAGGGTTGCGGCGCCCAATTCCCAGCGGCCGAATATCGGTAGCAGGAGCATGGCGCCTGCCATCAGGGCTGCTGCGAGGCACAGGGCGGCGCGGGAGTGGTGGGCGATCATGCTGCCGCCCAGGGCATTTCCGGCGATACCTGCTATTCCGTAGATCAGTAGGAGGGCGGTGACGCTATTGACCCCGGTGACCTGCTGCAGAAATGGCGTGACGTAGGTGTAGGTGCCGAATTGGGCGAGGACGATGAGAAATGTTGCCAGTAGGGCGAATCGGGTGCCGGGGACTTGCAGGCCCGCGCGCAATGTCGACCAATCGAGGGCCTGATGGGCAGGGAGCGCGGGTAGGGACAACATCAGGAGCGCCAATACCGCGGCCGACAGGATGCCCAGCACCACGAAGGCTGTCCGCCAGCCCGCGAGATTCCCGACGAATGCACCTGCTGGAACGCCGAGTACCGAGCCGAGGGGGACGGCCGCGAAGATTACTGTTGTCGCGCGGGCCGTCGACTCCGGTGACACCAGTCGCTGCGCCAATCCTGCTGCGATGGACCAGTATCCGCCGATCGTGATGCCGAGCAGCACGCGAGATGCCAGTACCAGCCAGAACTCCGGGGCGAGTGCGGCAATCACGTTGGCCGCCACCAGAAGTAGCGTGCACTCGCACAGCAGCAGCTTGCGATCGATCCGCGCTGCCGCCACCGTGACCACCGGTGCGGCGATCGCGGCGAGCAGTCCGGGCATGGTCATCATCAGCCCGGCCATGCCGTCGGAGACGGAGAAGTCCGAGCCGATAGCGGTCAGCAGTCCGATGGGCAGAATCTCCGTCGTCACGATCGAGAAGATCCCCAGCATCACCGCGACAACGCCGAGCCACCGGATCATTCCGGGCCTGGTTGTGGGAGAGGGCGCAAGAAGTATCGACACAAGATCCAGTCCAGCAACCCGCGCGCCCGATCACCGGCGGGTCTGCGCCACCATAGTGCGGCCGACCGAGATCACCAGGAACTGAGGGCGGCATGGTGCGAGTAATCCCCGCCCTCAGTTCCTGGTCGATGACGGCGAGCCGACTTCAGCGGTCGCGGTAATGGCGATCGCCATAAGGACGGCGGGGTTCGATGGTTCTGAGGTCCTCGGGGTTCAATGCGAAGCGGCGAGGTCCGGTGTGCAGCGGACGGGAAGGGTCGGCGCCGGAGCGGCGGCTCGCGGTATTGATGATTTGCAGCGTGGCGACCAGGAAGTCCATCAATTCGAGGCCCAGCGGACCGCTGTAGTCGTAGTCCGAGAGTTTCCGGAGTTCCTCGGCGAAGCGGATGCGCAGCCGGTTTGCCTCCTCGGAGGCGTAGTCGCCCTCGGCAATGCGCTGCGCGTCCCGCGCAATGGCGTTCAATCGATCTGCGCTGTAGGTCATCTCGCGCCTGCCTTCATCGACTGGTGCCGCCACAGTCGAATTTCAGGGTACCGCGTTCACGATCCAGGCAATGCTGCACCGCAAGGTTAGGGTGCATGCAACTCGGCCCCTCGACAGCGATTTACGCGCTGTCGAGAGGCCGAATGCTGTTGCTCAGGAAGGGTTCGTCTCCTGATCGAGCGCCTCGATCAGCGTGCCGAGTGAGCCCTTGAGCGCCTCGCGCTGCGGCGCGTCCAGGCGAGCCATGGCCGCCGCGAAGCGCTGGATGCGGGCGGAGGTCAGGCCGGTGACCAGGTCGTGAGCGCGGGAGGTTGCGCTCAGGAGCTGGGCACGGCCGTCTTCCGGGTCGGCGTCGCGGACGATATAGCCCGCTTTCTCCAGGCCGGTGACCATGCGCGACATGGTCGGTGCGCTGACGCGTTCGATATTCGCCAGATCGCTCAGTCGCATAGGCCCGCCGCGGGCGACCGAAGCCAGGGCCGAGGCGGCGCCGGGGCTGAGTTGGCCCAGGTCGCCCGAGGTGCGGAGCAGCCGCAGCAGACGGCCGATCGTGTGGTACAGATCGGCCGCCTCCGTCAACTGGTCGGGGTCGGCGACACTCGTGGGCTGATTCAGCGTGGCCTCCTCGATCATCGGGTCAGATTCCCGCGCGGTCTGCTTCGACGAGTTCCTCGGCCTCGTCGGGAGCTTTCCCGCCGCCGGCGAACCACGAAGCCACTGCGCCGATCAGCATCATAAGTGCGGCGACGAGGAATACGACGATCAGACCCGAATGGAACGGTCCGGAGATCAAGTGCGGGAAGAACTCCTGACCGGTGAGGACATCACTGTTCACACCCGGCTTGTCGAGAGTGCCGCTGGGGCCGAGCAATTCCTTGAACGGGTTGTAGCCCAGGAACGTCGCGAACAGGCTGCCCACCGGGGGCATATCCGCAACCTGACCGGCGACCTGCGGGGACACGCCCTGGCTCTGCAGACCGGAATTCATAGCGCCCGGCAGGGTTCCGGACAGGCCGACGATCATGAGCGAGAAGAACACACCGATCGACAGCGCCATGCCGCCGTTCATCAGCGTGCCGCGCATGCCGGAGGCGACGCCACGTTGCGACGCCGGCACCGCACCCATGATCTCGGCGGTGTTCGGCGAGGTGAAGATGCCGGTGCCGAGGCCGTTGAGCAGGATGATCAGTCCGAACAACCAGTAGTTGAAGTCGACCGGGATGATCACCAGCAGCACGAAGGTGACCGCCGCCAGGGCGAGACCGCCGGCCGCGAAGAACCGTGCGCCGTATTTGTCGCTCAGCCAGCCCGAAATCGGGCCTGCCACCAGGAATCCGACCGTCAGCGGCAGCATGTAGATACCGGCCCACAGCGGAGTGGATTCGAAGTCGTAGCCGTGCAACGGCAACCAGATGCCCTGCAGCCAGATGATGAGCATGAACTGCATGCCACCGCGTCCCAGTGATGCCATCAGGCCTGCGAGGTTGCCGAGTCCGAAGGCCCGATTGCGGAACAGCGACAGCTGGAACATCGGCTGGCTGACCTTGGATTCGATGTAGCAGAAGAGCAGCAGCAGCGCGATGCCGCCGAATACGCCGGCGAGCACCCACGGGTTGCCCCAGCCGGTCTTCGAATCACCGTACGGCTGAATGCCATAGGTGATACCGGAGAGCAGCGCGGTCAAGCCCAGCGCGAAGGTGAGGGTGCCCGGAATATCCAGCGATCCGGGTGTGCGGGTGCCGGTGTCGTGCAGCGAGCGGTACGACCACACGGTGCCCAGAATGCCGAACGGAATGGTGACCCAGAAGATCGCCTTCCAATCCCACTCCGAGAGTATGCCGCCGATGAGCAGACCCAGGAACGAACCGGCCACGGCCGCAACCTGATTGATGCCCAGCGCCACACCGCGACGATTGGCGGGGAAGGCATCGGTGAGGATCGCCGCAGAGTTGGCCATCAGCATGGCGCCACCGACTCCCTGCACCACGCGCCACCCGATCAGCCACAACGCCCCGGCCCCGTGCGTGAACGGATCGAAGGACAGGGCAATCGCGCAGAGGGTGAACACCACGAACCCGAGGTTGTAGATCTTCACCCGGCCGAACATGTCGCCGAGCCGCCCGAACATCACCACCAGTACGGCAGAGGTCAGCAGGAAGCCCATGAGCAGCCAGAGCAGGTAACTCACATTGCCGGGTTCGAGCGGATTCAGGTCGACGCCCCGGAAGATCGCGGGCAGCGAGATAATCACGATCGAGGAATTGATAGTGACCATGAGCATGCCCAACGTGGTGTTGGACAGCGCTACCCACTTGTAGTGCGGATGATCTCGGTCGACGCGAAGGCGCCGGCGAATGGTCTGGACATCACCTTTGTCCAGATCGGTGGTCGGTGCCGCAGCCAACTTAGCCTCCCAAAAACGCAACTTACGAACTTGTCCAATATAGTTGCATGAGGCTAACTAACGAAATGGTGGCGTGGCTCACCCCCACTGACCAGGCCGAATGCGCCGGGAGTGGGTCGAACTGGACGAAGGTCGGCGCTCGGCGTAAAGCGCCATTTATGCGGGCAGTTGCGTGCCGGTGAGCTGCTCGGCGGTCTCCCAGAGCCTCGCTGCGACTTCGCCGTTGCGCGCCCGGCGGGTGATCCTGGCGGGGCCCGACGGACCGACCAGGCCGAATCGTCCTGTGGGACCGTAGTATTCGCCGCTGCGCGCGGACGGATCGGCGGCCGCGTAGAGCAGCGGTTCCGCACCCTGTTCGACTTCTTGGGAGGGCAGGATGGGCAGGCTTCCGAGGAGGCCACGGGCGGGCTTGTCGCGGCCCAGGCTGGCACCGGCTGTTTGCAGATTGGTGCGGGTGTAGCCGGGATGCGCCGCGGTGCTGCGCAGGTTCCAGCCGCGTTCCCCGGCAATCTCGGCCAGGTGCAGCGACAGGATCAGATCCGCCAGCTTCGACTGCGCGTACGAGCGGGTCGGGCTGTACCGGCGCTCCCACTGCAGATCGTCGAAGTTGATGCGGCCGAAGTTCGCGGTACCGCTGCTCATCGTCGCGACACGAGGGCTGTCGGCGCGGAGCAGTAGCGGCAGCAGATGCATGGTGAGTGCGAACGGGCCGAGGAAGTTGCTGCCGAACTGCAGCTCGAATCCATCTGCGGTGGTGTGCCGTTCCGGCGGAGCCATGACGCCGGCGTTATTGACCAGCACATCCAGCGGTGCGCCCGCAGCGAGCAGATCGTCGGCGAAGGTACGCACCGAGGCGAGGTCGGCCAGATCGATACGGCGAACCTCGAGTTTTGCGGCGGGGTGCTTACGCAGGATCTCCGACTTGGCCTGCTCACCCTTTTCCGGGGTACGCACCGCCATGATCACCTGCGCTCCGGCGGCGGCCAGGCGCGTCGCAGCTTCCCTGCCGGTTCCACTGTTGGCTCCGGTGATGACGATCGTCTTACCGGTCTGATCAGGGACTTCGTACATACTGGGCTCCTTGTCGAGGATAAAAGACCGCCGGTCTTTAGCTATTTCGACGATAAGAGACCAGTGGTCCGTTGTCAAGAGACCGATGGTCTGAAATACTCGGAGCATGGTCCACTTCCAACGGGCGCGCAGCGTCGAGCAGCGGGAAATACGCAGACAGGCAATCCTGGATACGGCCGCGAACATGCTCACCGAGATGCCCGTTGTCGATCTCGGGCTCAATGAGCTGGCCCGCCGGGTCTGTCTGGCGAAGTCGAATGTGCTGCGCTACTTCGAATCTCGGGAAGCGGTACTGCTGGAACTGCTCGACCTGCGCTACCGCGAGTGGATCACCACTGTCACCCCGCTCCTGGCCGATACCAGCGGCGACCTGCGCACCCGGCGCGATCGCCTGGTCACCGCTCTGGTCTCGACACTGGCGAAGGAGCCGGTGCTGTGTGACCTCTTCAACGCGCAGGCCGCGATCCTCGAACGCAATATCTCGGCCGAGGTCGCGGCCAGATACAAGTACAAGATGCTGGCCGCCACCGCCGAACTGGTCACTCCGGTCGAACGCCTCATCCCGGAATTCGGCGCCGACGGTGCGATGAAATTCTGTGCGGCAGCACTGCTTTCCGCAGGCGCACTGTGGAGCCACAGCCACCCCGCGCCCGCCATGCTCGCCGCCTACGAGCAGCATCCCGAGCTCGCGGCCGCCCGCCTGGAGTTCGTCCCGATCCTCACCGAACTGCTCGAAGTCCTGGCACGCGGACTACTGACCCGGGACTGAGGACCCTCGGTGATTATCTGCTCGATCGTGGCGCGATCGATGCCCTGGACCAGGATCACCCCTCCGGTGCGTGGCCCTTTCCTTCCGGACATCAGGAATGTGCCGGTAGCCAGGTGCCGGTCGATCAGCCGGACGTGAGGTGGTGGCGGAGCAGGACCGCGAGTTGGGTACTGGCGCAGTCGAAGGGGTGGCTGGATTGCAGGGCACGGCTCTGCACGATGGCGCCCTCGATCGTCAATAGCAGCAGGGCGGCCATCGAGCAGGCGGGAGCGCGGTCGATGCCGGCGGCGATCAGGCCGTCGGCCAGGCGGGCTGTCCATTCGGTGAAGGCCTGACCGGCGGCGGATTGCACCGCCGGATCCTGTCCGTACAGAGCTGCGGCCATCATGAACGAGCCCACGCGATAGTCGCTGGACTCCAATGGATCACGCCAATAGGCGAACAGCTCGTCTAGCCAGCCCTCCAGTGAGGTAGCGGTCGCCAGCGCGTCCGCCATCCGGCTCACATGCGAATAGCCCATCCGGGAAACGGATTTCGCCGCCGTCCCCACGAGCTCCTCTTTACCCAGCGGAAAGTGCTGGTACAGCGAATCGGGTGAGGCATCGCTGCGTTCGAGCAGTTCGGTGATCCCGGTGGCGTGTACACCATGCTCCATGACCGTCAGGATCGTATTCAGAATCAGTCGGGCGCGCGGTCCGGCGGGCATGGAGCTTCCCTCGATCTCGGTGTGTCAGTAGCGGCCGAAGGCGAGCGCGACATTGTGCCCGCCGAAACCGAACGAGTTGTTGATCGCGTACTCGATGTCCTGACGGCGAGCTTCGCCGTGCACGACGTCGAGGTCGATCTCCGGATCCTGGTTCTCCAGATTCAGCGTCGGGGGCACGATGCCGTCCCGAATGCTGAGGACCGTGAGTATCGATTCGAGCGCGCCGACCGCGCCGATCGAGTGGCCCAGCGCGGATTTCGGCGCGTACACCGAGGCGTGGCCGACCCCGGCGTGGTGAATCGCGTTGTTCTCGGCGGTATCGCCGATGGGAGTTGCTGTCGCATGCGCGTTCACGTGCGTGATGTCCTTGGCCGACAGACCGGCGGTTTGCAGGGCCCGGGTCATCGCGCGGCCTGCCCCGGCGCCCTCCGGATCCGGCGCCACCAGGTGGAAGCCGTCCGAGGTGATGCCCGCACCCATGAGCCGCGCGTGGATCGTCGCGCCTCGAGCCTTCGCGTGCTCCTCGGTCTCGATGACCATGAGCGCGCCCGCCTCGCCGAAGACGAAGCCGTCGCGATCCTTGTCGAAGGGACGCGAAGCGCCCTTCGGATCGTGGTTGCGGGTGCTCATGGCGCGCATCATCGAGAATGCCGCGATCGGCACCGCATCGATGTAGCCCTCGACGCCGCCGGTGACGGCGATATCCGCGTCACCCATGACGATCATGCGCCATGCGGTGGCAATGGCCTCCGAACCCGATGAGCACGCGGACACCGGAGTGATCACTCCCGCACGGGCTTTCAGTTCCAGACCGACCACGGCCGACGGACCATTGGGCATGATCATCTGGACGGCGAGCGGCGAAATCTTGCGGTAGCCCTCGCTTTTCAAGCGATCGTTAGAGCTGACGACGGCATCCGCGCCGCCGAGTCCGGTGCCGATGGCGACAGCCAGCCGCAGCGGGTCGACATCCGGGCTGCCCGCATTCTTCCAGACCTCGCGACCGACCACGGTGGCCAGCCGCTCGACATAGGACAGGCGGCGAATCTCGACCCGGCTCAGCAGCGTGTCCGGCGACACCTTCAGGTGACCGCCGATGTGCACGGGCAGGTCGTATTCGGTGATGAAATCGTCGGTGAGCGTGTCGATGCCGCTCTCGCCGTTGAGGAGGCCCTTCCACGTCGCATCGACATCGCTGGCGATAGAGGTGGTTGCCGCCATGCTGGTGACGACGACGCTGGGGAATGTTCCGTTCGCGCTGAAAGGGTTGGTCACGGCGGCGCGCCCGCTACTCGCCGTGGCTCTCTTCGAACTTGGACTTGAGTTCCGCCGCGAGTTCGGAGTTCTCGACCTCCATCTTCTGCACGTAGGCCACCGCGTCACCTACGGTGCGCAAGCTGGTCAGGTCCTCGTCCGGGATCTTGATGCCGTACTTGTCCTCGAGCTGGACGGCGATCTCCACCAGCGACAGCGAATCGATGTCCAGGTCATCAACGAAGGACTTCTCGATCGTCACCTCGGAGGCCTCGATACCGGTTACTTCCTCGACGATCTCGGCGATGCCCGAAACGATCTGTTCCTGCGTGGTAGTCATAAATGTTCCTTAGCTCGTTGTGCTGGATACCAGTAGTCCGTCTACTGAGCGCACCGCGTGGCCGGCAACCAGCATGTTCACTCAAACCAATTGCAGCTCAACGTCTTTTGCTCCGACTACCGCTGCCAAACATATAGACCGCCGTTACCGCGGCGAGACGGACGTCGCTACGAACCTACGTGAGAGTCTTTGTGGGAACCCTCCAAGAGGGAAGTCTCACAATGAATCACGGGCCGGATTGGTACTCAGGTATCGGCTCTGCTCAGGAGCGCTTCGGTGAGGGTGGCGAGGCGGTGGGCGTTCGTTGGGTCGAGGGTCGGGAGCGACAGGGGCAGGGGGCGGCTGCGGTCGATTGCGGTGAGGGGCTGTGCGGGTGGGGCGTCGACGAATGCGTGGAGGGGGTGAATGGCCTCGGAGACCGGCTGGGCCGAGATTCGGGCCAGGGTTCGAAGGAGGGTTCTGGTGAGGATGTTCAGACTGGAGAGGTCTCCACTGCGGGTGAATCCGGGGTGGTAAAGGACAAATCGCACTGTGCCGGGACTGGTTTCGGAGTAGGTGACGCCGAGTAGGTCGTTGGCGCGGCCCGCCTGTAGTTGGGCGCGCACCGCGCCGTAGTCGTGAGTCAGTTGGGGGTCGTCCCAGCTGATCGCGCCCTTGGTGACGCCGACTCCGGCAATGCTGACGATCACCGGGGTCTCGCTGCGCTCGAGGAGCGGAGTCAGTCTCTGCGACAGGAGATATCGGCTCAGGTAGTAGAGCGCGAAGGTGTGTTCGAAGCCGTCCACGGTCTCTGTCCGCCGCGGGCTGACGCGATTGGCGAACAGCAGTAACGCATCGACGGTGTTGTACCGCGCACGTACCTCGTCGATCACCCGCTCGATCTCCGCAATCGAACTCAAGTCAGCGCGCAGGAAGGTCAGGCGATCGGCCGCCGGACCTGCCGCAGTCACCAGCGATTCGCCCTTCCCACGGTTGCTGCCGATGGCGAGGACCGTATCGCCGAGTGAAAGCCGTTCCAGGGCGAACGCACGGCCCATACCGTCCGTACCGCCGCTGATGACAATGGTTTTGGACATTGTTCCTCCGCTACTCTCGGGTCGTACCTCGATCCTCGGCAACGACTGACAGTTGCGAAAGTAGGCACTTTCATGTCCGATACGCACACGAATGTGCCCTCGATGGTCGCGACGGAACTGCCCGCACGCGTACCCGTCGCCGAGCACGAGGCCTGCCCGGTCACCGACGTGCTGCGGCGCATAGGCGACAAATGGAGCGTGCTGATACTCGCGCTACTCGGCCGGCGCGACTACCGCTTCAATGAACTGCACCGCTCGATCGAGGGCATCAGCCAGCGCATGCTCACCCGCACCCTGCGCTCCCTCGAACAGGACGGTCTGGTGACCCGCACCGTATTCCCCACGGTCCCACCCACTGTCGAATACAGCCTCAGCCCGCTAGGTGAAACCCTCCTCACCCCGCTCTCAGCATTAGCCGACTGGGCCGTCACCCACAGCCCCGACATCACCGCCGCCCGCCACTCCCAGATCGCCGCTGCCGAAAGCTGATTCCGGATGCTCGCGCAGCCAGCACAGCACTTGCTCGGCGTGCTGGTCAGGAGGAAACACCGGGTAGAAGACATGCTCGATCGTCCCGTTCTCGACAATGAGCGTCATGCGCTTATAGAGCGATATCCCGCCGACATCGAAGGTCGGTATCGAAAGCGCCTTCGCCAGCAGCAGTCCCGGGTCGGACAGCATCGGGAACGGCAGATGCAGTCGCTCGACAACTTCCCGCTGATACGCAGAGTCCTGACTGGACAACCCGAACACCCGCTGCGCGCCGACGGCGACCAACTCTTTGAAGTGATCCCGAAAATCGCAAGCCTCAGTGGTGCAACCGCGAGCTCCCGGTATCGCATCCCACCCAGCGGGCAGATCGATATCCGGACGCCCGGTCATCGGATACAGGTAAACAACCGTGCGACCCGCGCCCAGCCTGCCGAGATCGATGGCCACATCATCGGTGCTGTCGAGAGTGAACGCCGGCAGCCGCAGGCCGGAAAGATGCGCCGCCGCACCATCATCAACCGGTACCGGCAGATCCGGCGGCAGCGTGACCAGATTCGCGGCGGATTGCGGTGGTTCAGCAACCGCGCTCTGACGATAGGCAGCGGTGCGCAACCGAATCGTCAAGACGTCCCTACGTTCTGTGAGGGCCGCGATTCGCTCTGTCAGGGTGTCGATCGCGTGCTGATACTCGGCTAGCGAAGCCGGACAATCGTCACCGTGCTCGCCGCCCGATGCCAGGCAATCGAGGAACGGCCGGGTCTCTTCGACCGGGATCCCGAGACGATTCAGTGTCCGGATCTCACGCACCAGGCGGACATCGTTCTCGCCGTATTCGCGATAGCCGCTGGTGTTGCGGGCCGGGGATACCAGGCCGAGCGCCTCGTACCTGCGGATCGCCTTCGGACTTACCTCGGCTGAGCGGGCAAGTTGACCAATTCTCACGAGGTGAACGTAAGCCCTGTCCCCGGGGGCAAGGTCAACCCAGGCGGCGGGGTCCGTACTGGTGGCCGAAGCCGCGGCGCCCGCGCAGGACTACGAAGAACAGCAGCGGGAAGATGAAGAACGGGACTATGTGCGTCGCTATGACGAAGGCTGTTGCGAACGCGAGGACCCCGACCAGGCCGATTGCCGGAAGCAGCAGGCGCGGATCGCGGCGGTGCTGAGCGACCGCCGGGGTGGGGACGGGCGCGGGTTGGGGGAGGTCGGCGAATAGGACGGTCAGTTCGTCGGTGGTTTTGGCGGCGTAGGCGCGGCCTACTCGGTCGTCGTATTCGTCGAGGTCCAGGCGGCCGGCGGCGAAATGCTTGCCTAGCGCCTCGGCCGCTTGTTCACGCTCGGCCGTGCCGACGCGCACGGCGGGCGGCCCGAACACCGCAGGGCTGGAATCGGTCATTTCTCAACCACCTCACCGGGGGAACAATCACGCTGTCAACCACAGTAGGCCGATTTTCGGCCGTTGGCCTGCGCCGCTGGTCGTATAAGGCGCTACGCCCATAGGCGTATGTCACGCGGCCCGGAAGGCTTTCTCTCCGACTCGGTCGGGGTCGGTGATGTGGGAGAGGAACAGGCGGGCGGTGGGGGTCGGGGTGCGGGTGGTGACGGCGTGCCAGGGGCGATTGAGGGGGGTGCCTTCTATGGGGAGCACTTCGAGGTGGTGGCCTGCCAGATCGTTTTCTATGGCATCGGAGTGAATGAGGGTGATGCCCAGGCCTTCTCGGGCGGCGGCCAGGGCGGCGCCGTGGGTGCCGAGAGTCAGTGTGGGCGGGCGGATTTGGAGGCGGTCGAAGAGGGCGAGGGTGGTGTCGCGGGTGCCGGAACCGGTGCCGCGCAGGAGCCAGGTGGCATCGGAGGGGTCGGGCCAGCGGCCGGGAGCGCCGACTACCACCAGTTGGCAGGGCCTGCGCGCACGGGTCACCAGGCCGGCCTCACGTGGTGGGCGGCCTGCTACGACGAGATCTGTTTCGTGGTGGGTCAATTCGACGAACAGCACATCGCGGGGCTGGATGGAGAAGCCCAATTCGATGTCGGGGTAGCGGTTTCGGAACGAGGCCATCAGGCGCAGGAGGACGAACTCGCCCGCCGTGGCGACCACCCCGATGCGCAGGCGACCGGTTTCGGCAGCCCGGACCGCATCCTGAGCTTCCTTCATCAACCCCAGGATGCTGCGGCAGTAATCGGCGTAGACACGGCCGGCTTCGGTGAGTGCGATACCCCGGCCGGATTTGGCTATGAGTTTAGCGCCCAACTGTTTTTCGATGTGCGAAACGGCCGCGGAGGCAGCGGCTTCGGTGATGTGCAACTGCGCGGCCGCGCGGCGGATGCTGCTGTGGCGGGCGACGGCGAGGAAGGTTTCCATGCGGACCGCGCTCACAGTACCCATCGTCAAACGGTAGCAAACACGACGAAATGGTTGAGGGAGACGAGAAACAATCGAATTGTTTGTCGATAACTCTGCCGTCATCCTGGGAATCGCAAGTGGCCCAACCCAGTTCGCAGGAGGAATGATGGCCGGATCTGTGGACGATCAAGACGGCGGACGCGGCCGATGGGATCCTGGCGTGCAGACGTACGCGTCGATGGGGTACTACGCGCCGGACTATCAGCCCAAGGACACCGATGTGCTGGCGGTGTTCCGGGTGACTCCGCAACCGGGAGTCGACCCTATCGAAGCCTCGGCGGCGGTGGCGGGCGAATCCTCCACTGCCACATGGACGGTCGTCTGGACCGACCGGCTCACCGCACACGAGCGTTATCAGGCCAAGTGCTACCGGGTCGACGAGGTGCCGGGCCGGCCGGGGGAGTACTTCGCGTACGTGGCCTACGATCTCGATCTCTTCGAGGAGGGTTCGATAACCAATCTGACCTCCTCGGTCATCGGCAATGTATTCGGATTCAAACCCCTGCAGGCATTGCGCCTGGAGGATATGCGGATTCCCGTGGCATACGTGAAGACTTTTCAGGGTCCTCCGCACGGAATCGTTATGGAACGGGAATACCTGAATAAATACGGTCGACCGTTGCTCGGCGCCACCGTGAAACCGAAACTCGGTCTCTCCGCACGCAACTACGGTCGCGTAGTATACGAAGCCTGTAAGGGCGGACTGGATTTCACCAAGGACGACGAGAACATCAACTCGCAGCCTTTCATGCGCTGGCGTGATCGCTACCTGTTCGCCATGGAGGGCGTCAACCGCGCCATCGCCGATACCGGTGAGCTGAAGGGCCATTATCTGAATGTCACCGCCGCTGACATGGAGGATATGTACGAGCGCGCCGAGTTCGCCAAATCCCTTGGCAGCGTGATCATTATGATGGATCTGACGGTGGGCTACACCGCCATGCAGTCCATGTCGAAGTGGGCACGCCGCAATGGCATGCTGCTGCACCTGCATCGCGCCGGGCACTCCACCTATACGCGGCAGAAGACGCACGGGGTGAGCTTCCGGGTGCTGGCCAAGTGGTGCCGGCTGATCGGTGTCGATCATCTGCACGCGGGCACCGTCATCGGCAAGCTCGAAGGTGATCCGCATACCGTGAAGGGGTTCTACGACACATTGCGCGACAACCACATTCCCGCGAATCCGCGCAATGGCATCTTCTTCGACCAGGACTGGGCGAGCCTGCCCGGAGTCATGCCGGTCGCCTCCGGCGGCATTCACGCCGGGCAGATGCACCAGCTGCTGGACCTGTTCGGCGACGATGTGTGCCTGCAGTTCGGCGGCGGCACCATCGGGCATCCGATGGGCATCTCCGCGGGCGCGGAGGCCAACCGCGTCGCCCTGGAGGTAGTGGTCAAGGCCCGCAACGAGGGACGCGACCTGCTCAAGGAGGGTCCGGACGTGCTGCGCCGTGCCGCCGAGACCAATCGCCCGCTCGCGGTCGCGCTGAAGACCTGGGGTGATGTCACCTTCGAGTACACCTCGACCGACGCCCCCGATGCCGTGCCGACCTCCACTCGCTGAACGACTATCTCGACGAAAGCCAGGTAACCGCAATGCATCTGCGTCACGGCACCTTCTCACACCTACCGGACTTCACCGACGCCGATATCGCCGCTCAGGTGCGCTACGCACTGCTCAACAACTGGCCGGTCTCCATCGAGTACACCGATGACCCGCATCCGCGGAACATGTACTGGGAGATGTGGGGCCTGCCGCTGTTCGATCTCGATGAGCCCGACGGCGTGCTCGCCGAGATCAATGCCTGCCGGGCGACGTTCCCGCGCCACTACATTCGCGTCAATGCCTATGACGCGTCGTACGGCCGGCAGACCACGGCGCTGAGCTTCCTCGTGCAGCGCCCGGCGGATGAGCCCGGCTTCCGCCTTGATCGCACCGAGGGCGCCGACCGCAGCCAGCGCTACGGCTTCCACCCCTATGCGCTGGACGCCCGCCCCGGCGAACGCTACAGCGGCTGAACGGGTTTCGACGGTGAGCACACCACGCCCGGCAGAGCCCGGTGTCCGCGGGCCTGCGGCGGGAAACTCGGCGAACGGGTTCCAGATGCATCGGCCCGGGGCCACGAACCCCGGACCGGTGCACGGGTCGGCCGCCGGCGGTCCCCGGCCGGAGGATGTGGCGGCCGATCTCCTCGCCGACGACGCCCTGCTGGATCTGTCCAGCGATGTCGCGGGTAAGGATGTCGAGGACACCCTCACCCGGCTCGACGCCGAGCTGGTGGGGCTGGCGAACGTCAAACGCCGGGTGCGGGAGATCGCGTCCCTGCTGCTCATCGACCGCGCCCGTGAGCGCTTCGGCCTGCAGGCCACCCGGCCGACCATGCATATGAGCTTCACGGGCGGGCCGGGCACCGGGAAGACCACGGTCGCCCTGCGCATGGCCGAGATGCTGCACGCGCTCGGCTACATCCGCACACCGAAGGTGCACACCGTCACTCGTGACGATCTGGTCGGCCAGTTCATCGGCCACACCGCGCCGAAGACCAAGGAAGCCCTCGCCAAAGCCGCCGGGGGCGTCCTGTTCATCGACGAGGCCTACTACCTGTTCCGGCCGGAGAACGAGCGCGACTACGGGCAGGAAGTCATCGAAATCCTGCTGCAGGAGATGGAGAACGAGCGCACCAGCATGGTGGTGATCTTCGCCGGCTATCCCGACCGCATGGAGACGTTCTTCTCCGCGAATCCGGGCCTGTCCTCCCGGGTGGCGCATCACATCGAGTTCCCCGACTACACCCACGACGAACTCCTGGCCATCGCCCAACTTATGGTGGCCCAGGAGAACTTCTCCTTCGATGATGCTGCCACGCAGGCCTTTTCGCGCTACCTCGAAATTCGCATGACCCGCCCCCGCTTCGCCAATGCCCGCAGCGTGCGCAACGCCCTCGAACGCTGCCGCCTGCGCCAGGCCAAACGCCTCGTCGAATTGCACCGGCCGCTGAGCCGCACCGATCTGATCACGCTGACCGACAACGACGTCTACGGCAGCAGCGTGTTCGCGGACGCCCCCACAGCGGAGGTGGCCGACTCGTGAGGAAATGAGCAGGCGTATGCCCGAAGGTATGAAGACACTCACCCGCTACACCATCGAGCAGGAGCATCGGCATCCCGGATCGTCCGGGGAATTTTCGGCGCTGCTGAATGTGCTGGCTACGGCCACCAAAATCATTGCCAATCAGGTGATGCGGGGTGCGATCGTGGGCTCGCTCGGCTCGTATGACGCCGACAATCTGCCGGTGACGGTGCATCGGAGGATGGATGCCATCGCACACGACATCATGGTGTCCGAAAGTCAGTGGAGTGGGCCGCTTTCGGCGCTGGTGTCCGAGCAGATGAGCGGATTCCACGCGGTGCCCGCGGAGATCCGGCGGGGGAAATACCTGCT
The DNA here is from genome assembly GCF_025465275.1 of Nocardia sp. Classification (GTDB taxonomy): domain Bacteria; phylum Actinomycetota; class Actinomycetes; order Mycobacteriales; family Mycobacteriaceae; genus Nocardia. The sequence goes on along the minus strand of NZ_JAODNK010000084.1, from coordinate 4,937 downwards.
GGCCTTCGATCCGCTGGACGGGTCCAGCAATATCGATGTGAACCTGCCGGTGGGAACGATATTCAGCGTGCTGCGGGCGCCGGAGGACGGGCGGGCCGCGGCCTCCGAGGACTTCCTGCAACCGGGGGTGCAGCAGGTGTGCGCGGGGTTCACGCTGTACGGCCCGGCGACCATGCTTGTGCTCACCACCGGAAACGGTGTGGACGGGTTCACGCTGGATCGGGAGGTGGGGGCCTTCGTGCTCACGCATCCGCGGATGCGAATCCCGGACGACACTTCGGGATTCGCGATCAATGCCGCCAATGAGCGCTTCTGGGAACGCCCCGTGCGGCGCTATGTGCACGAAGCGCTACAGGGTGTCGAAGGTCCGCGCGGACGGGATTTCAATATGCGCTGGGTGGCCTCTCTGGTGGCCGATACCTTCCACATCCTCACTCGCGGTGGGCTTTATATGTATCCGCGCGACACCCGGCACCCGGCCCGCCCCGGCCGGGTGTCACTGCTCTACGGCGCCAACCCGATCGCCTTCATCGTCGAACAGGCCGGCGGGGCCGCCACTACCGGACACGAGCGGGTACTGGAGGTGCAGCCGGGGGAGCTGCACCAGCGGATCCCGTTCATCTTCGGCTCGCGCAACGAGGTCGAGCGCATCGAGCGCTATCACGCCGAACCGGACGAGGGTCCTATTTTCGACGCCTCACTGTTCGGCAGCCGCTCGCTGTTCCGCTCGGCAGGGCGCTGATCCGGCGCGAAAGTCGCTGTCCGGCAATCGAGGAGGTGCCATGTCGGTCAAACATCCCGTCGTCGCGATCACCGGGTCTTCCGGTGCGGGGACGACCAGCGTCACGCGAACCTTTCAGGAGATATTCCGGCGCGAGGGAATCAATGCGGCCATCGTGGAAGGGGATTCGTTCCATCGGTTCGACCGCAATGCCATGCAGCTGGCCATGGCAGAGGCCGAGCAGACCAATAATTCGCAGTTCTCGCACTTCGGGCCGGAGGCGAATCTGCTCGGCGAGCTCGAGACGCTCTTTCGCGACTATGGGGAAACCGGGGTCGGGCCGGTGCGGCGGTATCTGCACGACGATGCGGAGGCCAAACCCTATGGGCAGCCGCCTGGAACGTTCACGCCGTGGGAGGAGCTACCGCCGGGCAGCGATCTGCTGTTCTACGAGGGACTGCACGGTGCCGCAGTCACCGAGGGCATCGATGTCGGCCAGTACACCGATCTGCTGGTCGGAGTGGTGCCCATTATCAATCTGGAGTGGATTCAGAAGGTGCACCGGGACAAGACCGAACGCGGCTACTCCAGCGAAGCGATCATCGACACCATCCTGCGCCGCATGCCCGACTATGTGAACCATATTTGCCCGCAGTTCTCCAGGACCTATGTGAACTTCCAGCGAGTACCGACGGTCGATACCTCGAATCCGTTCACCACCCGCAGCATTCCGACCGCGGACGAGAGTTTCGTGGTGATCCGCTTCGCCGATCCGAAGGTGATCGACTTTCCGTATCTGCTGTCCATGCTGCACGATTCGTTCATGTCGCGGCCCAATAGCGTGGTGGTGCCGGGCGGGAAGATGGACCTGGCGATGCAGCTGATCTTCACCCCGCTCATCCTCCGTTTGATGGACAAGCGACCCAAACGACTGCGCTGACAATGTTTTCTTCTGAAATACAAACCGGCGGCTGCCCTGTAAGGACAGCCGCCGGAATGAAAATCGGAACTCAGAGAGCGTTCGGAACCCTGCCGGCACCGCTCTTGACCTGGAAGGCGCTGACCATCTCGAAGATTCCGATGAAGATCAACCACCAGCCGGCCACCAGCGTCAGTGCGACGATGGAGTGGAAGGGTGCCGCGATCAGCCAGCCGCCACCGATGACCAGCACAACGCCGAAGAAGATCGCCCAGCCGCGGCCGGGCATTCCGTCGAGCGACAGTCCGGTGATCAGTGTGCTCACACCGCGGAAGATCCAGCTGATGCCGATCCAAATGGCCAGCAGCAGAACCGCTGTCGCTTCACCCTGGTCGCGCCAATTGTGGAAGCACAGGAAACCCAGGACGAGCGTCAGGATGGCGGTGATGAACCCCAGAATCCGCATTCCCGCGCTGAGGTGGACAGCGAATGCGGCAATGAGCTGGAAGAGGCCGGACACCACAAGATAGATGCCGAAAAGTACGCCTGCGACAAGAATTGTCTTACCGGGCCAGGCGAGGATCAGGATGCCCAGCACCACCGAGAGGAGGCCGGTCACCAGGATCGACTGCCACGCACTTCGGGCCAGAGCGTGGACCGGCCCTTCGGAAACTTCCTCTTTGGTTGTCATGCTCGCGAGGATATGCCCAGTTCGGGCGATTTGCGGTGTATTTGCTCGGTGTGGTGCACGGTTGTGATGGTCACGCCACGCCGTCGCCTCGGCGTTTCGGCTTGTGGCGCACCCATCGGGGATCGACCCACCACGTATAGGCCGCGACGATCGCCGAGCCCGCCAGCGCGGCATCGAGCATGTTCGAGCCGTCGACAACCAGGCTGATCAGCCCGCCGATGAACGCGCCGAGCGCGAACGAGGTGTACTGCACCGCATAGCCGAGCCAGTCGCGGGCATTGCCACCGCCGGCCAGATGCCGTTCCAAGCCCTGAGCGAATTTGACCAGGGTGCCGGTGACGTAACTGACCGGAATGGAGACCTCGCCGTTCTTTACGAACGAAGTATTCAACGCGCCCATACCGAACGCCACGAACAGGATCTGCAACAAGCCGATTCCGCGCTCGCCGAGAATATCGTCGGACACGACCGCGCAGAGCAGGGCGAAAGTCGTCAGCATGGTCGCACCGTGCGGGTGATTGTGCCACCAGAAACGGCGGCACAGCGAGGCGATGAAGACGCCGAGTAAGAACGAGACGATGAGCATGATGGCGCCACCCGCAAGGGTGTGATCGCCGGAGAAGTTGCCGATGATGGCGCGCTCGGTATTGCCGGTCATGAAGGTGACGAAGTATCCGGCGGAATGGGTGTAGGCGGCCGCGCCGATGTAGCCGGCCAGGATCGACAGGACCGAGGACAGGCGCATCTCCAGATCCCAGAAGGGGCTGGGTGAGACATCCTCGAGGGGGGTCATGGCAACAGGCTAGCAACCGAATTGGGACTACCGGGGGAGGTGAATTCGCGTCTCGAAACTCGGCTCCTCGCGGCTCCACGGGGTTGCGGTACAGTACTGATGTTAACCGGAATTCACATCCGGTTGGGCAGGCACGAACAAGGAGAAGCCATGACCTCCGCCGTCATCGTAGACGTCGTCCGCACCCCCTCCGGTAAGGGGAAATCCGGTGGTGGACTGTCGGAAGTACATCCCGCCACACTGCTCTCCGGGGTGCTGGAAGCGCTCATCGACCGCACCGGCATCGACCCCGCACTCGTCGACGATGTGATCGGCGGTTGCGTCACGCAGAGCGGTGAGCAGGCCTTCAATATCTCGCGTACCGCGGTGCTCGCGGCGGGTTTTCCCGATGCGGTCCCCGCCACTACCGTGGACCGGCAGTGCGGATCCTCACAGCAGGCCGCGCACTTCGCCGCCCAGGGCGTCATCGCCGGGGCGTACGACATCGCCATCGCCTGCGGCGTGGAATCCATGTCGCGAGTGCCCATGTTCTCCAATGCCCAGGGCAAGGACGCCAATCGCGGGCCCCTCGCACACCGCTACCCCGACGGGCTTGTGCAGCAGGGTATTTCGGCCGAGGTGATCGCCGCTCGCTGGAAGTTCGACCGCGCCGCACTCGACGATTTCGCGGCTCGCTCGCACCAATTGGCCGCTGCGACTGCGGCATCCGGTGGTTTCGACAATGAAATCGTCCCCGCCGGCACGCTGACCGCCGACGAAACCATTCGCCCCAGCACCAGTGTCGAAGGCCTGTCCGGCCTGAAGCCCGCGTTCGTGGACGCCGAATTCAAGGCCCGCTTCCCCGAAATCGAATGGTCGATCACGCCCGGCAACTCCTCACCGCTGACCGACGGCGCGTCCGCGGCGCTGATCATGAGCGAGGAGAAGGCCGCACAGCTCGGCCTGAAGGCCCGCGCCCGCTTCCATTCCTTCTCCGTCGTCGGCGACGACCCGCTGCTCATGCTGACCGCCGTCATCCCCGCCACCCGCAAGGTCCTCGCCCGCGCCGGCCTGACCATTGACGATATCGACGCCTACGAGGTCAACGAAGCCTTCGCCCCGGTCCCACTGGTCTGGGCACACGAACTCGGCGCCGACCTCACCAAACTCAACCCCCGCGGCGGCGCCATCGCCCTCGGCCACCCCCTCGGCGCCTCCGGCGTCCGCATCCTCGCCACCATGCTCAACCACCTCGAACAAACCGGTGGCCGCTACGGCCTCATGACCATGTGCGAAGCAGGCGGCCTCGCCAACGCCACCATCATCGAACGCCTCTGACCTAGCGTACGAATGGCCATGCACCGCAGGTCAGTTCATTCTCACCACCACCTTGCCGAACGGCCCGCGCTCGAGATGATCGAGCGCGGCGGGCAAGTCGTCCAGCGTGTATTCGGCTGCGACCACCGGTGTGAGGCCGGTGCGGTCGACCGCCTGGACAAAATCTTCGAGTGCCCGCCGATGACCGACCTGGATACCGTCGATCGTCAGTTTCTTGCGGGCCAGGTGGGCGATCTGACCGGAGACCTCGTAGCCGGCCAGGATGCCGACCAGTGACACCCGGCCACCCACCGCCGCGGCCTCCAGCGAACGGTTGAAATGCGCGCCGCCGATGATCTCGAGGATGTGGTCGGCGCCCCGGTCATCGGTGCGGTCGTACACGGCCTCGACCCAGTCCTGCGAGATCCGATTGATCCCGTGTGTAGCGCCGAGTTCCCGCGCCCGTGCCAGTTTGGCGTCGTCACCCGAGATCACGATCACCTCGGCGCCGTGCGCG
>NZ_JAODNK010000061.1 GCF_025465275.1 Nocardia sp. | reverse complement strand
TGATCGTTACGCTGCTGATCGTTGCGCTGCGGATCCTGTTGCTGCTGCGGAGCCTGCTGCTGTTGGTCGGGTCCCGGCGCGGCGTTCGCGATACCCGCGCCCGCGCCGAGCACGCCGAGCGCCAGCGTGCCCGCGACCGCGGCCTTGGCCAGTTTCGACTTGATCCTCATGCAGATTCCTCCTGTTGTCGGATCTCGATTCGAGATCGTCGGCCCGGTGTGCGAGCTGATACGGCAATCGTTGTTGCCGAATATTTGTCCGTCGTGGGTCGCGGCTATGCGCCAGCTGTGAATCGATCAGTTCACAGCTGGCACATAGACACGGCACAGCAACACCCAAGCGTTCGGGTTCAAGGTGGGACAATGTCCGCGATGACCACTGGAAACAGTCCGGCCGAACGAGTCGTCATGCGCCGTGCCGACGGCAGTGCTATCACCGTGCTCGTGGTAGACGACGAGCCGGTGCTCGCCGAGATGGTGTCGATGGCGCTGCGGTACGAGGGCTGGGACGTCGCGACCGCGGGTGATGGGCGCACGGCGGTCGCCAAGGCGCGAGAGACCCGCCCGGATGTGGTCGTGCTGGATGTGATGCTGCCCGATATGACCGGACTCGAGGTGCTCGGCAAATTGCGCGCCCAGTTCCCGCAGCTGCCGGTGCTGCTCTTGACCGCGAAAGATTCGGTCGAGGATCGCATCGCGGGGCTGACCGCAGGCGGCGACGACTATGTCACCAAACCCTTCAGCATCGAAGAGGTGGTGTTGCGGCTGCGCGCACTGCTGCGCCGCACCGGCGTCACCACCGCCGACAGCGGCGCTCAGATCGTGGTCGGCGACCTGGTCCTGGACGAGGACAGCCACGAGGTCACCCGGGCCGGCGAGTCGATCACGTTGACCTCCACCGAGTTCGAGCTGCTGCGCTTCTTCATGCGCAACCCCAGGCGGGTATTGAGCAAGGCGCAGATCCTGGATCGGGTGTGGAGCTACGACTTCGGCGGCCGATCCAACATCGTCGAGCTGTATATTTACTACCTGCGCAAGAAGATCGACAGCGGACACGAGCCGATGATCCACACGTTGCGCGGTTCCGGATATGTCCTCAAACCGGCAGGCTGAGGTGCCGCGCGGCGCGCGACCGCCGCGCCGTTGGTCGCTGCGCGCCCGGCTTCTGGTCGGCCAGGTGCTGTTGCTGGTGATCGTGGTCGTCGGGATCGGCGCCGCGACCGAGCTTGCGCTGCAACAGTTTCTGGTGCACCAGCTCGATACCGAGTTGATCGGCGTGCAGAAGCGCTCACTCGGTGACGCGGGTGGCGGCCCCAGCCTCGGACCCCGGCCGGACGGGCGGCCGACGCCGCCACCGCACCCACAGTCGGGGACCGCAGGCCCGGGACCGAGCTTCCTGGACCGGGGCGGTATTCAACCCGGCGCGGTCGGCGCGATCCTCGATGGGGAGAAAATCACGGCCGCGGGCAAGATCGGCGCCGACGGCACGCAGACAGCCCTGTCGGAGACCGCGCAACAACAGCTGGCCTCGGTGCCGACCGCTGGCGGACCGGTCACCGTGGATCTCGCCGGTCAGGGCCGCTATCGGCTGATCGCGGACAAGACGTGGGACGGCGAGACGGTCATCACCGGCCTGCCGTCGGCCTCCATCGACGCGATCCTCATGCGGGTGCTGCTGATCCTGCTGATCGTCACGGTGATCGTGCTGATCATCGCGATCACGGTGGGTATCTGGCTCATCCGGCACGCGCTCGCGCCCCTGGATCGGGTCGCGGCGACCGCCTCCCGGGTGGCCGATCTGCAATTGGATCGCGGGGAAGTCGCTCTGCCCGTGCGGGTTCCGGTCGCGGATGCCGACCCGCGCACCGAGGTCGGCCAGCTCGGCTCGGCGGTCAACCGGATGCTCGATCACATCACCGGTGCGCTCTCGGCCCGCCATGACAGCGAGACCCGAGTCCGCCAGTTCCTCGCCGATGCCAGCCATGAACTGCGCACCCCCCTCGCTGCCATTCGCGGCTATGCCGAACTGGCGCAACGCAAACGGGCCGAGGTCCCCGGCGATGTGGCCAATGCGATGAGCCGGGTGGAGTCCGAATCCCGGCGGATGACCGCGCTCGTGGAGGACATGCTGTTGCTGGCGCGACTGGATTCCGGCCGTGGGCTCGAGCATGAGCCGGTGGATCTGACCCAGCTCACGGTGGACGCGGTCAGTGACGCGCATATCGCCGGTCGCGATCACCGGTGGGATCTGGATCTGCCCGATGAGCCGGTGGTGATCACCGGTGACGCGGCCCGCCTGCATCAGGTGCTGGCCAATCTACTGGCCAACGCCCGCACTCACACCGGCCCGGGCACCACGGTGACCACCGCGCTGGACTTCGACGGCGACGGGGGAGCGGTGTGGCGGGTGACCGACGACGGGCCGGGCATCCCGGAAGCCTTGCAGCCGGAGGTTTTCGAGCGTTTCGCACGCGGCGACTCATCGCGTTCGCGGCGCGCGGGCAGCAGCGGCCTCGGGCTGGCGATCGTTGCCGCGGTGATCAAAGCGCACGGCGGAGTGATCTCCGTGGACAGTGCTCCCGGGCGGACCGAATTCACCGTCCGGCTCCCCGGCGTCGGGAGTGCCGTCCCGACGTGAGTGCGCGGCGGCCGACCACATAGCCGGCTCACAGTTACGGCATAGGTGACAACCACATCGGGCCGTGAGTATCGAGGTATGACCACACCTTTGCTGGGCGCTTCCGCCCATACAACCTCCGGTAGGGAATCTGCCGACGCTGATCGAGAACCGGGTCGGCCGGACACCGCAGCTGGTCGCGGGCCGACGGGCCGATTCACCCGTTTGCTGTTCGGCCCGCCCGACCAGGGCCGGGGGGTGCGTCCGAGCTTGTGGACACTGCCGGTCGCCACCGCGGTCCTCTATCTGTGGGGGTTGAGCAAATCAGGATGGGCCAACGACTTCTACGCGGCCGCGGTCCAGGCGGGCACACAGAGCTGGAAGGCGCTGCTGTTCGGTTCGCTGGACGCGGGTAATGCCATCACCGTTGACAAACCACCGGCATCGCTGTGGGTCATGGGCTTGTCGGGCAGGTTGTTCGGGTTCAGCTCGTTCTCGATGCTGCTGCCGCAAGCGCTGATGGGTGTGGCGTCGGTCGGATTGGTGTACAGCGCGGTGCGGCGTTGGAGCGGTCCGGCGGCCGGGCTGCTGGCGGGTGTGGCGCTGGCGGTGACTCCTGTTGCCGCACTGATGTTCCGGTTCAACAACCCCGACGCACTGCTGGTGCTGCTGCTGGTTGTGGCGGCATACTGCACGGTTCGCGCCACCGAGAACGGTAGCGGACGGTGGCTCGCATTGGCCGGTGTGGCAGTAGGTTTCGGATTCCTCACCAAAATGATGCAGGCGTTCCTGGTACTGCCCGCGCTGGGACTGGTTTTCCTGGTGGCCGCGCCGATCGGCTTCCGGCATCGAATCGTGAAACTGCTGGGCGCGTTCGCGGCCATGGTGGTCTCGGGTGGTTGGTTCGTCGCTCTGGTGAGCCTGTGGCCCAGCGCTTCCCGCCCCTATATCGGCGGATCGACCGATAACAGCTTGCTCGAATTGGCCTTGGGCTACAACGGTCTCGGCCGTGTCCTGGGCGGGGACGGCAACGGTGGAGGCGGAGGCGGAGGCGGAGGCGGTGGCAACACCGGTTTCGGTGGCAGCACCGGAATCACCCGCTTGTTCGGCGATTCGATGGGCACCGAAATCTCCTGGCTGCTGCCCGCCGCCCTGATCGGTCTCGTCGGGGGCCTGTGGTTCACCCGGCGCACGCCTCGCACCGGACGCTCCCGTGCCGCTCTATTGCTCTGGGGCGGTTGGCTTCTCGTGACCGGAGTCGTATTCAGCTATATGCAGGGCACCATTCACCCGTACTACACGGTCGCCCTCGCACCCGCGATCGCCGCGCTGATCGGACTCTCGGTGGTCGAGCTGTGGCGTGGGCGCCAAGTCCGCACCGCGCGTATCGCACTCGCCGCGATGGCCGCCACCACCGGCATCTGGAACTTCATCCTGCTCGACCGCACACCGGACTGGTACCCGCCGCTGCGCTGGATCGTGCTGATCGGCTCGATAGTGATCGCGGCGATCGTCGCCGTCGGTGCACATCAGCTCGGCAAATTCACCGCTGTTGTCGCCATCGCCGGACTCCTGTTCGGGCTGGCCGGGACGACCGCATACGCCATCGAAACCGCAGCGACCGCACACACCGGATCCATACCGACCTCCGGCCCGGTTGTCCCCGGCAACGGCATGGGCGGCGGACCTGGTAGCGGGGCGCCCGATGGTGCTCGAGCCGGTGAATCAGTGTCCAGCACAACACCCCCCGGCACCGCGCCTGCTGAGAGTTCCATCAGCGATCCGGCAACCGGCCGTGGCGGCGGTGGACCCGGCGGTTCCACCGCGACGAACACCGAACTGCAGCAGTTGGTGAAGAACACCGGCACACGCTGGGCCGCCGCGACAGTGGGCTCGCAATCGGCAGGCAGTCTCGAATTGGCCACCGGCACCTCGATCATGGCGGTCGGTGGCTTCACCGGCAGCGACAACTCACCGACGCTGTCTCAGTTCCAGCAGTACGTCACCGACGGTGAAGTCAGCTACTTCATTGCCGGTACCGGCATGGGTGGTCCCGGCGGTGGATCGGGCAGCGCCAGTGCAATCACGGCGTGGGTCAAAGCCCACTACACCGCCGAAACCATCGGCGGCACAGCGGTCTACGACCTCACGCATCCGCTCACATCCTGAAAGGGGACTGGGGAAGGTAACCGGCTCCGGCTGCAACTTCTTAAGCGAACCACTGGGTCCTTCTTAAGCTTCCGCCGCTACCGTCGTGGCGCAGTGTTGCTCGAGGGTGGAGGCGCCGGTGGCGGATACCGATGGGTTCGGCGCGTCTGTCGCGGTGCAGAGTCCGCGAACGCCGGAAGATGTGGCCGAGGTCGAGGTCGAAACTGCTGCGGCGAAACCGGACGCTTCGAGGGGAGATCCGGTACCGCAGGGCGACGGTGGATCCGACGAAGAACCCTGGCATCTGTTGACCCGCATAGGGTTTCGGTTCGGTGTCTGCTATTTCGGCATGTTCGGTTTGGCGGGTGTGCTCGGGCTTCTCCCGATCCTGTTGGCGGGCTTGGGTATCCGGTCGGGATGGACCTCGGTGCTGAATGTCTTGCACCTCGCGCGCCCGCCGATCGAGTGGACCGCTACCCATGTGCTGGGCTTGCACGTGGTCAGCGTCCAGGTGGGCAGCGACAGCGCATTCCAGTGGACCGCACTGTTTCTCCTGATGGTGGTCGCCGCGGTGGCCACGGCGGTGTGGTCGGTGCTGGATCGGCGGCGGCCGCGGTACACCCGCGTGTTCGCGTGGGCTCAGCTGTATCTGCGGCTCGTGCTCGCGATCGCGATGTTCTATTTCGGTATGGCCAAGGCGATTCCGACGCAGATGCCGTTCGTGCTGAACCGATTGGTGGAGCCCTTCGGCGATTTCAGTCCGGAGGGCGTGCTGTGGTCGCAGGTCAGCGTGTCGCAGCCGTATGAAATCCTGCTCGGCGGAGCGGAATTGCTGGCCGGAGTACTGCTGCTGGTGCCGCGTGCCACGGCGGCGGGTGCGCTGCTGTGCGCGGTGGATATGACGCAGGTGTTCCTGCTGAACATGACGTACGACATCCGTCTGAAGACGGTGTCGTCACAGTTCCTGCTGTTGAGTCTCTTCCTGCTCGCACCCCGTGCCCGCCGGGTACTGGCGGTACTGTTCTCCGACCGGGCCGCACCCCACGCCCGAGCTGTACGGCATCTACCAGGTGGACGGCTTCTCCTCGGAGGGTTATGCCCGTGACCCACTGCTCACCGACCAATTGCGCTGGCGCCGAGTTGTTGTCGACCGCCCCTTCCACGTTTCCGATCCGGTGGTACTCACCATCCAGCACATGGACGACTCTTTCGAGGAGTACGGCGGCACCATCGACCCGAAGCGTCACTTCATCGACCTGCACAATCGCATCGCCCTGGGCACCTACGTGGAAACCCCGGTCCGGGTCCACCTCACCTACTGGTGGCCCGGCCCCGGCCAACTGATCATCGACGCCGACGACTATGCCGGCCACCGCATCCACGCCCGGTTCACCCAGCTCGACCCGAAGTCCTTCCCGCTGGTGGACCGCGGTTTCAGCTGGGTCAAGGAACAGTCCTACAACCGTTGAGCGACTTCGGGTTCCGTGTATCCCGGGCTAGTTCGCTACGTCTCGTACTCGTATCCGGAGCGGTCGCCGCGCGAGGAGACCGCGGTGACGACCGCGGCGACCAGGATCATGATCGCCGAAACCAGCAGGGCCACTTCGAGACCCCGGTGGAACGCGGCGTACGTCGCGGTGATGACCTGATCCACAATCGGCCCGTAGGCCGCCGAGGCGGAGGAATCGCCACCGGACGGCACCTGACCGGTCTTGATGGCATCGATCACGATCGACTGGAAGTTCGCGGGAATGCCCAGCTGGTTCAGACGGTCCACCAAGTCGGCATTGAGGAACGAATTCACCAACGAGCCCAGCGCGGCCACACCCACTACCGCGCCGACCTGACGCATGGTGTTGGTGGCGGCTGCCGCCATTCCCGAATGCTCTGCTGGCACCCCCGACAGCACCGCAGCGGTCAAAGGCACCACCGCAATTCCGAAGCCCAGCCCGGCGAGCGTGAGCGATAGCATGAGCGGCACGAATTGCGGTGTCACACCTAATATTTGGCGGGTCAGCAGGATTCCGGCCGCACCGAGTACGCAGCCGGTGATCATCGGTGTGCGCGACCCGCGCAGCGCCACCCAGAAGCCCGCGAACAGGGCGCCCACGATAATGGCGACGGCCATGGGCGCGAATACGGCCGCCGTGCGCCAGCCCGAATACCCCGACACCTCTTGGAGATACAGCGCGGTGAAGAAGAAGATCGAGAAGATCCCGAAGTAAACGGCGAACGCCACGATCAGAGCGCTGCGCACCATCGGCCGTTTCAGATAGTGGAAATCGAACATGGGATTGCGCGCCCGCGTCTCGGCGAACACGAATACCAGCAGTCCGATACCGCCGATCACGAACAGCGCCACCACCGACGCGGCGCCGTACCCGACCTCCTCACCCGAGATGCCAGCGTAGATCACGCAGCCGAGAAAGGCTGTGCCCGAGACGAATCCGGCCAGATCGACCGGACCGGGTTGCGGATCGGCCGATTCCGGAACGTAGCGCAGCGCGGCCACCAGCACCATCACGCCGACGGCGAGGTTGAACCAGAACACCGACCGCCAACCGTAGGCCCCGACCAGTACGCCACCGATCACCGGTCCCAGCGCCAGCGCAAGTCCGGAGACCGCAGCCCACGCACCCAGCGCGCGAGCGCGTTCGCCGCGCTCGGGAAATATGTGCCGGATGACCGACAGCGTGCCGGGCTCGGAGGCCGCCGCACCCAATCCCATGACCGCGCGGCCCACGATGAGCACCGTCACCCCGGTCGCGACCGCCGAAATCACCGACCCCGCGGCGAAAACCGCCAAGCCCGCGATCATCACCCGCTTGCGTCCCCAGCGGTCGCCCAGCGATCCGGCCGTCAGCATGAGGCTCGCGAATACCAGCGTGTAGGCGTTCACCACCCACTGCAGCGACACCACGCCCGCATGCAGATCCGATTGGATATCGCCGAGCGTGACGCTGACAACGGTGGTGTCGAGAAAGGTCACGAACAGCACCGCGGTGACGGTCGCCAGTGCGATACCCGGCCGTCGCGCCGCACCGGCCGCCATTGTCCCGGTGGCGCGCATATCAGCTGGTCGGTGTGGTCGACGCGGTGCAGGGTGCAGGTGGTTTACCCTGCATTTCGAGCGTCAGCAGCGCACAGAACGTCGCGGCCGACACCTTCCATGTCCCGTCCGTCCGCACCGCATTGCCTGGCTGATCCGGCAGGGCGGGCGTGCCGTTCAACGAAACGGTGTACACCACATTCGCCTTATCGGCCCCGGCGGCGGTCACACTCGACACGGTCGCCTTGGTCCCCTTGGCGATCGGCGAATCCACCTGCGCCCGAATGGTATCCGCGAAACTCTGCCCGTTCTCCAGTACGGCGATCTTCTGATCGGCGGGCGTCGACCCGTCGAAGAATCGTTGATAGGCGTCCGTAACAGCCTGTGTCAGCGTGGCATCGGTACCGGGCACGGTAACCGTCGGGTGGGCGGTCTCCGGTTCCTTGGCCGAGACGCTGCACCCGGCGAGTACCGCCCCGGTAAGAGCGCAGACCACAAGGGATTTCGACAAGAGAATACGATTCGACATGCCTTGTCCTCCTCAGCGACAGACCGGCATGGATGATCAGAAATCAAGATTACGCGCCCGTACCGACCGACGGGCACGTATTCGCGGCGAAGCGGCCCACGTACCCCGGACATGGCGGAGGCGGAGCGCCCGTTACCGGGCACTCCGCCTCCGCAGGTTGTCAGGCTATGCCGAAACCGCGCTCACGTTCGCGCGGTGTTGCGAGATGAGATCCGTGCGCGGTGCCCGCCATCGCGCCCGCGCCCGCCATGGCCGGAGCCCTCGTTCGGGGATCCCCGGTCGAGGCGAGCGGCGGAGTCGCACTGCCGCCGCCGCGTCCGCCGCGGGTGACCATGGTGGCGAGACCGCCTGCCGCAGCGGCGATTACGAGACCGATGGGCAACGCCCACCATTTCGTATTGGAGCTGCTGCTCGAGCTGGTGTCCGCGGTGGTCCCGGAGGACTGCTCCGGAGCGTTCACCGATGCCCCCGGAGGAGCACCCGGCGCCGAGACATCGAGGCCGCTGAGCTGAGTGGCGATCTCGGGCGGGACGGTGACGAAGCCGTCCGCCTGACTCCAGCGAATATCGACCGGAGTGCCGTTCTGCCCGTGGAAGGTCTGGCTGTAGACACCGTTCGCGAGCGTGGTGTCACTCGCCGGAGCGCCGAGCGTTCCATCGGTCGCGTGCAGATGTGACCACGCGGTCCGAATGGGTCCCCGGACCATCCAGGCGCCGTTCTGTGGACTCCACTCGATGGTCGCTCCCTCCGGCGCGGAGAATTCGCTGAAGCGGGCGGTGCCCGCCACCGGTGCGTCGGATTCGTCATTGGTCGGATAGCCGATGCCCGCATCGGCTCCGCCGAGGGCGAGATACTTGTCCAGGATCGCGCCGTACATCACCTTCGCGCCGGTCTCCGGTGAGTAGACGATCTTTCCGCCGGCGTAGTCCTGCGCCGCACCGTCCGGCCCGAATGCGTATACCGCGCCGACCTTTTCACCGAGCGGCGAGGAAGCGCCGCCCTTGTCGGTGTAGTGCGCGCTGATCGCGGCGTCCGCACCGGCCGGCTGCGCCGACGCGGTCGGGGCGAGCAGAACACCGGCGCCCGCTGCGGCGAACAAGCCGAGCGCCGCAGCCGTCCTAGCGATGGATCCTTTCCAGCGTTTCATCGAAGAGCTCCTCACGAGAGTCGTCCGAGAATCGACATCAGCGGATATTGCTGGCCTTCGGTTTTGTCGCGAACCCGATGACCGCGGCGACAACAGCGCCCACGACACCGCCGCCGCCGACCTGCGCGAGGATCTGACCGAAGTCCAATCCACTACCGGTGGCGGCCTGGATGATCGCTCCGGTGATGCCGCCGCCGATCGCTCCGGCGCCACCGCTCACAGCGGGACCGAAGGGGCTCTTCGCACCGCCGATCCCACCTCCGATCACGCCGCCGAGCAGACCCAGTAGCCATTCCATTTTTCCTCCTGGTGGGTGAATCCTGGTGGATGAGGGGGAGTCGCCTACCGTGCTATGAATCCTGGCCTGTCCCAAGCCTTCCGGGGCCGCGACGTTCGGTGCGAACGGTGTCCGCGACTGTGTGCTCATTGCCCATCATCAGCCGCTCCTGCTCGCGCAGCACGGCGTTCGGATCGCCTGGTCCATGGGTCATCGGTGCATCGGATCCGGGCTGAATCCGGCTGCGGCCCGCATTGTCCGCGGCTGCCCGCCGCCGATCGGCGCCGTAATGCGCGAGCAACTCCTGTTCGGCGCGTGGGTCGATACGGCCGTCGTGCTCGAGTTGGGGTGCGGAATCGACCTGAGCCTTCGCGGCCCGCACCCGCAGCGTGTTGTCGGCGGCCCGATATTCGGCGTCGGCGAGTGGCACCAGCGCGTGTTCGCCGAACATTCCGGTGGCAACCACCGCCCAGGTCGGCGCACCCGAGTCATCGTCCATATAGAAATTCTCGATGCGGCCGACCTGCTCACCGGCATTGTCGTACATCATGCAACCGATCAATGAATCCAGCGTTGTTTTCGCCACGATCTCTCCTCGGTGTCGATAGTGGTCATGGCACCGGTAGAAATGCGGTGCATGAACACCGTGGTTCGGGAAATGATCTGCTCAAAACTTGCTGCGACTTAGCTCATACCCAACCCGATGACGATCAATCAGGCAAGCCCAGGGCCGGAGCTATCAGCTCGCGGGCATCGTGCAGGATCTGCTCGTAATCGTCGCGATGGAACTCGTAGGGCAGTTCGAGGCGCAGCTCAGAGGTGTGGGCCAGCACCGGATCGGCCCGCAACTGCTCGACGATCTGCTCCGAGGCGCCGACCAGATCCGGGGCGAACAGGATGCGCCGCTCGCCCTGCGGGGCGAGGGTCCGCTCGTGCCGGGAAGCCGCGTACTGCCGATAGCGCTCGCGGGTGGCCCGGTCGGCGCTGTCGAGCGGAACGATCACCCGCCCCACCGCGACCCGGGCCGGGCGGGCCGGATCGACAAGCCGGCGGTACTCCTCGATCAAGGTCAGCTGCGCGGTACCGAAGTCGTCGGTGTGCTCGCCGGACACGATATTGCCGCTGAGCAGGTTGAGCCCGTTCTTCCCGGCCCAGCGCACCGAGCGGCCGCTGCCGCCGCCGTACCAGAGCCGGTCGACCAGGCCGGGACTGTGCGGTTGCAATCGGGGACGCTGCGTATTGCCGGGGGAGTGGATCACCGCATCCGCCTCGCCCAGGTAGTCGCCGCGGAGGTTGTCGATCAGTCGCTCGATCCGGCCGTGGGACAGGTCGTAGGTGTGCCAGTCACCATCGAAGACCAGGCTCCCGATCAGGTCCGCATGCGGCGGCGTGCCCGCGCTGAAGCCCGGTTGCAGCCGGCCCTGGGACAGCACATCGGCCAGCGACAGATCCTCGGCCAGCCGGAACGGGCTCTCGTAGCCGATGGGAATCACGGCCGTCCCCAACTCGATTCGGCTGGTGCGCTGCGCGGCCGCGGCCAGGAAAACCGCCGCCGACCCGACACCGTGTTCGAGATGCCGCTGCCGGATCCAGGCGCCGCCGAACCCGAGCCGCTCGCCGTATTCGAACAGCTGGAGCGTGTCCTCCAGCCCGCTGTAAGGATCGTCGTCGAGATAATTGCCCGGGGTCAGGAACGACAGATTGCTGATCTGTACCGTCACGAGATCTGCTCGCCCGCTACGATTTCGGCCCACCGCTGCGTCGTCATACGAGGCATCCAATCGTATCGAACTGCGGCCGAACAGGATTGCGATCACCGCGAACCCAATCCGGCGCGGCTGGAATTTGAATCACCGTGCTTTCCACGGGGTGGAGAGCGCATTGCCAGCCGATCTTGTGCCCGGGACTGACGATCGTCGGATTGTCCAATGCGAGAAAGGGTCTCAACTACCGGGTGTGTAGCGGGGGCCGACGAGGGCCAGGGCGGTGTCCACCGCGATATCGATGATCTCGGTGATATCGCGCCCTTCCTCGACGGTGGAGGCGATGAGTTCGCGGAAGCCGCCGTAGAGGATGGTCGCCATTTGGCGGGAAGGCGGGTGGAGGTTGGGCTGCTCGAATTCCGGTGTGGTGGTGAGGTTCTGGATGAGTTCTATGAAGGCTTCCGCGGCGGCGTGGTGCAGCTCGCGCGCGCTCTCGCCGAGGGACGGGGTATCGCGAATCCAGGCGAGAGTGATGGTGGTATCGGCCTGCGAGGCGTGGATCCAGGCTTCGATGGCTTGGCGTACCTGGGTACGCCAAGACGCATTCGTATCGACCGCCTCGTAGATCTGCTGGATCGTGTCGTTGTTCCGCTCGGTCAGCAGGGCGATGAAGCAGTCCTGCTTGCTGGTGAAATGCTCATAGAAGGTGCGGCGGGAAGTGCGGGCATTGCGGACCACGTCGGCCACCGTCGCATCCCGGTAGCCGCGTGCGCGGACGGCCTCGGCCATCGCGTCCAGGAGACGCCGGCGGAATCCGGATTCCGGCGTGGCCTCGGCGGCGGTGGGGGCGAGCTCGGCGCGTGTCACGAGAGTCAGATTAGCTACCTCCTCAGGCCGTCACCTGTTCCGGATCGCGATCATCGGGTGCGAAGTCGGTGACCGCGCGCGGTAGTGCGGCAGCGGCAGACCGGGTCGTGAATCGGACGACGCCGTCCTCGATCCGGCCGTGCCGGAGGGTGAGGACGTCCTGGGCGTAATTCATGCCGAGTCGCCATGGCGCCCGGGAACCGGCCTTGGGGAATTGGTCGAGGGCCCGCAAGACATATCCGGCCTGGAAGTCCAGCAGCGGAGTTTCGGCAATGGACGGGTCGGGCCACGGTGTGCACTGGTCGTAGCCATTGGTGTCCATATGCCGCAGCAGACGGCAGACGAATTCCCCGACCAGATCGGCCTTCAATGTCCACGACGCATTGGTATAGCCGAGGGTGAAGGCGAAATTGGGCACGCCGCCGAGCATCATTCCCTTGTACGCCATGGTTTCCGGCGGCGTGATCGCGCGCCCGTCGACCACGAGCTCTATCGCGCCGAGAGCGAGCAGTCGCAGACCCGTCGCGGTCACCACGATGTCCGCCGGTAGCTCGGCGCCGGACTTCAGGCGAATTCCGTTCGGGGTGAATCGGTCGATATGGTCGGTCACCACCGAAGCGTCACCTGCGCGCAGCGATCGGAACAGGTCCGCATCGGGAACCAGGCACAGCCGCTGATCCCACGGACCGTAGACCGGGTTGAAATGGGTGTCGACGTCGTAGCCCTCGGGCAGCTGTTTGACGGTCTGGGTGCGAATGAACTTCCGCATCATCTCCGGCCGCCGCTGACTGAGCTGATAGATCAGCGTGCTGATCGCGACGTTCTTCCACCGGGTGATCGCGTAGGCGCGTCGCGGCCCGAGCAGCGCCCGGAGCCTGGTCGCTACGACGTCCTCGGTGGGAGCGGACAGGATGTAGGTCGGTGACCGCTGCAGCATCGTCACATGGACTGCCGTCTCGGCCATGGCGGGAACCATGGTGACCGCGGTGGCCCCGCTGCCGATGACGACGACGCGTTTACCCGCGTAGTCCAAGTCCGCCGGCCACTGCTGCGGATGCACGATCGTGCCCCGGAACTCTTGTGCGCCAGCGAAATCAGGGGTGTAGCCCTGGTCGTAGCGGTAGTAGCCGCTGCACACATACAGGAACTGACAGGTCAGCGTGGAGGTTGTGCCGTCATGCTCGACCTGTACCGTCCAGCGTGCCTCGGACGAGGACCAGGATGCGCGAATCACACGATGCCCGAACCGGATTCGGCGATCGATGCCGGCATCGGCCGCGGTATCGCGAATGTAGCGCAGGATCGATGGCCCGTCGGCGATCGCCTCGGCCGCGGTCCACGGCCGGAAACGGTAACCGAGAGTGGCCATATCGGAATCCGATCGCACGCCGGGATAGCGGAACAGATCCCAGGTGCCGCCGATCTCCTCGCGGGCCTCGAGAATCGCATAGGTCCGTTCGGGAAACGCCGACTGCACATGGTGGGCCGCGCCGATTCCGGACAGCCCGGCGCCGACGATCAGCACATCGACGTGGTCGGTCATGCGTTCACCTCCGCCTTGCCACGGGTGCGCAGCCGCCGCTCGAGCACCGAGATAATGTCGTAGTAGTGGGTGGGGGACACCCGCGCGAGCGCGTCGAAGACGTAGGCGTCGGGGCCGACAAGAATGCGCGCCTTGCCGTGTTCGACTCCACGGCAGATGATTTCGGCGGCTTTCTCCGGTGAGGTGAGGGTGATAGCCTCGAATTCCGCGGCCATCTGCTCGCGGCTGCGGCCGCGGCCTTCCGGATCCTTGCGGACCCGCGCATTGCGGGCGATATTCGTGGTGATGCCGCCCGGATGCACGTTCACCGCGGAGACGCCGGTGCCCCGAAGTTCCTGGCGCAGAGCGTCCGTGAAGCCACGGACCGCGAATTTAGCGGCACAGTAGGCGCTTTGGTAGGGCATGCCGACCAGTCCGAACACGCTGGAGGTATTGACGATGACGCCGCGATCCTGTTCGACCAGTAATGGCAGGAATGCGCGGGTGCCGTTCACCACGCCGTCGAAGTTGATGCGGCGCAGCCATTCGTCGTCCTCGGGGACCGAGTCGAGCACCGAAGACGACACCGCCACACCGGCATTGTTGAACACCGCCGCCAGTGGGGTGGTCAGCCAGTCGCGGACCTCATCGGCGAAGGCGCGCTGGTCGTTGGCATCGCGCACATCGAGCACCCGCAGCAGGAACGGACCCTGTAGTCCGTCGGCGGTCTGCTTCAGACCCGTCTCATCGATATCGGCGATTGCCACGGGTGATCCACGGCGGGAGAGCAATTGGGCGAGGCCGCGGCCTATTCCGGAGGCGGCGCCGGTGATCATGACGGGGTGGCCGGACAGTGGTCTAGCTGCTCGGGGCATCGATGCTCCTGAATTCGTGTGTGCGGATGTGGGCGTGGCGGAGTTCGGTCACACCGTCACCTGAGTCGCCTGTGCTGTCGAGGGTGCGGTGGCGGCAGGAGTGCGGCGGCGCACCACGGCGCGGCCCTTCTTCGCCGGTACCAGCGCGACACCGCGGAAGTGCGTACGTTCGTCGGGCGCATCGGTCGGCTCGAGGGTGAAATCCCGCAGCAGCGTACGCAAGACGATATTCATCTCCATGGTGGCGAACGCCGCGCCGATGCACCGGCGGGCGCCACCACCGAACGGAATCCAGCTGAACGTCCCGGGCCGCAACCCGACGAAGCGATCCGGATCGAAGGCGCGGGCATTCGGGAAGAGCTCCTCGTTATCGTGCATCAGCCGAATGCTGACCACGATGTTCTGACCCTTCGGCAGCGTCCACCGGCCCAGTTGCAGCGTGTCCGCACGCACTTTGCGTCCGGTTGAGTCGATAACCGGGCGGACCCGCTGAACTTCCAGCAGTGTGGCTTCGAGCAGCGCCGAGCCGCCCTCGTCGATTTCGGATACCAAGCGGCGCAATAACTCCGGGTGCCTGCGCAGGCGCTCGACCGTCCAGGCCAGCGTAGTCGCCGTGGTCTCGTGACCCGCGGTGAGCAGCGTCAGCAGTTCGTCGGCGATATCGCTGTGACTCATCGCGGAGCCGTCGTCGTAGCGGGCCTGCAGCAGCATCGCGAGTACGTCGTCGCGCTCGGCGAGGTCATCGGCTGCCGCCGCGCGCTCGATGAGCCGTCCGACAATCTCGTCGTACCTGCGGCGGTGGGCCGCGAATCGAGCCCACGGACCGTATTGCCCGAGGAACTTGCGCGGTACCGGCAGCGCCGCCAGCGCCGATCCGACGAGCACCAATTTCGGTAGCAGTTCACGTAATTGGTCGAATTCCGCGCCCTCGGCGCCGAACACCGCGCGCAGGATCACATTGAGCGTGATCCGCATCATCGGGTCCATGGTCGCGAACTCACGGTCCGACTGCCAGGAAGCCATCTCGCGGACGGCTTCCTCTTCGATGAGCGTCTCGTACACCGCCAGGCGGCGGCCGTGGAACGGTGGTGCGAGCAACTTGCGCTGTTTGCGGTGCTCCTCGCCGACGAGGGAGAACAGCGATCCGGGGCCGAGGAACTGCCCGAGGTTGACGTCGATATTGTCGACCAGATCCGTGCTCGCGGTGAACAGCGCCTTCACCTCCGCCGGCTCCGAAAGCACCACTGTCCGACCGAATCTCGGCAAGTGCACGGTGAACGCCGAGCCGTAGCGCTCGTGCATGCCCCGCCATGCGCGGGTTCGCCCGGTCAAGATTTTCAAGCCCTGTACGAAGCCCGGCGTGGTCGGTCCCTCGGGCATTCTGACGGTGGTCATACGCCAACTCCCTGCGTTGGTACTCCGATGTACCAAAATGACGGTACATTCACGTACCAGAAGTGGCAAGGGTCACGTTCGCGCCGGGCACAGGCATCGCCTGTGGCGGTCATCGATTCTTTCTGTTTCCGCGTTGTCGCTGTGCTGGCCACGATGGTGAGGGGCCTGATTCCGGCCCGAAACCAGTGGAAGGACAAGACGATTACTGCTCTCGCGACTCGTGACCTCGAAGGCAAAGTGGCCCTGGTGATCGGCGGTACCCGCAACCAGGGCGCGGCTTTCGCCGATAACATCGCCGCCCGCGGCGCCACCACCGTGATCAGCTATACGAACGACGATGCCGCCGCGAAGGAGACGCTCACGGCACTGGAGAAGCACGGCGTGGTCGTGGAGGCCGTGCGCTCCGATGCGCGCCGCTCCGACGATGTCAATGCCCTGTTCGAAGGGGTGGTCGCGCGCCACGGCCACCTCGATATCGTGGTGCACACCCCCGGCGCCGTGATCAAGAAGCCGCTCGCGGATTTCACCGACGCGGACTTCGATCACCTCATCGATCTCAATACCCGCAGTGCGTTCAATACCCTGCGCGCCACCGCGCGCCACATTGCGGACGGTGGCCGCTACGTCGTGCTGTCCACGACGCTGACCTCGGTGATGACCGGCCCGTACGGCCTCTACTCCGGGTCCAAGGCCGCCGTCGAGCGCATGGTGCTCGCGCTCGCCAAAGAGATCGGCAGCCGTGGCGTCACCGTCAATGCTGTTGCTCCCGGCCCGATCGACGACTCGTTCTACCGCGGCGCCGAAACACCCGAATCGATGGCCGCCGCTTCTGAGCACAGCCCGCGGGGGCGGCTCGGCCTTCCCGAAGACGTTGCGCCGGTGGTCGGTTGGTTGATCAGCGATTCGGCCGGCTGGGTGTCCGGGCAGACGGTGCGCGCGAACGGCGCCATGTTCTGACTCGAATCACGGCTCGCGGATCGATATTGTCGACAGGTGATCGACAATATCGACCTGCGGCACCTGCGTTCGTTCCTAGCCGTGGCCAGCGCCTCCAGCATCACCAAAGCTGCTGCCACTCAGCATATTACGCAGCAAAGTTTGTCGGCTCACATCCAGCAGCTGGAACGTGCGCTCGGGGTGACGCTGCTCGTACGGACCTCGCGGGGCATCACCCTGACGGCGGCCGGTGCGGAATTGGCTTCCGGTGCACCCGATCTGCTGGTGGATCTCGGCGCGCTGGCGCGACGGGTCCGCGCCACCGTCGCGAGTTCGGTGCGGCGGCTGCGAGTGGTGTCGGCCGCCTACACGATCACGCTGTTCGCGGTGGAGGTCGCCAAGACAATGGAAGCCGCCGATCCCGGCATCGAAATCGAGGTCGCCACGGCACTACGCCCGATCGAGGCCATGCAACGCCTGCACGCGGGCACCTCGGACGCGGCGATCCTCTGGCTGCCGACCGGCGACCCCGGATTGCTGAACGAGCCGATCCGAGACGACCCCCGCGTCGTCCTGCTCGCGGAAGACCATCGACTGGCGGACCGCACCTCGCTCACTCTCGCCGATCTCGCGGACGATCCGGTGGTCATAGTCGACGCGTTCGCCTCACCGGAGGCACTGAGCCACCGCATTGTCGACCCGCGCCCCGACGGCCGTCCCGCAGTCCGAGGTCCGGTGGTGCCGACCCTGGAGGACTGCCAAGCCCAACTACGCCGAGGCCGCGGCGTCTGGTTCGCACCCCGCCAGATGGCCGAATGGGCCCTGTGCCCGGGCGTCACCCTGATCCCCGTCGTCGATATCGCCCCGACGCCCCTCGCCGTCGTGTGGCCCCCATCCATACCCCGGGACCTGGTCGACACACTGGTTGCCGCCGCGCGGGCATCCGCGAACCCGCAATAGCGGCCGTCTACCGGAGGTTTATCGCTGCGTTCTCGAATCATCGCGTAGCGGAGAATTGCTGTGCCGCCGGATGCAATGCGTGTCGGCGAGGGCGTAGAGGCGCAGTCCCTCGGCCAGCTGTTCGGCCATGTGTTCCAGCTGGTCGGGTGTGAGGTGCTTGCCGAACACCGCGGCCTTGAGCAGCCGCCGACGCACCTCGCTGATCTGCAGGTGAGCGAAGACGGTCGGGTCGAGTTCTGGCACGGTCGGGCAGACTACCTCGAGTCGAACAAAGTTTCGATACGAGACCCCTGGGCCCGACGTCATGCTGAGCGGAGCGCCGCGTTCCGGATCGGGCGGATGTCACGGGTGGGTGGCCCAGTGGTGACGTAGTGCGGTGGCGAGAAATCGACGAGCAGAACAGTCTGGGGGAGATCAGAATTGCCCTCACCTACGCGGCCGAGTCGGGCGCCATCGACCGGCGTCACGTGGACACGTTCGCGCACATCGTGCTGGCCGCTACCAATGAGGTGGCCTTGATGATCGCCCGCGCCGGTGACCCCGGCACTGCGCTCGGTGCCGGGGAAAGCGCGGTCGCCGAGTTCCTGGACCGCCTGCTGGGCACCCGCGGCCAGTGGCTATCCGATTTCCGGCAGCGGCTTCGGGTCGCCGGGGTCCGGGACCGGGTGCGGCGGGTCGTACGGCGCAGGGGCGGGCGGGGTCGGCGGGGCCGGCACCGGATTCGGCTGGGGCGGAACAGGGGAGGGGACCGGGGTTGTGGGGATCGGATCCGGAGGCGGGATCGGTGGGACGGTCTCTGTATCGGTCATGAGATTCGGATACCCGCGGATCCCGGGCTGAACCGGTCCTAGATCATCTTTTGTCGGCGGGCCGCTCACAGCCGCGTGAACTGGGAGCTGGGGTACGGCTGCAGGAACTGTTGGAGACCACTGGTTGCGGGTCCTTCGATCGGGGTGCCGACCGGAGTGAAACGGGAGCCGTGTAGCGGGCAGTCCCAGGAGCGTTCGGCATCGTTCCATGCCAGGATGCCGCCCAGATGTGGGCAGATCGCCGATACCTCGGTGGTTTGCCCGTCCACTGTGCAGACCGCGGTGGGAATGAGGCCGTGGCGTTCGACTCGGCCGCAGCCCTCTGCGGGCAATGCGCCCGGGGCGGAGCCGATGGCTCGCCGCCAACCGGACAGCATCCTGTGTGCGACAGTCATATTGGAGGTGGCGCCGGCGGGAAGTGACCGCAGCTGGGAGGGGCGCCAGCTGGCGAAGGTGTGTGCCCAGGCGGGTGGTTTGCCGGTGACGCGGCCCGCGATGGCCAGTGCCGCCGCTACCCCGTTGGTCAGTCCCCATTTGGCGTAGCCGGTGGCCACCAGAATGCGATCGCGGCCCGGCAGCAGAGTTCCGACATAGGGCAGTTCGTCGACGGGTAGGTAGTCCTGGGCGGACCAGGAGTGCAGCGGTTCGGCTGTGGGACACCATGTCCGGGTCCATTCGATCAGCTCCTGGGCCCGCAGCCGCGGCGACGATTCCCGTCCGACAGTGTGGTCGTTGCCGCCGACGAGCAGCACGTCCCCTTCCGGTGACGGTGCGTAGCGCAGTGACCGGGTGGGAGTGCCTGCACTGAGGTACATCTCGTGCGGAACCGGTTCGCTCACCGCGAAGGCGGTCAGATACGAACGCTGTGCGGTGAGCCGGGTGAAGAAGCCGCCGCGATCGAGTATCGGTGTGCCTGTGGCGATTACGACTGTCCGGGCGATCAGATCGCCGTGCTCGGTCTCGATGATCAGGTCATTGTTCTTGCCCGCTCGCACATTTCGGGCGAGGGTGGATTCGAAGATGGAGGCGGCATGCCCCTCGATATCGACCGCGAGCGCGGCCAGTAGCGCCATCGGGTCCAGCTGTGCCTGATCCTCGAGCCGTACCGCACTGTAGGCCGGAAACGGCACGTCCACGTCGTCGAGGTGGGTGACCGGCAGTCCTGCCGCTCGTGTCGCATCGAATTCCGCACGCACAGCGGCAGTTTCGGCCCTGCTCTGCGCGTAGGTCAGTGCCGCCTCTCGCTGTACCGGCACCGTCCGCTCCTCGCAGTACCGCATCAGCCATTGCTGCCCAGCGCGATTGGCGTCGATATAGTCGCGCAGCGCGCCGTCACCGTGCCGCCCGCGGATCCGCTGTGCGCGAGTTCCCTGCAGCAGACTGACCTTTCCGGTCGACGCTCCGGTGGTGCCCGCCCCGACCCGGCGGCCTTCCAGTACCGCCACCTCCACACCGCTCTCGGCGAGCAGTAGGGCCGTCGCCAATCCGGTGATACCGCCGCCGATCACGACGGTATCGAAGCGGGCGCCGGGCGTGAGCCGTAGCCGGGCCGGGACTTGGGCGTCGTCCAGCCATAGCGATGTCATGGTTCGGGTATATCCCGTCACAGCGTCGCGAAACAGTCACGGGGCCGGGCAGCGTCGCTGCCCGGCCCCGATGTGAACTGTTGTGGAAATCGACTCAGTAGTAGTGGCTCCGACCACCTACTGCGCGTCCCGTCGAACCCAGCACCATGAGCACGGCGCCGGCGACGAGTAGTACAACGCCGATGGTCGTCAAAAGCGGGAAGCCGAGCAGAATGCCGGCAAGGAGCAGGACCAGACCGAGAATGATCATGACACTTCCTTGAGATGGACGGCGCGCCGGGCGACCCGGCGCTGACGTTGCTATAGCCGGAACGATTCCCCCTAAACGGGGCGAGGCAATGAAAATTCGTTCGGTATCACGGTTTCATAACAGGGCGTATGGGTAGTCAAGGGTTGAGACCGTGATGCTGTTGCCGCCGCACCGGTAGCCGATACCGTTGCGGCGCAGGCATCTTTCGGCAATTCCGATGACGACCATTCGGACCCGACCGATGGGAGCTACAGATGCAGTTCGATGAGATGGTGTTACCGGTATCCGGGCTGCGAGTGGAGTGGCGGCCGACCGATCAGCACTTCCGTATTCGCCCGTCCGGCCATGCGGATGTGGGGGTGCCGCCGCCGTGGCGAACTTGGCTGGGCCACAATGATATGGCCGTCGGCGCCTCGGGTCCGATTCCGCAGGAACCCCAGGCGAAGTGGTGGGCGGTGTGGGGCGAGTACACCGGTAACGATGTACAGGTCACCTTGGACGATCAGAGCCGGCCGGGCGTGGTGGTCATCGGCAGGCTGTGGATCTGCGAATGGCGTGGACCTGAGCGCGAAGTCACCGTGGTCACCGGGGGTCGTCAAGCTGAAATCCAGTTCGCCTCGCCTATCTACTCGGCTCCGCACTCGGGTCGTACCCGGCACAGCGGCGGCTCGAGCCACATCGAGACGCCCGCCGGATTCCACGAGATTCCCCGGCGCCGGTGACCTCGGCATCGTTTGCGACGCGACTATCCGGGTAGGCCGCAGATCCCCGGGTAAGACGTTGACCTCGTATCCGTTGCTGCGCACCGATATCGTCAATGCCGAGGGCGCCTGGGTCGATCGGCCTGTTGTGCTCTCACCCGAAGACGGTTGGATTCTCATCACCTCGCGCAACCCGGGGGATCTGCCGGACTTCACGAACGCCATCGACCTGACCATCAATCCGAACGCCGATTAATGGTCGATCACACCCCGTATTCGCCTGTGGCGCAGCAGAACAGTGGTCCCGCCCGTCGAACGGGCGGGACCATCAGTCGTTTCGGTAGCTCATGCCGCCATGGCCAGCTGCGCCTGCCACATCCAGCGCAGCTGTTCCAGCCGCGCGGCGATGCCTACGAGTAGATCCCGCGTCACCGGATCCTTCGTCCCTGTCGCATTTGTTCGTCCGCGCAGCCGCGCGATCACGATGGCGAGATTGTCGACGATCGCCTCGACCACGGCATTGCCGAGCTGCCAGCCGTCGGGCAGTGCCAGTGCCCCCGAATCCTCGACCACCGTCACTACCTGCCCGTCATTGCTGAATCCCAGCGCGGCGGCACGTTCGGTCGCGGCGTCGGTGAATCGGCGCACGACGGAGAGCAATTCGTCGAGCGCCGGCTGAATGGGGCCGAGGTCGCGCTCGATGACGTTCCAGCGCGCCTGTTTCGTAATGAGTGACAGGTCGATCAGGTCGATCACGGTCGCGCGCAACGCATTTCCGGCAATCTGCTGCTGCTTCGCATCGAGGGTACTCGTTCTGGGTTCCGGCACTGCCGAATCCTTTCGTAGTGGGACGTGGAAGCGTCCAACAGGCAGTACCCGCGAACCGCCGTCCCAATCAGACCAAGATCGAGAGACCGTAGGGTGCCGTGCGGGCGGATATCGGTGCACCCGGCGGTTCGCCGATCAGAGCTGGGAATGGTCCGACGAGGTGGCGCGCATGCACGCCTATGAGCCGGGCACGGTGACACCCACCACGAAATTGCTGCTGTCGCACAAACACCCGGACGATCGGGAGCGGGTGGAGGAGGTACTCGTCACCTCACTGCACGACCACGCGCCCTTCTCGAGCCAGCACCGCATCATCGACACCGCGGGGCGGGAACATCAGGTCCTCGTGGTGTCCGACGCCGTCGCCGAAGAGTCCGGCGAGGTGGTCGGCACAGCCGGCTACTACGTCGATCTGACCGATAGGCTCGCCGATCAGCGCAATGAAGTCCTCGACGAGATGCTTCCCGAACTGCTCGAGCAGCGGGCCGTGATCGAACAGGCGAAAGGTGCGCTCATGGTGGTCTACGGCCTGACCGCGGACCAGGCGTTCCGGGTGCTGAAATGGCGTTCCCGGGAGACCAATACCAAGCTGCGGGCGCTGGCGGCTCAGCTTATGGGGGAGTTGCGGGGACTGCCGCCGGTGGGCACGCGCACACGGACCGCGGTCGACCATATCCTGCTGACCATTCACCTGCGGATACCCACGGCGTAGCACTGTACTGCGTCAGCCCCGCTGATACCGATGACACAAACCGGTTTCGGAGCCGTCGGTATTGGAAACCCCTTGGAAAGACACGCAATCCGAGGAGGGTGAGATGCAACAGTTGAGATTGCGGCTGAAGTCCGCAGTTGCCACCGCGGAACGGCCGCTCGATTTCGAGAGCGCCACTCGCCTGCGCCGGCGCGTACGAGCCCTGTCGGTCGAATGCGATACCACGCGCTACCCCGATACCGAACGAGTGCAGCTGAACAAGCTTCGTAACCAGGCGGTTCGGACCGTCGAATTGGCTGTTCAGCGCGCCGATGAAACCTCCAGGTTGGCCAACATTCCCCGATAGTCACGTTTCGATAACAAGCCGATGGGTATCTCATGGTTATGGCAACGACACGAGAAAGTTCTACCCGTATCGTCGGAATCGACTGGGGAACAGCCCTTTTGGCGCTCGCGGCCTGTCTGTTTTTCATCGGCGGCATTGCCGTCATGACGCAGTCCTGGACCACCTCCGCAGTGGCGGGCGGCAGTCTCCTGATCGGTCTGACCGCAATACTGAATGTCCTGCGCGAGCACTGAGTCCCGCCAGCACTGAGTCCGCGGATTTCTTTGCACCGCGTGGTGTCGCTACACGCTGCTGAGCGAACGTCTGGGCAGACTGTTTGACGGCGGTACGGCCGGGTAGCCGAAGCCTACGGTTCGGACTCAGGAGTCGTGATGGCGGAAGTGTCCGGTGCGGCCGGAAACAGTGTGATGCGGACGTTGATTCCGGCGCGGATCGATCGGCTGCCGTGGTCGAGGTTCCACACTCGGATGGTGGTCGCGCTCGGTGTGGCGTGGATTCTCGACGGACTCGAGATCACGGTGGCCAGTTCGGTCGCCGATACGCTGACCAAACCCGAGACGCTGCATATGTCCTCGACCGCGGTCGGCCTGGTGGCGACCGTCTATCTGGCCGGTGAAGTGGTCGGCGCGCTGCTGTTCGGAAACCTCTCCGACCGGCTCGGGCGCCGGAAACTGTTCCTGGTCACCCTGGCCGTCTACCTGATCGGCAGTGGCCTCACCGCACTCACACTGGGCAGCGGCACCGGCTGGGTGCTCTTCCTGTACCTCACGCGCTTCATTGCCGGCATGGGCATCGGTGGCGAGTACGCGGCGATCAATTCCGCTATCGACGAACTGATTCCAGCTCGGTTTCGCGGGCGCGTGGACATCGCCGTCAATGGAACCTATTGGGCCGGTGCGATTATCGGCACGATCGGCACCTACATCCTGCTCAATCATATGAGCCTGTCGGTGGGCTGGCGGCTCGGCTTCCTGATCGGCCCGGTACTGGGCGTGGGGATTCTGTTCGTGCGCCGCCATCTTCCGGAAAGCCCGCGCTGGCAGATCATGCACGGGCATTCGGAGGCGGCCGAGGAATCGATCAATGAGATCGAGCGTGATGTGGCGGCAACCGGGGTCACCGTGCCGCCGGTCGACGAGTCCCGGGCCATAGAGATCAAGCCGACCGCGCAGATCGGCTATCTGGCGCTGACCCGCGTCCTGTTCCGCGAATACCCGTCGCGGGCGATCCTCGGCGCGAGCCTCATGATCAGCCAATCCTTCCTGTACAACGCGATTTTCTTCACCTACACACTGGTGCTCGGGAAGTTCTATGACGTGCCCTCGTCGGCCACACCGATCTATCTGATCGCCTTCGCGATTGGAAATCTGATCGGGCCGCTGGCGATCGGGCACCTCTTCGACACCATCGGGCGGCGCACGATGATTTCCGGCACCTACATACTCTCCGGTGTGCTGCTGGCGATTTCGGCGGGTCTGTTCTACGCCGGTCTGCTCAATGCGATCACCCAGACCATCTGCTGGTGCGTCATCTTCTTCTTCGCCTCGGCGGGTGCGAGTTCCGCGTATCTCACGGTGAGCGAGATCTTCCCGCTGGAGGTGCGGGCGAAGGCGATCGCCGTATTCTTCGCCATCGCACAGTGTTTCGGCGCGCTCGGCCCCGTACTCTACGGCGCGCTGATCGGCGACGGTTCGCGCCCGGTCCGGCTGTTCATCGGATACCTGTTCGCCGCGGTGATCATGATCTCCGGTGGCGTGATCGCCCGCCTGCTCGCCGTTGACGCAGAGGGGCAATCACTCGAGGATGTCGCACTGCCATTGGCCTCGACCCGGCGGAGTGCGGCCACCACCGGGTGACCGCACTCCGTCGATGCAACTGCCGAGCGTCAGCGGACCGCTCGTCGTCCGGTCGCGAGATTGACCAGGAACAGCAGGATCACCGCGCCGCCGAGGGGCAGGAGATTATTCGCGGCTGTCGAGCGTTTCCTTGACCTTGGCGATCGCGAAGCCCCAGGCCTGGTCCACCGTGGGCTTCGGGGGTATGGCGATTTCGTCGGGGTTGGTCAGCACATCGAGCAGTATCGGGCGCCGTAGCGAAAGTGCTTCGGCGAGAACGCCGTCCAGCGCCTCGGGATCGGTCACCCGCCGCGATTCGAGTCCCATCGCGGCTGCCACGGCCGCCAGATCCGGGTTGTCCAGGATCGTGCCGAATTCCGGCAGTCCGCCCTGTTCCTGCTCGAGCTTCACCATGCCGAGCCGGCCATTGTCGAACACGATGAACGTGACCGGCAGGTTGTAGCTGACGGCGGTGCGCAGATCGCCCAGCAGCATCATCAGCCCGCCGTCGCCGCAGCAGGCGATCACCTGCCGGTTGCGGTCCAGGGCCTGCGCGCCGAGGGCTTGCGGCAGAGCATTGGCCATGGAGCCGAAGTTGTAGGAACCCAGCAGTCGCCGGTTCCCGCGCAGCGTGAGGAATCTGGACAGCCAGACGGTGGACATACCCGTATCCGAGGTGAAGATGGCATCGTCGGCGGCGTGCGTATCCAATGCCGCGGCCAAGGCTTCCGGCCGGATCAACTCGTCCGGGTTGTCCAGGTGACGACGCAACCGGCCCAATAGTTTTCGATCGTGACCGGCGTCCGCCAAGCGGTGCTGGCGTTCCACCCAGGTCTGGTAGCCGTGCTGCGCTGTCTTCAGATGCCCATCGGAGGTGGTGTCATCGAGTAAGGGCAGCAGTTCGCTCAACGCCGGCCGGCAATGCCCGACCAGCGACACATCGACCGCCGTGCGGCGACCGATGTGCTCGAGCCGCATATCGAGCTGGATGACCGTCTTCCCGGTCGGATACCAGTCGGTATAGGGAAAGTCGGTGCCCACCATGAACAGGACATCGCAATCGGCCAGCGCGGCATGGGCGGCCGGGTTGCCGATCAGCCCGGTCTGGCCGACTGCGAACGGATTGTCTTGTTCGAGAGCCTCTTTGGCCTTGAGCGTGAGCACCATCGGTGCGCCCAGGCGTTCGGCGACCTGCAATACCTCCGCCCGCGCCTCCCGTGCGCCCACGCCGACCAGCAGTGTCACCTTCTCGGCGCCGTTCAAGACGTCGGCGGCCTCGGCGAGCTCAGCGCCGCCGGGCACTATCGTGCGGCTGCGCGAGACGAATCGTGGTGCGGGCGAACCACTCTCGACCTTCGCGGCCGCTATGTCGCCGGGCACGTTCAAGACCGCTACGCCCGGCCGCGACATCGCGGCATTCACGGCCTGCTCGAACATGCGCGGCAGCTGGGCCACACTGGTCACCGTGGCGGTGAACTCGGCGACGTCGCGAAAGACCGCGTCATTGTCCACTTCCTGGAAGTACTCGCTGCCGATATCCGCGGTCGGTACCTGACCGCAGATCGCCAGCACCGGAGCATGTGACTTCTTGGCGTCGTAGAGACCACCCAGCAGATGAATCGAACCCGGGCCGACGGTGCCCATGCAAACACCGAGGGTCCCATTCAATTGTGCTTGTGCCCCAGCGGCATACGCGGCGACCTCTTCGTGCCGGACGCCGATCCACTCGATCCGATCCTCCCGCCGGATGGCGTCGGTAATGGGATTGAGGGCATCGCCCACGACTCCCCAGATCTGGGTCACGCCTTCGTTCGCGAGGGCGGTGACGATCATTTCGGCAACCGTGGTCATATGCTCACTCCTGAATGCTCATGCGATCCGGGCGATTTCGACGGGGCCGAGAACTTGCTCGCGCAACGTGGACAGGGTCTTGGTCAATATGCGTGATACCTGCATCTGTGAGACGCCCAGTCGCTCGGCGATCTGCGCCTGGGTTCGATTCTCGAAGAAGCGCCAGACCAGAATCTGGCGTTCCCGCGCGGGCAGCGCCGCCAGCAGCGGGCGTACCGCCATCGCATCCTCGAGCAGCCGATAGCTGGGCTCCTCGGCGCCGAGCGTGTCCGCGATCGCCGCCGGGCCCGAATCGTCGTCGGCCCGGGGCGTGTCCAGCGAGCTGGCCTGATAGGCATTACGAGCGACCATCGCCTGGGTGACCTCGCCCAGCTCGACGTCGAGTTCGGCGGCGATCTCGCGGGCGGTGGGCATGCGGCCCAGCCGCTGCGACAGCGTTTCGGTCACGGGGCCCAGTTGCTGCTGCAGCTCCTTGGCGCGGCGCGGCACCCGCACCGCCCAGGTGTGATCCCGGAAATGCCGGCGCACCTCACCCATGATCGTGGGTATTGCGAAGGACAG
This sequence comes from Nocardia sp., assembly GCF_025465275.1. Taxonomy (GTDB): domain Bacteria; phylum Actinomycetota; class Actinomycetes; order Mycobacteriales; family Mycobacteriaceae; genus Nocardia. The sequence continues at coordinate 17,689 of NZ_JAODNK010000061.1, read as the reverse complement.
GAAGGTGCTGCCGCGCGAAACATCGAAGCGATCCACGGCCTGTACCAATCCCAGCCGGGCGATCTGGTGGAGGTCGTCGAACTGTTCGCCGCGTCCGGTGAAGCGCCGCGCGATGTGCTCGGCCAGTGGCAGACAGGCCTCGATGATCCGCTCCCGCATCAGCGCATGCTGGGGATCAGAGGCCGTCAGACCAGCCAGTTTCTCGAACCAGGGCCCGATATTCTCGTAGCTGTCGCCGGTTCCACGCGACTGCCGGGGTGCTTCGGACGGAAGTATCGCCTCGGACATGACGGTTCCTCACTCCAGATCGAATCCGACTCTCGGAGGTCTACCCGTGCATCTGCTATTCAAACTGCGATCAGAATAGCCCTGCCGCAGCGCCGGACGACTACTCGTCGACGGCCAGCGCCTCTTCCAGCGTGCCGTAGATATCGAGCAACTCATCGAGCCCGGTCAATTCGACGGGACGACGCACCGGTGCCGTGGCGACCACCCGCAGTTCGCGTCCGGCGCTCGCCTCCAACGCTTCCACCAGCACACTCAACCCGGCCGAACCGAAGAATCCCACCTCGGACAGGTCGATGACGAGCACTGGCGCGCCGGTGCTCAAGGCTTCGGCCACCGCCGACGACAGCTTCGGCGCCGAGACCATGTCGACCTCGCCGACCGCGGACAGCACCACCGCGGCTTCGGCCGATCGCGTCCGAAGGACCAGCTCTCTCACTTCATTGCTCACTTCTTGCTACCTCCGGACACCGGGCACCCGCGCGAACCAACTGCTCTTGCTTGGCAAGTCACCCTACTTGTGAGACTTCGGTGCCGCTGTCCCAACCCTTTTCGTTTGATTAGAACGGTGTGTGATTAGAACAGTGTGTGATTAGAACGGTGTGTGGCTGGCACAGTGCGTGACTAGACGAGCGGCAGGCGGATGTACAGCGTGGTCCCCTGCGCGCCGGTGTACATGCGCACCAAGTCGGCGAGCTGGTTGACGATCAGCAGGCCGCGGCCACCGGGAACTCGCCTGGGCGCGGGCAGCCGCCCGGCGAGCGGGTTGGTGATATGCCCCGAGTCGCGAATCTGGCAGCACAGCTGTCCCTCCGACAGCCAGAGCGCGAGCGTGCCGCTCCCGCCGCCGTGTACCACCGAGTTGGTGGTGGTCTCAGCAATGACCAATTCCAAGTCGACGATTCGCTCCGGGGTCATTCCCGCGTTCCGGGCGTAGTCCGCCGCCAGGTGTCGAATGCCGGTGAGTGCGGCGCCGTCGAATGCGAGCAGCACGGCGGTGGCGGGCGGTTCGGTCAGCGGCTGGTTGTACGACGCCACAATGTAGTCGGGATCGTATGCGCTACTGGCGCTTTCGCCGCTGCTGTCGATCAGTGTGGGGTGTGTTGCGCGTGCGTCGGCCAAGACCTCGGGAGGTAGCGCCGTGGTGTTGTACGGGCAGAGAATGGTGACCTCGCGTCCGGCGAACGCCGCATTGATCAGTGCTTCGTGCTGAACGCAGGCGGGGTATTCCGTCGCGGAGCGATTCGCCCAGATCGGTTCTCCGATAATGCGAACCCGGACTGCGGGGTGCGCATCCGCGAAGGCCGCCAGCACGCCGGGAATGATCCGCCCGGGATTGCGGCCCTCGACCGTCATATCCATCAACCGCACCGAATCGGCATCCGATCCCAGCTCGGCACGCAGCAGCGCCAGATTATCGGTCGGCACCGACACCGCGACGGGTTCGCCCTGCGCCAATCCCTCCCGGATGAAACCGAGTGTGCCGGAAAGATACTCGTCGCTGTCGCGGTAGAAGAGTGCGGGATGAACGAAGAGATCGGTGGTGGCCGCGCTCATGAGCGAGCTACTTCGATAGCCGCCTCGGCAGGCCAGAATTGCCGCAGCACGCGCAGCATCGCTACCGGCGGGTGGTGCAGGACGAGCCGCCGATCCGATGCTGTGCCCTGCGAGGCCTCTACCAGGATCAGCGTTCCGTGGGTATCGATGAACCGCAGCTCGGACGGATCCAGGTGAACTTCGTCGGCGGTGGGCAGTGTGCCCAGAGCCGCCTGCCAGTCGCCATGGTTGGTGAAATCGACTTCGCCGACACAGCGCAGGCCGGGTGGGCGGCCGGTCGAATATACGCGCAAAGAGCCTTGGCCAGGGGATAGTGCTACGGAATTCCCGGGAACTCGCCCAGGCTGTGTTATCACCGTCTGTCACTCTTTCTGCCGGACACCAGCATAGGAAGCTGCCGCATATGGTACGCGCCGCCACATCGGCGGACCGATACGCGCGATACGGATCGGCGAATTCCGAGCGCACAGCGATGTGCCGGAGGTTGTTTGCGGCGCGAGTCCCGGGGTATCCGCGCTCAGCCGGAGCTCGGCAGGGCGGCGAGCGAATCGGAGAGAGTGGGTTGAGTCATTTCCGCACATTCGAGGCGACCATCCGGCGCAGCGGAGCCGCACGAGGATGCGGCGGCAGTCCGATCCGCGGAGCACGGGCACAGTGATGTTGTCGCGCAACCACATACTGTTGATCGTGCGCGAAACGCTGCGGCCCTCCCTGGACAAACGCTGACCTTCCCGGAGTGCGCGGCGTTTGCGGCCACTCGGGCGGGGTAGTCGGACCTCGTCTGGAGGTCGTATATGTCCGAAGCGTTATCGGCTGCCGAGGATCCGCCGGTAGCGCCGACGGATATGGGCAGGCAGTCGTGGCGGTGGGTGCTGCTGCGCACGGGGCGGCGGCTGTGGGACGACGAACTGACGGATTGGGCTGCGGCGCTTACCTATTACAGTGTCTTGTCGATCTTCCCCGGCCTGCTCGTCATCACCTCGGTGCTCGGGTTGCTCGGGCCCGGGGCCACCGGATCGTTGGTCGACACCATTCGCGATATCGGCCCGGGCAGCGGAACGGCGCTGCTGGTGGGCGCGATCAAGGAACTCGACGGTGCGCGATCGCTGGCCGGTCCCTTGGCCATCGCAGGTCTGGTCACGGCCTTCTGGACGGCCTCCACCTACATCGGAGCCTTCATCCGTGCGGTCAATTCGATCTACGGGACCGCGGAGGGTCGCCCGATATGGAAAACTCTCCCGCTTCGGCTGGGACTGACCACGGCGATGATGCTGCTGGTGTCCTTGTGCGGCATAGGTGTTGTGGCCAGCGGCACCGTCGCCGACCGGATCGGGCACTGGCTCGGGGTCGGCTCGGCGGGCGTGACGGTCTGGAATATCGCGAAATGGCCGGTGCTGACGGTGCTGGTCAGTGTGGTGCTGGCGATGCTGTACTGGCTGGCGCCCAATGCCCGCCAGCTGGGCTGGCGCTGGCTGACGCCCGGCAGCGTGCTCGCGGTGCTGCTCTGGATCGCCGCTTCGGCTGGATTCGCCGGCTACGTCACGAATTTCGGCAATTACAACAAGGTCTACGGGTCGCTCGCCGGTGCGATGGTGTTCCTGATCTGGCTGTGGCTCACCAATGTCGCGGTACTGCTCGGCGCGCAGTTCGATGCGGAGCTGGCCCGTGGCCGGCGCCTGGAACAGGGCGGTTCGCCCGATCAGGAACCGATTCTGCCACCGCGCGACCCACCGGAATGAGCCAAGTATGCGAGAACGGAGGACGGCATGAATGATGGCTTCCCACATGACCATTCGATCCCGACGACAGTGGGTCTGCAGGTGCCGGCGGCGCCGCAGCAGCTGACCCTGCTGCGCGCACTCGCCGAAACGGTGACCCTGCTGGCCGACTTCGATATCGGTGAGGTGAACGACATTCGGCTCGTCCTCGACGAGGTGGCAACGCTGTTGGTCCGTGATGCCATCCCCGGCACGGCGCTCGACTGCGATCTGACCTACGACTCCGACGGTGTGACCGTGCGGGTCGCCGCAGTCGCGTCCACGGCGACGGCCTTGGACGACAGCAGCCTGAGCTGGCATATCGTGCGCACACTGGCCGATTCGGTGCGCACGGTCAAGGAGCTTGCCGCGATCCCGGCCGTCGGTTATCCGACCGTCGTCGAATTCCGATGGCTCAGAACTTCTCGCAGTTGAGTGCGTTTCCCTTATTGCCCGGACCGTTTGTTTGTGCGCCGGGGCGGTAGTTTCAATTGGGTGACTGGATGGTTGAGCCGCAAGTTCTATCGGGTCGGCACTGTCGATAGGGCGATCAGTGGCGCTGTAGCCCGGATTCCGGCATCGCCCGTCGATAATGGGATGCTCCGGCTGACCAGCAGTGCGGATCACGGTCTGCTGTGGGCGGGGGTCGCAGTGGTACTGGCCGCCCAGCAGGGCGCTACGCGGCGGGCTGCCCTCCGTGGTGTGGTTTCGGTCGCCGGGGCGAGTCTGACAGCCAATCTGGTGCTGAAGACATTGTTCGCTCGCCGGCGTCCGGCGGCAGATCTGCTGCCGCCGTTCCGGCGCTTGATCAATGCTCCGTCGTCCTCCTCTTTTCCCTCCGGCCACAGCGCCACCGCGGTGGCCTTCGCAACGGCTGTCGCCATGGAGAGTCCGCGCGCCGCGCTGGTTGTCGCCCCGCTGGCCGCGACGGTCGCCTACTCGCGAGTGCACACCGGGGTGCACTGGGCATCGGATGTGGTGGCCGGCGCCGCAGTGGGTTCCGCTGTGGCATGGGCGACTCGCCGATGGTGGCCGGTGCGGCCCATCGACGAAGCCGCCGCGCGCGGGGTACTCGATGCACCCGCACTGAAGGACGGTGCGGGACTGGTGATTCTGGTGAATTCGGGGTCGGGTGCTGCCAACTACGATCCCACCGGCGACGTGGTGTCCGCGCTGCCCGCTGCCACCGTGCTGCGTGCCGAGCGTGGGCGCGATGCTGCCGAGCAATTGGAGGAAGCGCTCGTGGCGGGCGCCGTGCAGAGGCGTGCCGCGGGAGCCGAAGGGTTGTTCGTCACGGGTACCGAACAGGTGCTGGCGGTGGGAGCTGTGGGTGGGGACGGGACGGTCACCGCGGCCGCCGGTGTTGCGCTGCGGCACGGGCTTCCGCTGGTTGTTGTCCCCGGCGGCACCCTGAACCATTTCGCTCGTGATCTCGGTGTCAATGACCTGGGTGGGGCCGTCGAGGCAGTGAATTCGGGTGCGGCGGTGGAGGTTTCCGTCGGTGGCCTGGAGATGAAGACCGAGAACGGTTCGCGCACCACCTGTTTCATCAATACCGCCAGCATCGGTGGCTATCCGGATCTGGTGCGGCTGCGGGAGAAGTGGCAAGGCCGGTGGGGCAAATGGCCGGCCTTCGCGGCCGCGCTCATAGTGATGCTGCGCCGTGCCCAGCCGATCCGGGTGCGGCTGGGCGATCGCTGGCATGAGGTGTGGTTCCTGTTCGTGGGCAACGGCCCGTACCTCCCGCACGGTGCGGTCCCCGCATTCCGATCCCATATGGACACGGGGCTTTTGGACGTGCGGTGGCTTCGAGCCGATCTGCGCTTCTCCCGGACCCGTGCGGTCGTGGCGCTGTCGCTGGCCGCCATCGCGCACAGCAGGGTGTACGGCGAGCGGCAGGTTCCCGAGCTGACCGTCCACCTGAGTGACCCGGTTGCAGTGGCGGCCGACGGCGAAGTCCTCGGTGAGGCAACAGAATTGCGCTTCTCGGTGGCGGGCCGGGTGGTGGCCTACCGGAGCTCTGCCGGATCAGTCCTCTAGAGCGCCCTCGCGTAGTTGTGCCAGAGTCTTGGACAGGATTCGGGAGACCTGCATCTGGGAGACGCCGAGCTGGTCCGCGATCTGCTTCTGGGTCCGGCATTCGAAGAAACGCATGATGAGCACGCGCCGTTCGCGTTCGGGCAGTTGGTCGAGTTGCGGACGGAGAGTCATCGCTTGCTCGATCAACTCGTAGTCCGGCTCGGGCGTACCGAGTGTCTCGCGTAAGGGCAGCGGCGAGCTGTCGCCGTCGTCGGCGATGACCGCGTCGAGTGAGGACGCCTGGTAGGCATTGGCCGCGATGAGGGCCTGGGTGATCTCCAGCAGGTCGACGCCCAGCTCGTCCGCGATTTCCCGGGCCTTGGGCAGGCGGCCCAAACGCTGGGCCAGGATTTCGATGGTGCCGCCGATGCGCAGCTGGATTTCCTTGGTGCGCCGTGGAACTCGCACCGCCCAGGTGTAATCGCGGAAGTGCCGGCGCACCTCGCCCATGATCGTCGGGATGGCGAAGGACAGGAACGGCGCACCGTAGGAGACGTCGAAGCGGTCGATGGCGTGCAGCAGCCCGATGCGCGCGGTCTGCTGCAGGTCCTCGAACGATTCGCCGCGCCCGGAGAATCGGCGGGCGATATGATCAGCCAGCGGCAGGCAGCGCTCGATCACCCTGTTGCGCAGCATGTCTCGCTGCGGGTCGAGATCTTCGATCGCGCGCGTCAGCTCTTCCAGAGCCGGCTCGATATTGTCGTAGCCATTGTCATCCATGGAGGCCGTCCTGGCTGCGGTGAAAGGTCACCTCTATCGGGAAACCGGAGGCGCCGGTGTCGAAGGGCTGGGGGATGGTCCGGATCGAATCGGTCAGCGCGTGCAGCATGTTCCAGCCGAATTCGCGTTCGTCGAAGGGGGTGGCAGTGTGTGAGACCGAGGCGACGCGCACTGTCATGGCACGTTCGTCGTAGGTGAACTCGCACTCGATCTCAGCCCGCGGCACCGCGGCCAGCATCAGCGTGGTGGCGACTTCATCGAGTGCGACCCGGATATCGGTAGCCGCATCGATGGTGAAATCCGCGATGAGGCAGACGGTTTCGGCGAGCGCCCGCAGCATGGTCAGCTGTGTCAGTCCGGCCGGCACCCGAATTCCGATCGAGGTGGCCGGGGACGTGAATTCCGGCAGTACGGGACTGCTGCGCTGGTTGTCCGAATGGACGAGCCGCAGCCCGGCCGTAGCCGAACGGGCCGAAATCTTCCCGTTCCCGGTGTGCTGTGCTGGTGGTAGCTCGGTCACTATGAATCGCCCCTGGGTACTGGTAGGCAGTCGTTCTCGCTCGATGTCGTCTTCCTCCTGCCGGTGGACGTACCCGGTGCGGTCGGGGGGAAACACCGCCCGGGTCAGGATCAATGCATTGCGGATGCTGAGGAATCGGCGGTCGGCACGACCGGGCAGCAGAACGGCCGGAGACATGGCAAAACCTCCGAAGGGCCTGTTTCGGCTGTCGTCTCAACCAGTTCGCAGATTACCCCCTCCGCGCGGTGTTGTGGGCCGAGGTGTCCAGGAGGCGGCGAAACAAGCGTGTTTGAACACTGGAATTGCGGCTATTGCGTTGACTGCAGCGCCTCGTTCGGAAGGTCTGATCACCGGTCGTCGCGATACACCAGAGCGGAAGGAAGTATCCGTAATGTTGATGAGAAGACTCGCCCGGCCCTTGCTGGCGACCGCATTCCTTGTCGAGGGGGTCGATGCCCTCACACATCCGCAGGTTCGGAGCAAGGCCGCCGCCGCCCGCGTACAGCAGGTGCAGCGCGTGCTGCCCGACCAGTACGCGGCGAAACTGTCGAATCCCGAGCGTCTGGTGCAGGTCAATGCCGCAGTTCAGGTCGGCAGCGCGCTGATGCTCGCCACCGGGCGGTTCCCCCGCCTCGCCGCGGCACTGCTGGCGGCGACGGTCATCCCGGCCACCGTCACCGAGCAGGACTTCTGGGTCGAGGACGACCCCGATCGGCGTGCGGCCAAACGCACGGCCTTCCTCAAGGATGTGAGCCTGCTCGGCGGTCTGATGATCGCCGCGGGCGACACCGGCGGTCACTCGCGGCGGCCGTTGCACACGCTGGCGGAAGGCATCGCGGCGCAGAGCACCGGGTTGGTGGCAGCCTCCCGGCTGCATGGCGCGCAACTGACGGAATTCGCCAAGGACCACGGCGCGGACGTCGCCGACGTGGTCAAGGAGCGCGGCGCGGAGCTCGGTGGCGTGGTAAAGGTGCGTGGCGCGGAGCTCGGCGAGGTCGTCAAGGAGCGCGGTGCGGACGTCGCCGACGTGGTCAAGGAGCGCGGGGGAGAGCTGGGCGAGGTCGCGAAGCAACGGGCCGCCGAGTTGGCCGAGCTCGTCCGTGACCATGGCTCGCAACTGGTTTCGACCACACAGGATCGAGGTGCGCAGCTCGCCACCGCGATTCGCGATCGGGCCGCAGAGCACCGGGAGTGATCCGATGAGTGTTCCCGCCGACTTCCAGCATATTGGTCGCATTCCTGCGAAATAACCTCTGGTACAAGGGAATTCGCGACATATTCACGGATTTTCGATTGAGACAGTGCAGCCCGGGTATCACGGTCTATGTCCATAGCGACACACCAGGTTGGAGGAGAACTCGTGTCCGAGCACAAGAGCGGTCCCAGCGAAGGCATCGAAGGCGTCGTCGAAAGCGTCAAGGGCAAACTGAAGGAAGCCGCCGGCGCTATTTTCGGAAGCGATGATCTGCGGGGCGAGGGGAAGGCCCAGCAGGACAAGGCCGAGGCGCAGCGCGGGGTGGCGCAGAACGAAGCCGCCGCCGAGAAGGAGCGTGCCGTGGCCGCTCTCGAGGAGCAGCGTCAGCGCGCATTCCAGCAGGGGCAGTAACTCCCCGCTGCTGCAGCGGAATCAGTGGATCGGCGTGCCGGGCGAACTGCCCGGCACGCCGCATGTCACGGGGTCCGGGGTACCCTGCGGCACGTATGACCCAGCCTCGCATTCTGTTCGGGACAGGTCCGGTTCCCGCCCGGCCGCGGATATGAGAAGGTGGGCGTCCGGAAGGAGGCCGCGATCGATGTCCAGCTGGCAATACGGCCGACCCGGCAATATCGGCGAACACGCAACCCCGGCTGTCACAGTGGGTAATTCGACCGCACCCGCCGGCCGCCCGCCGGAGGCGAAGCGAGCGGATCGGCGTCCGACCGTGCTCCTGGTCGAGGACGACCGTGCCGACGCGCTACTGGTGGAGGAACTGGTCGCGGACGCCGCGCCCGGCCTGCATCTGAAGTGGGCGCGGACGCTGGCGGAGGCCTGCGCGAGTCTCGCCGCCGACCCACCCGACTGCATACTGCTGGACCTGCATCTTCCCGATGCGCGCGGCCTCGAGGCCCTGGAGCGGATCCGCGCGGTGACCGATGAGGTGGCCGTTGTCGTCCTGACCGGACTCGACCAGGAGCGAACGGGTTTGGCCGCGATGTCCGCGGGTGCCCAGGACTATCTCGTCAAGGGTCGTGTCGAGCCGGAATTGTTCGGTCGCGCAGTGCGATACGCGATTCAGCGCAAGGAGGCCGAGCGGGCCGCGGTCGCGCTGCGCGCCGGGCAGATGCGCGCCCAGGAGAATGCCCGGCTCGAACGCGGTCTGCTGCCGACCCCACTGCTGCAGAGTGACCAGGTCGTCGACGTGGTGTCGCGCTATCGTCCCGGCCGGGCACACTCGCTGCTGGGCGGTGATTTCTACGATGTGGTGCAGGACGCCGACGGTACGGTCCACGTGCTGATCGGCGATGTGTCCGGCCACGGACCCGATGAGGCCGCAACCGGCGTTGCGCTGCGATTGGCTTGGCGCACTTTGGTTCTGAGCGAGATCACCGGGGCCAGGCAGCTGCAGTTGCTGGAGCAGATGCTGCTCGCCGAACGCACCGGACGGCATACCTTCGCCACCGTGACCACGCTGGTCCTGCGCCCTCGCCGGCATGTGGTGCAGGTGATGCGCGCCGGGCATCCAGGCATGCTGATGCACACCGATCGCGGCGTCGAATGGCTCGAGGTTCCGGGCGGTCCGGCTCTGGGATTCATGCCAGGACAAGCGGATTGGCCGATCAGCGAACTAGCCCTGCCGCCGGGCGCCGGTCTGGTGCTGTTCACCGACGGTCTGTTCGAGGGGCATACCGGTCCCGGGAACGAGCGTCTGGGCGAAGAGGGGCTGCTGGCCTTGGCACGCGCGGTCACCGCCCAGCGGCCCGACGATTTCCTGGACCAGCTCATCGGACGGGCGGAGGAATTGGCCGAGCGGCAGGGCGGTCTGGCAGACGATATCGCGGCGCTCTATCTGAAGTGGACCGACGAAACTCGAGCTCAGGACGGACCATGAGCCTTCCCGACCGCAAGATCAGCCGGGCCGGGCGTATGACGGTGCAGGCCTGGTTCCACCTCGTTCTCGCGCTCATGGTTCTGGTCGAGCTCGTCGGCACCGGCTTTTTGACAGTCGCCACCGCGCATGCCGCCACCGTCTCGGACCGGCTCTCCCGGCAGATCCAGCCCGCGGCCACCGAGGCGTATCGGCTGCAGGGTGCGCTTGCCAACGAGGAGACCGGCGTTCGCGGTTACACGCTCACCGCCGATCCGCAGTTTCTCGACCCGTACACGCAGGGCAACCAGGATGAGGCGCGCGCCGCGGCTCGGCTACGGGAGCTGCTGCGCGATCACCCGGAGCTGCTGGCAGATGTCGATGCGGTGGAGCAGTCCGCGCAGGCCTGGCGTCACGACTTCGCCGATCCACTGCTGGCCACCGTCACTCCGGGCGCGATCCACCCGGTCGACCCTGTCGCCACGGCCCGTGGCAAAGCGTTGTTCGATGATCTCCGTACGCATTTCGCCACCCAGAACACGAATCTGGCCGGTGCCGTGGTACGGGACAAGGCCGACCTCGATCGAAAGCGCACCGCGCGCGATGTCGCGCTGACCGGCATGGTCGCGGCCTTCCTGCTGACGGCCGTGGCGCTCACAGTTCTGGTGCGGCGCTTGATCGTTCGCCCGCTCAGTGCGCTGGAGAACGCATCCCTGGACGTCGCCAACGGTGACTTCGGCCGTCGCATCACCGCCGGCGGACCCGCCGACCTGATGGCAGTGGGGGAGGCGGTGGAGGGTATGCGCCGCCGGATTGTCGCCGAGCTCGACGCCTCGCGGATCAAGGAGACCCTGCTGGCCGGGCAGGCCGCCGATCTGGATGCCCAGGCCATGGAGTTGCGCCGATCCAATGCCGAGCTGGAGCAGTTCGCCTACGTCGCCTCGCACGATCTGCAGGAGCCGCTGCGCAAGGTGGCCTCGTTCTGTCAGCTGCTCGAGAAGCGCTACGGCGATCAACTCGACGAGCGCGCAACGCAATACATCGAGTTCGCGGTGGACGGCGCGAAACGGATGCAGGTGCTGATCAACGATCTGCTCACCTTCTCGCGGGTCGGCCGGGTCAGCGACCACATCACCCGGGTCGAGATCGATCAGACGGTGGACAAGGCGATCGCCAACCTGGCTTCGGCGCTGGAGGACACGGACGTAGAGGTCCGGCGGCCCGATCGGCTGCCCGAAATCGTCGGTGATCCCACACTATTGATCATGCTGTGGCAGAACCTCGTCGCGAATGCGGTCAAGTTCCGGGATCCCGATCGCCCGCCGGTCGTGCAGATCGAATGTGAACCAGAGCCCGGCGAGGTGCCCGGATGGCGGTTCTCGATCGCCGACAACGGTATCGGCATCGCCTCCGAGTTCTCGGACAAGGTGTTCGTGATCTTCCAGCGGCTGCACAGTCGCGACGAATACAGCGGGACCGGCATAGGATTGGCCCTGTGTAAGAAGATTGTGGAGTTCCACGGCGGCCAGATCTGGATCGATCAGGAGTACACCGGCGGCACCCGCATCGTCTTCACTCTCTTCGATGCCGAGCAGCGGTCCGAAGCACTCGACAAGGAGCTCCCCGCGTGACGCAACTCGGACGACCCATCGATATCCTGCTGGTCGAGGATGATCCGGGAGACGAGCTCATGACCCTGGAAGCGTTCGAGCACAATAAGATCGGCAATACGGTGCATGTCGCCCGCGACGGGGAGGAAGCGCTCGACTTCCTGTACCGCCGTGGCGATCACGTGCAGGCCCCGCGCCCGGATCTGATCCTGCTCGACCTCAATTTGCCGAAGTACGACGGCCACGAGGTGCTGAGCAGAATCAAGACCGATCCGGAACTGTCGCTCATCCCGGTGGTCGTACTCACCACGTCGGCGGCCGAGGAAGACATTCTGCGGAGCTACAAACTGCACGCCAACGCGTATGTCACCAAACCGGTCGATCTTGACCAATTCGTCTCTGCGATAAAGCATATCGACGATTTCTTCGTGCAGATCGTCCGCCTGCCCAGCTAGTTCCGGCGAGGTGCAGGCCAGGCTCAGGCGACCCGAATCCGTTCCGCCGCAGAGGTTCCCTGGTCGAGTGCTTGCTCACGCAATAGCGACAGCACCCGCGTGAGCTTGCGCGACACTTGCATTTGCGAGACCCCCAGCCGCTCGGCGATCTGCGATTGGGTCTGATTCTCGAAGAATCGCCACACCAGCAGCTGACGGTCGGCCGGGGGCAGCGCGGCGAGTAGCGGCCGCACCGACATCGACTCCTCGAGCAGCTGGTAGCACGGCTCGTCGGTCCCGAGGGTTTCGGCAATGGGACGCAGTGCGGAATCGTCGCCGCCGGTGCGTGCGGCATCGAGGGAGCCGGCCTGGTAGGCATTGCGCGCCACCATGGCCTGGGTGACGTCCATCACATCGACGCCGAGTTCGGCCGCGATCTCGCGGGCGGTGGGGAAGCGGCCCAGCCGGTGTGCCAGCACCTCTGTCACCGGCCCGAGCTGCTGCTGCAGCTCCTTGGCGCGGCGTGGTACCCGCAGCGCCCAGGTGCGGTCGCGGAAGTGCCTGCGGACCTCACCCATGATCGTGGGGATCGCGAACGACAGGAACGTGCTGCCCCGCGAGGCGTCGAAGCGGTCCACGGCCTGCACCAACCCCACACAGGCGATTTGGTGGAGATCGTCGTACGCTTCGCCGCGCCCGTCGTAGCGGCGTGCGATATGTGCGGCCAGCGGCAGGCACAGCTCGATGATGTGGTCCCGCACGGAGTCCCGATTCGGGTCGGCCGCGGGAAGTGCGGCCAGCTTCTCGAACCGGGGCTCGATATTGTCGTAGGTGTCTCCGTTGTTGCGGGTCTGGCGGGGTTCTCCGGGCTGAAACGTCGCCGTGCTCATGAAGTTTCCTCACTCCCAATCGAATCCGTACTCGTACTTCATACCCCATCATCCGTTATTCAAACGTGACCTGATCTCTATGGCCGGATTCACCGGCCCCAACGCACGATCGAGGGCAGGGTGAATCGGGGGCAGGGTAATCTGCCCGCGCCGGAGGATCGCGTAATATGCAACAACGGAGGGTGACATGGATGGTGGCGCCGCACAGCCATATTCGGGCCCGACAACGATCGGGCTGCAGGTGCCCGCGTTGCCGGAACAGCTGATGATGCTGCGCGCGCTCGCTGAAACCGTCCTGCATATGGCCGACTTCGGAATCGGTGAGGTCAATGACATTCGTCTCGCTCTCGACGAAGTGGCCACCATCTTGATCCAGGATGCGATTCCGGGCTCCGTGCTCGACTGTGACCTGACTTACGATCACAACGGATTGGGCGTCCGTCTCGCCGCTGTCGCCTCCTCGGAGGCAGTTCTGGAGGACGGCAGCCTGAGCTGGCATATCGTGCGCACACTCACCGATGGACTCAGCGCCACCCAGGGCTCGTATTCCGCATTGGTCGTCGGGTATCCCACCGTGGTCGAGTTCCGGTGGCTGAACCGTGCGAGCGAGGGCGGCCAGGGCTGAGCTTGCGCGGCAGCGCATTATCGAGGTAAGGATTTGATGACAACTGACATCGGCGAACTACCTTCGGACCCGTTCCTGCATCTCGCGTTCTTCTATCGCGGCAGTGATGAATATCTCGCGGGCACAATGGAATTCATTCGCACCGGACTCGCGAACGGCGAGCCGGTAGCGGTCGCGGTACCCGGAGCGAATTTGGCACTGGTGCGCGACGCGCTCGGCGCCGATGCCGGAGCGGTACTGCTGCTGGATATGGCTGTGGCGGGCCGCAATCCGGGCCGGATCATCCCCTCGGTGAAGCGGGCCTTCGCCGATGCGCATCCGCAGCGCAGTGTGCGGATCGTCGGTGAGCCGATCTGGGCGGGACGATCGGAGCTGGAATATCCGGCATGTGGGCAGCACGAGGCGCTCATCAATGCCGCGTTCACCGGGCGGGAGGCGACGATTCTGTGCCCGTACAACACGGCGGCGCTCGACAAGGTTGTGCTCGACGACGCGCTTCGTACCCACCCCGTCGTTGTCGACAGCCATGGTGAGGGTGCCAGCGCTTCGTACGACCCCGGTCGTATCCTGGCTTCCTACAATGAAATCCTGCCTGCCGCGCCGCCGGACAGCACCGTGATCGCGTTCGACGAAGCCTCGCTCGCGAATACGCGGCATACAGCCGCCGGGTTCGCGCGGAGCGCCGGTATCACAGCCGACCGCGCGATCGATCTCGAACTTGTTGTGGCGGAGGCGACTACCAACTCCGTGGTGCACGGCGGCGGCTCCGGCGCTCTCACGCTGTGGGTCGAGGAGACCCAGGTTGTGTGCCGAGTGCAGGACAACGGGTGCATTGCCGACCCGCTCGCGGGCCGTATCCCCGTGCCGCCGAACCGAATCGGCGGGCGCGGACTACTGCTGATCAACCAGTTGAGCGATCTGGTTCGCCTGCACACGACACCGCTGGGCAACACGCTGCAGATGCATTTCGCGCTGTGAGTGCTTGCGGGGCGGGTGTTTACCCGAGCTACGACTTGCCGGCCAGGGCCGCATCGAGGGTGTCGTACACCTCGAGCAGTTCGTCGAGCCCCGTGAGTTCGATAGGACGCCGCACCGGCACCGATCCGACCACGCGTAGCTCCCGGCCTCCCACCGATTCCAGGGCTTCGACCAGCACGCTCAGTCCTGCCGAGCCGAAGAATCCCACCTCGGACAGGTCCAGGATCAGCAATTGCGAAACGGTGGCCAGCGATTCGGCCACCGCGGCGGAAAGCTTGGGCGCCGAGACCATATCGACCTCGCCCGACACCGATAGCACCACTGCCGAATCGATCGAGGTGGTCCGCACGCTCAATTCGCGGTTCTCGCTGCTCACCGACTGTTCTCCCGCTGCCCGATCGATCCGTCCACGCGAATCGTCACTTCGCCACCTCCGACACCTTGGCGCTGCGCGAGCCGACTGTTCTGCCGACCGGTAAGCCTACCCGCGAGAACCTACCGCCAGTAAAGTTATACAACCCATGTCGTTGCCGACACGGTTATCGGCGAATCACCGCTGCCCGCCGCCCGGCGTGTTGCGCTCGGCGGCCGCGCTGTCGAATTGCGATGCCTCGCCCTGATTTCCTCGCTTCCGTGATGGCGTGCTGCTTCGACACCTGCAGACGAGGTAGCTCTCCGAAGGTATGCCGCAGTAGTCGTCACGAACGGAGGCCTTGTTATGAGCATCGAGCAGCACAGAACCCGAGATCAACGCCGACGGGCGCTGGGTCGGCACCTCTCTCGCCGATTCCGTATGCCGCGAACCCACGCCGACGAGGGCGTCGAAGACAACTACAACCTCCCCGGACTCGCCTTGCTGGGCCTCGGCCTCATAGCGACTGCCCTGTCCCTGATCGCCGCGGCCAACGGTTTCGACGGCCGTGCAATCGCAGCCGCCATAATCGCAGCCGTCCTCTACCTATCCGGAGCCGTATGGCTAGCCGCCGAGTGGCGCCGCCGAAACGCCCAAGGCCGCCCCAACAACATTGACCGCCAAGGACATTGACCGCCGTAGTCGGCGCTCGGCGACGCCGCCTCGGTAGCAGCGGAGATTCGGAAGGCGGTCAGTCGGGAGTAGTGCGCCGACTGCCCGTCTGAGCCAATTCCGTTGGACCCCAATTGCTATCACGACTGAATCGCTGAACGATGGGGAGTCACACCCTAGGAGTTCTGATTGCGGAACGGTTCACAGGTGATACCTGGTGCGCCGATCGGGCTGGCTCCGCCGTACTTCGCGTCGTAGGCCATCAAGTGCACGGTGTTGCCGTTGTCGAATCCCGCCAGCAAGATAGCTCCGGAAGTGTCCCACTCGGCGCTGGTCGAGCTCGGAGACATCTCCGTCCACAGCTGCGCGACGGAATCCGCCTGGCTGCCGTTGGGAGTTCCCATCGCGGCCAGGACCTCCGCCTTGCCCTGCCCCAAATTCAGGTTGCACCACGTGGTCAGCGGGCTCGTGTCCGCATGCGCCGTGACCGCAGACGCCCCGACCACGATCGCCAACTGAACCGCGCCGATGAGCGCCGTACGATGCGCATTCTTGAGCAAACAGCGAATTGCCATGTCCCCACCCCTCTTTCAGTGCTCGGAACCCTCCGTCCCGCGTCTGAGGGCAAATACTGACACGCAACACCGACAGACTCCGCACCAACCACGAAACGCCAGTTCAGGCGCGTAGAACGCCCAAATCATAAGGTCACCGGGCTCCAGTAGCCGCCCACCTCGACGCCCGGTACCCGCCCTCGCACAGCAGCAGAATTCATTGTCTGTTCTCTAGAACGGAACCACAGCCGGTCGCCCCCGCTGGAACCGCAGGTTCACTCCTAGCTGTGGAGGATGAATCGGGTACCCGGGACTGCCCTCGGTTCGGTTGACTCAGCGAGTCAACCGATCTCGGGGCAGTCCCCGGTGACACGAAGGCGGGAAATCTATTGTCGCGCCGGGGGTGTGGTGGTGCGGTTGGCGGCCCGGTCCCGAACCGGTTGCGGGCGAACCGGTTGCGGGCGAGCCGGATTACAGAATGTGCGGGCGCGCACCGACGGCGGGACAGCGGTCAGCATCTCACCGGGGTGATGCAGGTGATTGACCTGCGCAGTCCCGGACGGGTCGACATGGGCAGGAGCGATCCACGCGGTACGGCCCGGGAAGTCTGACTCCGGACCCAGTTTGATCGTTGTCCAGCCGCGTGGGCCGTCCTTGACCAGGGCATGGCAGTGATCGCACGCCAGGGTGAGGTTCTCGATGTCGGTGCGGCCGCCCTTGCTGAACTCGGTCACGTGATGCACCGCGCACATGCTCGCCGGGGCCGTGCAGCCGGGGCGGGTGCACCCGCGTTCGGTGGCGGTCAATGCCAATCGTTGTGCCGGGTTCGCCAACCGGGCTTCCCCGATGTGCAGGGGCATGCCGTTCTTGTTCTTCACCAGGACGAACGTCTTGGACCGGCGGGCCGCCAACTTGACTGCGTCCTGGACCGGGACACTGCCCCCGGTCGCCAAAGTGGCTACTCCTGCGGCGCGTTCGACGTCCTCGATGCTCATCGTCAGGATCGTCGCGACCGGCAACCCACGATGCGAACCGAGTTTGGCGGGGTTGAAGTCCGGGTGCAGCACCGCCAGCAACGCGTCGTGCTGGCGTTGTACCTTGGTGCGCTCGTCGCGGGCGGCGCAGGCCTTGAGCAGGTCCGGGGGCAGCTGTCCGTCGTCGGCCCACGGGCTTTCCTTGTCAGCAGGGTTGCACATGCCCGGGCGGGCGAGTTTCGCCATGACCGCGTCGAACGCCGACCGCGCGTCGGGGGTCAGCTCGACGGTGAGGGTGGACATCAGGTCGTAGCGTTGCGGGCCGACGGAGGCGGAGCGCTGGCGTTGGCGGTCGGCGTGTTCGGTGAGGGTGCCATCGGGATCCAAGGTGTTCAGGACGATCTCCCCGATGCGGGGCAGGTGGGTCGGGTCCAGGGTGCGGGCGTGGTGGGCCATTTGTGCTTCGGCGTAGTCGCGGTCTGCGGCGCTGGCGTTGTCGGGCAGGCGGTTCATCACGGCCCGGATCACCCGGACGTGGTCGAGGGAGATCGCGCCTTCGTCCAAGGCTTGTGCCGCACTGGGCAGGACCGGTGCCGGGGCGTTGTCGTCGCCGACGC